>NZ_DBTD01000009.1:0-386848 GCF_002306875.1 Spongiibacter sp. UBA1325
GTGCATCTCAATTAGTGTTAACAGGCCCTAGGGGGCACTTAAGGTCATAATACTGCCGCGTTCTTGAAGATCGACATGCTCTAGAAAGCTCATTCCCAGCAGTATTACATGGGGGTATTCACCATCCACCACCACAGCGGGAATATGGTGGCGCTCTATGCCGCCTACCGCCAGTTTGTCCAGCTTCACCGCAAAACCGCGGCTGACACCAGACGCGGTGGCAATACTAACCACTGGCGCGTCGTCGTAGCGAATACCTAATTGGCGGGCATGGCGAGCGCTCATTGCTACTTTGGTGGCGCCGGTATCCACCACCGCCTCGGCGCTGCGACCATTGATCTGCAGGCGCGTTCGGTATTCTCGATTGCTGTTGCGCTGCAACACCACCTCCTGGCGCTCGCTCTCGACATACAGTGTGCCAATACGTTTATTGAGTGTGAGGCGGTGGGTTTTGCCTTGATAGCGCACCTGAGCAAATCGCGAATTCGCCGACAGCACTTTGGCCCCACCCAGGTGGCTGCTGCCGGTGCGCACTAATTGTTGCTGGCCATTGATCTCCAGCAGCACCGCGTTTTTAAATAGTCCGCGCACAATCAACTCGCTGGCGCTGGCTGTCGTAGCCGCCACCATTAAAACTGCAATTATCGCCAGCTGTTTCATACGCGCGATCTCAAAAATGGCTCTGTCTGATTATTGTGTTTGGCTACGCGCCATAGTAGCACCCACACAGCGCAGGTCGATACGTTATCTCCACAGCTTAGCCAGCACCCGGCAATCGCTGACGCCGAAGTAACTCAATAAACCAACGGTGCCCTGCATCGCCGTTCAGGCTTAGTGGCCACATCAGCCAGACGGGTATCGGCGGCACCGGCAATGGAAAGGGCAGAACCTGAATATCGTAGGCCGCAGCGTATCGCCTGGCGAGTTCGCGGGGCATAGACGCCAGGGCATCGGTTTGCTCAACCACCGACGGCATCGCCGCGAAGTGCTGAACATGAAGGTCGACCCGGCGCTCGAGCTTCTGCCCGCCCAGTGCCAATTCAAGCTGGCTGCGGTAACGGCTGCGCTGGCGCAGCAAAATGTGGCCCTCTGCAAAATACTGTTGCGCAGACAGGCTGCCAGCGATACGCGGGTGGGCACCGGCGGCAATCACTACCAGCTCTTGCTCACCCAATAGCGCCGAGCAGACTTTATCCGATTCGATCCGCACAAAGTCGATCACCGCATCGTACTCCAGGCGAGACAAGGCTTTGGCCACGTCTTGCTGGTCCAGCACCTCGTTGCGCAAGCGCAGACCCTCTCCTGAACCCTGCAATGCGCGCAGCAGCGGCCCCAGCGCCGCCATTTCCATGTAGCCGTCAGCCAACAGGCTGAATTCCCGCTCGGCGGTGGCAGGTGAGAACACTTGTTCCACGCTAAGCGCTTCAGAAATCAGTGCGAGGGCCTCGGCGACGGCCGCCTGAGCGGCAATCGCCCGTGGCGTTGGCCGCATCCCGCTGCGGGTGCGCACAAACAGCTCGTCTTTCATGGTCAGCCGCAAGCGCTGCAAGGCCGCACTGACAGCGGGCTGGCTCATGCCGAGTTGCTCCGCCACCCGAGACAAGTTTTGTTCGCGCAGCAGGGCCTCAAACACCGTGAGCAAATTAAGGTCGATCGAGCGTAAATTCAGCTTCATAAATATTAGGTATATAAATTATCAAATTTACAAATACCTCAAATCCCGTAACCTGTCTACATCAGCCGCATATAACAGTAACAAGGAGCTGCCATGACACTGCAACCTGCGCATTTCGTGACACTATTTATAATTGTTTTTGCCCTATGGGAATGGCTCAGTGGCCGCGCCCGCGCCGAGCGCAAAAGCAAGGAAGATTGGCAAATGGCGGGACTGAGTGCCGCCGGCATGGTGCTTATCCAACGGCCAGCACTTCTGTTTGGCATCGCTTGGATCGCTGGCCTCATCATCCCTCAGTATCAGGGCGGCCTAAGCTGGTTGGTAAGTGATTACTTCTGGCTAACACTCATCGGCTACATCGCCTTAGAGGAACTGTTTCACGGCCTTGGACACTGGTTTGCCCACGCCCGCCGGCCCAAATCGCGCTGGCTACAACGCCTGCAAGGCCTCTATAAGATCGGCCATCGCCCGCACCATTTGTCGGGCGGTAACGACGGCAAGGGGCAATTAACGGTGACGCAGACCTTTGTGGAGCACTGGCTGTGGTGGTTCATCATGCCCAATTACTGGTTCCAGTTTTTGGCTCTATACCTGGGGCTCACAGAGGTGTTTATTATCGGCACGCTGTTCAAAGGCCTGTGGGCGGCTCACAACCACGTGAACTGGAACTATGACTTGTACTTCCTCAACCACCGCTGGGCTTGGGTGAGAAATAGCATGTATGCCCTTTGCCACATTTTCACCTTCCCGACACAGCACCACCATCACCATGCCCGTGGCAAAAATTCAGGGAGCAACCTATGCAACCTGTTGGCGATCTACGATTGGTTGTTGTTCGGTACATTGGTGATCGAGCGCGAGAAGCCCAAGGTCTATGGCTGGCGCCAAACCCCCGAAGAGGAGCACAGCGCCTTATACCGCTACTTTTACACCGACCTTGCTAAGCTTCGCTAGTGGAGCGCCAGTAATTCGGCGACCACCGCCTCAGGGTCATCCGCCTCGGTAATCGCGGTGATCATCGCACAGCTCCCAACGCCCGTCGCCAGCACGTCGGGGGCCCGGCGGCGGTCGATCCCACCTATCGCAGTAAGGGTATAACTCGGCGACAGGATATCGACCCAACGCTTAAGCTGAGTCAGGCCCTGAGCCCCAAAGCGCATCACCTTACTGGTCGTCGGATAGACCGGGCCAATCGCGATATAACTGGGTGACAGCGCATGGGCACGAGCGATTTCATAGTAGCTGTGCGTGCTCACACCCAAGCGCAAGCCAGCAGCGGCGATCGCGCCGATGTCGGCAATATCCAGGTCTTCCTGCCCCAGGTGTACACCATAGGCGCCGGCGTCAATCGCCTGGCGCCAGTAATCATTAATAAACACCCGCGCGCTGTATTGTTGGCCCAGTGCAACAGCGCGCCGAATTTCCTCATCGAGATTGCTCTGCTCGGGGTTTTTAATCCGCAACTGGATCGTTGTAATACCGGCACGCAGCAAGCGCTCCAGCCACTCACTGCTGTCCACCACCGGGTACAAACCCAGTTCACCGCCACAATCGGGAAACGCCTGAATCGGCGCGGCGGGCAACTGCCGACTCAAACGAGGAAAGTCCTCCAGCCGCTGAGGCCAGCCCAGGTGTACAACCGGGCCGGGGCCACCACCGAGCTGCACAGCCAAACGCAGTCCCTGACTGACATAGGCCTTAGCAATGACTAAGGCATCAGCCAGTTCGTAGCCACGAGCGATCAGCGCCGCTATCGCCGACGATAGCGTACAGCCAGTGCCGTGGGTATTGAGTGTGTCGATATTTTCGCCACTCAGCCAGAAGCCACTCTCGCCATCGGTCCAATAGTCGTGACGACAGCCATCATCGGTGCTCAGGTGCCCGCCAGTTAGCAGCACCGAACGGGCGCCTAACACCACGATATCCTGGGCGGCACGCTCTACGTCAGCCGGGGAGTTAATCTCACGGTTGAGCAGGGTTTCGGCTTCGCTGATGTTTGGGGTCAGCAGGTCGGCGCGCGGCAAGATTTTTTCGATCAGCGCCTCGCTGACACCGTCTTCCATCAGCTGACCGCCACTGGTAGACACCATAACGGGGTCGCAAACCACAAAGCCGCGATAGTCAGCCAGGTACTTTGCCACCATCTCAACAACATCTTCGCCGCCGAGCATTCCCAGCTTTATCGCCGCCGCCTGCAGGTCACTGTCGAGCGCATTAATTTGCGCAGCCAGCGCTCGACGCGGCGTAATAGCCACATGCCCAACCGTAAAACTATTTTGCGCAGTTAATGCCGTAACCACTGAACAGCCGTGCACGCCAAAATCGTGAAAGCTGGCCAAGTCCGCCTGAATACCGGCTCCGCCACCGGAATCTGAGCCGGCAATCGTCCATGCAATGGGCTTTGAATGACTCGCCATAAGGCCTTTTTTCCTCTGATTAACCGTGGGGTTTCCCTACTCTGGACGAAATATGGCTTCGGCCTTGAGCCACATTGGTCGGTCGCGCAGGCGCAATAGATACGCCTGAATATTGGCGTAGGGGCCAAGCACATCGCCGCCCGCCGGCCCTGGAATCAAGGGCGAATCGAGCATCATCAGCGGAAAGGCCACCATAATATCGGCAGCGCTAAATTCACCGGCGATGTACTCTCTATTCGCCAGCAACTTCTCCATGTACCCGAGTACCGTATCGAATTCACCGTGCACAAAACTGTTGTAGGCCGGGTTATCCACGCCACTCATACCGGCGATCATATTCATCAGCACCGGCGTCATCAGCGTTGACTCAGCCGCATGAAGCCAGTGCAGATACTCAATATATTCCGGTGTCTCCGCGGCCGGCCGCAGCCGGCCCTCGCCATACTTGTCGAGCAAATATTCCACGATGGCGCCAGACTCCGGGATCACCAGACCATCATCTTCTATGACCGGTGCTTTCCCCATGGGGCTGACCTCCCAAAGCGACGGTGGCGAACGGAATGTCTCTGGGTCGCGGTCATGTTTGACCAGCTGATACTCCAGACCGAGCTCCTCCGCCAACCAAATAATTCGATCTGAACGAGAGAGACCAAGATGATGGATCGTTAACATGAAGCCTTCCTATGCTGAAATGGATTGGGGCGCGACACCCGCCTACCACTGATAATAGCAGTGCTTTGCTATCGGTACCGGCCTCGCGCCGCGGTGATGTCTATTGGTGCCAAAACGGCATACCTAGCGTCGGTGTCGACGGCGAGGCGGTTTGCCGAGCTGGCATAGTTCCTGCGCGATACGCTTTGCGGCCCGCAGAGAGTGCATCGCGAAACGCCTCGGCCATGGTGACCGGCTGACTGGCCTGGGCAACCGCGGTATTGAGCAATATGCCGTCGTATCCGAGCTCCATTGCCTGTACGGCATGAGACGGTTTACCGATGCCTGCATCCACGATCAACGGCAGCGACGGCAAGCGCTCACGAATGGTTTGTAAGTTGTAGGGGTTCATTAACCCCCTACCCGTACCAATTGGAGAGCCCCAGGGCATCAGCACTTCACAGCCGGCATCGCGCAGACGCTGACATACAACCAGGTCGTCAGTGCAATACGGGAAGACCTTAAAGCCCATCTTGCTCAATTGCTGAGCCGCTTCGATGGTGGCGATTGGGTCCGGCTGCAAATTGTAGTCGTCACCAACAACTTCCAATTTCAACCAGTCCGTCTCAAAAAGCTCGCGGCTCATTTGCGCAAGCGTCACCGCCTCTTTTACGGTGTGACAGCCCGCTGTGTTCGGCAACAGGGTTTTCCCAAGGCTTTTAATTTGCTGCCAAAATGCCTCGCCACCGCCTTGCTCAGGCGACTGGCGGCGCAGACCGACAGTAATAATTTCGGCGCCCGAGGCCAGAATAGCCTCGCACATCACCTGCGGTGACGGGTACAGCGCACTCCCTATCAACAGGCGACTGGTAAACGATTTACCGTAGAGGCTCCACGAGTCCTGCCGATCTACAGACATGCTTTATTCCTCAATTTTCGAGCAAACGAGCGCTAGCCACCTTGCACGGGTGCCAGCACGTCTAGCTGATCGCCATCGCGCAAGCGGTGCTCGCCATAGCGTGAACGCGGCACGAAGTCACCGTTTACGGCAACCGCAACCTTGCCACTTTCGAAGCCCCATTCTTGAAGCAGCGCCGCCAGGGACTTCTGCTTGTCGCACTGCTTCTGTTGATTGTTCACACTGACGGCGATCATGACGCTCGGACCCGTTCACACATACCCTGATCAAATTTTTCCAATGCCTGCTCCACGACATGAGGACTGAGCAGGTAGCCGTGACGATAGAGGCCGTTCACTACCAAACGGCCCGGCTCAGCCATGACCACCGGTAAGTTGTTTGGCATCGCCGGCCGGCAATGCGACCAGGCATGCTCTACCTCCGCTTCCGCAAAACCACTGTGCAAACTGTACAACGCCGACAGTAGCTCCAGATGACTGCGCACGGTCACCGGCGCCATCGACTCGCTCTCGATCTCCGTGGCACCAATCACATAACGATTATCCGGCCGCGGCGCGATGTAGAGCTTGTAGCGAGGGTGCATCAAGCGCACTGGGCGCTGTAAGTTCACCTCTGGCGCATGCAGCCACAATACCTCACCGCGCACGCCCCGCAGCCCCGCCAATTGTCCCTTGGCACCAATCCCACGGCAGTCGACGACGCAATCAAAATCTTGCCAGCGGCCCTGCGCATACAGACGCCCCGGCTCAATGTCAGCAACGTCGACATGCTCGTGCCACTGGCCTGAAAGATCGGCGATGGCGCGATCGAGAGCACGAAGTAGCGCGCTGTTATCGAGGTAGCCCTCGTGAGGCAGGAACAAACCGTTGCGATAACGACCCGCTAACTCCGGCTCCAGTTCCGCGAGGCGCGCCGCAGAAAGTTGCTCAACATCGGCTAAATGATCTGGCACGACCGCCTGCAACTGCTGGAGAAAATGCGCCAGTGTGGACTGGTCCAGTTCGTGCGCAACGACAACACTGCCATCAACGCGGCATGTGATATCCACGCCGGTTGCTTCGCCCAGCTCAGCAATGTGCTGTGGCCACCACGCGAGAGCGCGCAAGCCCCAATCGAAAACCTGACGCTCGGCGCTCGCCACTTCAGTGTACGGCGCCAGCATCGACGCGGCGATGCGCGCCGCGCTCTGCTCGGCAGCGCGACTGCCGCGCTCAAAGATGCAGAGCCGGTGCCCACGCTGCAGCAATTTCCAGGCGAGCAAGCGCCCCAGCAAACCGCCACCAACAACGGCAATAGACATTGCGCTCATGCGCGCCTACACCTTGTGGTAGATTTCACTACCCTGCTCTTTAAACTCGGCAGACTTTTTCGCCATCTCCTGCTCGATATCGCCTGATTCCAGCTTTGCAGCGTAATCACGCACATCTTGGGTGATTTTCATCGAACAGAACTTTGGCCCACACATTGAGCAGAAGTGTGCGACTTTCGCGGACTCCTTGGGCAGGGTTTCGTCGTGAAACTCCCTCGCGGTGTCCGGATCGAGCCCCAGGTTGAATTGGTCCTCCCAGCGGAATTCAAAGCGCGCTTTACTCAAGGCGTTATCACGCAATTGCGCGCCGGGATGCCCCTTGGCTAAGTCGGCCGCATGCGCCGCAATTTTGTAGGTAATGATGCCGGTTTTTACATCATCCTTATTGGGTAAGCCCAAGTGTTCTTTCGGAGTGACGTAACACAGCATGGCGCAGCCATACCAGCCGATCTGCGCCGCGCCAATGCCCGAGGTAATGTGGTCGTAGCCCGGCGCGATGTCAGTAGTGAGCGGCCCCAGTGTATAAAACGGCGCCTCGTCACAGTGCTTTAGCTGCTCATCCATATTCTCTTTGATCATCTGCATCGGCACGTGACCGGGGCCTTCAATCATCACCTGAACATCGTGCTTCCACGCCTTCTTGGTCAACTCACCCAAGGTACGCAGCTCGCCGAACTGCGCTTCGTCATTGGCGTCGGCAACCGAGCCAGGGCGAAGCCCATCACCCAGCGAAAACGACACATCGTAGGCCTTCATGATTTCGCAGATGTCGTCAAAGTGGGTGTAAAGGAAGTTTTCTTTGTGATGGGCCAGACACCACTTCGCCATGATCGAGCCACCGCGCGACACAATGCCGGTTACGCGCTTCGCCGTTAGCGGCACGTAACGCAGTAGCACGCCTGCGTGGATCGTAAAGTAATCCACGCCCTGCTCGGCCTGCTCTATCAGAGTATCGCGGAAGATCTCCCAGGTGAGGTCCTCGGCGATGCCGTCGACTTTTTCCAGCGCCTGGTAAATTGGCACAGTACCCACCGGCACAGGCGAATTGCGCACAATCCACTCGCGGGTCTCATGAATATTTTTGCCCGTCGACAAATCCATCATGGTGTCTGCACCCCAGCGAATGCCCCAGGTGAGTTTGGCAACCTCTTCCTCAATGGACGAACCCAGTGCGGAATTCCCGATATTGCCATTCACCTTTACCAGGAAGTTACGGCCGATAATCATCGGCTCCAGTTCAGGGTGGTTAATATTGGCCGGAATAATGGCGCGACCGCGAGCGACCTCGTCGCGAACAAACTCGGGGGTAATTTCTTTGGGAATGCTCGCCCCAAAGGATTGTCCCGGATGCTGCACCGCCAACTCCCCCGACTCACGCGCCTGCGCCAGTGCCATGTTTTCTCGTATGGCGATGTATTCCATCTCGGGTGTGATGATGCCGCGCTTAGCGTAATGCATTTGGCTAACGTTCTGACCCGCTTTCGCGCGACGCGGGCGGCGCTTTAGGTCAAACCGCAGCTGCTCAAGGCTCAAGTCAGCGGCGCGTTGACGGGTATATTCAGAGCTGTCACTGCTCAGCAGCTCGGTGTCATCGCGATCCAATATCCACTGCTCGCGAATTGGCGCTAAGCCCTTGCGAATATCAATGCTCGCCGCGGGATCAGTGTACGGACCAGACGTATCGTAAACCCGCACCGGCGCATTGGGCTCCAAGCGAGTGGAACCGTCAGGGTCTTGCACAGGCGTCGCCGTCAACTTGATTTCCCGCATCGGGACCTGGAGGTCAGAACGGCTCCCTTCAACATAAATCTTTGACGAACCCGGCAGGGGCTCAACGGCAGCGGCATCGACTTGCGCAGTTTCACGCAGCAACGGATATTCAGATGAACTCATTATTCCCCCCGCGCACGTAGGCGCTCAGTGTTGTAAACACAGGGAGCAGATCGTCAGTAGAGACGGAATATGACTGAGGCGACCTTGTTCCCTACGCTGGCATTATCCAGATCAGGTGCAACGGGACTCGCTATGCGATCTCAGCCCTGGCCGATTTGGCCGTGACGGGCGCCCCGACAAGAGTTTGTCAGTGTAGGGTGGGGGCAAGGCAATGGCAAGAGGCAAGCGGCTTGGCGCCCCACGAACAACGAGCCATAAAAAAAGCCGCTACAGCGGCTTTGTTACTCGGCTTACACAAGCGATTATTGATTCACTTTTGGCAGGGCTTCTGACAATGCGCGAGCATAGGCATTGCGGGCTGTTTGCAGTACTGCCAAATCCTGTTGAGTTGTCGCGATCTTTTGATCGGCCACTCGCACATTCATAAGCTGATTTTTGGCTTCACTACTCAGTGATTCCAAGTCGTATTCTTTTCCATCAATGGTAATGGTTTGAGCTTGCGCCATGATTAAAATTCCTTTTTTACTGTTTACAATCCGTTGTTACCTTCCAAGCACCTCATTAGTCGTATTTAAAAAAACCATTGAGACACTTTCCAGCACGTTTAAACGCGCTTCCAAGTAAACTGCTGCTTATTAATTTATAGCAAAGCACTAATACTTTGACGCAACAAATTTACCAGCTTTAAGGCATTGCCTCAATGCTACGATTAAGTAAGATTCGTCATCGCAAATCTATACCGACATCTCTTTACCTCTGCGACGCCAGCATTTCGTTGTACAGGCGATCTCTATAGTCTCTAACCTGCTGATCAACCCTCATGCGGTCTTGTAATTCGCGAGCGGCGACCTGCTCCCGCAATTCTATGCGCTCTAAACTGGTAACCGTCCCAGACGAAATTTGCCTTGCCATTTCGCTTTCCCTGGCCAAGCTCCGCTGCCACAAATCATTGCGCAACTCATCAGCATATTGAGACACGGCGCGACCGAGTTGCTCCGGCGTTCGCACCACCATCCTGCCATCCTCTTCATCCTTCGCATCCAGCGCTATTCGTGAACGCCCATACTCAAGGCGCAGCTCGACAGCGGCGCGGTGAAAATCAACATTTACAGCATCTTCTCGTTGCCACACGTCTTTACTCGGCTCCAAAGCATTCCCGGACGATTTTACGGAGGACTGTATTGCTGCTAATTCTGCGGTGCGCTTTTCATTCAAATTCTTCAATAGCGACGCATAACTATCAGAGAGCTCCTCCCTATTCGTTGACTGCGTAAACAGCTCAGAAAAATGACGGCTATTATCCTGCCCATAGGGAATTATCATTTTTTAACTCCACGGATTTCTCTAGATATTTCCAACAACCATTACTTGGCAACCAACTAAAAAGCAATCTTCATGCCCACATAGCAAGCCCCTAAAAGCCAGAGATAACAGCTAGTTAAAATTCTTATAGCGGAGCCCTATATTAATAGTCCGGCAATCTTTAGCCTTTATGGCTCCCATAAAAAAACCCGGCCGAAGCCGGGTTCTCGCGTCAGCACCGACAAGCAGCGCTGAGAGGGGTAGTCGGAATTAACCGATTTCGATAACGCCAATAGTACCTGTACCTACTGCCTCGATACCCGTATAGGCACCTACCAGCTCAACAACTGTGTCGGTCGCGCCATCCTGGAATACGAAGGTGCTATCAACAGCAGTGATGAAGCCATCGCCATCGGCATCGTACTGGAAGGCAACCGTTTCGTTGGTGCCGTTCAAGTTAGCTGCCAGGTAAGACAGGGCGTCAGTCAAGCTGATCTGGCCTGCACCGGTACCCACACCTTGATCGGCAACATAACCATCGACGTTATCGAAGGTTACCAAGCCGTTCGCGGCAATGCTGTGGGACTTCGCTGCACCGGCATTGGTACCGTTCACAGCTGCTACTGGTGCAGAGATCAGCGTTGAAGCCAGATCCAGGACATCGCTACCAGCGGTCAGGCTACCCGCCACTGTACCCAGTGCTGACGCACCTGATGATGCGTCGAAACCAACAACCACATCCCAGGCAGAAGCCGTAGACTCGCCATCGGCAATGACGATGGTGTCAATTCGGCCATCTAGAACAGACGAGTCCTGCATAACGTATTTATCTGCGCCGGTGCCACCAGTGAAGATATCGTTATTGATGCTACCCACAGCGGCATCGTTGCCAGAGCCGCCGTTAAAGGTGAGGCTGCTAGCAGCGCCAGAACCGTTCCACATCGCGACGTCGTTGCCCACACCACCGTTAAAGGTGTAGTTACCTACCCCTTGGTAGATAGAGAGGTCGGCGTTTGCAGTAGTGGTATTAGCATTCACTTCAGCCAACTTACCGTCGAGTACCGCAGAGGCGGTCTGCAAGTTGTCACCAGTCCAGCGCACGCTCAGGTTAGAACCATCGCCAACTGCCAGCATTTGGTCAGTGGTTACACCGCCACCACCAGTGTGAAGCTTGACGCTGGTTACACCGCCACCCAATGCAACGGTAGTTGTTGCCAAGGTCGCATTGATGCCCGTGCCGTTGTTATCAACCACGCTATCAATACCAGTACCTACATCGTAGGTATCGTTACCGTCTTTAGCTTGGATAGTATCGTTACCAGCACCGGTGTTAATGACGTTGTTGCCGCGGTCACCCGCCACCATGTCCCAACCACTGCCAGTTGTGATGCGGTCTGACTGTGCAGAACCCTGGATCATATTGTCGCCATTACCAGCCACAATTTTGATGCTGTTACCGGCCGAGCCAAGCGCGTCAAAGTTGTTGTCACCGTTGCCCAGTGAAACAGTGGCATTGTTGCCCAAGGAAATAACACGCGCAGTAACATCCCCACCCACAGCGGTTGAATCAAAGCTGTTCAGTGAGTTGTTAAGCGGTGCGCCCGATACCACACCCAGGTTGACGTCACCCTGAGCACTCACGCTCAAAGAGGCCATATCTTTCGCGTAGATATTGTTGATGGTCGTCATTGGCGAGTTGAAAGCACTGATCGCGCTTTCTACGTCTTCATCGGCAACCTTGATGTCCATGCCGGTAACACCGTGAGCAGTCAACTGACCAAGGGTGTAGCTCTGAGCACCTGCATCAACGAAGTCCAAAGCGGAGTTGATGTTTACGGTCAGGGCATTGGCGCTGTTGTTTTGCAGCGTTACACCGTTGAAGGTTGCGTTGAACACTTCGTTGTCGTCTACCAGGTTATTCGGATTGTTATTACCGTCAAAGGTATCCAAGTCGGCAGAGAAGTTCAGCTCTGTCAGCTTGGTGTCAGTGAGAGTAATAACATCGGTAGTTTGTACACCGGGGATATTGAATGGCTCAGCCGTCAACGGAGAAGCATCTGGGTCACCATCGGCAGCGATATCCGCCAAGATAACCAAGTTATCAACATCAGCGTTGGCCATGCCCAGTGTTACGTTTTGGTTAGCGATGATGTGCAGGTTCTCGATATCAGTCAGAGTCAGGTTACTGTCTTGACTGAAAGCAGCGCGAACTGTGTCATTACCACCAGCGTCACTGATTTTGTCGCCACCGGTAAAGTCGTCGATATTCATAAACGTCAGAATATCGTCGCCAGAGCCCAGGCGAATGTCCTGGTCCACAGTATTGATCGGCGCGACGTTATCACCCACGGTCAGGCGAAGGTCGCTCTTCTGAGCAGACGCCTCAATAACCTTGGCAACAAGGGGGTTGGCTACGGTGTATGTCTGACCCGCAACACCACCGTCCAAGGTGATTGTGCCAGTGTGCTCTTGCGCCTTAGTCAGCGTTACCGTGTTGCTCTCAGTATCGTTGTCGTGAATGGTCACATTCTCAACACGACCGTCCTGCAGATCACTGTCATTATCAAGGTTGTCGCCATCAAAGTTCAGAGTGTAATTAAATACCGTTTGGGTATTCAGATCATTCTCTACCGTGATTGCAATAGTGTCATTATTGCCCGTTGCATCTTTGAGCAAAGCATTAACTGTTGGCGCACCGGTAAAGCTTGCACCATGACGCAGAGTTAAGGCGTTCTCCGCCAGGTTTGCGTTCAGATCCATGAGGTTGAACACCCCACCACCGAAGCCCTGCTCATCACGCATCAACACACTGCTCAAGCTGGCATCGAATGCATCGAAGTCAACAGTGTGAGCACCACCTTGTTGGCGCAGCTCAAGGTTTTGGATATTGCTGATAGAAGCGTTACCAGCAATATTATTGGTAGTCCACAGCGTGTTGTTGCCTGCACCGCCATCAATCACATCACGGTTTGAAGGCGTTGTTGCCGCTACTGCAGCGCTGGTGTAGAAAGTATCATCTCCTGCACCACCTTTAACCACACCGTGTACGATCGCACCGGAGTTAGACGGGTCGGCAAAACCACCCAGTGAGCTGCTGATGTCGATGTTCATATCACCGGCAAAGGCAGTACCGTCAAGGTTCAGCAAGCCTACCGCCGCAGGGTTGTTGATACCGGGAGCGCCCAAGGACATGTACTCAGTGGACGTAACTGGCTGAACTGGCGTAAGACTTACGATATCCAGATTGCCGCTACCCGTTAAAATCAATGACTCCATTTCGTTGACGGTGAAGTTATTGATATCAACGCCATTGATGGCATTGAGGTTTACTGTCTCAAAACCTTCAACAAAAGCACCCGCGCCGCGAGCGTTTTGCATAACAGCATTTGCCAGAACATCATCCAGCTCAATATCCAGTTCCCGTGCAGGCGCATTACCATCGGTCAGTACACCTTGCTTATAGCGGAACAGTACATTGACGTTATCAGACGCTGAATTAGAAACGCGCAGATCGCCCGCAGGCGTACCAATATTGTCCACCAAGACTGAGCCAGCATCTTGAGTAACACGATCAATATTGATCTTTTGGGTCGAATCGGAGTTACGTAAATCCAGTGTCGTGGTGCTACCAGTCCAATCAATGTTGATATTCTGAATATTGATCAGCTTAGGTGTAACAACACCTGTTGTCCCTTCATCGGCGTTGATATTACCCATGGTGACATTCAAGGTATTGTCGGTTTTACCAGCTGTACCTGTGAGCACGTCTTCATCTTGCAGAGACAAGATGCGGTCAGAGCCGTCTGGAACAAATACCATAGGGGCATCGAAAACGTCAGCCGTAGCAACATCAGTGCCGCTGGTCAGCTGATAAGCGCCTGGAGTGCCGCCATTACCCGCTGGGTCAACGGTGATATTTACCGTTTGAGTAATGCTGGTTTTACCGTCCGAAATCACCACATCGAAGCTGTCGGTGCCACTGAACCCAGCATCGGGGGTGTAGGTGAATTGGTTGCTGCCGTTAACAGTTAAAGAGCCGTTTGCGGGGTTAGTGGGCGAGTAAGTCAGTGAATCGCCGTCCGCATCGGTTGCATTGATGGAGATAACGGTTGAGTCACCTTCGTCAACACTCACCGCCTGACTGGCAGCTGCCTCTGGAGCACGGTTTGCCGGTGTGCTGGACTTGCTACCGTTGTCGTCGTCATCGTCGTCTGAGGCGGCAACAATGGCCGCAGCACCGAGGACACCGGCACCGATCCACACGCCAGTAGGCACTGAGCCGCCGGACGAACCACCGGTTGATGCGCCGCCAGATGACTGTGCGTTGGTGTCAGCCAGAACCATTGCCGCAACGCCATTGTCGGCAGCAGCAACTTCTACGGCTTCAGTTTGAATTGCGCCTTCGCTAAGCGCCACTTCCTCTTCCAGCTTCTTCTCATCGTCGAAGAGGCCTTCTACAGGTGCGGTTTCTAGATCGGCTTGGGGGGCTACAGCAGCTGCCAATTCGGCAGACAATGTGTCGACAGCAGTCGTATCCACATCCACTGTAATTTGCTCACGCGTTCCTTGCTTTTTCATTTGTATCTCCCTGGGTACGAGTACTATCCGACATCCGCCGGAATCTCTACAGCAACTGATTTTGCAATCAGTATCCTGGTCAATAGCAGGCATCCTGCCTGCCGTGTCACGCGCTGTACTCAATCCTTGAAACAGACTTGCGTAACGCCGGTATGTACGAGTACCGGCTTGACATAAACTTTTTCGAGTTTGAAAGGTACGTCAGCGCTGTCAACACGTCAATACCCAGCAAAGCTGCTCGAAAGATTTTATCTTTAATTAAATCTTTTCGCTTTCCAGTTTGTTACAGCGCACTTTAATGATGCACTATTAACAATCTAATTTAATATTTAAAGCGACACCACACTTTATTTTTAGGGTTTTTATAGCATAGTACAATGCCATAAAAACGCTACAAGATAATAAAACTTTTTCAGCGCTCCGTTAACGCTTCAGCACTGCCGCGGCGCAAGGGCTTAAGAATATACTGCGCAACGGTTCTATGACCGGTAATAATCTCCGCCGTTGCTGTCATACCTGGTATCACTTCTATTGGTTCTATTCCCTTTCTTTCAGGTAACTGGGTGATCTTTACTTGCGCCCGGTAGTAAGGGTCTTCATTTTGACGCAGATCTTCATCAATCGTGTCAGGACTCACATACACCACTTCACCTTCCAGCGCGCCATAGATACTGGAGTCATAAGCATCTAACTTCACATTCGCTCTAAGCCCCGGCCTGACGAACGCCACGTCTTTTGAATAAATTCGCACCTCTATTAGCAAGGGCTCATCTGAGGGCACAATCTGCAACAGCTCATCGCCCGCTTTAAGCACCGCCCCTAAGGTTGTAATGCGAATATTTTTAATACTGCCCGACATCGGCGCACGAATAATGGTAGCCGCCAACGCCTCTTGGCGTTGCTTGTAGATCTGTAATGTTTGCTCTAACTCTGCCTGGGTGCTCGCCAGTTCTTTTTGCGCGTCGCGGCGATATTCATTTTGCCTGTTAGTAAGCTCAGCAGTGAGCTCAACCACTTGGCGTCGCGCCGATAACACTTCTGACTGAGAGGCATCACCAGTGCGCGCCAACTGTTGCAAAGCGCTTAGCTCTTCCTGTGCAAGTCGCAGTGATTTTTTAACGCTGACTCGCTCTTCGCGCTGCTGACGGAGGCGCCTCGTATGCAGGTTCTTTTGTCGGTCGGCGAGGTCGCTTTCCCTTGCTACGGCATCACTAAATTTCAGCGGCGTGCCGTTGAGCTCAGCGCGTAAGCGTTCCACGTTTGCCGTTAGATCCAGCACTTTGGAGCGGGTCTCAGCGGCATTGGCGGCAAAACGCGTGCGGTCCAGCTCTGCCAGAACGTCACCGGCATTGACCAACTCACCCTCTTTCACATTCAAACTTTGCAGAACACCACCGTCCACCACCTGGACGATTTGCGAACGACTAGAAACGATCACCTCGCCACTGGCCCTTACCTGCTCATCCAGTACTGCCCAGTTCGCCCAAGCGACACTGGCCACAACGGTCAGCCCCATTACCCATAGCATTCGCCCGGCTGCGCCAATATTGATGGGACGAGAGCGTGAGAATAAGTCCTCTGCGGATATCATTGTCCACCCCCTACATTTACAACACCCGGGCCGTTTTGGCTGCCAGCTTTTTGAGCTTGGTTTTGCACAGCGGGTGCCGATGCATCCGCAAGCAGTTCTTTGACGATTTCGCCGTTATGAATAATGAATCCGCGATCCGCCAAACTCACCCAGGATTGCTTGTGAGTTGTAAAGATTACCGTGGTGTCACGGGGCAACCCCTGGATAATATCGATAACTTTTTGTTCTAGTACTGAGTCCAAGCTGGCCGCGGGCTCATCAAGCAACCAAACTTTGGGATTTTGAAGTACTAGCCGCGTTAGCCCGACAGCCTGTCGCTGTCCGCCCGACATACCTGCCCCGCCTTCAGTGATTGGAAGCTGCAAACCCAACGGGTGGCGCTGCACAGCATCGAGCAGCCCTGTTTTTTCAAGTGCGGCGACGATCTCGTCTTCGCTGGGCATACTCATCCCGAGGGTCAGGTTGTCGAGCAAGGTCCCGGAAATCAATTTCGGCTCTTGGGGAAGGTATCCAATGACTTCACGCAACCAACTCTGCCGACAATGCTCGTAGTCGAGACCGGCGATACGGATCTCACCTTGATTTGGCGTGGCAATACCTGCAAACAATTTCAACAACGTCGATTTTCCACAGCCATTGCGACCCAACACGGCCACTTTACTGCCTGCATTAATGCGTAGCGCTTCAGCACTGAACTGCGGTAGCTGCGACCCCGTATAGGCGTACTTCACATCAACCAGTTCGAGGTCCAGCGGCAGGGCATGGGTATTCGCTTCGCGCTTGGTATCCAGGTCACTCGGGCAGGACAGCACTTGATCAAGCACTTGCAGGGAATACTTGGCATGGTGCCAACGCACCAGCAGGGCGGATATACCAGAGATACTTGCCAGCGCCCGCCCGCCCAAAATTGAGCAGGCAATTAAACCGCCCATAGTGAGTTCGCCAGTCTCAATGACATATACACCGGTAATAATAATGGCCACGTAAGAGAGCTGTTGAAAGAACGCCGTGACAATCTGCACCACGGACGACACGTAATTAAGCTCTTCACCGCGGTCGCAGGTTTCCCGTGTCGCGTTAATCCAGGCGTCACTAAATTTTGCCTCTCCACCCTGGGATTTTATTACTTCACCGCTGGACACCGCCTCATAGAGCATTCCCTGGCGGCGCACAACGGCGTCGTTATTTTCTTGTTGAATGCGCGCCAGTGGCTTGTAAGCCACCAAACCAATTAGCGTGCTTAACAGCACAAATACCAACGGCACCAGAGCAACCGGGCCAGCTATCATATAAATCGCCGCGACAAACAAACCAACGAAAGGCAGGTCAACCAATGAGAACACCGTGGACGAGGTAAAGAACTGCTTCACCGATTCATAGTCCCTGACCTGTGCGACAAGTGAGCCCTGACGACTCGGGCGTCGATCTAACTTTAGGCCCAGCAAGCGCTCAAATATGTAGAGCGACAGTGCCTCGTCCAGGCGCTTGCCGGTCGCGTCCATAATTTTTAGGCGCACCAGCTTAAAAATAACGTCAAATACATAGGCCACGCCCATACCAATTGCCAAAAACCACAGCGTGGCATAGGCAAAATTAGGAACAACTCGGTCGTATACCTGCATTGCAAACAGCGATGACATGACGGCAATGAGATTGATAAACACCGATACCAACGCGACCTTACCAAGCAGCGGCGCATGCGCCTTTATCGCAACATGAATCGCTTCAGTCGCCTTACCGCGAGGCTCGCTTTCGATAAAGCTTTCGTCCTCCTCAGCAGCAAGGGGCGCTACGGGAACCAATACCTCTGGGTTTGCCGGCAAACTGACGGGTTCTGCGCCCAACCATTTAACTACCATCGGCGACTCACTACTCGCCAGCTTGAGCACAACACCTATGCTATTCGCCGTAACCAGCCACGCCGGTAACTGGCCGGGCGACAATAAACCAGCCGTGCTGCTGGCGACGGCATGTCCCTTGAATAGCGACTTCCATGCGGCAATCAGGCGGTCGCGGCTGGTATTTGCCGTGACCTGCCCCCAGGCCTGTTCGGCTTCGTGCTTGGAGGCGTGCAAACCCCTGCGCCTTGCCATGTCCATTAGCGCTTTAGCGGCTAAGGGCATTGAAATATCCTGCTCATCGCTTGCCAACTCAGCGGGTGTAGGTCTTGCTTGCACTTCAACTTCAGCGGTGGATTCGGCGAGATTACTAGACATACTTTGACCTACTGCTCCTGGAGCGCTAATTCAATAGCCGGTGCTCCGGCATCTAATCGAGACCACATCATTCCGTGAAGGGCCAAACGCGTATTCGCCGACCAATAGCTCTTTTTAATTGCGGAAATTTGCAGCAAGGCTTCGTGCGCCTCGCGGTGAGCGTTCAATACTTCTAGCCACGCCTTTCTGCCCACTTTAAACTGCCTTAAAAAGCTATCGACTAAGTTCACTGCCGCGCGCGCCGCTTCCACTTGCGCGTAAAACTGCTCTTGCGAGGCATTGCGTTCGGAATACGCGCTGCTGACGATGTCGGTGACATCGCGTTTGGAATAGACCAAGTCTTGCTCTGCGCCGTGCAAACGCTGAAGAATTGCCCGGTAACTGTTGTACCCTTTGAGACCGCTGTCGCTGGAAAACTGCAGCACCAATTGCGTTGACGAGTCCGGCGTGAAATCCCCAGCAGATTGATCGAGCTGCGTGCTGTACTGCAAACTCAACTGCGGATAAACCGCCGACTTAGCCACCTTTACCCGTGCTTTTTGCAGCGCAATTTCGGCGCCTGCGAGTTGTGGCGCGGGGTGGTACTTGATTGCTCGAGCATCAAGTATTTTGAACATCTCTTCATGGGACAAACGATAACGCTCAGCGGGCCAGCGCACCTCTCGCACAGAACGATGCAACAAAGACTCCAAGTGAAGGCGACTGCGCAGCAATACCGATTTACTGGCCTGTAAGCCAGCCCGCGCCTGGCTCAGCCGAGTCTGGGCGGTTTGAATATCAGCCTCCGGAGACACCCCTAACGATGCACGACGACTAATCGTATCGAGCAAGGCCTGAAGATTATTGATATAACGCGCCCACAGCTGCCCCTGCTCTTTCGCCAGCACAACATTCAGATAGGCCTCGCTGGTGTCTAACGCCAAGTCCAGGCGCGTTTGATTCAGCTCGGCCAAAGCGCGATATTGTCCCGCTTCGGCCTCTTTTAGCTCTGCGGAGGTGCGCCCGCCCATCCACAACGGCTGAATAATATTGACCGTTGTGGCAGAGGCATCGTTACTCGCCTGGCGAGCAGTGACCGACATATAGGGGTAAAAGCCGCTGCGCGCCCCCGAAATTTCAAAGCCCGTAGCCTCAACCTCAGCCAGCGCCCGCACAACATTTGGGTGCTCACTCCACACGCTGGCTAACACCTGACCCAGGCTGAGCGCATCGGGCTTATCAGCATCTTCGGAATACAGTTGGACACCAACGCTTATCTCACCGTTGGGTGCCATGGGCGCAAAGGCATAGGAATTGAGAACCGTCTCCTGATCACGCGACGGCGGGGCCATTGAGCGCAGCATGACTTCTGAATAGAGCACGCCTCTCTGACTTTTCGCCGGCATCTTCGCCGATGAATCGGAGGTCGTCGAGCAACCAGCAATCACCATGGCTGCCACGCTGCTGAGGAGTATCATCCCCTTACGGATAGCGGCGACAGGCCGGGGAAATAATCGATTTGTTGTTATCTGGGGCATACCACCAACTTAACCATTCCATGGGTTGGTGACACAGGGAGGTATAGACAGCGAAAATCACGACTGGATTCTCACGTATTGCACACTATCCCTGTGCACCTTCGCACCCACCGACATCCTCGTCAGCGCCCCAACCTGGGGGATCGGCACGAATCTTCCGTTTTAAATAAGGTGGTTGTTTTATAACCACCCCAAAAAACGATCCGCGATACTAGCAGACCGCTTTACACCGCGCAATCAACTGCACATACATGCAAATTAGCGCATTGCCATAATATATACACAGCCAATTTCTGCTGGCAAGCCTAGATGCCGAGTATTACAAATTTATTTTCACTGCCTCACTCGCAGCAATGGCTTTCGCCTTGGCGTCGTTTACATCCACGCCGCGTGCCAGGGCAACCCCCATTCTTCGCTGGCCATTCACCTCTGGTTTGCCGAAGAGCCTCAGCTGGGTATCACTTTCTGCCAAGGCTTTATGGAGGTTGTCAAACCGCGTCGCGTTGGAAACGCCATCGACCAAAATCACCGCAGAGGCCGAGGCCCCATGGTTAGCAATGTTGGGGATAGGCAAGCCGAGAATCGCGCGAGCGTGCAGAGCAAACTCTGACAGATCCTGCGAAATCAGTGTGACAAGCCCCGTGTCATGGGGGCGCGGGGACACCTCACTGAACCACACCTGATCGCCTTTTATAAACAGCTCTACACCAAACAGTCCCCAACCACCGAGCGCGGCGGTGACGGATTCTGCAATAGACTTCGACGCCGCCAACGCCGCCTCAGACATCGCCTGGGGCTGCCAGGACTCTCGATAATCACCAGCCTCCTGGCGATGACCAATAGGCGCACAGAAGCTGCAGCCATCGCGGTGCCTGACAGTGAGCAGGGTAATTTCGTAATCGAAGTCGACAAAGCCTTCAACGATTACCCGCCCCGCCCCTGCGCGTCCGCCCTGCTGAGCATAGTCCCAGGCCTTAGAAAGCTCTGATGCACTGCGCAGCAGGCTCTGCCCTTTGCCGGATGAGCTCATAATGGGCTTAATCACGCAGGGAAAACCAATCGCCTCAACCGCGACACAAAAGTCATCATAGTTATCAGCAAAGCGATACGGGGAGGTTGCAATATCCAGGGTTTCCGCCGCCAGGCGCCGTATCCCTTCGCGATTCATGGTGAGTTGCGCTGCTCGTGCACTGGGCACCACATTAACGCCCTCGCGTTCAAGCTCTACCAGCACATCGGTCGCTATCGCTTCGATTTCTGGCACGACGTAGTCGGGCTTCTCTAGTTCGATAACCCTGCGCAGCTCGTCGCCATCAAGCATTGAAAAACAGTAACTTCGATCAGCCACTTGCATGGCCGGCGCATTTTCGTAGCGGTCACAGGCGATAACCTCAACTCCCAGGCGCTGCAGCTCAATGGCGACCTCTTTACCCAACTCGCCTGAGCCACACAACAGAACCTTGCAAGCACTGCTACTAAACGGCGTACCGATGGAAACCATACCTAGCTACCCTCACTACCAACACGTGTACTGATCACAATAAAAGAAACGCCAACTGCAACACGACAAAGGCATAAAAGCCTGCCAATACATCGTCGACCATAATACCCAAACCACCGTGTACTTTTGCGTCAAGCACACGAATCGGCCACGGTTTCCAGATATCAAACAGGCGAAATAATGCGAAGCCAGCCACAACCCAATACCAACCCTGAGGCAGCAAAAACAGCGCGATCCACAGGCCGACAAACTCGTCCCAGACGATGCCACCGTGGTCGTGCACGCCCAGGGCCCGCGCCGTTTCACCGCATAGGTAAATGCCTAACACAAAGGCCGCGACCACCACTAAAATGTAGCTACTGGGCGGCAGGTACTGCAGCAAATACCAAAGCGGCAACGCCGCTAGCGAGCCAAACGTGCCCGGGGCCTTGGGCGACAAGCCGCTGCCGAACCCCAACGACAGTAAGTGTGTTGGATGGCGCAAATAGCTAATCGGTATCTTTTTCATAACGCCTCAAAAATGTTGGTATCCCGCAGCGGTCTCATAGACGACGCCCTCGGCATCCAGGCACTTGAGCCCGGCGCCATCAACAACTTCCCCGATGCAGTGCAGTGGCAATGCTAAGGTTTTTTCCAGTGCGCGGAGGTGGGCCTGATATTCCTCAGGAACAGTAAAGCAAAGTTCGTAATCATCACCGCCGGACAGGGCATAGTCGACGCCTTTCGCAACATCGCGCAACCCCATCGCCACGGGCAGCCTCTCGGTATAAATGGTGGCGCCCACGCCGCTTGCTCGCAGAATGTGACCAAGATCGGCCACTAAGCCATCGGAGATATCGACTGCCGCATTGGCTACGCCACGCAGTGCCTGGCCTAAGGCCAAACGCGGCAATGGGGAATGGTAGCGCTGAAGGTAGCCTTGCTGAGCATCTGTTGGCGAGAGACTTTCAAGACAATCTAAGGCGGCTCTAGCGCCGCCCAGCTCACCGGAAACATAAACAAGGTCTCCGGGTTGCGCGCCATTGCGCAACAGCGCCTGTCCTCTGGGCACGCTGCCCATGACTTGCAGGCTAAGGCAGAGCGGGCCGCGAGTGGTATCACCACCCACCAAGGAAACGCCATAGCGCTCGGCCTCGGCGGCCAAAACGCGGCTAAACTCCGCAAGCCAACTCTCGTTAAGCTCCGGCGCGGTCAGGGCAAGCGTAAAAGCCTCAGGGTGGGCACCTGCCGCCGCTAAATCACTGATGCACACAGCCAGGGAGCGCACCGCCAGCTTCGCCGGCGCGTAGTGGCGAGGAAAATGCACCCCCTCGACCAAGGTGTCCACCGACAACACCAGTTCTTCATCTGCCGCCGGTGATAGCACCGCACAGTCATCGCCAATGCCATGACGAACAAACGGTGTCGTCCGTGACAGGGGCTTAAAAAAGCGCTCGATCAGCGCGAATTCACCGGGGCGATTCGGCGTTGTCATCTAACTTAGCCGTCGCGCCGTTTTTTCTCAGCGCCAACTTCCAGCTCACGTGCACTCGCCGCGACTTGATCTAACACACCATTAATGTAGCGATACCCATCCGTCGCACCGAAGCGCTTAGCGAGGTTTACCGTTTCGTTGATCGCCACCTTGTAGGGCACGTCGATACGGCACAGCAACTCGTAGCAACCCATGTACAACAGGCAGAGTTCAATGGGGTCCAGGTCATCGAGCTGGCGATCGAGGTGGGGCTCAAAGGCCGCCTGCAGCTCGCTCAGTTTTGCCGGAATGTTGTGCAGCAGCTCGTGGAAGAAGGCCTTGTCGACATTCTTCATGTCGTAGTCTGTCTGGAACTGCGCCTCAATAACGTTTAGAGGCTGAGAGGCCATTTGCCACTGATAAAGTGCCTGTAAAGCGTAGTGTCGCGCTTTGCGACGGGAGGCCGCCAGCTGATTTTTGGCGTGTTGCTCGGGGCGATTGGCCACAATGTTACTCCAACTATAAAGAACCGGTGCGAACGAGTTGCCGCACCGTATTACCGCTCGTTAACCGCGTTTAAATCTGCTTGAGCAGGTTGACCATTTCGATGGCCGACATCGCAGCCTCTTCACCTTTATTGCCGGCTTTAGTGCCCGCGCGCTCAATGGCTTGCTCAATGGTATCGACGGTCAGAACACCAAAGGATACGGGCACATTGTACTGCATTGACACCTGCGCCAAGCCCTTAGTGCACTCACCTGCCACGTATTCAAAATGCGGGGTGCCGCCGCGAATGACTGCACCGAGTGCGATGATGGCATCGTACTTTTCAGTGGCGGCCACTTTTTGGCAAACCAGAGGAATTTCAAACGCACCCGGCGCACGAATGATCGTGATATCGTCTTCGCTAACACCGTGGCGACGCAGTGCATCGCAAGCGCCTTCCAGCAGGCTTTCCACAACAAAGCTGTTCCAGCGACCCACTACAATGGCGAAAGAGCCCGCCACACCTGTAAATGTACCTTCGATTGTTTTCATAACCGTTCCTTAAATGTATTCAATAAGCCTAGCGCCGACGCCTCAACTGCGCTCAGGCAAAATCCTCGGGGCTGACAAATTCAACGACTTCCAGGTCGAAACCTGAAATAGCGTTGTACTTCACTGGCGCGCCCATCAGGCGCAACTTGCCGACACCAACATCGCGCAATATCTGCGAGCCCAAGCCGATATTAAAGTAGGTATTTTGGTACTGCGCACTATCTCCCTGCTGGGGCGACTTCACACCGCGCGCAATATCCAGTTCCGCAAGGATATCCTGGCCCTGCTCGCGATTCGCCAGCAATACCAATACGCCACCCTGCTCCGCCAATACCGACAAACTGCGGTGCATATTCCAGCCGGTCGTCGAGCCAGGAGGCTGCGCCTGCAATAAATCGCGAACCGTAGAGCCCAAATGAACACGGGCCAAGGTAGGCTGCTCGGCGTCGATGTCGCCTTTTTGCAGGGCAAAATGCACCTCACCAGCCACCGAATCGCGGTAGGCGTGTAGAATAAACTCACCGAAGTCGGTATTGATGGTGCCGCTGCTCAGCTTTTCGACGGTCTGCTCATTAAGCACCTGATAATGGATGAGGTCAGCAATCGTGCCCATCTTAAGGTCGTGCTCGGCAGCGAAGGTCTCGAGGTCTTCGCGGCGCGCCATCGTGCCGTCCTCGTTCATAATTTCGCAGATCACACCGGTGGGCTCAAAACCGGCAAGCTTAGACAAATCACAGGCCGCCTCAGTGTGCCCTGCGCGGCTCAACACGCCGCCGGGTTCAGCCATTAGCGGGAAAATATGGCCTGGCTGAACAATGTCTTCCGCCACGGCATTGCGGGCCGCGGCGGTACGCACCGTGTGCGCGCGATCAGCGGCGGAAATGCCCGTCGTCACGCCCTCGCGCGCTTCAATAGACAGCGTAAATTTAGTACCAAAGCCAGAGGCATTGCGGTCTACCATCAGCGGCAGCGCAAGCTGCTCGCAGCGCTCGCGCGTCATTGGCATGCAAATCAAGCCGCGCCCGTGGGTCGCCATAAAGTTGATATCCTGCGGCCGCACACACTCAGCAGCCATCACCAGATCGCCTTCATTCTCGCGATCCTCGTCATCCATCAAGATCACCATCTTGCCGAGACGGATGTCCTGAATCAGCTCTTCTACTGTGCTAAATGCCATATCATTTCGCCTTCATAAAACCATTTTCGGCCAGCGTGGCCATTGTAATTCCGCCGCTATTGCCGTGATCAGCCGCCGCGTTGAGCAGGCGTTCCAAATACCGTGCAATAACGTCTACTTCCAGATTAACCCTGCCCCCAACGGCATACTGCGCAATAATCGTTTCAGCCGCGGTATGGGGCACAATATTCAAATCAAAGGTCGCCCCGTCGACACGGTTTACCGTTAAGCTTACGCCATCGACACAAATCGACCCTTTGTGGGCGATATATCGGGCTAGTTCGTCCGGCGCTTGAATGCGCACATTGATTGAGCGCGCATCCTTTTTCATTTCCACTATTTGCCCTACGCCGTCGACGTGACCACTAACGATATGCCCGTCAAAGCGGCTGCTCGCGAGCATCGCGCGCTCAAGATTGACCGCAGCGCCAACACTGGCCTGGCCAAAATTGCTATGCGCCAGCGTTTCCCGGGACACATCTGCCCAAAAACCATCGCCGGGGAGTTCTACCACGGTTAAACAAACACCGTTCGTGGCAATGCTGTCCCCAAGCTTAACCTCGGCCAGGGGCAGCGAACCGGTACGAATATACACTCGCAGGTCGCCATTGCGAGGTTGCATTGCGGCAATTTCGCCAACCGCTTCAATAATCCCGGTAAACATCAGTTTTGCTCAACCTCTGCATCAACCACCTTTGGTCGACAGTGCCAACGCCAGTCACCCCCGATAGCGCGGCCGTCAATAATTTCTATGCGCTGTTTGTCGGCCATATTCTGAAGCGGCAAGGCCGCCAAACCCCGAGCCTCGCTTCCCAGCATGCAGGGCGCCACGTACACAAACCAATCATCAATCAAGCCTGCCTGCAAAAATGCGCCGGTCAGCGTTGCGCCGGCCTCCAGCATCACCTCGTTGCAGGCCCGCTCAGCAAGGTGTTGCAGCAGCGACTCCAGACATACCCGGCCGCGGTCGTCCGCGGGCAGGCGCTGTATCTCTGCACCAGCAGCTTGCAGCGCCGCGGCCTTCGCGTCGTGATCGCTTACCGTTGCAATGAGGACATCGCCCCCACCTGAAAACAGCTTGGCACCCGGCGGGGTGCGCAGCTGCGAGTCCACGATGACTCGCAGCGGCTGCCGCCATATCCCACCTTGATAATCGGCCAACGGCGAGCGAAAACTGTCCGGCCGCACGGTGAACGCGGCGTCATCGTCGATAACCGTGTCCACGCCACTGACAATGGCGCAGCTCTGCGCGCGCAATCGCTGAACATCAGCACGTGCCTCTGGACCCGTAATCCACTGGCTTTGTCCATTGGCCATCGCCGTTCGACCATCGAGGCTCATGGCCGACTTGGCCGTCACCCAGGGTAGCCCGCCCGCAATGCGGCGAATGAAACCCCGGTTTAATGCACGAGCTTCCTCTTCCAGCAGTCCACATTCTACGTCGATATTTGCCTCGCGCAGCATCGCAATACCGCGCCCAGCCACCAAGGGATTGGGGTCACCGGTTGCGATCACCACCCGCGTGACACCGGCGTTTATCAGCGCCTGAGCGCAGGGCGGTGTGCGACCAAAATGGCTGCATGGCTCGAGCGTGACATACGCCGTGCAACCTGTGGCGTCGTCGAGCTGGGCCAGCGCATTCACCTCCGCGTGCCCTTCTCCGGCGCGCTGGTGCCAACCCTCGGCCAGCAGCTGCCCCGAACGGGTCACCACGCACCCCACTCGCGGGTTCGGGCTCGTTGAATAACGACCGCGATCCGCCAACTGCAGGGCACGCGCCATCGCTTGTCGGTCGCTGAGGGAGGTCATCGGGACTTACTTCAACTTATTGAGGTCGACGCCGCCAGGCTCGGCGGACAAACGGTCGATTTCGGCTCGAAATTCATCAAGATCCTGAAAGCTGCGGTACACGCTGGCAAAGCGCACATAGGCTACGTGATCCAGCGCTTTCAGCGCCTCCATCACCTGCTCACCAACGTCGCGACTATGCACCTCACGCTCACCAGTGGCTTGCAGCCGCCGCTTGAGATCGCTGATCTCCGCTTCAATGCTCTCAACACTGACCGGACGCTTCTCCAGCGCTTTGAGAATACCGGAGCGCAGTTTCTCCTCGTCGAAAGGTTCGCGGGAGCCGTCCGTCTTGATCACTTTTGGCATTAACAGCTCAGCGCTCTCGTAGGTCGTAAAGCGCTCGCTGCATGAAAGGCACTCGCGCCGCCGACGCACCTGACCACCCTCAGCCACCAGGCGAGAATCAATCACTTTGGTATCGTCGAAACTGCAAAATGGGCAGCGCACAAAAATGGCCCTCCAAAAACGCAGAATTCTAGCAGCTCCGCTACTTCAGTGACAGTACAAGCACAAAAACCAACCGCGTTATGCTGGCGATTAGGGCTTGCGATACCGGGCGGCAACGCTAAAATCGGATATTTGTAGCATAAATATAAATAACGCAGGGACCCCGCGTGTCAAAAACAAACCGTAATCACCTCCTCGGCCTGTGCCTGCTGAGCCTGGCCGCCACGATCTCCTTTGCCCAAAACAGTGCCTTTGACGACAGTGAATTCGGCGACTTCGCCGGATCCTTGAGCGCAGAGTTTGCCGAGTTCGAGGCCGCTCAGACACAGGAATGGGATAGCTTCGTCAGCGAAATTCGCGCTGAGCACGACGCTTTTATCGCTGATTTAGAGCGCTACTGGGGCAATGAAACCGAGAGCAGTGACCGCAGCAAATGGGTGGAGTACGCAAAGAATCGCCGTATTAAACGCACCGTCGACTTTGAAAAGAATCAAATACGCATCTCCGTGCTGGGCACACCGGCCCCTGAGGAGATGCAGCGCATCGTCAACCAGCAGCTACAAGCCGCGCTGGAGACGCGCAGCGACCAGGCGAACCAGGAATACCCCATTGTGGCACGCATGCAGGAAGCGGCTTCAGCACCGAAACTGCCACCTGTGCCCGTGGTAGCGGAGCTCAAAGAGCTCAGCGGACAAAAAACCGCCCCCAAAGCCGCCGTAGCATTGGCGAAAAAAGCCAAGATCGATGTTGTTGAGATTAAGCCGGCACCCGCCAAAAAGAGGGCAACCGCGCCAAGCAAACCTAAGCGCACTGGTACAGCGCCCGCACCCAAGGAAACCAAAGCCACCGTCGCGGTGATCGACCTTTCCGAGAGCTGGCCGGTGCGCCGCGCCCGGAAATACAGCGAAGCAGTCACCCGCTTTGCGGCAGAAATGGACATTCCCCGCTCACTGGCCTTTGCCATCATGTATACCGAAAGCAGCTTTAACCCGGTCGCGGTGTCGCCGATCCCGGCCTACGGATTAATGCAAGTGGTACCGGGCAGTGCTGGCCGTGACGTGACGAAACTGCACTTCGGCAAAGAGCGCCTGCTTTCCCCCGACTACCTGTTTACCGCCGATAAAAACATCGAGGTCGGTATCGGTTATCTCAATATTTTGGACAAGCGCTACCTACGTAAAATTACCGACCCGCTGAGCCGAAAATACTGCACGATTGCTGCCTACAATACTGGGGCAGGCAATGTCGCCAAGGCATTTACCGGCAAACTCAACATTTCCAGAGCGTCGAAAATCATCAATGAGATGTCGCCCGACGAGGTCTACAACACCTTGCGCACCAAGCTGCCCTACGAAGAAACGCGCAAGTACATCAAAAAAGTGACCGCCGCCGAAAAACAGTTTATGAGCTTGTAACGTGGATAAAGTCGAACTTCACAATCAAAAAATTAGCGCTATCACTAACCGGCTACCCACGTGGTTAGTGTCGTTGGTCTTGCTGTTTGTCGGCCTCGGCAACTTTACCGACTCGATAGAGCTGATGAAAAACGTGTATGAGTCAATTTCCAGCAAGTTCAGCAACCAAGTGGAATACGACCGCACCCGGCACGTGCGCTCAGGGTTAAACCTGGCCTATGTGCAAGATTATATTGGCGAGCCGCAGCTCCTGAAGGAACTCGAGGGCGGCCTGCAAGTGCGCTACTACATTGATGAGAAATACCTTATTTCTCTGTATACGCAGGGCGAGCGCGTGAGCGCGTATTTAATTTTTGCCCGCGAAGACCATTTCCAGCCGGACATGCAGGGCATGAACGAACAGTCGCTGGGCGACAGCTCATTATCCCAACTTCGCCAGAATACCGACCGCGTTGCCTTTGAGCACTCGCGCAACATCGCCTACTTTCTGGAAAGCAAAGAAGTTAACTTCGGCGGCGGCTATCTCACGAACAGCTATTTAGGCTGGGTAAATTATGCAGCGCAGTTTGGCCCCAGCCCATCGCCGCAGCTCGGCGCGCTCTACGATGCAGAAATGCTCGGCGAAAACAGCGCAGGCAAATTAACAGCCGCCCGCGAGCATATACGCCCCAATGCCTTTGGCTATGGCGAGCTGAGCATTGAGCAACTTCAGCGCGGGTTACTTACCAGTGCCGAGCTGAGGTTCTTCGACTAATGACTAACGGAATAAACTGGAAACGAAGCCTCGCGGGCGTGCTGCCACTCACCCTGGCGGCCTGCTTGAGCGGCAACACCCAGCCGCAGAATACTGCGATCGCCTCCGGGCTTTCTTCACCGACACTGCCGTCAAGTAAGGACATCGCCTACGATGACCAGGACCTCGTGTCGCTATTCACCCACGCCAGCCTGCGGCGACATGAAGGCGATTACCGGGGAAGTAACCAAGCCCTTGAGCGCGCCTATCAACGCAGCGAAGAACTTTACACTCAACGGCTAAGCGAGTTTGGCAGCGCGAGCTTGCGCAAACCCGGCGCCCTGCCCTATCGACCCAATTCACTTGAAGTTGGCTTTATCAGCTACCTGAAGGCGCTCAACCATTTCGCCACCGACGCAGACCGACTACCCTTGCAGCAAAGGGAAGCGGCAGCGGTAGAAATGCGTCGCCTCGATGTACTGCAAGGCGAAGCGCGCTTTCTCCAGGACATGGGCTTAGACAGCGACAAAAACCGCGACTTGGCACAAATGGTGGTATCACTGTTTGCCGAACGCACGAACACAGAGTTAAGCCAGGGGATTGTTGACTTACAAAGCCCCTGGCTGTATGTCGTTTCCGGCATCGTCTTTGAAATCAATCAAGACCTGGACAGCGCCAGAATCAGTTACCAACGCGCCCTGGATGCGCTGCCAGAGGGCGAACTTTCGCCGCCACACAGCAATGTAAAAGTACTCGCTGAAGAGGGCGGTCTGCGCTGTATGCAACAACTCGGCGCAAGCGATCAAGCCATACAAGAATCTGCCTTTGCCGCACTGGCGCAAGACGGCGCGCCAACAACCAATAGCTGGCTGATTGAACATCTCGGCACACTTCCGACGAAAGCCCCTCTGGAAATGCTACTCACCGCCGACAGCATTCAACAGCGGCTGATCCTACGGCCAATGATTCGCGGCACAGATGCAGAAAAACGCCAGCAAAAGCAGCAATTTGCTGGACTGTCACTGCTGTACAGCAGTCCCTACAAAGATGCCATTGTCGTCGAGCTCGGCGATAACTGGAGCGCACTGGAAAGTCTCGGCCTTACCGACACAATCGGCGGCGGGATCCGTCTGTTTCTCGACTATTTCTCGGAGCCACAGCCTCACCACGCCGCTAAAGTCATTGGTGAAAACGGCGCATTGCTGCAAAGCGTTGAACTGGCCGATATCGCTGGCGACCTCCAACGCTACCAGACCCTCACACTGAAACGCCGCTTCGAGGAAGCACTGCTGCGCGAAGTCAGTAAATCCGCGGGCTATAAATCGATGACCGGCGGCATTAAGTTACCGTTTTCGCTCGGCGGCGCGCTGGCCACGTTCACCGCGGGGGCCGATTTACGCCAGTGGCAGCTTCTGCCAGCCAAGATACGCATCACGCCACTTACTGCAGATTTAGCGGGCCGCCAACTTACTATCACGCGCGGCGATCACGTCAACTCGCTGACGGTTCCCGCTGACAAACGCCTAATCAGCATTGATCACTACTGAGCCAAATCATGATGACCTTTCGCTCTCTTACTATCCTTATTCTTTCAGTGCTGCTGTGCGCCTGCGGAAGTAGCAACGTTAAACGCATGGAAAACGGCAGCCAACCCGCATTAACCGATCGCTGGAATGCCACCGACTCGCAACTTGTTGCCGAGGCACTGATTAGCGACATGCTGAGCTTTCCTTGGGCGAAATCAAGGGCGGACGGTTCACTACCTGTGATTGCGATTCAGCACATCAGCAATCGATCCCACGAGCAAATTGCAGTGGAAACCTTCATCAACTCGATCAAGCGTGAGTTGTTGCGCAGCGGTAAAGCCGAGTTTGTGGTGACCGGCGCAGAGCGCGAGCGTGTGCGCGACGAGAAGCTCGACCAGGAAATGTTTGCCAGCATGGAAAGCGCCGTTGAACTCGGCGAAGAGACGGCCGCCGGCTATGCACTGAGCGGTGTTATCACCTCATTAGTAGACCAGCTTGAGGGACAGCGCACGACCACCTACCAAGTCGACCTTAAACTGATTGATCTTAAGAGCAACCGGGAAGTTTGGAACGGTCAGAAACAGATCCACAAATACAGCAAACGCGCGAGATTCGGCCTGTGAAGCATCCACTTGTAGCCGCCAGCAAGCTCGCCGTCGCCAGTTTACTTATTGCCTGCAATACCGCGCTCGCCGCCGCGCCAGACTGGGTTAACCAACCACCCCAGCGCCAGGGTTTTGTATTCGGTGTTGGCGCGGCCGACCTCTCACTTGGTCACGCAGCTGCCAGCGAGGCGGCCAAGCTCGCCGCTCGCAATGAAATCGCCAGCAGCCTTAAGCTGCAAATTGGATCAGAGCTAACACTAAACAATATCTCCGACGAATCCGGCAGTCGCAGCGAGTTTAACAACAACATTCGCATCCGCGTTCCCGACGTCGCCCTCTCCGACATTCGCATCATCAAAACTGGGGAGGTGGCAGAGCACCAAAGCTTATACAGTTTGGCCGAGCTGGACTTGGCAAAGGCTGCGGAGCGCGTCGCCAGTGAAATTCGTTCACTGCTCGCGCAAACCTCCCCAGCCATCGACAGCACTTCGCTAGCCACTGCTCTGCGCGGCCACTACCGCGCGCTAGAACGCCAGCTCAATTTTCAGTCATTGCTGTCCCAGTATCGACTACTCGACGGCAAACAGCCGTTTAACGATAGCGCACTCAACAATGACGCCGAGCGGGCACTGAAATTTTTCGACAACTTGCTGATTCACATAGCGCCAAAGGATGAAGACAGCAAAAAAGTGGCGCGGAACATCGCCTCAGAACTGGCCGCGAAAGGCCTACAGGGCAGCGAAAGCGCTACGCAAGCGAAGCTTCAGCTGTCCATGAACAGCCAGAGAAGGACGATGGAGCGCAATGGCGCGCATTTTTGCCGGATAAAAACTGATGCGACACTCAGCGCGAATACACAGCATTTGAGCGCCGCCAGTCGCTCGGCAAAAGCGGTTTCCGGTGACCCTGAAATTGCCTGCCAGAAGGCCGCGGAGAAGCTCAGTAAAGTTGTCGCCGCCGACATCATGAACACATTTTGGAACACATTAAAATCACCGTCACCAAAGCAAAACTAAGACGGATAACACCACATAGAGGGTAAGTGAGATGACGAGAAAGGCCTCGGCAATTGCACTGGCAGCCGCAATACTATCAAGCGGCGCACTGGCGCAAGAGCAAGATCAACGAGCGAGCTTTGGCGACGATGCTAGCTATAACTACTTTGGCGGCGTATCTGTCGGTTACAAATATCAGGAGCTAGAGGCGGACACGATCCGCGATGCCTATGTGAAAACCGTCGGCCTCAATATTCTGCAGTTCGAATGGTTCCCCGAGCAGGCGACCTGGATGCAAAACGTTAGCTGGCTGGCAGCAGTGCGCCCCAAGCTGAGCTACGAAATGACACCCGGCGACAGCGCGGAACAAGATGAAATCGCCCAGGCCTCGGATTCAGAAAAAGAAGGATGGACACGCTTCGTTGCCGACCTCAGCATCGACCCCTTCCAGCTCTTCGGCGGCGAGAAGACCAATCACCGCATCGATATTAATTACGACGTACAAACATTTTTGATTACGGTGCAAGCAACACGTGATTATTTTTACGTAGAGGATAACGACGCCAAGCTGCTCACCGCCGGTGACAAAATTGACGTCAACACCACTTTTAAAGAAGCGGTAATCGGCTATAGCAACGAACCCTCACCAGGCCAAAGTTTTATGATGGGGCTATTCTCGGTGGACTATGAGAAGCCCGTTTCCAGCGATGTATCAACCCCCATAGAAGCCATTTACAAGGGCGAGTTTGAGGCTACCGGCCTGTACCTGGGTGGATCGCTGCGCTTCTTCGGAAAACTGGATGTCAGCCTGCGCTACGACTTCACCTTCGACGCGGAAGCGAATGTAGACGGCGGCAAATCGCTGACTCGTGACGAATTCGGTATCGAAGACAGTATTGAGTACGAGTCATATACCCTTAATGCTGTTTACGACCTAAGCAAAACACGAGTGAAGCTGCCAATGGAGCTGCGCTTCAACTACACCCAACGCCAGTTCGACGCCTTTGTTGAGGGCTCCACATTAAACGACGACCGTATTTTCGGTGTGTCACTTGTCGGCAGCTTCACGCTATAAGAGGGGACATAGCCATGAAAAAATTCAACATCCTAGCATCAGCGGCTGTGGCTCTCGGACTCAGCCTTCAAGGCTGCGTGTTCGACGAATCGGGTACTGAGTACAAAGAACCCAACGCCAACACCGAGCCCGTAATCAACCTCAATTACGATTCGCAACTGTCCCTGAATACCTACCTCACTTTTGAGGACGACAGCGCGGACATCGCCGTAACTTTTGGCTCACAGGAGTTTCGCTTTCCCGATCGCTCGGAAATGCGCCTGAGAGGATTTGGTGACTTTGAGACGGATCGCGTCTGGAAGACCTCCGTCATCGAAGATTCGCGTGGTATCAAGACCCTGCGCTTGGGTTACTATGTCGTAACACCAAACAGCAACGACATCAGCGCGCCAATTTTTCACAACTTTGCCAAGGACAGTCGCGGCAACATCTACTTGACTGAAACCGCCGAACAGCTGAAGTCGGACTTAGGTGTAGCGCCCTTCAGACAGCCTCAACCCGCTCTCCTATTCCCCGCCAAAGTTGAAGTTGGCGACAGCTGGGTAGCCGGCCCCACCATCGTACCGCTGTTTTACAACTTCAGCTCAGGCACCGGATGGACGGCGACCCTCATTGATGACAATGCGACAGCGCCGATCAGCGGTGAGCAGAACTGCATCGTTATCAAATACTACGGGGAGCGCTTTTCCTACTATCTGTATTTGAAAAATGGCCTCGGTGTTGTTGAGTGGACCAACTCCTGGGAAGAGGGCCAGGACGGCACGGTGGTACCTATCAACGGCTGGGCGCGCAGCAAAAATGGTGACGGTACCACAGCCATTGACTACACAAACTTCGGCTGGTCTTTCGATGACAGCAACCCCGTTGGTGCGGTGCTTTACTCCATTGGCCTGAAAGTCGTCGATGGCGAGGAAGCTAATGCGAATGGCGCCACAACTTCGCCGGTCAATGACTCTGGCTACGACTTCACCCGAGTGATCGAAACCAGCGCTCCAGCTTCAAGCACCTATCCCGCCCTGCTCGACCTGCGCCTTCCAGATGAGCGCGGGGAGGAGAGCATCGACTTTACCGATAGCAAATGGGATAGCCTGGCAGGCAAATACTACCGACCACTGGTTCGCATCAGCTTCAATGGCAAAACCTATTCAGCGGACCAAAGCAGCGGTAGCTTTGAGGTAGAAAAACTGTACAACCAACCCTTTGGCCCTGCTCGCCTGGCCTTCCTCGGCCGCGGTACACTGGTCAATGAAGCAGACGCTACGGACAGCATGGAATTTGTCGGCTTGCTGGAAGGCAACTACCTCAATGCTGGCCCTGATGGCCTGACCTCGGACTTTGCCATCTTCGGCCTAGGCCCAGACCGTCGCCTGCCTGCCGCCAAACCCGGCAGCACCTATCGCATTTACATTGGCTACGCGAACCTCAACGAGCCCTTGCGCGAGCTTTTGGAAATGGACCAGGCAAGCATTGATGAATTCAATTTGGATGAGTCCCAGCTGGGTTACACAAGCATCTGCTACGGCAATCGCACCAGCACGGACGGCCCCTGCAATAGCGGTAATGTCAGCTTTGAGATTCAAGTTCCCGATGTCGAGGGCGAGCTTGGCTTCCGCATTGGCGGCAGAAATAGTGCAGGCGAAATTAAGTCGGCCAGCCAGCTATTCTACCTCCCCGTCAGCAAGGATGCCGGCAGCAAAGGTGCGCTTACCGCACGTTTGTATGACCAATACAGCGATGTCATTCGCGGCTCACTCGATAATAACGGCGAATTCAACACCGGTATTCTCAATGCGCTGTCGTCAATATCGCCGAGCGGCAATATCGTTAAATACAGCTATGACTTAGGTGATGGCACAGTCGTCGATGACGGTATTCCATTGGGTAATCACACCTATACACAAGACGGTGAGTTCCAAATTAAACTGACGGTTACCGACGACCAGGGCAACACCGCCACGGCGTCACGCAAAGTGGTTATCAGCAATACCGGCAAGTTGATTATTCGCAATATCGCCAACGACTTTAGCAGCGGCGCCTTCACTATCGGCATCGATAACATTGATGAACCCGATGGTTATTACGACTACTACAAATTCGTTATTCTCGACAAAGGCGAAGATGAAGTCTTTGAAGTACCGGGCGGCGTGAACTACGAAGTCGACATTATCGACAACGGTGAAGTTGTGTTCACTGACGAGCGATTTGTGGACAACGCCGAGGAAGTCGTCGTTGAGGTTGATCTGGACCAAGACTAGTTAGCAGTATTATTGCAACCACAAAAAAGCCCGCCAATGGCGGGCTTTTTTGTGCGCTTACGGTCGCGGCATCAGCGACCCATAGCATTTACGCAACGTATTAGCGCGCCATTTCTTCGTTCAGCTCCTGCTGAGCTTGTGCGCCCTTAAATTGCTGCAAAAGCACCTCTCGGGTATCTGGCTGCACCTGGCGCTCACTCGCGGCCAACAGGTTATCAAACAGTGCCAGGGTTTTATCGCGCCCCATTGTCACCAATACACACAGGTTTTTCTTACCGTCGATTTCAACAAACTCCACACGCTCAGCTCGTGTACCAATCAGCGTCTGCTGGGTAAGTTGCTTCGCCACCGATGAGAAGGTTGAGCCGCTGGATACACCGCTGGACACGTCCGTGCGCTCGCGAAATACCTTGTCCAAAACTGCAACTTTCGTTTCTAGCTGTTGGGCTAAATCCGTCCGCGCATTGGCAACGGCAAGCTGGCGGTCGATCGACATATTACTGGAATACGGCACGCACTGAGCACTGGCAAAACCATCGTCAATGTAAGGATTCATCACCCACTGAGGGAGTCCACCCGCACCTTGTTGTGACTGCTGCGTATCTGCTGCCTGCTCGGTGCTTGCACACGCCGTCATTAGCACTGAGCAAGTCACACCTATTATTTTCTTCTTCATTAAGCACTCCAATATCCACGAGTAATACACATCGACACAGTCCAAATTAGGTGCCGACGTATTTCGAGTTCCTGCTCGACTGTTGCATCTCCGGCGCTCGGCAAGCAGACCAATTCATAGCAACACTCCATCTCCATTTTAGAGGGGAATGCAGCAAATGCACAGGCAAAAAAAAAGCCGGGCAATGCCCGGCTTTGCAACCCAATTTACATTAAGCGTAAACGGGGTGGCGCTTACAAACCTCAAGCACCTTCGCTTTCACTTCTTCAATTTTTGCGCTGGCATCACCAGACTCGAGTGCTTCCAATACATCGCACATCCAGTTGGCCAGATCGATACACTCTGCTTCTTTGAAGCCGCGAGTTGTCACTGCCGGCGTACCTACGCGCAGACCACTGGTGATGAACGGTGAACGTGGATCGTTAGGAACCGCGTTTTTGTTCACGGTGATGTTAGCTGCCCCTAGCGCTGCATCGGCGTCTTTGCCGGTGTAAGGCTTGCCGATCAGATCCACCAACATCAGGTGGTTCTCGGTACCGCCTGAAACAATATTGATACCGCGATCAATAAACGTCTTCGCCATCGCTTTTGCATTGGCAACCACCTGCTTTTGGTAGTCGACGTACTCAGGGCTCATTGCCTCTTTAAAGCTCACCGCTTTAGCGGCAATCACATGCATCAGCGGGCCACCCTGACCACCTGGGAAAACGGCAGAGTTCAGCTTTTTCTCAATTTCTTCGTTGGCCTTTGCCAAGATCAAACCGCCACGCGGACCACGGAGGGTTTTGTGAGTCGTGGTGGTTACCACGTCGGCAAAAGGCATTGGGTTGGGGTAGATGCCCGCCGCGACCAGACCCGCCACGTGAGCCATATCAACCATCAGGTAGGCGCCCACTTTGTCGGCGATTTCACGGAATTTCGCCCAATCGACAATGCCCGAGTACGCGGAGAAGCCCGCCACAATCATTTTGGGCTTATGCTCTAGAGCCAAGGCCTCTACTTGTGCGTAATCGATTTCGCCCGTGTCGTTGTTCAGGCCATACTGCACAGCATGATAGGTTTTGCCAGAAAAGTTTGGCTTAGCGCCGTGGGTCAAGTGACCACCCGCATCCAGGCTCATACCCAGCACTGTCTCACCTGGCAGCACCAACGCTTGATATACCGCTGCATTTGCCTGTGAGCCCGAGTGAGGCTGAACATTTGCGTAGTCAGCACCAAACAATGCCTTGGCGCGCTCAATGGCCAGAGACTCGGCTTTATCTACATACTCACAACCGCCGTAGTAGCGCTTGCCAGGATAGCCCTCGGCGTATTTATTGGTCAGCGCCGTACCCTGAGCTTGCATTACGCGGGGGCTGGTGTAGTTCTCGGAAGCAATCAGCTCGATGTGCTCTTCCTGACGAACCTCTTCTTCCTGGATTGCAGACCAAATATCGTCGTCGAAACCAGCTATCGTCATCTCTTTGTTAAACATAGAACCCCCGCAAGGCAGATACAGGCTAAGAAAAGCCGCGCATTGTACAATAAACGCGCGCCGCCGGCACCGTTTTAGGCCGCCAACTTTGTTACGCAGAGCGGTAGCGACTTAGATTCTTCGAATTTGCACTCTACAGCGCACCAACGCTCAGCTATGATGTCGCCAGAGAAACTGGAAATACTCATATGAATCAAACAGATATGCCGCCCCAGCAAATTAAGCTACACAAGAAATCACGCCTGCTGGAGCTCCGCTACGCCGACGGCAGTCACTACCAGCTCAGCTGCGAATTTTTGCGTGTCTTCTCACCCTCGGCGGAGGTACGCGGCCACGGGCGCGGCCAGGAGGTATTGCAAACTGGCAAATTGAATGTGGAGATCCGCGATATTATTGCCGTCGGGAACTATGCGATTCAGCTGGTGTTCGATGACGGGCACGACAGCGGGATATACTCTTGGCGCTACTTGCGAGAACTCGGCGAAAATCATCAGACCTTATGGGAAGGCTATCTCGCAGAGTTGCGGGCGGCAAATGCCAGCCGCGACCCAGATGAGCAGGTCGTCACACTCGTCGACCCAAGCAAGGGCTAGGGCCGGTTCGCACTAATTACGTAGTGTAAACAGCCCCTAGTCGAAATCAGTCTCTCAGGGAGATGGCCGGACGGAGATTAACGCCGCCATCTTCCTCCAAGATGCCAATGTTCATTCCTGTTGTATTTTCAACAACGACAACGGGCGGCTGAAAACGGGGACGACGGATAAACTTGATCTGCCAGCCAAAATTTTCAATACGACGCAGTGACGTTCGCTGCAGCTCAGTAAGCAGCTCAGAAAGGTTGTGAGGCACAGGTTCCGCACCAACACGCTTTTCTTCAATCATGGCCGCACTCCCTCCAATTTAACGCCGAGTTTCATACCCCAACATTAATAAAGGTGCAGTGCAGCGACTACCGCGGATTCACCCTATTGACAGACGGCGAGGCAAGCCCTACAAATTTTCTTCAGCAAACGCCGCTAACCTAGATCGTTCTATGCCATTTACATGCATCACCCCGGCGTGGGCGAAATGCTTACTTTTCTCGACTAAGTAAGTTAGCCCGGAAGTAAGCGGCGAAATATATTTGTTGTCGATTTGTGCCAGGTTTCCCAGCACCACGATCTTCGAGTTAACCCCCACCCGAGTGATAATCGACTTAAGCTGAAACTGGGTTAAGCCCTGCGCCTCATCGATGACAATATAGGCATTGTTGAACGAACGACCGCGCATAAAGTTTAGTGACTTAAACTGTATATTGGCCTTGTCTTTAACATACTCGATGCTGCTGTAGGGCGACTCATCCCCCCCGTGTAACACCTCGAGGTTGTCATCAAAGGCGGCCAACCACGGTGCCATTTTTTCTTCCTCGGTGCCAGGCAAGAAGCCGATATCTTCGGCAATTGGCGGCGTCGACCGCGCCACAATCAACTTGTCATAACGTTTTTCTTCAAGTATCGCGTGCAAGCCATAGGCCAGTGCGATCAGGGTTTTACCCGAGCCCGCCGGACCGGTGAGCACCGTCATATCAATATCCGCCTGGGCGATGAGAAAAAACGCCATCGCCTGTTCCATGTTACGCGGCGTGAGGCCCCACAGGCTTTGGTGCATTAACTGCTCAGGGCACAGATCCAATAACTCAACCCGGTCATCATCTACCGCTCTCACCAAACCGGCAAAGCCGCTGTCATCGTAGATGAACTGATTGATATGCACATGGGGAAGCACCGACCTGCTTAAAACATGCAGGGTTTGCGGCCCCTCCCGCAGGGTTTCCACACTGTCGACCTGGTCCCAGAATCGCCCGGCCAGGTGTTCATAGCCCTTCGCCATATACTGGATATCATCCAGCACCCGATCCCGCCGGTAGTCCTCAACATTTTCCAGCCCTGACCCCTTGGCCTTCAAACGCATGTTGATGTCTTTGGTTACTAAACAAACGTAGGCCTTTGGGTTTTTCACCTGTAAGTGCAAGGCAACGTTAATAATACGGTTGTCGTTCGCCTGCTGTTGGCTGCCATCCAGGTAGGGAGCCTCGGTATCGTGACTGATTAGTTGATCGGGAAAGATCGCCAGGGAGCCCGCAGCCTCGCCTTCACGCGCCGCCGGGATCGGCACCCCCTCCTGAATCTGCTTGGGGCTGGCTTTGAATAGAATTTTATCAATCGCATTGATCGCAATGCGCGCCTCACGGCTTACGTCCTTGTCACGCCGGTCCTTAATGTGATCAAGCTCTTCGAGCACCGTCATCGGCACGACCACACGATGCTCATGGAAAGCACTCAGGGCCATCGGGTCATGCAATAGAACATTGGTATCCAGAACAAAGATTTTTTCCATCAGGGGCTCTCTACTGGCTGCAAGAAACAAATCGGGCCGTTGCTCAGTCGCGCGACGAGCAACGTGGTGAGGATGTTTTGAGGAAGAGAAGACGGCGGCATGACTGCCCCCGCATAGCGGCTACCAAGCCTACAACTGATGGCCCATCGGGCCTTGTCGGAATGGGGCAAACGGCTGCTCCAATAAGGACATGCTGTCTTGAATATTAAAAGCTACCGCGGTGATGTCAACTAAATCTGGTGCCCAATGCGCCCATAACCTCGGCGAGCAAGACGCGGCGGAGGTTTTCCGCTACCCTATCGCCCCTTTCTCAGACCGAAAGCCAAGGTATCTCAACACCATGCTCGACCAAAACGCCCTGCAACAGCTAAAGCAGCTGAAAACCGACATCATTGAAAGTAAGGATCAGGGCGAAGGTGAGGTACGCGGCAGCCAGCGCCGCTTCGGCTTTGTGCGCCTGGATGATGGCCGGGATGTGTTTCTCCCCCCCGACGAGATGCTGCGCGTATTTCCCGGTGACCGGGTAAAGGTCAATGTGTTGACCGATGACAAGGGCAAGTTTAAGGGCGAGCTGGAGAAACTGGTCAATAGCCCTCTGACAAGTTTTACAGGCCGATACATCGTTCGTGGGCAAGGGCACTTTGTGGAGCCCGACCTGCCCCGCTTTAATAAACTGCTCTTCATCCCGCCTTCTGAGCGCAAAAAAGCGCAACCCGGGGATTACCTGCACTGCAAAGTCCATCGCCACCCCTGGAAAGATGGCAAGTCTCAAGTAAAAGTACTGAGTAAAATCGGCAGCCCCGAAGACGCTGGCGTAGAGGGCAAGTATACCCTGTGTAAATTTGAGCTGCCTTTTGGGTGGCCCGCCGAGGAAGAGCTCATCGACAGCCGCGCAAACCAACGTGAGGACCTGCGCGACACACCCTTTGTAACGATTGATTCTGCCAGCACGCGAGATATCGACGATGCGATCTACGCGGAAGCCAGCGACACCGGCTGGACGCTGCAAGTCGCGGTAGCCGACCCCGGCGCTTACATTGAAGCAGGCAGCGAATTGGATCGCGCCGCCCAGCAGCGCGCAAGTACGGTCTATCTACCAGGGTGCACTCAGCCCATGCTGCCCGAGCGCATCAGCCAAGACCTCTGCTCACTGGCAGAAGATGTTGAGCGCGCGGCCCTGGTTTGCAGTATGCAAATTAGCCAAAGCGGCGAAATCAAAGATATTGCCTTCTCAGAAGCCCTGATTCGCTCCCGCGCAAAACTTAGCTATGACGACGTCGCCGCCCACTTGGCAGGAGGCCCTCAACTGCCTCACGCCAGTATTGAGGCGCTACATCAAGCCTGCGGGGCGTTGCGCAAGTGGCGTGAAGAAAATGCCCTGATCATGCCTGAGCAAGCAGATTTTCACTATGACTTGGACGAGCAGGGCCGCATCACCGCCATCGTCCGCCAGGATCGCAATGACGCCCACCGCTTGGTAGAAGAATGCATGCTCGCCGCCAACCGCAGCGCCGCATTATGGCTGCGCGAAAAGCGCGGCACCGACCGTGCTTTATACAATGGTCACGCCGGATTCAGAGAGGAACGCCTCGAGAGTATCGGCAAGCTGGTCGACCACGCCCTGCCAGAATATAGCGACGTGTCGGTTCAGGAACTCGACGGCTACCGGCGCGTATTGAGCGCCGCGTCTAAGGCAGATAGCCCACTGCCGCTGCGCAGCATTATGGCTCGCATGCTTCAGCCGGGGGAGCTTAGCGCCGAACCACGCCCACATTTTGGGCTGGGCTTCGATTGCTACAGCACCTTCACCTCGCCGCTGCGTAAATACAACGACTTGGTTGTGCAGCGCTGCATTCGCGCCTGTCTGGACAACACCAGCGGCGGCGACTTGAGCGACGACGCCATTGCTCAACTGCAAGAAAAGCTGCGCAATGTGCGCCAAGCCAGCCGGCAAATGGAACAATGGCTACAGTACCAGTATCTGGCCAAACAGCCCTCGGAGCAGACCTACGCGGGCCACATTGCCCACCTCAATGGCGGCGGCTTTACCGTCGAGCTCCACGATAGCGGTATCAGCGGATTCGTTGAGGCTCGATCGATTCCGGAAAAGCTCAGTTTCGACGCTGACACCCTGCGCCTTTATAACGATCAGCAAAACTATCAACTGGAGCAGGCAGTTACGGTGAAAGTGGCCGAGATCGACCCCTTCCAGCGCAAGTTACTGTTCACACTCGCCTGAACACGAGCGCGCGTGACGCCCCTTAAAACTCCGCGTGCCTCGGTACGCGGGGGAAGGGAATCGCATCGCGGATATTGTCCATGCCGGTGATGTAATTCAACAGCCGCTCAAAACCCAGGCCGAAGCCAGCGTGAGGCACGGTACCGTAGCGGCGCAGGTCACGATACCACTCCAGCCCTTCCAACTGTTGATCCTTCATGCGTTGGTCGAGAACATCCAGGCGCTCCTCACGCTGGCTGCCGCCGATAATTTCACCAATGCCCGGTGCCAGTACATCCATGGCAGCTACCGTTCTGCCATCGTCATTCAGGCGCATGTAAAACGCTTTAATATCTTTTGGGTAGTTACTGACGATTAGCGGCCCACCCACATGTTGCTCACAAAGATAGCGCTCGTGCTCGGATTGCAGGTCTCGCCCCCATTCCACCGGGTAGTCAAAAGAGGCCTTCGCTGATGTGAGTATTTTCACCGCCTCGGTGTAATCCATACGCGCGAATTCACGCTCAGACACCGCCTGCAAGCGCGACAGCACCGTGTCGTCGATATACTGATTAAAGAAGGCCAAGTCGTCTTCGCAGTGCTCCAGCACCTGCTTAATCAGGTAGCGCAAAAAATCTTCTGCCAAGGCGGCATCGTCGTCAAGGTTGGCAAAAGCCACCTCGGGCTCAACCATCCAAAACTCAGCCAGGTGCCGGCTGGTATTTGAGTTTTCCGCGCGAAAGGTCGGCCCAAAGGTATATACCTTGCTCATCGCCAGGCAGTACGCCTCGGCATTGAGCTGCCCCGATACGGTAAGAAATGCCTCCCGGCCAAAGAAGTCCTGACTGAAGTCGACGGCGCCGTGGGCATCGCGAGGCAGGTTTTGCAAATCAAGCGTGCTGACACGAAACATTTCTCCGGCGCCCTCACAGTCACTGGCCGTTATCAGCGGCGTATTAATCCACTGAAAGTCGCGCTCAAAGAAGTAGCTGTGCACCGCATTGGCCAGCACCGTGCGCACACGCGTGATCGCGCCAAAGGTATTGGTACGCGGGCGCAGGTGCGCCACCCCACGCAGGTATTCAAAACTGTGACGCTTTTTGGCGATAGGGTAAGTATCGGGGTCGTCGACCCAGCCGTAGACCTCGATCTCCTCCGCCTGAATTTCCACGCTCTGTCCTTTACCCTGAGAGGCGACTAGCGTACCGACAACGCGCAGCGAACAGCCGGCCGTTAAGCGCTGCACATCCGACTGGTAATTAGCCAACTCGCCCGGCGCCACCACCTGCAAGGCGTGCTGGGTCGTGCCGTCGTTCACCGCCAAGAAAGAGAAGCCACCCTTGGAGTCACGACGACTGCGCAACCACCCCTTTATCTCGACCGTTGCACCCAGCTCTACGCTACCACTAAGTAGCTTTTTAACCGACGTTCCCAGCATATCCCTCCCCTGAACGCGTCATAACCGCGCAATTTCTCAAGCAATAAAGCAAATAGTTGGCTATTGTGCATCAACCATCTTTTTCCTGTAAGACGTAACAGCTAAAGTTGCCCCCTTGGCAGGAAAGACCCTATGCAGATCGAAAATTTTGTCGCCCACCGTGGCTGGCGACGGCACTTCCCAGAAAACACCTTGCTGGCACTGCGCGAAGCGGCTCGCGTGGGCGCGGTTAAGCTCGAGCTAGATGTGCAGCTCAGTGCTGACGGGACACCGTTTATCTTCCACGACCCAGCGTTAACACGTTTGTGCCAACAACCCGGCATGATCTGGGACTATACGGCGGCCGAACTTGCAACGATGTCAGCCTACGAGCCCGAGCGCTTTGGAGACCAGTTCAGAGGCACGCCGCTCAGCCCCCTACAGGCGGTGACCGGTTTACTCGACGACTACCCGTCGGTAGATATTTATGTCGAGCTGAAAGGGGAAAGTCTCGCCCAGTTTGGCGCAAACGCCATGGTCAGCGCGGTCACGCAAGCCCTACAGGGCTACCAACACCGCTGCGTGCTCATCAGCTTTGAGCTCGACGCCCTGCTGGTTGCCAAGAACAACGGCTGGCAGCGGTGCGGCGCGGTTTTCGACTACTGGCCGGACTGGCAGCTGGCGTCGCTGGCTGAATTGACGCCTGAAATCGTGTTTATGGACCGCAACTGCGTCCCCGTAGAGACCGATCTGCGCACCCTGCCGCTACCGCTGCTGATCTATGAGGTAGGCAGCGCCCTGGAGGCCCGCGACTGGTTCGAACGCGGAGCCGCCGGAATAGAAAGTTTTAATATTGGCGAAGTATTACAGGAGCTCCACCTTGTCTAACGATATCCACACCGAAGTTGCCATCATTGGCGGCGGCGTTCAGGGCGCAGGCATTGCCCAAGCCGCAGCGGCAGCGGGCTACGACAGCTGTATTTTCGAGCGCGCAACCTGGGCGGCAGGCACCTCTCAGCGCTCAAGCAAATTAATTCATGGCGGTCTGCGCTATCTGGAAACGGCGCAATTCTCCCTGGTGTTCCACAGCCTGCGCGAGCGCGCTCAGCTGCTGCGCAACGCGCCAGAGCTTGTTCGCCCGGTACCCTTTTATATTCCCATTTATAAAAATACCTCGCGCCGCCCCTGGCAAATTCGCGCCGGCTTAACGCTCTACTACTTGTTGAGTGGCGGCGGCCCACTGGGGCATTTCCGCAAACTGAAGAAAGAAGAGTGGCACAATCTTGATGGTCTGGATACCAACGGCCTGCAGGCGGTATTCCAGTACTGGGACGGTCAAACCGACGACCGGCTGTTAACCGAGGCTGTTGTCGACTCCGCCGCGCAACTGGGCGCACAAACTTTCACGGGCTGGGAGCTGTTAGAAGCCAAAAAGAACGAAGATGGCTATTCGCTGACCTTCAACACGGCTGACGGCGAGCGCCGCTGCCATTGCAAAAGCCTGGTGAATGCCACCGGCCCGTGGGTAAACCAAACGTCGCAGCGCATCGAAAACGCAGCGATGACCGAGGAGATCGAACTTGTGCGCGGCAGCCATATTGTGGTCGATAAACGCCTCGGGCGCGGTGTCTACTACATGGAGGCTCCCAGCGACCGGCGCGCCGTTTTTGCCATGCCCTGGGGCGAGCATACACTGGTTGGCACCACCGAGATCATTCACCGCGATGGGCCAGATAATATCGCGCCAAGCAACGATGAAATCACCTACCTTCAAGATACGCTCAGCCACTTTTTCCCGGGTGAGAAACCCGCGCTTATCGACGCATGGGCAGGGCTGCGCGTTCTACCGCGCTCGGATGACAGCGCCAACAAACGCCTGCGCGACACATTCCTGATGTGTGACGACGAAAATAGCCCGAAAATTCTGTCGGTATACGGCGGCAAGCTCACCGCCTATCGTCACACGGCAGAGCGAGTGCTCGGGCTGCTGAGCAAACGCTTAGGCCCCCGGACACCGCGAGCAGATACCCGGCGCACGCCCCTCGCTCCCCGGCAGTAAATTGCTTGCATGGGAAGCGGCGACCCCGCCGTTTCCCATCTATTACAGCAATTTAACCCCCGCGACATGATGGCAGGGGCTTAAACAAATGATGAACTTTTGCTTAGAATTCATTTAACACACTGATTTTATTATAATTATCTAGCATTCATAAGCTTAATTTTCGCCACCTTAGGCCACACACACGACGTCGGCTCCCCTCCTCCCTGTAACCCCTGTTAAGCCGCTTTCTCCCTATACTGACCCTGTCATCAAGACATTCACAGGAGAAACAACATGGCTCATACATTGACTATCAACGAGATCAACAAAGCAGAAGTGGTAACGGATATCGCAGCCCGTCTTGCACTGGCCAGCATCATTGCCGCCGGCTTTATTGCCAGCATCGTTGCACTGTAAAAACCACAGCAGCAAAACCGAGAGGATCACACTATGAAAGCGATCACTGCAACTGAAATGAACAATGCAGAAATTTATGCTGACATCACTGCTCGCGTGAGCTTTATCAGCATTGTCGCAGCGGGGCTTATTGCCTGTTTAATCGCGCTGTAAACGCTAGCTACTGCAGGCATACCACCTCCAACGCCGGCAGCTGAGTACAAACCGTCGCCAGTCCATCATCATCGCGACGAAATGCCGCCCGCCACATCGGCGGGCAGTCAATTCCCCGCCACACTTTAACGCCCCTACCAGAACGTAGCACCCACGCATTCTCAGGTGCCGCAGTTCGAATTGCCAACTAGACCGCCCCTCTCTTGTGGCGGCACAACAAGTGAACATAACGCCCCAAGGCCCAAAACGGCTCCTGAGCACCATACTGCCAGTCGATTTCAAGCATGTCGTCAACGCTGCGCTCGCGGCGTAATTGTCTGGACATTAGGTCATGGCTAATGCGAACCCCTCGGCGCGATACCACCTCAAGGCCCACCGCGGAAAGCGCCGCCTCAACATCCTGCGGCCGGCGGGGCGATGGCGGCGTTAAACCTCCGGGGTGTCCGGCAAAATCCTCGTCACGCAGTTTGTATAAATTGCCCTTAATCATATTGCCCAATACCAATGCATTGAGGTTATAGAACATCAGCGACAGGTGGCCGCCCTCTTTTATCCCTGCAGCGAGGTGGCGTAGCACTTGCTCCATATCGGCCACCCACTCCAGCACGGCATGACAGATCACCAACTGAAACTGTCCCTGAGCGGCCATACCTTGGATAGGCGCATGGGACAACGACAACTGCCCTGAGCGGCAGTATGAAGATAGACGCTCCCCTGCCAGATCGAGCATCTCCTGTGAAATATCATTGAGCTCAAGCCGGTGCCCCTGCTCGAGAAAGACCTCGGCCATTTGCCCTAATCCACCGCCGGCGTCCCAAATGCTTACCGGCTCACCACCAAAAAGCGCTGGTAGCTTTTCCTCGAGCTCTCGGCGGCAAATTGCCAGGCGAAGTTGGCCTTTCGGATTGCCATAGATATTGCGCTGAAAGCGTTGGGCAATTCCGTCAAAGTTTCGGTCGGACATTGGGCTAGCGTCAATGCAGAAAATGAGGCGGGCAGTGTAGAAGGTGATCGCCGCGACGGCAATTAAGGAGTAAACGCCAGAAACCAAAAAGCCGGCGCAAGCGCCGGCTTTCTGAAAATTCGACTTCCACTGTCGCATCCAATCCGTTGAATGCCTTAGTCTTCCTGACGACTGCTATTAGAGCAGGCTCGCCGTTGGGCCAACAGGCGTTATCACCAGCCCGTGTTGTGAGATATATCTCACAAACACTAGGCGTCAATGTCGGGAATCATCTCGCTGTGCAGGCGTTCGATCGTGTCTTTAATACGTAGTTTTTCTTTTTTTAGGCGCTGCAATAGCAACTGATTTTGCCAAGGGTTCGACGCCAACAACGAAATTTCTTCGTCTAAGGCGCGATGCCGGCGCTTGAGCAGCAATAGACGCGCACCTGCAGAAAGGCAATTATCCATAGTACGGTCATTTTCCAAGGTTGGATCGAAGCCCTTATTGTTACCCCCCCGGCCATGCGAAAACAAGCGTCACTAGGGCAAGCCACTGATCTTTTTCGTCACTGGGCAATGATAACTTACGCCATTGTTGCCCCCCACGGCCTTGGCAATACTGTAGCGCGTATTCATCGAACGGCACGCCAGCGGGTGTTGCCCTGATTCAGAGGCTTAGGTAATGCAAACCGAACTATGTAAAAAACTGGGTATCGAGTACCCAATCTTCGCATTCACTCACTGCCGTGACGTCGTGGTGGCCGTAAGTAAAGCCGGCGGTATCGGTGTACTTGGCGCGGTTGGCTTTTCGCCCGAAGAACTAAAAGAAGAACTTGACTGGATCGACGCCCACATTGGTGACCTGCCCTACGGCGTGGACATCGTTATTCCGCAAAAATATGAAGGCATGGGCGATATGAGCCCCGAAGAGCTGGAAAAGCAGCTCTGGGATATGGTGCCCGAGGAACACGTGGAGTTCGCACAGAAGCTGTTGGCCGACCACGGCGTTCCCGAGTGGCCAGACGGTAGCAAGGGTATGGGCCTGCTTGGCTGGACAGAAGCCACAGCCACTCCGCTGCTCAAAGAAGCCCTCACACGCCCTAAGTGTAAACTGATCGCGAACGCCCTCGGCACACCACCGGCTGACAAGGTCAAAATGATTCAAGACAGCGGCCGCCTGGTTGGCGCACTGTGCGGCAAAGTTAAGCAGGTAAAAGCTCACCGCGAAGCGGGTCTGGACTTTATCGTTGCCCAAGGCGGCGAAGGTGGCGGCCACACTGGTGATGTTGGCTCTATCGTATTCTGGCCACAGGCCGTAAAAGCGGCGGGCGACATTCCCGTACTGGCTGCTGGCGGTATTGGTAGCGGCGAACAAATGCTGGCGGCGATGGCAATGGGCTGCGCTGGTGCATGGAGCGGCTCACTGTGGCTGACCGTTGAAGAGGCGCACGCCGAACCTGCACAAAAAGAGTCGTTGCTAAAAGCAACCAGTGAAGACACTGTGCGCTCACGCTCCTGGACCGGAAAGCCCTGCCGAATGCTCAAGAATGATTGGACCGATGCGTGGTCGACCCCCGGCAACCCTGAGCCGCTGGGCATGCCGTTGCAAGGCTTGGTTACCGGCGACGGCATTCGTCGCACCGCCAAATATGCCGCAGTGGGCGAATGTCAAAAAGTTGCCTTCAACCCGGTAGGACAGGTCGTCGGACAAATCAACGAGGTCGAGTCCACCCGCAATGTGGTGTTCCGCCTGATCAACGAGTACGTCGACGCGCTGGATCGAATCAATAGCTTGATGCCAGACGCGTAAAAGCCCCGAAACAACGGCGCCTTCAAGGCGCCGTTTTTACTCCCGGTTTACGCCCTGCTCTGCCAACACCCTTTCCACCGTGTCGACAATAACCTGGGTCTGACGATCCACCTCGATATTCACTTCGCTGCCCACCACCAGTGCACTTAAATTAGTACTGCGAAGCGTTTCCGGGATCAAACAGACGGAAAAAATACCGCGCTCTTTATCCATACTCGCCACGGTCAGGCTGCAACCGTGCAAGCCAATAAAGCCCTTGTGGAACACATATTTACACAAGGCCTCGGGCAACTGGAAAAACAAACTCACATTATTTTCAGAACGCTGCACCTCACAGACTTTGGCCCGCCCATCAATATGGCCGGAAATCAGATGACCGCCGATTTCCGCCCCCTGCTTAGCGGAACGCTCAACATTGACGCTGTCACCCATTTTTAGCTGCCCCAACGTGGTGAGCGACAGCGTTTCCTGCATCGCGTCAAAGTGCACTGTCGGACCATCGATGCGAGTGACCGTCATACATACGCCATCTAGCGCAATACTGGCACCAATGCTCAGTTCATCTTGCAGAGACTCGGGTAGATCCACGGCCAGGCGTCGCAAACCCGGCTCATCGATCAAACCACACAGGGGGAAGGCGCCCTGAACAATGCCTGTATACATCCATCAACTCCTGGCTAGTGATTGCAGCAATACTACGAATATCGCATTATGCGTGGCCAACAATTATCCGCAAAGTAATAACAACAAGAGGTGCCTATGGGACTCCGTATAATGAATATTGCCACACTGATATTTTGGCTGGCTTTCGTGATCAACTTTTTCCAACCCTTGGCTGGCGACAGCAGCCACTGGATCAACTGGGTCGGCTACGGCCTTTTAGCCGCCCACTTCTGTGAATGCCTCATCTTCCGCAAAGAGTTGCACCGCGATTACGCAAACAACCTGGCGCTGGGTTACATTACCGTGCTGCTACTCGGCCTAGGCCGAACGTCGGCGTGGCTGAATGAGCGTAAATCTACCGCAGTCTAAGTCATCAGCCATAGCCCACAACCCGCGGAACTGCTAGCATTATCCACTTCGAAAAATGTGCAATAGGGCGAGTCAATGAAGCGGGTTATCTTTAACCAAAAAGGTGGCGTGGGCAAAACAAGTATCAGCTGCAACCTGGCAGCTATCAGCGCCTGGAAAGGCTTTAAAACCCTGCTGATCGACTTGGACATCCAAGGCAACAGCAGCGAGTACCTCGTCGGTGAACAGTTTCGCGACCTCGACGACAATGCCGCCAGCTTTTTTAAGCAAAAGCTGGCTCTTTTTGGCAAGAGCAAAGACGCGGGAGACTGCGTATACGAAACCGAATTCGACAATCTCTACTTGATGCCGTCAAGCCCCGAGTTAGCCGTGATCGAGCGCGAACTCGAGAGCCGACACAAAATCTACAAACTCCGCGATGCCCTGCGCGAGCTGGAAAAAGAATATGAGCATATCTATATCGATACGCCACCCGCATTGAATTTTTACAGCCGCTCAGCCCTGATTGCCGCCGACAGCCTGGTCATCCCCTTTGACTGCGATAGCTTTTCGCAGGGCGCACTGATGGGCTTACTGGAAACCGTGGAGGAGATTCGCGAAGACCACAACCCCGGGTTGCATTTAGAAGGTATTGTGGTCAATCAGTTTCAGGCCCAGGCGAGCTTGCCCGCTCAGTTGGTAGACAGTCTGCGCGCTAACGAGCTGCCCGTTTTCGAACAATACCTGAGCAGCTCTGTAAAAATGAAGGAATCGCGCAACCGACAATTGCCGCTTGTGCACCTTGCCCCCTCCCACAAACTCACGCAGCAGTTGATTGCACTGCACGACAGCTTGAGCGACAGCGGCAGCAAGGCCGCACGCCGGGCATAGCACTGCAACTAAGGCGTTGCTCGGCCATTGATGCCGACAACGCCCTTCTTGACGACCGTCATATCCCCCAGGCCGAAGTTGCCCACATCTGCACTCAACTTGAGCTCGTAATCCAGGTCGGCACCAACGTTACTCAACAAATTACGCAGTAGGCCAATGCCACTGAGCAGGTTAATACCCACTGGCACCTCAATATTGCTCTGGCCATTCGCCGGCACCCGCACTTCTTCATTAAAGCTGCCCGATGCCAGCTTGCTGCCAGCCAGGTGCATTTCATAACGCAGCCGTCCCAAATTCAGCTCAAAGCCATTTGGGTTATCCAGCTGCAAGCCCACCAGCAATTGCTGCTGAAGGCCGTTGGACGCACCAACATTAATGCGGGTTATCGCCACTTCTGGCTTGGTAATAGGGCTAAAACTTGCACAGGCACTCAACAGCAGCGCAATGGCAGCAACAAAGAATTTATTCACGGAATTTGCCTTGAAAAGAGAAGGGACGCCGAGCGGCGCCCCAAGCAGAAGAGTAGTGACTTATTGCTGCATGGGCAGCAGTTCAATCTCTACACGGCGGTTTTGAGCACGCCCGGAGGCTGTGCTGTTGTCCGCAATTGGGTCGCGAGGACCATAACCTGTTGCGCGAATACGGCTCGACGCAACACCTTGGTTCATAAAGTAACGCGCGACGCTGCCTGCACGCTGCTCTGACAGTGTCTGGTTAGTCTGAAAACTACCGGTCGAATCTGTGTAACCGTTCACTTGCATCAGCGTTTTATCAAACTCTTTAGCGACTAGCGCGACGCTGTCCAATACGCTGGTGAAGCCACTCATGATGACGGAACTACCGGTATCAAAGGTGATATTGCCCGGCATAATCAATTTGATGGTATCGCCCACACGCTGCACGCCAACGCCAGTGCCTTCCAGGCGGGCACGAAGTTTGGCTTCCTGGCGGTCCATGTAATAACCGTAGCCACCACCCGCAGCAGCGCCGGCTGCAGCGCCGATCAATGCACCTTTTTTACGGTCTTTCTTACTGGATACTGCCGCCCCCAGTACCGCACCCCCTAGTGCACCCCAGCCGGCACCCTTAGCGGTATTACTGGCCTTTTCTTCCCCTGTGTACGGGTCGATGCTACACGCAGTGACAAATAGCGCGACGGTGATACATGCAACGAGGCGCATGGACTTCTGAATACGGATCATATTTCCCCCTAACACTTTGGTATGCCTGTTTTTGCTACAGACTCTGACTCGATAATGGCACAAGCTTTCCAATAAAAAAGGGCCACTATTCACATCCAGTATTATTACTGTGGCTTATGACAATTAAATAGTAGTCCTAGTTCAGCGGTGCGCGCCACTTTCCATCTCGATTGGCATCAAAGTAAATGGGGTTACTCAGTGCCAGCGGACGCAAACCGGGGTAAAGCTGGCGGTAACGGTCACCCGCAGGCCCGCTTACCTCAACCACTACCCAGGCATCCTCCTCGACCACCAGCTCGATGACTTTGTGGTCGTTAGCCCGGCATGGCAGCTGACGATATATGCGACCGTTTACCCAGATTGTCATCTGCTCCAGCTCGACCCAGGGCGCCGAGCGCAGCTGCACATGTAGCTCTGCCCTACGCCCCGCGAAGGTATCGCCAATACCCGCTTGTTGGCCATCCTCTCGCAGGGTGAGCGCCATGAACGGGCCGGTCGTCATAAAGCTGCGCCCCTCTGACAGCGCCTCCACCAGCGCTGCCTCGCTGATGGGCAAGCCGCCGGACTCCGGCAGATAAATATAATTTCTTGGGATCGCAGCGTGCTGACGACGACCATGGGAGTCGCTATTTCCCGTCGCACCGCGTCGGGCGCCCTGGTTCAGCAGCGAGAACCAGTCGTCACGCACTGCCTCATACACCGCAAACTCACTGCCGTTGAGCACTTCCAACAAGTCAAAATCAATATCGCGGGCACCGCTGGCCGGGTCCACTTTCAGCAGGCTGTTATTGTTCTCACTATTCAAGGGCAGCGCAGGGTCATACTCTTTCCCGACAGAAAGGTGCTCGAAAAACGCCAAGTCAGTGTCTAGCGGAGCGACAGCCCGTGGATGGTTTAGCTGAAACAGTGCGCCTGGGTCACGACGCTTAACATCGGCAATCAATTCGCGCAGCGCCCTACCTTCAATTTTAGGAATACCGCCAGCGTATTGCTCCGGCCGCGCCTGCAGGGGAAATGCATTACTGTGGCCGATTGTGAACGGCGCCTCGGCAGTGTGCGCCATACCCGTGAACTCACTGCCTACTACAAGCTGCAGCACCCCGTTCAAGCCCATCGCCGCCACCGCATTGCGACCATCGACAATGCGATTGTGCTCTGAAGCGACCAGAAGTTCGGCGCCCTGCGCGGCAAAGCTGCGCAGACGCTCTTGCAGGGGCAGCACGGAATCAAAGCTGGCGCCACTGTGAACGTGTAAGTCAGCGCTTCGCCAGTCTTCGCTATACCACGCTCGCTGGGGCGGCCGAATAGGCAATTCACTGCGCTGCCCGGCGACAACCGTCAGCAGGTATTCTTCGATGTCATATTCAATTCCGCGCCCCACGAGCACGCGGTAGTGCCCCTCGGGTAGAGAAATACGCTCGGGGTCAGAGGGAACGCCGGCAAGGTCAATGCGATTCCCCTGGTCTTCATTGCGCAGGGCAATGCCCCCTTCAGAAAACGCCAGTAAGTCGTCACCAAACTCGGGGTCGGCCGTGCCATCCACACCAAAAAAATACAAACTCATGGCAACATTGCGAGGCAAACTGAGTTCACCATTTTGGGTAAACACCCAACGTCCCGAGTCATTGCGGCTATCCACCACCGAAAGCTCTCTCGCTTTGCGCTGCCCCCAGGGGGTCACTGCGCTAACCCTGACGCGCTGGGCACGATCGGGCAGGCGCACGCGAAAACTGCCATCGGCATTAGGGCGCACCTGCGTTACGGCTCTTTCATGCCGGTCCCACACTGAAAAGGACACCGCTTGGTGGCTGCTATAGCCGCGCAGCTCGGGACCCCGATAGATCTGGTCGGTGACCGATGCCACGTCGCTGCGCTTGCCTACCACCACATTAAAGTTGGCGAGCAAGCGCTCTTTTTTGTCGATATCCATAAATCGGTTCTGCAACATCGACAACCAATTCAGACGCTCACTTTGCATCCACAACGGGCGCGTCATCCAGCCGTGCATGCTGTAATCGGGAAACACAGCCAGGAACGTCGGCAGCGAGCGTCGCGTGCCACTGGCAGTAATCAGCTCAGCAGACTCAAGCTGGACGCCATAGCTGACCCCGGCCTCATAGGCGTCACTGCCAACCAGAATATTCCAGTCTGCGGGCATGAGACCATTGATCAACGAAGCGGTGTCGTGGCGATCAATCTGCTTTTGTGCAAAGCCCAGTGTCGCCTCTGGCGCATAGCTCGAATAGCTAAAGGGCGACAGTGCCCGCTGCGAGTAGAGGGTAAACAAACCGCTCAAACGCAGTGCCGGCCCCTCGGCGTAGCGGCTTATCTCTACCTGCACGTTCAGCGTTTGACTGTCTTCCTCAAGACGGTAGCGAACAATCTGACGCAAGCCATCGCGCTGGCCTAGGGTAACGATTTCGGCACCGCCATCACGAATTTCGGCGTGAATGCGCTGCACGGGAATCGCGGTGTCTTTGCTCAAACCCGTCAGGAAATTGGCGTAGCTCCACTGGTCATCGTCCCGGTCACAGTAACCAAGATCGACCAAGCTGCCACCGCCGCTAACGATGCCCGCGTCGTGTTCTACATCACTTATCGCCGCGCAAATTACACCGTTACTCAGCCACCAATCACCCACGCCGGCAATTGCATCGGGCCCACCGCGGGGATAGCTATCCATCTTAGCCAGCTGCATTTGCTCGGCCCGCAACAGTGACGATACCGCCTCCGGCTCGGCATCCACATCAGGTAAAAATTCCAGCGGCGGACGAACTAACGATTGCGCCAACACCGCAGAGGTTAGCCCGCAGAAACATACGGCGAGCAAGGCTCGCGCGCGGAAAAAAAAGCGCGGGGGACGAGTCATTAAATATCCTTTTTCATGAAAGGCCCCAAAAATGAGTTATGGCAGCTGTACGCTGACATCTGTTTGCTCGGCCGGCAGTTGCTCACCAAGAAAACGCTTAGCAGCCACACGCTGCTGCTGGCCTAAAGCGAAATGTGATTCTAAGAATGCATAAATCGCCAGGGTATTTAGCCAGTGCTGACGAATCGGGTTCATCGCCGTCGGCAGCGGCATCTGCGTACACAGCTTGGGCTGCTCAGCAAAAATTAAGCCCTCTTCCAGGCTGCCTAATTCGTGACTCCAATCATCGTCTTCGGTCTTTTCTAAGCCTTGATTGACTTGTCGGCAGCCCAAGCTGTCCGGGTTGTCCATCCATCGCAGGGCACGAGCCAAGCTGGCAAAGCCAGTGTGCGAAGCGCCATCAATGGTAACCAGTGTCGCACCGGGCACCCTCTGAGGAATATCGGCGGCATTATCCTGATAGCTGATCATCGGGTCTATGGGCGAGGCTACCATCATAAAAGGCAGTGGTCGGCTCTGGAAAAAAGCAGGGCCAAACATGTAACTGGGGCCGGCAATCGATACCGCCGCACTGACACGGGGGTCGTAAAAACGCGGATGAAAGGCGACCATTGTCGATGTCATGCCGCCCAGCGACAATCCAATAGCGGCAATACGCGAGTCGTCAATATGCTGGTAGAACTGGTTGCCCTGCTCGGCATTCCAGCTTAGGAATTGGTCAATCAGGAAGCTGATATCTCCGGGCTGATTCACCACGTCTTTTACCAATGGGCCGCCAGGGGCATTAAAATTGGTAAGCGGGTAGTCCATTGCCGCTACAATATAACCGTGGCTGGCCAAATGCTCGGCCAAATAACGGCCGCCGGTTCGGTCCGACATAAAGCCGTGGCTATATATCACCAGCGGTGCGCGACCATGCAGCACCTCGGGCAGCCATATACGCGTTTTCAGCTCGCGCTCATCGCTACCGGAAAAATCGCCGTTCGCCTGCATAGGCCGCGTGTCGTCTACAAGCGTGACATCAAAAAATGTCACTTCTTGGGGGCCGGCTTGCAACCACTGCGCCGACGCCGAATCAGCCGCCAGAGGTTCAGGCTTTTTAGTAAAGACAAATACGGCGGCAGCCGCCCCGGCGAGCACCAAGAGTGCCAAAAGAATTTTCTTTAACATATGCGGCTATCTTACGAGAAACAGAAAGCCGTAACTTAACAAGAGCCGCGCCGCGACTCCACATTCGCCATCAATATCGGGATAAAAAAGCAGCCAGAGGCAACTTTTTTATCCCGCGACCACGCCTCTCCCAGCCTCAGTGCTCAACAAATGCCCGCTCAATCACGTAGTGCCCGTAGTCGCCCGCGCGCGTTTCGCGAAATCCCAGGCTGTCGAGCAACTGCGTACTCTCCTTTAGCATGGCCGGGCTGCCGCACAACATGAAGCGATCATGTTCGGGATTCAGGGCAGGCAAACCCACATCGGACATGAGTTTTCCGCAGCGTATTAAGTCTGTTAAGCGGCCATTGTTGCGATACGCCTCTCGGGTTACCGTTGGGTAATACAATAGCTTTTCGCGCACCAGGTCGCCGAAGTACTCATTGCCGGGCAGCTCTTCACAAATCAACTTTTGGTAAGCCAGCTCGCTCTGGTAACGAACGCCGTGGGTTAAAATCACCTTATCGTATTGCTCGTAGAGCTCCGGGTCTTTAATCAGACTCATGAAGGGCGCTAAACCGGTTCCCGTAGAGAGCAGGTATAAGTTGCGCCCGGGCAACAGATTGTCTGCTATCAATGTTCCGGTCGGTTTACGGCTCACCAGCACCTCGTCGCCCACGCGTATTTTTTGCAATTGCGACGTCAGCGGCCCATCGGGAACCTTAATACTGAAAAACTCCAGCTCGTCTTCGTAGTTAGCACTCACCAGGCTGTAGGCACGCATCAGCGGGCGTCCGGCCTGCGGTAAACCGATCATTGTGAAGTGACCGTTTTTATATCTGAATGAGGGGTCACGGCTGGTTTTAAAGCTGAACAGCGTATCATTCCAATGGTGCACGCTCGTTACTCGCTCAGAACTTATCGTCTTCATTGCTCACCTCGTTGATACTGTGCTACTTGGCTGCTGCCACTGAATTTGCAGTTACTGTACGTCGCGGCTAACATATCGGTAAAACAACTTATTTGAATTTAAATAATCGGATCAATTGATATGCATTACACACTTCGCCAGCTAGAAGTCTTTCTCGCGGCCGCCCATACCGAGAACATCACTCGCGCCGCCCAACAGCTATCAATGTCCCAGTCCGCCGCGTCCAGCGCACTAAAAGACCTGGAGAAACAGTTTTCTATTCAATTGTTTGACCGCGTCGGTAAACGACTGCAAATCAATGAGTTAGGCCGCGCCCTCAGGCCGCAAGCAGAATCTTTACTCGACCAGGCACAGGCCTTAGAACACGCCTTTAAACAACATGACTGCATTGGTGAAATTAAAATTGGCGCTACGCTGACCATTGGTAATTACCTTGCCGTGGACATCATGGCGGAGTTCATTCAACGCCACCCCAGCGCCAGCGTACAGCTGCATGTCGCCAACACGGAGGCCATCGGCCAACAGGTGCTCAGCTTTAATTTGGATATGGGGCTGATTGAAGGCGAGTTCCAACACCCCGACTTGGAAGTAACGCCCTGGCGAGAGGACGAGCTGCAAGTGTTCTGCAGCCCGCTGCACCCACTTGCCAAGAAAAGCTCACTGACGGACGACGACCTTGTAAAGGCTCAGTGGATACTGCGCGAGCCGGGTTCGGGTACACGCCAAGCGTTTGATCGCGCCATGCACGATCTACTGCCAAACATGACAATTGGCCTGGAGCTGCAACATACAGAAGCGATCAAACGCGCGGTCGAGAACGGCCTGGGCATCGGCTGCCTGTCACGCGTCTCACTGGAAGCGGCCATAGATAGCGGCCGCATCATCGCTCTCCCCACGCCGAGCCGAGACCTGCGACGCAACTTCTACTTCATTTTGCACCGCCAAAAATACCGCAGCGAGGGGATCATTCGCTGGCTCGAGCTATGCCAAAACAGTTAGGGCCTGTTAACAGGCCCTAGTGAGCCTCTGCATAACTATCCGCTTCCACCTGGCGAGCGTAGAGAGAGGGGCGCGGCAAGACTATTAGCGCCAGCACAGAGCAAAGCGCCATGGTTATTGTCATCGGCCACAGCTGGTCACTGACAAAACGCGTGGACAGGGCGCTGACAAGCGCGCCAATTAAATACTGGCCACTGCCCAGCAACGCCGAAGCAATGCCGCTGTGCTTGGGGAAAAAGTGCAAACAGCAGGCCTGGGTATTGCCCATAACCCCACCCAGAGCACCCACACTCACCACAATTAGCCCGACCACCAACCACAAAGGCGGGTTAAACGGTGTGACAAGCAGCAAACCGAGGCACGCCAGCCCCTGCAGCATCACCGCACCATAGAGTATTTTGGCCGCAGGCAAGGTATTGAGCAGATAGTTATTCACCCGGTTGGCGATCGCCAGGGTAACAATATTGGCCGCAAACAGAATCGAAAACACGGCCTCACTCTGTCCGTAGTGCTCCATATACACCACAGCGGAATTGACCAGGAAGGTCATCATCACCGCGAAAGTCAGGCCTTGTACCAACACGTAGCGCATGGCCACGCGGTGACGCAACACATGACGATAGCGCTGCAACAAACTCTGCGCGGGCCCCGGCAATGCTGAGGCGTCGGTAACGTGGAGGAAGCGCCACGTTGCCAGCAGCACCACGGAGGCGTAAGCCGCCAGGGCAACGAAAACGGCTCGCCAGCCGCTCATCGTATAAAGCAAGGTGCCCAGTGCCGGCGCGATGGCAGGCGCGAAGATCGTAATCAACGCGATCAGTGCGAACAGTTTGGCAGTCGCCTGCCCCTCCGTGTTATCGCGAATAATCGCCGGCACCACCACCGAAGCAAAGCCACCGCCGACAGCCTGCAATACCCGGGCAAACCAAAAGACCTCCAGGCTCTCAGCGAAGGCCAGAATTAAGCTGGCGACAAAAAAGATCGCCAAACCACCAAATAACACCGGCCGGCGGCCCCAGTAGTCACTGAGGGGCCCACCGCAAAACTGTCCAAAGCTCAGGCCCAAAATATACAGACTTACGGTGATCGCCAGCTGCTGCACCGGCACAGAAAAGTCCCGGGCGATAGCCGGAATTGTCGGCAAATACAGGTCGATAGCCAGAGGTGACAAGGCAAAAATCGACGCTAGCAGAAAGGTAATGGGCAGCGACACCGCTCGTGAGTTCATAACGGCTCCAGTTAGGCAAGCGAGCAGAGTAACTGGCAACTATCTTTCTAGCAAGATAAAATTCTGTTCCCACACGACGGAAACAGCGCGATGGACGACCGACGCATAGGCATTGCCGAGCTGCGTGAACAGCAACGCGAGAACTGGCCCCAAGCCTACAGAGATTGCCAACCTTCGATATTGAGACTGCTGCGAAGCGCCGATGACTATTTGCGTGCCGGCAGCGAGCAGCTAGCCAGCCACAACCTATTGCCAGCAGAGTTTGATGTGCTCGCGGCACTGCGCCGCCAACCGCCGCCGCACTGCGTTAGCCCGACAGCGCTGTGCAAGGCCTTGTTGATGAGCAGCGGCGGTTTAACCAAGCTGCTGAAACGGCTGGAAACGGCGGGCTTGATTGAGCGCCCTGCCAATCCCGATGATGGCCGCAGCCAATTAGTGAAACTCAGTCCTTCGGGAATACGCCGTGCTGAGCAGGCGATGACAACACTGTGTGAGCTGCAAAAACAGTGGCTCGCACCACTGACTGATGATCAGCGCCAACAGCTTAGCCAATTACTGGATCAGCTGCTGGCACGCTAAGAGTGCGCTTAGCCGCCTACCACTGCCAGCGCAAGCTCCAATAGAAATCGACTTCCTTGCTATCCAGGCGCGCCTCGTCGTCGACGTCATCGGCCAGGGGCACTGCCGCCACCCAGTGACTACTCAAACCGTAGGGCATCTCCAAGCTCACCCCAAGGCCTGCATCGGCCAGGTTTTGCCACTCGCCGAGTTCATCGTCGGTGTCAGTAAACCTGGCGGCACCATACTCAACAAACAGCGCAGGCGTTAACGTAAGATCGCGCCATGCGTACTCTCGCTGAATCGCCATACTGGCGTGCACACCGTCATCGCCAACAAGCGTGCCCGGCAACCAGGCTGACAAGCTGCTGCCGCCACCCAGCACCCACTGGCGCTGCTGAGGCAGTTGTGTATTGTCGGACCACTGCCCCTGCGCCGACAGCCGCAACTCCGTGCCGCCATTCAGTGCAAGCGTCATCGCCACCGCGGGCTTGGCAATTAGATACTCGGCGCTGCGTCGACCAATCGCAACCTTTGCTGTCGGCTCTTGGCCAAGGCTGCCATCGTCATCGCTCAGCCCCAGCTCCGTGGCAAACTCCATTCGCGCGAATACCGGGCGACCTAACCACTGCTCGCGCAGGGTGTAGCGCGCACCGAGCTCCAGCGACACGAAGCGCTCCTCCAAAAGCGCATCACCACCGGCTTGGGGCTCAATGCGTGAGTCCACATAGGAGAGGCGCTCAAAGACATTTAAACGGCGCAGGGGGTTACTAAACAGCAGTTGCTCACCACGCAGACTTGCCTGCTGAATCTCCGCATCCAGCGGCAGTGTCAGCACCTGCTGTTGTATAGGACAGCTGATCAATGGCGGTAGGCAAAACCCACCCCCGCTGCTCGTTACGACAACCTCGGGGGCGCGCTCATAACGAATATAGGATAGATCAATGCCGTAGAGCCCGTAGCGTAACGGCTGGTCGACGCTGACCTCGACTTGCTGGTAATCATCGCCATCACCGGTCTCACCCCAGTCGCGAACAACCGTTTGCGCATTGGCCTTCAGTTCTGTGCCAGTCGCAAAACGGTGGGCAAGGCCTACACGGGCAAAATATCGCCCCAAAAACCGGCTACCGCGGTTATTGAGCTCCACATCAACATCCGTGGCATCACTATCGGCAACCTCACGCTCTACGAAGTCCAGAATCACCTCGTTGTCGGCATGGGCCTCGTAGCTAATGCTGTACTCCAGCCCCGCTCGCTCCGCGTATATCGACGCGGGCACCCGAGCGCGGTCAAACTCGTGCAGTTGCAGGTTGTCATCACCGACCAGGCCGGAGAAAAAGTGGGTGAGCAAGGGCGCACCTCGAAGGCCCTTCACACGATTTTGGGAGACCATTACCGTCACGGTGTCGCCAAGCCGGAAATAACTCAGCCCCACTAACAGGTGCCCCATATTGTAGTAGCGGCGACTCAATGCGGTGATCGCGGCAGAGGGGCTATCCGCGCCGTCCAGGATCGCCTGCAGCTGCGCCTCTGAAAGGTAAGGCGCTTCCTGAACACGCAGCAACACACCGTTAATCTCCCGCTGCACGTAGCTACCCTGGTATTGTTTCGCAAACTCGACTTGTTGTTGTGTCGCCAGCTGCGGCGGCATCACGGGTGGCAAATCAATTGCCATGTTCTTTCTCCTTAGACTGGAATTATCGGCGTCACTAACTATTCAGCTTGCAGGCGAAGCTCAACACGACGGTTGCGCGCCGGCTCGGCGGAACTTACCGGCTGCGCTTCGCCATACCCTCTTGCTCGCAAACGCTCGCCGCTAACCCCTTTGCTTATTAAGTAGTCGCGAACGGCTCCCGCACGGCGCTCAGACAGGCGAAGATTATAGGCCTCGCTGCCCGAGCTATCGGTATGACCGGCAATTTCAATGCGCCCCGAAGGCGCTTCACGCAGGACGTCCACCACCAAATTCAACACGGCTTTCGCGGACGGACTCAACTGCCAGCGGCCACTGGCAAAATGCACCCCATCCAGACGCAACGGGCTTGCCGATTCCAAATGACAGCCATTAGCCATTACCCGGCGTGACGGCGGTGTGCTTCGGCATTGGTCGTCGCGGTCACAAACGCCATCACCATCGCCGTCGCGGCAATCGAGAGGGCCGGTCTGGGCATAGGCAACTTCGTAGCGTGGGTCACGGTACTCCACCTCACCCAGCGCTGGCTGATCACCACCCTCGGCAAGGGGCCCTGCCACCAGCGCCTGGCTCGCCGGCGCATCCATCGCCGCCAGCTGTGAGCGCTCCCGCTCAGACATTCCCAACCCAACAGGGGCTAGCGGTGCCATAGAAACTGAGTCTCCCGACAAGGAGGCGTCGAGCGCCAACACGGTTTCGTCCAGAGCCAGCCCTGTTGTATCGCTCACCGCCGTTAGCACCGGCAGTAAACCTAATGCTCGGCTCAAGTCGGCCAGTAAACCAGCGTGAACAGGTACGCTGCTGCCCAACAAAACCAGGCCGAGAGCCAGCAAACGTTGGCGACAAAAAGGGCTGAACATGAGGCACTCTCTGTTGTTTTCAATAACGCGAATAGGAACGACGGTGCGTGACCCCAGCCCAATCGGGCTGAGGACAGCGACATTATGCGGCAACAATGCGCAAAAGGCAGCTTCGGTCTGGGGGTTGGGGGCATTTCCGCCGGGCTTTGAGGCTCCCAACCCTGTGCGCAGGGCTTAGCTTCGCAATAGTTTTTGCTTGGCCTGCGCAAACTCATCATCGGTAAGGCTGCCGGAGCGATGCATGCCCTCTAACTCTTTGAGCGAGTCTGCCAGCGCCTCACCCTCGTCTGGCGCAATTTCCTGCTCGGCGGCCTCACTCAAGCCCAGCCATTGCCCCAATTTGCGGAATATGCGCGCGATGCCACGCCACAATTTCGGCAGCAGCCAAATCAGCAATAACAAGAACAGCACAAATAGGATCAGGAATACCAGCGGGTGATTCAAGGCCATCCATAGGCCACCAAGCACGGCGACATCCTCGCCGATCGAGGCCGCCCAATTGCTTACCGGCTCTGGCGAGGTATTGATCAGCATACGACTGCTGGCTTTCGCAGCGTGAGTTACCGACGTCACCGAGCCGCCGACAATGCCCGCAGCGAGTTGCAGCGCCGGGCTCACATCACCCAATGAATTAGCCGCCAGTAGCGCCCCGGCGGGAATACGGATAAACGTATGCAGCGCGTCCCAGCCGGTATCAACACCAGGAATTTTATCGGCGAAGAATTCCACCCCGTACATCAGGCCCGCAGCCATAATCACTGCCGGGTCTTGCACGACCTGTAAATTCTCAGGCAATACGATGCCGCCACTGGCACCGCCCAAGCCCAACACCAAAATTGCCGCATAGAGATTCAAGCCACTGGCCCATGCCACCCCCATGGTCAGTGATATCAGGCTAATTAGCTGTTGATACTCATCCACTTGTCGTTCCTCGGCCAGGCCAACAGATTTGCTGCAATCCCCCCCAACTGGCATCGGCTCGGGGAGAATCAGCCGTTATTCTGCGCAGTCACCAACATACTGAGAATAGGCGCGAAAAGCCACGCCGCCAGCGAGTGACCTCATGCGTCACCCAAATCGACCGGAACGGTCAATCACTGCACGCGCAGAGCGGGTAGTATCAAGGGTTGAGCTTGGAGAAATACCATGTCGACCTACAACAGTTATCCAGAGAATCCCAACTACGGAAGCGGCTGCTTTCGCCGCCGAATACAGCTGCGCGCCTCTGAGTTTCAGGTGATTGCCGAATTGGAAGACCACAACCACGGTTTTCGCTTAACCCTGGACCACGACGGCAGCACGGTAACCGCCATCAATGCGGAGACACTGCGCATTCCTTTTTCGACCTGCCCAGGCGCCGTCACGCCACTGCAGGGCCTGGTGGGTTTGCCCGTCACGCAAGACAGCCAGGTACTGCTTGCCCACAGTAATCCAACCGCCAATTGCACCCACCTCTACGACCTCTGCCTGCTCGCCATTGCTCAGGCAGCACGCGGTGAAGGTGAGCGGGTTTACGATATGCGCATCGATGATGAAACCGGTGAGCAAGGTGGTATTGCCGAAGTCCGCGTCAACGACGAGCTGGTGCACCGCTGGCGCTGCCGTGATTGGACAATTCTCGAGCCCGCTGAATTCGCAGGGAATGTCTTGTTCAAAGGCTTTACAGCCTGGGCCGGTCGCGCATTTCAGGGAGAGGAGCAACGCGCCGCCTTCGCTCTACAGAAAGCCTACTTTGTTTCCAGCGCGCGGCGATACGATCTGGAAGCAATGGCCGGCGAGGCGGCTAATGATTCGCGAGAGGTTATGTATGGCGCCTGCTATACCTATACCTCACCACAAATAGAACAGGCCTATCGTGTGGCCGGCACTGTACGGGATTTCAGTCATGCCGAGCAGCACTTGTTAACGTTCAAGGACGTAACACCTTGAGTGAACCATACCCGCCTGCGGCCAGCCATTACAGCGATAGGCACAATTACGAATATTGTGACATGGGGGCAATGGCTATAGTGGAATCATGCTTAACAGCGACTGCTTCAACGCAAGCAGCCGCGAGCGAACGTCTCCATAGTAGCACCCCCGCTTGGCACCCATATGATGGGTGCTTTTTTTATGCCCGCCGCGCGCTAGTCGAGCAAAAACACCAGCGACAAACGCGACGACACGGTTTCTTTACCCAGCAGCATCGGCGCATCGGCACTGGCTTTCGCCTCCATCATCATCACGCCGGGGTTGCCACGCGGCACCGCCGGCGCACTGCTCGCGTCAATGCGGTACACCTTGCCCAGCTTGCGACCCAGATTACTGGCCAGCACCGTCGCCCGCTGGCGAGCGTCAGCCACCGCAGCAAGCAGGGCACGCTCGGCCAACACGTCGCGATCGGCGACAACAAATTGCACCTGGCCCAATTCAGTGATGCCCGCCGCCATCAAACCATCCACAAGATCCCCGTAGCGGCTCAGGTCAGCCAGCGAAATATCGACATGGCGCTCGACCCGCTGTCCCCGCAACCTGCGCTTACCGTCCTCCCAGACATAGTCGGGGTGAACTCGGATCTGCGATGCACGAATAGCCGTATCAGCAATGTCTTGTGCACGCGCGGCCGCCAGTACCGCCGCCACGCGTCGGTCGACGTTGGCTTTTGCGGCAGAGGCCGTGCTCTGCGTGTCAGACACCTGCAGACGCAATTCGGCGCTATCGGGCAACGCTTCAACTTCACCGTAGCCCTGCACAACGATATGGGGATCATCGGGGAGCGCCGACGCCAACAGTGGCAAAGGCAGGCACACCGACAGGCTCAGCAGTACATTTCGCAACAATTTCATGGGACTGGGCTTCCTTCTCTGAATCATTCCATAATCACACCGGCGGCAATGCCCCGGACAATAATATGACGCCGTTATAAACGCGCGTCACCACCACTCATCAAGCGGGAGAACAACAATGAACAGTCAGGTTGACAACAGCGCAGCAGAAAATATCCAGCGCATCCTAAACAAGCAACGCAATGCCTACATTGCCGGCGGCGCCGTCAGCGCCGAAACTCGCATCGACAGACTGACGCGCGCGATCGATTTGATCTTCGACAACCGCGACGAAATTGTCGCGACCCTGAGTGAAGACTTTGGCCACCGCAGCAGCCATCAGTCACTGATGTCTGACATCTATGCCACTATCGAATGCTTGAAGCACAGCAAAAAGCACCTCAAAAAGTGGATGAAGCACGAAAAACGCAAAGCCCCCTTCCCGATGAATCTGTTAGGTGGCAAGGCGCGTGTCGAATATCAGCCCGTGGGCGTTGTCGGCATTATCGGCACTTGGAATTTCCCCATTAATACAATCTTTTCACCGCTGGCGGGCGTGCTGGCCGCAGGCAACCGCGCGATGATTAAATGCTCGGAAGTCACACCCAAAACCGGCGAGCTGGTGGAAAAGCTGGTTGCCAAATATTTTAAAGAAGATGAACTGGTTGCCATCAACGGTGGCCCCGATGTGGGCGCCAGCTTCTCAGCGGCCCCCTTCGACCACATCATCTTCACAGGCGCGACCTCCATTGCTCGCCATATCATGCGCGCCGCCGCCGACAACCTAACGCCGGTCACGCTGGAGCTGGGCGGTAAGTCGCCAGTGATAATCAGCGACAGCTACGCGCTACAAGAAGCCGCCGAGCGTATTGTGAACGGCAAAATTCTGAACGTTGGCCAGGTCTGCCTATCGCCAGATTATGTGTTTGTGCCAGAAGCCAAGCTTGAAGACTTTATCAGCGCGGTAATGGACCACCTGGGCAGTCTGTTTCCCTCACTGCTGGACAACGCGGATTACACGTCCGTGGTCAATGGCCGCCACTTCCAGCGTTTACAGAGCTATCTGGCTGACGCGCGCGAACAAGGTGCTGACGTTCGCGAGTTCAACCCTGCGAATGAAAACTTCGACCAGCAGGATGGCACTCACAAACTGCCGCTAACCGTCATTGTTAATCCCAGTGACGAGCTCAAGGTCATGCAAGAGGAGCTGTTCGGCCCCATTCTTTGCGTGAAGAGTTACCGCAAGCTCGACGACTGTCTGGACTATATTAATGCCCGCCCCCGGCCCCTGGCGTTGTACTACTTTGGCAAAGACGATGCCGAGCAGCGCCGAATTCTCGACCACAGCATTAGCGGCGCAGTGACCATTAACGACGTTATCTTCCATGTTAGTTGTGAAGACCTGCCCTTTGGCGGCATTGGCCCTAGCGGCATGGGCAACTACCATGGCGTCGATGGTTTCCGCACATTTAGCCACGCTAAAGCGGTCTACAAACAGAGTAATCTCAACTTTCAAAAGCTGGGCGGAATGCTGCCACCCTACGGTGACAAGGCCGACAAAACACTGAACGCCATGATCCGTAAGTAGCACCCTATGCGGCCGCCCGAAACGGCGGCCGCATTTACTGAAAATAGTCCTTCTCCTTCCCCCCCGAGTTCGCGCATAATCCGCGCATTATGCTAGGGTCAACGCTATAACCCTTTATACCGTCAATACAGCGTGAGGCTTATCGCTTGGCAGCACCTCTAACAACACAAAGCGTTCTTGGTTGGCGAGAATGGGTTGGCCTGCCCGACCTGGGCATCAGCCACCTGAAGGCAAAGGTCGACACCGGCGCCCGCAGTTCGTCCCTCCACGCCTTCGACATTCAAACCTTCGACCGCGACGGCAAGCCCTGGGTGAAATTTAAAGTGCACCCTCAGCAACACGACGACACTGAAACGGTCTGCTGCGAAGCCGAAATCAAAGACTACCGCCAGGTGACCGACTCCGGCGGTCACCGCAGCATGCGTTACGTGATTGAAACAACCCTTGCGCTCGGCGATCAGCAGTTGTCTATCGAGATGACCCTCGCCGACCGCTCTGACATGCTGTTTCGAATGCTAATTGGGCGCACGGCAATGAAAAACTATATTGTCGACCCCAGTCGCTCTTACTGTGCGAGCGAGCCCCAGCCTTAACCCACTGCGCACCGAAGGTGCACGGAGAGTACCGACTATGAAAATCGCCATACTGTCACGCAATAGCCGCCTTTACTCCACCCGGCGACTGGTCGAAGCCTGCAAGGAAAGGGGCCACGAAGTGCGCGTGCTCGATACACTCAAATGCTATATGGAGCTGAGCTCTAACGAGCCTGCGGTGTGGTACAAAGGCGAAAAGCTGGAAGATTTCGACGCCATTATTCCGCGCATCGGCGCCTCTATCACGACCTATGGTTTGGCGGTTATCCGCCAGTTCGAAATGATGGGTACCTACAGCCTGACCGAGTCGGTGGCGCTGGGCCGCTCCCGAGACAAATTGCGCGCCCTGCAATTAATGTCGCGCAAAAATATCGGTATGCCCGTAACCAGCTTCGCCCACGACGTGCACAACACCAAGGAACTCATTAAATTGGTGGGCGGTGCACCGGTCGTCGTCAAACTGCTCGCGGGTACCCAAGGGCGGGGCGTGGTGTTAGCAGAAACCGCCAAGGCCGCCGAAAGTGTTATCGATGCGTTTCGTGAGCTCAAAGCTGATTTTCTCGTCCAGGAGTTCATCAAAGAGGCGGGCGGCTCGGATGTGCGCTGCCTGGTCATCGGCCGTAAAGTGGTGGCGGCCATGCAACGCACCGCGGCGAGCGGCGAGTTTCGCTCCAACCTTCATCGCGGGGGTAGCGCCGAACTCACCAAGCTGACGCCGGCGGAGCGCGCCACAGCGGTCAAGGCCGCACAAATTATGGGCCTGAATGTCGCCGGGGTAGATATATTGCGCTCCTCGCGTGGCCCTCTGGTTATGGAGGTCAACTCCTCCCCCGGACTGGAAGGGATTGAAACGGCCAGCCGCAAGAACGTCGCCGGTGAAATCGTCAAGTTTATCGAAGAAAATGCTGGCCCTAATAAAACTAAAACACGTGGCCGAGGCTAAACTCCGCCCTTTTGTTCCGGAGCCTTACTGAGTGTCTGAAAAACCCACAGCGAGCAGACGGCGTAGCCGCCCACAAGCAAAACGCATTGTTATCGCCGGCACAGAGATTATTCCCGGCAGCCGCCAACAGCTGGCGCTGCCGGTCGCCAAGCTCTACACCCATACCGAGCTTTCCATTACCATCAAAACCGTTCGCAGCAAACGCGAGGGGCCAACCCTCTTTGTCAGCGCCGCCATTCACGGCGATGAAATTAATGGCGTAGAGATTGTCCGGCGCCTGCTCCAGCATCGTTCCCTGCGCTCATTGCGCGGCACCTTGGTCACCATACCCGTGGTCAATGTACACGGTTTTCTGAACAACAGCCGCTACCTGCCCGACGGCCGAGACCTCAACCGGAGCTTCCCCGGCTCGCCCAAAAGCTCATTGGCGGGCCGCATTGCCCACAGTTTTTTTAATGAAGTGGTTGCCCATTGCGACTACGGGATTGACCTTCACACCGGCGCTCGCCACCGCGGAAACCTGCCGCAAATTCGCGCAGATCTTCAAGATGAGCGCACCCGCGCGATGGCCGAAGCCTTCGGCGCCCCGGTAATGCTGCACGCGAAAACCCGCGACGGCTCACTGCGCGAGGTGGCGAATGACCAAAAGATACCCATTCTGCTGTATGAGGCAGGGGAAGCACTGCGCTTCGACGAGGTGGCCATTCGGGCCGGTGTGTCGGGGATTATCAACGTAATGCGACAGATTGGCATGTTGCCCGCGTCCCGCAGCAAGCGCCCAAAGCGCACGCCGATGGTTACCGATCAGTCTTACTGGGTGCGCGCCAGGGTTAGCGGCGTACTGAGAGCACTCGTTCCCCTGGGCGCATTCGTCAAGAAAGATGAGGTTATTGCCGTTATCTCTGACCCTATCGGCGATAGTAGCGGGGACGTCGAGATCGTCGCAAATGATGCTGGCATCGTTATCGGCCGCACCTATCTGCCGCTGATCTACGAGGGCGACGCGCTCTTTCACATCGCCAAATATAAAGCGGATATCGACGAGGCGCTGCTGCACTACAACGAAATTATGGAAGCTTTTGAGCCAGAGGCCTCCCCGCCCGCACCCGGCGAAGACCCGCCGATCGCCAGCTAGGCCTGCGCGCGTTGTTGCAGCGTCTGCCCCTGGCAGTGGCTGTCCATAAAGCTCAGCATTAGCTTCAGGTATTCTTGGCGCCCCAGGTGGATAACATGATTGCCGGGGAACCAGTGCAAATGGCTATCGGGCCAATGGCCGTGCAGTAGCCGCACAAAGCGCGGCGGTGTAAAGCGGTCACCCGCACCACCAATAATCATCACTTTTTCAGGGTCTAGCAAAGGCTGATAACTCAAGGGGCTGTGTATCGCCATTCCTCGACGCAAGTCCATGGCCGAAAAGCCCGAGCGCCGTTCGATTAACTCCATAATCTCGTGGGTCGGCTGCCAGCTTCGAATGGTATCTACCGGCGCAACCAATGGGGAATTGGGTATGCAAAAGGCCAGACGCGGCTCAACCGCCGCCAACAAGGCGCTTAGGTAGCCCCCCAAACTCAAACCGGAAATCCCGATATGCGGCGCACCGCGCCGTTCTAGGAAGTCGACCAATACTCGCAGGTCACAGATCGATTGCAGCATGCCCTCGGTCATCTGAGCAAAGCCATCACTAAACAAACCCTGACCACTAAACAATGACAAACGCCCTGCACGCTGCCCATGAAAGGGAATAGTAAACAGAGCAATGTCATAGCCGCGCTCGTAAAACCACGGCAACGAGAAGAAACGGCTATTGAACTCGTAGTCGCTGGCTACCACGCCGTGCACAAAAATCAGCGTCGGTCGCGGCCCCTCAGGGTGACTCCAGTACTGCACCTGCGCGCGGCGATTGCGCTGATGGCTGAGGTAGCGGTCCACCATATCCGGGTTCAGTGGCTCAAAGGGGCTGTCGAAGCTGAGCTGAAGGGTGGGTACTTTCTTTCGCCAACCGGCCCAACGCGGTGTTTGCACGGCCTTTACATCCACCTGCGGGGGCGTCTTAAAAACCTTCGTGACATCGCGCTGTGCGGCCAGTCCGGCGTAAAAGTCCATGAACCGGCGCTCATCTGCCAAGGCGCTGGGGTTTAACAGTAGTTTGGGCAACAACGACGCACTGATCGCCGACCCCAACGCGGTGCGCAGCACACGGTCTACCGCAGCGGTTCCGTAAACTTGCAAGGGGGACTCACCGTCGAGCTCGGTACCGTCGGACTGACTGTAAAAATCTTCCGGGAGACTCAACCACCACGGCGGCATCTCCGTCACTTTGGGCAGCGCGTTATCCGTCATTGTTGTCCTTATTATTTATCAGCGTCTCACCTCGTTTTATCATATTCTCCATTAAATGAAAGCCCGCATGTGTCGAGATAAGCTCCTAGCCTTGCCCACTGGCGCGCGACAACCTAAGCTGAGACCTTCGAACACAGGCCAACCGTATGCTCGAACAGGAAATCCGGCAATTCCTTGACTATCAGCGCGATGTCCGACGGCTTTCCCCCCATACAGTGGAGGCCTACCAGCGCGACCTGAGCAAGCTCGCCAATTATTGCCAAGAGCGCAAACTGACGCACAGCGACGCGCTCGACGCCGCCCATATCCGCCAGTTAATTGCCCAGCAACGAAGCAGTGGCGCCTCTCCGGCGAGCATCCAGCGGCAACTGTCATCACTGCGCAGTTTTTATCAGCATCGCCAGCGCGATTTCGGTGCGAAGAAAAACCCCGCCAGTGGAATCGCCGCGCCGCGACGGGGGCGCCCCCTGCCTAAAACACTCAATGCAGAAGCGATAGCGCAATTGCTTGCCTTTCCGGGAAGTGAGCCGATTGATCTACGCGACCGCGCCATAATGGAATTGTTTTATTCATCGGGCCTGCGTCTCGCTGAGCTTGCCGACCTGGACGTCGACGATATTGATCTGCGCGAAGGATTAGTTGCGGTCACCGGCAAAGGGCGCAAGAGCCGCACACTCCCTGTGGGCCGGCTGGCGTGCCAGGCAGTTAAGAGCTGGCTGCGCTGTCGCCCCCAGCCGCAAGACACCGCGCTCTTCACCAGCATGCGCGGCGGGCGCCTCGGCCATCGCGCAATTCAGGGTCGCATCAAACTTCGGGCCCGGCAGCAAGGTATCCCTGAAAACCTTCACCCACACATGCTGCGGCACTCCTTTGCCAGCCACCTATTGGAATCCAGCAGCGACTTGCGCGGCGTACAAGAATTACTAGGTCACGCAAACTTATCCACGACCCAGGTATATACGCACTTGGATTTTCAGCACCTCGCCAAGGTTTATGATCAGGCTCACCCCAGAGCGGGACGCAAAACCAGAAAGGACTAGCCATGGCACGCATTCGCGCAATTAGCTTTGATCTCGACGACACACTCTGGCCAAGCCGCCCGGTGCTGGAGTCCGCAGAGCGCGTGTTTCAGCAAAAAGCACTAGAGCTTGCACCAAAGCTCGCGGAACATTACCCCGCCGAAGCGCTGCGCGAGCATCGCCTGGCGTTATTGAAGCAGCAACCCGCACTGCGTCACCAGATCAGTGAATGGCGTCGACTCAGTTTGGAACTTGCCCTGCGCGATTGCGGCTATGGCGAGCAGAGTCCCGAGATCGCTGCCGAAGTCTTTACTCACTTCATTGCTGCTCGCCAAAATGTTCAACTCTTTCAGCATGTAGAAGAGGTGTTACGCACGCTTAGCGAGCGATTCCTTTTGGTCAGCTTAACCAATGGCAACGCGGACCTGCGCATGCACCCCTGCAGCCGACATTTTCACGCCTGCATAAAAGCGGAGGACATCGGCATTAGCAAACCCGACCCTGCTGCCTTTCACGCCGCGCTTGCTGCCGCCGGCTGCGCTAAGGATGAGTTGCTTCATATTGGCGACCACCCACGGGATGATATTGACGGCGCGCAGGGGGCGGGCTTAACCAGCATTCAAGCACTTATGCCCGGGATTGGCCGCGAAAAGCACACGGGGGCTCACGGCCACTTTACAGATTGGCGCGAGCTACCCACGCTTATCGAGCAGGTTGAAAATATGCGTTAAACGCCGTCTTGATCAGCATCCGCATGCCCGCTGCGCATATGCGGCTCAAGCTCAGTAATATGACCACCGTGCGCCAGGAATTCAGCGACGTCCCTAGCAAGTTGCTCCCGCATACGGTCGTGACTCGTCAGCGGCTCATTCACGCCTAAGCCAAGGTGTTTTTTTGTATCACCGCCTCGAACTTTTGATCCCATCAGCTTACCCTCCGCGTTGGAGAACAGTCAGTCGTCACCGCTTTATACTGCGACCCCAGCCGGGCTGACAAGCGCCTTATTAGGCTTTTTCGTTATGTCACTCAGGCAATATCTACTCAAACAATAATAATGCGTTGATTGACGAACATTCAGGCAAAAAAAATGGCGCCGAAGCGCCATTCACTAAAAAGCTCTGCCGGTTAAATCGCTTCTTCGCCGGTTTCGCCGGTGCGAATACGAATCACCTGCTCCAGCGCGGTAACAAAGATTTTACCGTCGCCAATTTTGCCGGTATTGGCCGCTTTAGTAACGGTATCGATGACCTTCTCCAGCAGGTCATCTGCCACCGCGATTTCCAGCTTCACTTTCGGCAGAAAATCAACAACATATTCCGCGCCGCGGTATAGCTCAGTGTGCCCTTTCTGGCGTCCGAAGCCTTTTACCTCGGTAACCGTAACCCCTTGAACACCAATTTCAGACAAGGCCGCACGCACGTCATCCAGCTTAAACGGCTTAATTACTGCACTTACCAGTTTCATCTCGAAACTATCTCCCAAATGTCGACTTTGCGCTAACTTAGCCCAGGCCCAGTACCCTTGGCAAGCGTAGCGCCATTGCTGCAGCCTATCCCTACAACGGCAAAAGGGCGCCGCAAGGGCGCCCTGATCAAAAGGAGGCGTTGACTTAGCTCTTCACAAACTCGGGGTATGCTTCCATACCGCAGTCTGCCAAGTCCATGCCTTCGTATTCTTCCTCTTCGGTAACACGGATACCCATGACCATTTTCAGTACCAGCCACACTACCAGGCTTGCACCAAATACCCAGCCAAAGATGGTTGCAGCGCCGATCAGCTGACCGCTGAAGCTCGCACCGTCGTTGGTAACCGGCACCAGCAGCAGACCCAGAAGACCCACAACACCGTGAACAGAGATGGCACCAACGGGGTCGTCGATTTTCAGCTTATCCAGAGCCAGGATGCTGAATACCACCAGTACACCACCCGCAGCACCGAACAAGGTCGCTTGCAAGGCAGTAGGTGTAGAAGGTTCAGCAGTAATCGCTACCAGACCAGCAAGCGCACCGTTCAGCAGCATAGTCAGGTCAGCTTTGCCGAATAAGATGCGGGCTACCGCCAGGGCTGCTACGGCACCACCGGCTGCTGCCGCGTTGGTGTTCAAAAAGACCATGGCAACAGAGTGTGCGTTAGCAGCATCGCCGAGTTTCAGTACTGAGCCACCGTTGAAGCCGAACCAACCCATCCACAGGATGAAGGTACCCAAGGTCGCCAGTGGCAGGTTTGCGCCAGGGATCGCGTTAACCTGACCGTTTGCACCGTATTTGCCCTTACGAGCACCAAGCAGCAACACACCAGCCAGCGCCGCAGCGGCACCTGCCATGTGTACAATGCCCGAGCCAGCAAAGTCAGAGAAGCCAAGGTCGCCGAGGTTATACAAACCGAATACGTCGTTGCCACCCCAGGTCCAAGACCCTTCCAGCGGATAGATCACACCCGTCATCACAACCGCGAAAGCCAGGAATGCCCAAAGCTTCATGCGCTCAGCCACTGCACCGGATACGATCGACATTGCGGTTGCAACGAAGACTACCTGGAAGAAGAAGTCGGAAGCGCCAGAGTATACTGAACCGCCGTCAAAGCCGGCTTCTGCCGAGTCTGCCAACACGCCTTCAAGGTCGAAGTCGCCAATGCCGCTTAACAAGATGTCGCCGCCGTACATGATCGCGTAACCGCACACCAAGTACATGATGCAGCTGATCGCAAACAACGCGACGTTTTTAGTCAGGATTTCTGTGGTGTTTTTGCTGCGAACCAAGCCCGCTTCTAGCATGGCAAAGCCTGCAGCCATCCACATTACAAGTGCGCCACAGACAAGAAAGTAAAACGTGTCCATTGCGTACTGAAGTTCAAAAATTTGATTTTCCACTGGGATTCCTCCGGAAAAATTTGGGGGCCTACTGCTTTACCACCACCGCGTGGCGGGTAGCCCGCTACTCTTAGATCGCGTCTTCGCCAGCTTCGCCGGTACGAATACGGATCACCTGCTCAAGGGCAGAGACAAAGATTTTGCCGTCACCAATCTTGCCGGTATTGGCAGACTTGCTGATAGCTTCGAGCGTAGCCTCGACATCGCCATCGGCGACCGCTACCTCAATTTTCACTTTCGGCAGAAAGTCCACAACGTATTCCGCGCCGCGGTACAGTTCTGTATGACCTTTCTGTCGCCCGAAACCCTTCACCTCGGTCACGGTGATGCCTTGCACACCGATATCTGACAGGGACTCGCGAACGTCGTCGAGTTTGAAAGGCTTAATAATCGCTGTAATTAATTTCATGTTGTTCTCCTGCTAATAGCCTTGAGGGCAGGCGGGCACTGGAGTACCCGCCGCGATCTAATTACAGGCTTTTTGAGATAGAGAAGACGAAACGGTCGTCTGCAGCGCCGTCAGCCGCCGCGTCGTTGTCAACGTCAGTGCCGTAGTAGGCCAAAGTCAGCGTTACATCAGCAACGTCGTAGTTAGCACCGATCATGTAATCGATGTAGCTATCGTCGTCATCGACCAGGCCGTCTTCGTCTGTGGTAGTTTGACCCACGTGGAAGTCAAGGCTCACGTTCTCCGCCACACTCATGCTGTAGTCGAGGTTAATTACCGTTGCGTCACCGTTGCCATCACCAAAGTAATCAGGTGAATACACCAGGCCGAAGCTGAAGTCTGACACCGATACCGACGCAATATATTCTTGGTAATTCAGTGCCGCCTCATCACCGGGGTACATAAAGTGAACAACACCCAGGTCCAGGCCAACACCTTCAGCAACGTCGAAGGCATAACCGCCGTAGAAATCCATCTCGGTGGTTACTTCGCTGCCGAAGTCGACGTTAGACGCCCAAGTACCAACGTAAAAGCCGTTACCAAAGTCGACGTCAAAGCCGCCTTGGATGGCGCCTTTCTCACTAGTTTGTGAGTAGCCACGGAACACATAGTCCGTTGCCATTGTCACGTTACCGCTAATTTCCGCAGCTGAAGCCGCGAAAGGGGCTGCTGTTACAACTGCTACACCAAGCATTTTTTTCCAAGTGTTCATGTTCTAGTCTCCGATAGTCTTCTCTCGTTGAACGTATGCGGTTAAGGGAAGGCCCTGAACATCACATGCCTAGCTATATGCATGGGGCGTGCCAGGTTTTAAAGCGCCCAAAATCAGGGCTTTCCCGCCACAAAACACCCCTTCACGCCCCTTTCCGCACTATTTCAGATCACAAAACAACAACACACCTGAGTTAAGCACCATATCAGTGCAATTTCACATTACTCTCGTTTGCCGCCCCTAAACAGCGCAAACACCACCGGGAACAAAAACTGTGCACGCTCTGCGACGCCGAGCAAAAGTGCGATAAACTGTCGCCAGCAACGAGAGAGTATCGCCATGGCAAAACCCGACTTTATTTCCCAACTTGCTGAACAGGCCGGGCGCCTGATCAGCCAAGGCCCGGATATTCAGCAAGACATCGAAGCCAAACTGCAGGCACTACTACAAAGCGCCTTCAGCAAGATGAATGTGGTATCGCGAGACGAATTCGATGCGCAAACCGCGGTGCTCAATCGCACCCGCGCTCGTCTGGAAGCCGCCGAGCGGCAGCTGGCCGAGATTACTGCCAGTTTGGAAAGTGCCGAGAATAAATAAACCGTCTTGCGCGCAGCAGGACGGTTGCTCGCAATTGCAAAAATACTCAGGGATTGAGTTATGCCACTGGCCACTGTACACAGCCGTGCGCGCCTCGGGGTAGATGCCCCACTCGTCACCATAGAGGTGCACCTTTCCGCCGGACTTCCGGCCTTCAATATTGTCGGGCTGCCGGAAGCAACCGTACGCGAAGCCAAAGACCGCGTGCGCTCGGCGCTGATCAACTCTCACTTTACCTTTCCCGTCAGCCGCATCACCGTCAACTTAGCGCCAGCAGACCTACCCAAAGAGGGCGGCCGCTTTGACCTGCCTATCGCCATCGGCATCCTCGTTGCCAGCGGCCAATTACAACAACGCGAGACCGAGTCCTATGAGTTCATCGGCGAGCTGGGGCTAAGCGGCGAGCTGAGAACGGTCAATGCTGCCCTGCCCACCGCCCTGGCAACCGCAGACGCATCCAGGCAATTGGTCTTGCCCGCCGGCAGCGCCTCACTGGCAGAGTTGCTCCCCCCGGATACATTGCAGGAGGCCACAGATCTGCTTGGCGTGGTGGCTTTTCTAAAGGGCCAGCAGAGTTTGGGGCCGCCGACAGACGCCGCCGATACACGGCCCGCTGCGTATCCGGACATGCGCGATGTACGCGGTCAGTTGTTGGCAAAGCGTGGGCTGGAGATCGCTGCAGCGGGATTTCACAGCCTGCTATTTAGCGGCCCTCCCGGTACGGGCAAAACGCTGTTAGCAAGCCGGCTGCCCGGTATCCTCCCGCCCCCTACAGAGCAGGAGTGTCGCGAAATCGCCATTGTCCAGTCGATCGTTGGCCAACCACTGCAGCTTCAGCGCCCATTTCGCAACCCACATCACACCGCCTCGGCCGCTGCGCTTGTCGGCGGCGGTAGTAGCCCGCGCCCCGGCGAAATCAGCCTTGCTCATCGCGGCGTGCTTTTCCTCGATGAATTGCCCGAGTACCCACGCAAAGTGCTGGAAGTACTGCGCGAGCCCATAGAATCGGGCGAGGTGGTCATCTCCAGAGCGCGCCATCAACTCCGATTCCCGGCTCGATTCGCTTTGGTAGCGGCAATGAATCCTTGCCCCTGCGGCTTTGACGGCGATCCCCAAAAAGCTTGTCGTTGCACCCCCGACCAAATACTGCGCTATCGCAGCCGTGTATCGGGGCCGTTGTTGGACAGGATTGACTTGCGCCTGCGTCTGAATCGCATGGCCGCTGGTGAGCTACAAGACAGCCCCGAGGGCGAGCCCAGCGACGCCATACGCACCCGGGTGAGTGCAGCGCATCGGCGTCAGCTCAACCGCCAGGGCTGCAGCAACGCCCTACTTGATGCCGGCCAGCTCAGCCGGTTTTGCCGCTTGGATACCGAGGGTAAAGCCTTTATCCGGGACATCGAAGCGCGCATCAACCTCAGTGCACGCGGCCAGCACCGCCTGATAAAGACGGCGCGCACCATCGCTGACCTGGAAAGCAGCAACGATATTTGCCTTAAGCACTTGCGCGAGGCCGCGCTCTACCGCGGAGAGCTCTGATCCCAGGTAGGTGACTATACGAATCTATTTCACAGCCATCGGCACTTACAATCGAGCACTATATAAGAAGAACTTCTAGGATTTCGGAGTTATGCCGAATGTTTTGATCGTCGAGGACAACCGCTCGCTGGCCAGCATGGCCAGAGCAATTATCGAGGATATTCCCGGCTTTCAGGCCTGCGTCGCTGCCAGCGGCGCCGAAGCAAAACAGTTAATACGCGACACCAAAACGCCCTTTACCGCCGCCCTCGTCGACTTGAACCTACCTGACGCCCCCAATGGCGAAGTGGTGCCAGTGGTGCAATCCTTTGACATCCCCGTGGTGGTGCTAACCGGCTTCTTCGGCGACGAGTTGCGCAACCGCATGATCGAGCTCGGTGTTGTCGACTATGTGCTAAAGAAGAACATTAGCGCCTATGACTATGCCAGCCGGCTGGTCGAGCGCATTCATCGCAATCGCAGCACGCAGGTATTGGTTGTCGATGACTCGCCATCGACCGCCGCCATGCTGAAGCGCCATTTGGAAATTCAATGCCTGAATGTGTTGGTTTGCCACAACGGCCAAGAGGCCCTCGACTGTATTCGCGAGCAACCCAATATCCGCCTGGTACTGACTGACTACAATATGCCGGTTATGGACGGCTTCGACTTTATTCAACAAGTGCGCGCCAAGTACGCAAAGGATCAACTGGCCATCATTGGCCTGTCCAGCTCTAGCGACGCGCGGCTGTCCGCTCATTTTTTAAAAAGTGGCGCCAATGACTTTATTAGCAAACCCTTTGGCTACGAGGAGCTGCTCTGCCGGGTAAACCAAAACCTGGAATACATGGATCGCATCGACGAGATACGAGACGCGGCAAATCGCGACTACCTGACCAAACTCTACAACCGCCGCTATTTTTTCAGTGAGGCGCAATTGCGTCATCAGCAAGCGCAATTTCACGACCTTCCCCTGTCGGTTGCCATGCTGGATATCGACCATTTCAAGCACATTAATGACAGCCTCGGCCACGACGCCGGCGACACGGCGCTAAAACATATCGCTGGGCTGCTGCAGTCGGCCTTCCCCGACGACCTGATCGCCCGTTTCGGCGGCGAGGAGTTTTGCATACTCAGCGAGCAAAATGCCGAACACACCTTTGATCGACTCGACGACTTTCGCCGCAAGCTGGCGAGTAATCCCGTTAAAGAAAACGGCTACGATATTACGCTGTCCGTCAGCGGCGGCCTGAGTAATGGCCAAGATGACAGCCTGGATACACTGATAAAAATGGCTGACAGCAAGCTGTACCTAGCGAAAGAATCCGGTCGCAATCGCATTGTTGTGTAGGGCTTAAGCCAATTGCTTGCGCCACTGGCTTGGCGACACCCCCGTCCACACTTTGAAGGCCCGACTAAATACCGCCAGCTCAGAATAACCCAAGCTCAAAGCCAGCGTTGTCAGGTCAATATCGCTGTGCGCTAAATGCTCGCAGGCCAGGTATTGGCGGCGCGCGGACAGCACCTCGGCAAAGCTGCTTCCCTCGCGCTGCAGGCGCTGCTGAAGACTCCTCGGGTGCAAACCCATCACCCTAGCCACCATGCTTAAGCTGCACTCTCCCGTTGGCAGCAACGCCGTTATCGTTTGATCCAACTGCTGGCGCAGGCTTAACGAGGCCGGCTCAGATGCGCCCCGCCACTGCGCGCTTAAGCGTGAGCGCAGGCCGGGCTCTACATCCACCGCCGAGCTCATCAGCGACAATGGATAACGCAGTGCATCGCAGCCCTCATCGGGCTCTACCCGGCAGCCAAACAGCGCCGAAAGCTCCGCCGCCGCAGGTGCCTGCGCTCGCAGAGCCAGGGAGTCTGGACGCACGGGGGAGCTCTGCAACTGCTCCAAGCAACGCGCCAACAACGCCAAACTCAAGCCTGCCAGCTGCCCGCAATCCACCACCGAGGCGAAAGCAAAGTCCATGCGTATCTCGATGAATCGCTCGCTGGATATTGCGCTAACCACCACACCCCTGGCATGAAAATCGAGGTTACGCTGCATCATTCGCAGGGCATCGGCTATAGTTGCCTGCAAACACATTGCCGAACCCAGCGCCCCCACTGCCTCTAACCCCTGGCGCATTCCCAACTGCACCCCAAAATCCTCGCGCCCACAGCGTTCGGCGGCAGCCGTCATTAACTGTGCTAAGACGGTGTAGGAAAGGTATAGATCCGGGTCTTGCACCACCGCCGGCGTCAAACCAAATTCCGCCATCAGCGCATTGGGATTCTGACCGCAATCCCGGACCCACTCAGAAAAGCCCAGTAGGGCGCCACTTCGAACAAAATGCTGCACGGCAGACTCGTGTTTTATCAAATAATGACTCGCAATATATCAAGCCTAACCATAAAAACGTAGATAAGCTCCAGTCTGCAATAACGCTAATAATTAGGAGGCGCTCACCATGCTCCCCAAACCCGCTATGGATCACAAAGCATTACTCACGCTAAACACCCACGAAATGCCCATGTACAAAGATGCCTTGCCAGGCGTTCCTGGTGTTGATGCGCAACCCCTGTTCCTCGATCCCCATCAGGGCATTTGGGTGCTACGCGCCGTCTTTCACCCCGGCGTCGTCTTGCCCAAGCACTACCATACCGGCACGGTGCATCTGTTCACCCTGTCGGGCAGCTGGAACTATGTGGAATACCCCGACCAACCCCAAACTGCAGGCAGCTACCTCTATGAACCCGGCGGCTCTATTCACCAATTTACGGTGCCCGCAGACGCCAGCGAGCCAGCCGTTGCCGTGATGGTGGTTTATGGCGCCAACGTCAATTTCGACGATGAAGGCAACTACCTCGGTATTATGGATGCGAGCGATATCATGCATATGTTTGACGAGCTAGTCGCCGAGCGCGGCATGGAACCCGCCCGCTATATTCGCCCCGCCGCTGCCGACTACACGTGCCCCACAGCATGACCACAGCGCCACTGCCAAAGCGGGTATTCATCACCGGCGCACAAGGCTTTATCGGCCAGCAGTTAATGACGCGCTACCGGGACCTCGGCTGTGACGTGCGCGGCATGGACTTGCAGGGCAATCCAGAGCAAGGCATCATCGCCGCCGACCTCTGCCAGCCCAAGCAGTGGGCCCACCATGTGGAGGGTTGCGAGCTATTCATACACACCGCAGCGGTCGTGTCACTGTCGGCATCATGGGCAGACTATCGGCGCATTACCGTTGACGGCGTGCGCCACGCCTTGGCAAATGCGCAACGCGCTGGCTGTCAGCGCTTCGTGCACTTCTCTTCGATTCTTGCGATGGGCTATGACTACGTTGATGGCGCTGACGAGCAGGCTCCTGTCGTGATTGGCAAGCATTGCCGCTATGGTGTTGCCAAAGGTGCCAGCGAACACCTGGTGCTCGCCGCCCACGCCAGCAGCAACATCGACTGCTGCATTATTCGCCCTGGCGACGTTTATGGTCCTGGGTCGCGAGCCTGGCTGCTCGAGCCCCTTAAAATGGCGCGATCCGGCAGGCTTTTGTTGCCCAATGGCGGTCGCGGTATCTTTACGCCCATCTATATCGACGACCTGATAGACGGCACGCTGCTCGCGGCGCACAGCGAGGTGGCCAGCGGGCAAATTTTCATCCTGTGGGGAGAGCAAGCCGTCAGCTGCGGGGAGTTTTTCAGTTACCACTGGCGCTGGGCGGGGCGCCGCGGTCGACCACCCAGCCTGCCGCTGCAGGCCGCCATTCCCCTAACAAAAGCAATACACACCTTTAATCGATGGCGCGGCGTGCGCGATGAGGCCTGCCCGGATACGATGCGCATGTTCAACCGAAAAGGGGCCTTTAATGGCCGTAAAGCCCGGGAATTATTAGGATTTGAGCCCAAAGTCTCCCTCGCTGAGGGCATGGAATATTCAGCGCAGTGGCTTCGTGAGATCGGCGAGCGCTAAAGGCGAAATAACACTATGAAAACACCCCCTCATTGTATTATCTCCGGAGGCGCCAGCGGTCTCGGCCTTGGACTGGCACTTCGTTTGCTCGAGCGCGGCTACCGCCTCAGTATTCTCGACCTCTCATTTGGCGAAAGCGCCAAGCAGCAGCTGTCACAAGCCGCCGCATCAAGCGCGCATTGGCAGGCCTACACCGTGGATATTCGCAATGCGCAGGCCTGTGCAGAAGCCGCCGCCAGAGCGGCAGACAACTATGGCACTATCGAGCTGGCAATCAACTGTGCCGGGGTCATACTCAACTGCCGGTTTGCAGAGATGACCGCCGAGGACTTTGCCCGCGTTGTTGAGGTCAACCTCTGCGGCAGCGTGCACTTTGCCAGTGCGGTCTTGCCCCACATGTCGGCGGGCAGTCGCTTAGCACTGGTTGCTTCAATGGCAGGGCTGGTCAGCAACTATGGCTACGCCGCCTATGGCGCGTCCAAGTTCGGGGTTGTCGGCTTAGCAACCACACTGCGCTATGAATACGAGCCTCTTGGAATTGGCATCTCCTGTATTTGCCCACCCGAGGTCGAGACGCCCATGGTTGAGAGTGAGCGCCAGCATGGCGACCCGATCTCTCTGGAGCTTAAAAAATTCGCCGGTTCACTGGATACCAACACCGCACTTAACGGCATAATGCGCGGACTGGATACGGGTCGCTGGATGATCATTCCCGGTGTGCGCAGTCGTTTTACGGCGTTCCTTGCCAGATACTTTCCGTGGCTTTTTAACCGAGTTATGCAGTCCATGATCCGCCGCCTGCTGCACAAAGGCCACCATAGGAGTTCACCGTGACACCCGAACGCCATACTTTCAGCCACCGAGGACTTCGCCTGTCCTATTTGGACTCCGCTCCTAATGATCACCTACGCCCGGCTGTACTGCTGCTGCATGGTTTCCCTGATCACGCGGAAATGTGGCAAGCGCAAATACAGGCTCTGCACCAAGCGGGCTTTCGCTGCATTGCCCCGGACACCGTAGGCTGTGGCCATTCCGAGATTGCCCCCAAACAAAGTGATTATCATGCCGACGACATTATCAGCGATCATCTGGCACTGCTTAAGCACCTAAAAATCAACCAGAGCCATGTGGTCGGCCACGACTGGGGGGCCGTTATCGCTTGGATATTGGCGGCGAAGCATCCTAGCAGTGTCCAACGCCTGGCGGTTATGTCGGTCGGCCACCCCACCGTTTATGCTCGCGCGGGTTGGGGCCAAAAACGCGCGGGCTGGTATACCTTGTTTTTCCAGCTGCGCGGCCTGGCGGACAGGCTACTCGTCGGCAACGGGCGCTTCTCCCTCCGCCAGATCTTTGGGTCCCACCCAAATATCGACGAGGTGATGTCGCGTGTACGCCAAGCCGGCAGAATGCGGGCCGCAGTGCGCATTTATCGCGCCAATTTTGCCGAAATACTACTGCGCAAGCAGCCGCCGGTTACCGCGCCGACACTCGGTTTGTGGAGTGCACAAGATGCTTTCTTAACCGAGGATCAAATGCGCGACTCTGCAGCGTGGGTTAACGGGCCGTGGCGCTACCAAAAGCTCGACGGTGGACACTGGATGAGCCTCAGCCAGACCGAGACCGTAAACGCGTTATTGCTCGAGCACTTTTGCACTTGACGCCGCGCCTTCAGTAAAGAAACAGCTGCGCTCAGCGCGTGGATAGCGGTGTCGAATTAACGATGGCACTGCTACAATTGCCAGCCTTTTTTCGGCCCAGTGATTTAGCGTGAGCAAACTCAACGATCGACAACGCGAGGCGGTTCTTTACATCGACGGCCCGCTGCTGGTATTAGCCGGTGCAGGCAGCGGCAAGACCAGTGTTATCACGCGCAAGATGGCCTATTTGATCGAAAAATGCGGCATTCCCGCCCGGCATATCGCGGCGGTTACCTTCACCAACAAAGCGGCCCGCGAAATGAAGGAACGAGTGGGCACACTCGTCAAAGGCAAAGCCGCTCACGGCCTCACCGTGTCGACCTTCCACAACCTCGGCATGAATATCCTGCGCCGTGAATACGCCGCACTGAAATACAAATCGGGCTTCTCAATTTTTGATGCGCAAGATGCCCAGGCCCTGATTCGCGACCTACTTATTCAAGAACACGGCAGCGACGGCGATCAAGCGGACCGTATCCAGCAACGTATTTCCCATTGGAAAAACGAGTTCGTTATGCCCGAGCAGGCCGTCGCTGAGGCGGAAGGCCCCGCTGACATGCTCTGCGCCCAGGCTTACATTCGCTACCAAAAAGCGTTGAAAGCCTATAACGCCCTGGACTTCGACGATCTGATCCTTTTGCCAGCGCTGCTGTTTGAGCAGCACCCCGACATCCTCGACAAGTGGCGCAATAAAATTCGCTACATGCTGGTCGATGAATATCAGGATACCAATAGCGCGCAATATACGCTGGTGAAGCAATTGGTCGGCGACCGGGGCGGCCTCACCGTGGTGGGGGATGACGACCAGTCCATTTACGCCTGGCGCGGCGCAAAACCGGAAAACCTGTCACTACTAGGCAAGGACTACCCTCACCTGAAGGTCGTCAAGCTTGAGCAAAACTACCGTTCTACCGCGCGCATTCTTAAAGCGGCCAATACCGTTATCGCCAACAATCCCCACGAGCTGAACAAGGCACTGTGGTCCGACCTGGGCTTTGGCGACCCCATCCGCATTATTCGCTGCCGTAATGAAGATGCCGAAAACGAGCGGGTGGCAGTCGAGATTCTCGACCACAAGATTCGCACCGGCGGTCGCTTTGGTAATTACGCCGTGCTTTATCGCGGCAACCATCAGTCACGCCTGCTGGAACTCAAACTACAAAGCCACCAAATACCTTACAAGCTGAGCGGCGGTACCTCCTTCTTTGGTCGCAACGAGATCAAGGACATCATGGCCTATCTGCGGCTTATCATTAACCAGAATGATGACAACGCCTTTCTGCGCATCGTCAACGTGCCGCGCCGCAAAATTGGTACCTCAACACTCGAAGCCCTGGGGAGTTACGCCACCGAGCGGGAAATTAGCCTATACAGCGCCTGCGAGGAAATGGGCTTGGCCCAACGACTGCCGGAATCGGCCATCACCCGCCTGCGTGAGTTCACTCAATGGCTGGACGGGATGCGGCGGCGCTGCTACGAAGATGACGCCATCGCAGCCGTTAAACAGCTCTGCAACGATATCGACTATCTGGACTGGCTGATACAAAACAGCTCATCGGTCGCCGTCGCCGAACGACGCATGAACAATGTGCACACCCTCATTGCCTCGCTGGAGCAAAACCTCAACGACGAGGAACGCGACGAGAGCTTTGAGGAAGCGATCAGCCGACTGGTGCTCCGCGATTTAATGGAGCGCCAGGCCGACGAGGAAGAAAGTGCCGATCAAGTGCAGCTGATGACACTGCACGCTGCAAAAGGCTTGGAGTTTCCCCACGTGTTTATGATCGGCATGGAGGAAGGGCTACTACCTCACCAAAACAGTATCGACGATGACATGGTGGAAGAGGAGCGACGGCTCTGCTACGTCGGTATCACTCGCGCCCAGCGCACGCTGACGATGACCTACTGCGCCAAGCGCAAAAGCTTCGGTGAATTTACCAGCTGTGACCCCAGCCGCTTTTTAGCTGAGCTGCCGCAGGATGATGTCGAGTGGGAAGGTCGCGCCGACGCCGACCCGGCGCAAAATCAAAAACGCGGCGGTGAAACCTTGGCCAGTCTGCGCGACATGCTTGGCTGAGTTAGAGATCACCGCCGGGGCGAAAGTCTGGCCAGGTAATCAAGCTCAACCCCTTGTCGACAAAGCCATTGTCCTTGGCATAGCGCAACGCCCGATCAAGATTAACAACGCCATTTCTCAGCGGATCGAGTCGCACACCAACAGAAAGCACACTCGTGGCTGCCAGCGCTCGGCCCTGACTGTCTAATACCGGCCCGCCACTGTCTCCCGGCACCGCAGGCGTATCGGTAGATACGCTGTAAGACCAGCCGCCACCCTCAACCGCAACAATACTCCCCACCATCGTTTCTAACTCCCGAACACCAAAGTGCAGTGACGAATGGCCGTAGAGAAAAATATCCTCTCCCACGTCAGCCGTGCCAGTGGCCAGCGCAACGGGGCCACCAAAAGCGACGGTGGCAGGATGAATATTCGCAATATCATCGGGGTGCAGTTTTACCAGGGCAAAGTCGTTGTAGCGGCACGCATCTGAACCGGGGGTTTCACCCACCTCTTGCATCGCCCGCCAGCTGCTGTATACCAGCTCCGCTGGCTGCTGAGCATTTTCGACTATCACCTGATTAAAGCCGATATCCAAGCTGCGGCTCTCACAGGGGTCAACCCCGCTGTTGGTGTCGGGACTAAAGCAATGTGCGGCCACCCCAAGAAACACCGTTTCGGCGTTGAGCTGGTAAAGAAAATTACTCGTGCAGCTGGAGCCGTCGGCAACAACCTCAACACCGGGACGTATCTGAGTCGCCAGCGGCTCGCCAAAGCTCACGGCTCCACCGCCACTCACCGGCGGCTGACTGCCCCCTGTTGGGGCCTCCGGTGAACTCGGCGTATTACCGCCGCTCGAGGAGGAGCCACCACAGGCGGCTATCAAGCAGCCTGCCGTTATCAGAATGAGTACCTTGTTCATCACGTTTCGCCTGCCCCGCTCGCTAGTTACTGCATAATGTACGCAGCTATTACTCAAAACTCTACGAAATGTCACAGTATGCAGATGCCGCCAGTACCTTTTTCAACGCAAAAAAAAGCCGCGACTAGCGCGGCTTCGGCAGACTGAATAGCAATTACTTGCTGTTCTCAATCATGTAGTCGACGGCGGCGATCACCTCGTCGTCTGAGCAGCTCATGCACAGGCCTTTCGCCGGCATCATGCCAATATTGCTGAAACCGTTAATAGCATTAGCATAGACGGCGTCCAAACCTTTTTCCGTGCGCGCCGCCCAGTCAGCAACGTCACCCAACTTTGGTGCACCGCCCGCGCCAACCGCATGACAGCCCTGACAGCTGCTGGTATACACTTCTTCGCCTGATTTCGCCGCGCCGCCCGCAGCCGCCACGGTGGCGCCACAGCTGCTGTCGCCCTGCAAGCAAACTTGGCCAGCTGGCGCGATGCGAGACTCAACCTCTGCACGCTGCTTATCAGTCATTGCCCATGCTGAAACACCGGCCAGCAACGCAACGACCACTACCAGCATTTTACCCATCTGATTCATCACGATTTTCCACCCTCTCGAAATTGCGGCTGCTCAGCCTAAAAATTCTGCTGCGCATTATATCCGCATGGCGCTTATTACTCCATAAGCGTCTGTGCTCGCCTAAGCCCGACCCTATGCGTGCACTCTCAGCAAGGAGGAGTCCGAAACTAACAGACACAAAAAAGGGGGCTAAGCCCCCAAGTCTGGAGCAACCCCAAATCAGCTTTCACCGGCTCCTGTTAAACGCTCAGCCGCATCGAGCAGGTCAGCCCGTGCAAAAGGCTTCGCCGTAAACTGAGTGGGCAAACGTGGTGCCGTAGTGAGCACATTGCTCTCTACCGGGCCGAGTGCGTTCGGCATGGTGCCAACCGTACTCAGGGTCACCGATTGTAGCTGCAGAGGAGCCGTCACCCCTAGCTCGCGAAAGATCAGCCCGTAAAAGCCTAAATCCAGCCAGTGCTGCCCCGGCTCGAGCTGAAAGCTTTGCTGAGCAAAGGCTAAGGGAGCGGCGTCGAGTGTCGCCAACACGCCAGACAAATGGAAGCGGCCGGCTTGCGCTACATTCACCTTGGCTTGAACAACCAGGTTGCCGTCCTTAACCACATCGCGATAGTGCCCGGTCAGCTCGGCAGCGGGGCGGCTATAGAGAAAGCCCCCCATACTGCGATGAAGATCCTTGCCATTATCGGCAGATACCCGCAGCCCCATATTTTTGGCCTTGCCAAGCGCCGGCTGCCAATCTTCCAACAACACCAGCTCGCCCGTGTAAACACTATCGCCAGCGCGCTGATCTGCGCCCTTGCCATCATCGCGCAAAGGCAGGGAAGCGAGCACGGCATCGGGTCCTGACATCAGCTCAGCTTGCACCTGCCAAGCATCGGATTCCGCCCCCACCAGCGCCGAAGACCGGCTGACCTTTGCACTCACACGCACAACATCGCCAGGTTCATAGCGGCTGGCATCACTCCAAAATGACAAGACGGTGCCACCATCGCCACCAGTGGAAATGACCGCTGGCTCGCGCTCTGAAACGATAGGGTTCGACGCATCGCGCGCCAAGGGTTGCGACCACGCCGGATATCGCGCCTGCAAGCGGTAACTTTCGGCAGCCTGCTCGGCCAACTTGCCCAGTGATTGCGCCTGTGTAGTGCTAGCCATCACCGCTAACATCGCGCCACTCAACAGGGCGCCTTTTACTATTTTTTTCATCATCAATCTCCGAATACACGCCCTTAATAAAGAATGCTAATAAACTCAGCCGTGGTCATTGAGCTCTGTACCACCGTATTGGGTGAGCAGCTGCTGCCACTGCAAGTCCAAATTCCGTCTGGAATTTGCCGGCGGGTATCAGAGTCACTGTCATCGCGCTCATCGCCGTGGTTTTCATGGGCGGCATCGAGGTTAAAGAAACCTGAAATCTCTTGCTTATAGCTGTTATTACAGGCGTTGCTGTTGTTATAGCTGGTGCTCGCACTGCCGTCACAAGCAAAGATTGATGCGTACTGCACAACACCGTCGTCCTCACCACTCAAACAGGCACTGGCACCAAAAATAGCTTCGTAGCCGCCGGTGAGATAAATGTTTTTCGCGGGGGCAGAGGCGTAAGTACGCACTTGGACATCATTGGAACTGCGCAGCCAATAAGTGGCATCATCACAATCCTGTATCCATCCGGCGAACCAGTTACACCCGCCGCTCGACTGCCCACACACAGCGTCAGCCCCCTCGGAACCTCGGTGTGCACCACCGGTAGTCACGGCTAGGGAAACCCGGCTGGCCACCGTGTCGTAGGGGCCGTTGTAGTTGTAGTTCGGGTCTGAACTGTCGTCATTACCTAAAATGTAATCGGTAATCACTCCGCCCATGCTGTGGGCCACAATCCAAAACGTACCGCCTTGGGCGTAGCTCTTCGCGCAGCTATTGCCACCCCCGTCGGCACCACCATTGGTCGCATTCACAATCTCGCTGGCAACCTCACCCGCCGCTTCTGACTCCCAATAAGGACGCGTCCCGTTATAGCCAACCACATAGTAAGAAGCCTGGTAGTTCTTAGTCGCCGTCCGAACAAAGTCATCGCTGCCATTCACCCAATAATTTCGAGCGGCAGAATACGATGTGTAGGTATTGGTATCCGTTTGCTTACCGTGGACAAAAATCAAACACGGGTTAGCAAAGGCATCCCCCGCGGTAAATAGCAGCGCAAGGCCTAGCAGCCTCCGCATTACAGAACTTCTGAGCATCACTTTCTCCTGTTGTTATCACTATTATTCGGCGCATTTGCACGCCGGGAGTGCTGCGCATGCTATGACACATTTTCGCAACGGAGTGAATTCAAGTTCATACCTTGGCGACACGCCAATAAAATGCACCAATAGCGGGCATTCGTTGAGGGAATGTGTTAGCGCGAGGCCCGTCACAATTGACGGATCGAGGACTGCTCGCTAATGCTCTTCTGGCAGTGCCGCGCGCAGTGCCAAAGACAGATCGCGCTTCGCCATCGTAAGCGCGCCACTGGTGACAGGGATTCGCCCGCGACCGAATTCATCGCGCAGTTCAACGGCGAGTTGATGCGTTTTTGGCAACACGCCATTGTGGCGGATTAACGCACCGGGCTCGCGCCCATCAATAGTGATGTGCAGCTGACCACCACCGCTTTCACCGATTCGCACCGGCACCACCCCCTGAGGCAATTCCTCCCCCTGAGCATTGACGATAATCAGCCGATAATTCGCCGGCTCGGGGCAGGCGACTTGAAAGGCCTGAGCCTGACTAAAGGCCTCACTGTGGGCGCCCGGCCTCAGAGCGCCCAACGGCAACGCAAGAGCGCTTTGTCGCACAGAGCAACGGTGTGCCAAGCCAGCCAGAGCCGCTTGTGTCACTGCCGCCGGCGCCGCTGCGTCCGGCAAATCCGCCACGACAGCTCTACCGTTCAAGGGCCCAGAGGGAAGCTCGACGCCAGGCAAGCGCAAGGATGCCTCCGGAAGAACGCCTTCAGCTGACAGAGTCGGCAGGGGCAGAGCTTTGTCCAGCTCTAATGCCGTGACAGTAAGCGATGCCATCACTAACACCATGTTCGTTATCAGATAATAAAAACGCGTCATACCCGTTTTACGGCTCCTGGCGGAGCGCCCCCGTTGCAGCATCAAAGACAAACTCGGGAATATCATTGCCAATCCGCGGCAGGGAAACGCGGTGTGCCTTGCCCTGCCACACCAGCTCATTAACGCCCGCATGGCCATTTTCGATATAGCTGCCGACACCAAAAACCGGGTAGTCTCGGCCATTCCAGTTAACGGTATCACCGCTTTTCGCGCCATCAATGCGCAATAAAAACCCGGGCGCAGCAACCACCACTTCGACAATGCCCCGCGTGCCCGGCACCACCACCGTGTCACTGCGTTGGTGCGACGTGGTATAACCGTCCGGTAACGAATCAAGGTCGATAGCAAAATTCGTGGGGCGAAAGCCCTGCGCCGGTATCACTACGGTGCCATTGTCATCGGCCGTCACGCCCCCCTCTCCGTAGTCAACGCTAACGCCCGCCAAGCCCGTGTTCACTTCCAGGTACCCAGCCTGACTCGTGAACGGCGGCAGTGTTTTCACCGCCCCACCTGACGTTAAGGCAAGGCCGCCACTGACCCTGGCGCTGGTCGTCGCCGTCTCACCAATACTGCGATACTGAACCCCGGCATTGACGGTGCGCCAGCGTTTTGCCAATTCAAGTTCATTACGCTCTGACTCTGACAGCCGCCCCAACTCCGAAAACACCGACTGATGCCGCAAGTTGGCGCTAAAGCGCTGGTCTTCAGCGTAGAAACTCGCCTCTGCACTGTGAGTGTCCACCTCTACCCCATTAGCGTAACCATATTGCAGGCTGCGCAACGTGCCTGAGCGCCTCGGCGACCATGCCAGGCTGGCGAAATACAGGGGTTGTTCGCCCTCCACCGCACTGGCACCCAGCGACAGCCCCCAGCCGCCTATACTTCTGCTCAGCCGCAGCGCCCCACTGTGACGCCCGTCTACTCGGGTCAATGAGCCACCCAGACTGTTATTCCCTAGGCGTGTTGCGGCGAAAAAACGCTGAAAACTGGCCACGGCCTCGTCACTGCCGAGCCGCCGAAAGCCCTCCACGTAGCGACCGCTATAACCAAATACCACCGCAGGGCTGCGCATCGCAGCGCGGTTAGACACCGACCAAGTATAGGCCCGGCCTTCTCCCCGGTCGCCAACCGACGGCGCAAGGTCGTCGGGGTAGTAATTCTGCGATGCACTAAGCTCAATTTGTGCCACGGGCGTTGCCAGCATCACCCCCAATCCAGCGTTGAGTTGCTCGTCTACCGCTTCGACCAGGCCTTCAACATTAAGCCAGTTCAGCAGGCCATAGCGCACACCGGCAGCCCCCACCCGGCCGTCGTAACGATTGCTATCCTCGCGCAAAAGACCCGCCCCAAGGTCGAAGTCCAACTGGCCACGCCCCAACATTTGCGTCGTACCCAATAGCCGCGCCGACACCTCCTGCACTACGCCAAGCTCGTCGGTAAAACGCAGGGTCACATTACTGCCGTTATCACCGCGGATGTCCTCAAAACGCACGCGTCCGGCGGCAACATTTTCACGGCGAGTGCGCTCACCATCGATAAACAATTCAGCAACCCCGGGTAAGCGCGATACCGTGGCCAGATCATAGGCTGGCGTAATCACCTGCCCGGGCTGTGTGTCGAAGCGCCGGCGAAGACTCAGGCCGGCAAAGCGCTGGGCGCTGCTCAGCGGCCCCGAGGCGGTCACCGCATCGCCCAGCACAACTTCCAGTTGATGCTCTATCACCACATATTCCAGTGAACTACTGCCGCGAAGCCAGCCGCGATCTTCCAGCCACGCAGCATCGTGGCGCAGCACCGCGCCCCCGCCGAGCGAAGCCACCAGCCCAATATCCGCGGCGCTCGTCAGCGTCCTTTGATCGGCCGCCTTTTTTTCGGCTCCCCGCAGCCCCCAATTGATTTGCAAGCCATAGTTGTTTTGCGGCCGAAAGCGGCGCGCCGAGGGCACCATCGACAAGCTAGCCTCCGGCAATAAGCGCGGGTGAACCAATAGCTGCGCCGAAGCGGTGCGCTCATTAAAGCGCACATCTCCAAGGCTGCTCAGCCTAAGGCATTGCTCGCAGCCCGACGCACTTTGCCTTGGCAGCGAAGACAACGCCTCATCATCCAGCAAACGCTTGGGCAGGTCGGCCTCGGCCATTAAAAAATCGCCGGGCAGCGCCTCACTCTCAAACAACACAACCGTGGCCCGCACCGTGCCGGAAAAATCCATATCCACCACGCGCAACGACCCCGACTCAGCGGGCAGAGCAGCCAGCATAGCCAATACGAGGTAGGTAAATACGCTTCTTACACGCCGCACAGCTGCAACCAATTACACCAAAGAAGACGAAAGTGTAATAGTGAGGATTAAGCAAAGCCCTAGCAAAATTTGCTATAGCACCACTACAACACACATATATAACGTGTGTGACACGAGCCGCAGAGCTCGTCCAAACAACAGGAGAAGGAACACACGATGAAGCTACAACAAAGAACCTTGGCCGCGGCCATTTTACTAAGCAGTACAGCAGTGTTTGCGGCTACACCCAACGTATTCACCGGCGAAACCAGTGCCCCGATTACAATCAGCGGGACGATTAGTGAGGTCGTTGCGTGCTCCTTTGGCGGCACCTCGCAAGACGAATCAACCCCAGGTACCGCTGACGGTCTCTCGTTTGCCTTCGGAACTGAAGGCGCCCAGTATGAAGCAACGGCATCTGAAACACTTACAATCAGCTGTAGCGACACGGCCTCTGGAAATAATTATCAAGTTGCAATGACCGTTGCCGGCGCAACTGCAGACTTCTCCAACCGCAGCGCTGATATCTCTGTGACCATTGGAACAGACAGCAAGACAGCCACGCTGGAAGCCTCGGAAGATGACGGCGTGACCTTCACCGCTGTCGATCAAATCGCCACAAGCCTCACTGGCACTGACGGCAGCGTGAGCTACACTTTCAAAGCCACAATATCAGATACCGGCACTTCCTTTGGTAACGTAGCGGCTGATGGCGCCCAGAACCTTTATGTAAAATTTGACGCTGAAACGCCTGAAGAAGAGGATGACTTCGGCTTCCCTGAATTCCCACCAGCATCCTAAATTTGCGAGTTTAAGGCTGCCCTCTCGGGCAGCCCTCTTCCCCAACCAACGTGTTTGTTATGCAGATCCTACAAAATCGGCTTTACGCCTTGCTCACCCTGCTAATTCTGACGCCTCTGTCTTGGGGCAGTGTCACCATGACGCCCTCAGATGCCACACTGTCATCAGACAAGCGCGAAGCGAGCTTTATTCTAAGCAATGACACTGCCAGCGATATTGACGTCAGCCTGAGCATCGCCCCGTGGCTGTCCAACTATCGCGATAATGTGGAGCAGGAAAAGCGGCTGCTCAAAAACAAAGCCCTGCTGGCCTACCCACCGGTCGCACGGGTCGAGCGCGGCGGCCAGCAGGTTTTTCGGGTGATTCTGCGCGACAAAAGCGTGGCCGAGCTCCACCTGTTTCGGCTAAATGTTGCATGGAAGGCCAGCGCTGCCGACGACGAGCAACAAAATCGCGTTAGCTTACAGCCGGGCTATTCCTTTCCGCTGTTTGTTACGGCGGCCAATGCAGGCTACCAGCTGCAATACCACGCCGTTCGCCGCAACAACGACGACTACCTCGTGCTGAAAAATCACGGGGAAAAGCCCGTGTACGTTAAAGCTTATCGCCGCACCGGCGGTGAACACACCCCTTTCTTTGCCTACGCCTGGCCCGGAAAGACCCGCACCTTCAAGCTCCCCACCACCGGCGACGGTGACATCACCCTGCAGCTGCGCACCTATGGCTGGACCAAGAGCCAGCCCCCTGTCCAGCAAGCCACAAAACCATAAATCGCCGCCCCGCTGCTCGGGGTAGCAAAATTTGCTATAGCCGAGCCGCCGCCAAAAACTTACTGTAATTCCCTGCCTAGGCAGCTCCGTAGTGGGCTGCAAAGGACTTACCTTAAGTATGCTGCTGTCCCAGCGCTACTCAGTATTGCGGCTGCAGACAGAGGGAGCGCAAACGCCTTTTTCGCGCACTAATCTCGGCATAACAAGCTGCCTACACCTAACTATGAAAACGCTACGCTCCAGACTGTTTTGGCTATTGTTAACCACCCTCGCTCACGCCGCGCAGGGTTCGGTGTTTGTCACCCCCTCGGAAGCTTATCTTTCACCAACACAAAACGAGGCGACATTCACGGTTGTTAACCAAACAGATCAGCCACTGATTTTTAATTTTGGCTTGAGCCCCTGGCAAGCCAACGGCGTAGACACCGAGGCCGACGAACAGGCCATGCTCAACCGCAGAGTAGTTAAGCTATCAAGCACCCAAACGCCTATTCCGGCGAACAGCAAAATAAATATCACAATTTCCCTCAATGCGGGCGACATTGATGACTTGAGCCTGTTTCGGCTGAACGTCAACTGGCATTCAGAAAGCGACCAAGACAACCTGCATTCCCTGGTGCATTCGCTACCGGTGTTTATTACCGGCGAAAACGCCAAGGAACGCGTGCATTACCGCACGGCACACCGCGGTAATGACCACTACCTCATATTGGAGAATCACGGCAGCAAACCCGCACATATCAATGCCTATCGCTGGCAAAACGGCAAAGCCATTCCTTTCTATGCCTACGCCTGGCCTGGGGTAACCCGGTACTTCAAGTTGCCGAAAGGCGGTGAGGGAGAGATAACACTCAATATAAGTGGGCTGGGCTGGGTCTACAGTGACGACGCGCTGCAGTACGTAAGCATCTACTGAAGCTCCATGTTCAGATACACCTCGCGACGCAACGGTTCAGTTACTCAATGCGCCGTACTGGCTGAGCGTATTTACTTAGAGGCAGGGTTTTGCGGCCGCTTATGCCGCACCAGTTTCTCCGCGACTATACCACTGCACCAGTGCAGCGCGACCGCGCAACTTTAACTTGTCGTAGGCTTTATACAAGTGACTGGAGGCTGTCGACGGGGAGATACCCAAGCGCCGCCCCACTTCCTTGAAGCTGCACCCATCGACAATGCAGCGCACCACATCCATTTCCCGCTCGGTAAGCACATTTGTTGCACGGCGATCGGTGTGCGCGGCGATACGGATGCCTTCGTTGAGGTGCAGCACGCGAATATATAAGCCCTGCCATACAAAGCCTTCCACGTCTGGCGAGGGCAAGGAAAATGGCAGTGACGAACCGCCCCACGAAGGAAGCTGAGCAAGCATATGCGCTTTAAAGGCATTGCAGAAACGCACTAGCTTACCGTCGTTATTAAGCCACGCCACGCCGGTATCCTCAGGAGCAGAGACCATTCGACTGCCAACAAAACGCTGCGCATTATCGGCGGCAGCGACCATGCCCTGCGCCAGCGCATGCCACGCTTCATCCGCCATTTCAAAAGACTTGCCCATTAAACCAAACACAAGCCGGTGGCACCCGTGACTAGCACTGCTGAGCTCACAAACAACGGTTTTGCTCGCAGGGCTATCACTATATTCGCCGAGCAGACTTCGCTTCCGGGCGTCGTCACCGTCACAACCCCACCACTGACAATAAGCCAATGAGAAATCCTCACTTACCTGCCGGCAAAACTCTTCCTCGTATTTGTGTTGGGGCAGCTCTGCAGCCAGCGCATAGAGGTTATTTAAACGATCAACAATATAAGTTGTGGCGAGCATTCGCTTCAGCATCTTTTGCAAACTATGTCACATATTACGCACTATGACACATACAAGATCAACCGAAAAACAGATGAATATGGGTAAATTCCGCCCCATATTACTAACTAAATTGTGGGCTCACTGTCCCTCTGGTATAGTTGCGCGCTGCTATACCGCCCGTAGCTCAGCTGGATAGAGCGTCGCCCTCCGGAGGCGAAGGTCAGAGGTTCGAATCCTCTCGGGCGGGCCATTCGCGGTCTCTTCTCCTTTCTCTTCTGCAGCGCCCCACACCTTCGGCCTAATATTATTGCCAAAATTCTCGATAGGGCTTTGTTACCGGCTATTAGATAATGCGTCTCTCGGATGGATCCGACGGTTTTGCCACGAAGGAACGCAGCTATGTTTAATAACACCCTGAATAACCACCTTATGATTCTCACCGGTGCCATGCTGGTGTTGGCCTTATTCCTCCCAGAGATTCACTAAGCCACGGCCTTACCGACACCACTCGTCCTTGATCTGTAAACATTTGCACCGCGTAAATGTGATAAATCCTTCAGGGAGTGACGAGATGCAACAGCAATTGTTTGAACGTATCCGGGTACAGCGCGCCGTGAGCGACTGTTATTCGTACCTGCGCGACTTTTCCAACATCGAGCAGTGGGATCCGTCAGTGTATCGCGCCGAAAAAATCGAGGCTGCCTCATCGGTGCCCGCTAGCTATCGACTCAGCTTTAACAGGCCCAGCAAACAGCTGACCATGCACTATCGGGAAACCCACGCCGAGGAAAATAAATTGGTGTCCTTGGAGGGCTATTCACTGGCAGATGACGGCGGTGAAAACCCCAGCCGCCTGCACGCCGTGGACGATATCGAATTTGAAGCGCTCGGGCCCGAACTCACCGAAATTCGCTACCGCGCAACGCTCACCTTCGACGGTTTACCGTCGGCACTTTCTCCGCTTTTCAAGCCCGCCCTTAACCGGCTCAGTAAACGCGTGGCAAAGGGGATTGCCGATGCCCTGAGCCCGAAGCCGAGCCCCCGCGCCAAGCCCAAACTGTCAACGCGTATTCACGACCAACTTATCCTGCCCGGCGCCATAAATTTCAGTAAGCACGGCTATTTAAGCATGGCAGACAAAGCGCTGAGCGAACGTATGGACGGCAAGGTCGTGGTGTTAACGGGGCCTACCAGTGGTTTGGGGCTCGCCGCGGCTAAGCTTCTGGCCGGCCTGGGGGCTACGTTGGTACTACTCGGGCGCGGTGACGAGCGCTTGCGGGACTGCACTCGCGATATCCTCAACAGCAGTGGTTGCGAGACCAGTAACATACACTCTTACAACGTCGAGCTATCCTCCCTCGCACAAACCTCGGCGACGGCCAAACAGCTGCTCACTGACTTTCCAAACATTGATGTGCTCATCAACAATGCCGGAGCACTGTTTGCTGAACGTGAAGAAACCGAGGAAGGCAACGAACTTGCCTTGGCCGTAAATCTGCTCAGCCCAGTGCTGCTGAGCAAACTGCTCAGCCCCGCTTTTACTGACAGTTCGCGGATCGTCAATGTTGTGTCTGGCGGCCTGTATTTGTCGGCCCTTCGCCAACAGGACATGCAATGGCGCAAGTCGAAGTACAACGGCAGTGGCGCTTACGCAAACGCGAAGCGAGCGCTGCTGTGCTATACCCAAATTCAACAGCAAGAGACTCTGCCAGCCACCTACGCTATGCACCCAGGCTGGGCGGCCACCCCCGGCGTGGAAAAGTCACTGCCTGCGTTTAACCGACTGATGTCCGGGGTGTTGCGCGACAGCCGAATGGCTGCAGATACCGCAGTTTGGCTGGCATCCACAGCGAAATTACCGCGCAGCGGAGCGCTCTGGCTAGACCGGCAGCCGCACCCGACGTCGGTAATACCAGGCACCGAGCCCAGTGCATCGCAACAAGTCTGGCTAGAACAGTGGCTAGACGACCAACTGGCGCCGTATCTATAACCGGGTAGCCAAGGAGCACGTTATGGGAACACAACAGGAAAGTGTCGCGGTTATTGGTGCCAGCGGCTTTATAGGCCAGGCACTGTGCTGCCAACTGCTCGCTCAGGGCTACAAGGTGCACGCGGTGGGTCGCTCGAAGGCCCATTTACAAGCAATTTTTGAGGATGGGCAAGCTGACATCCAGCTGCATGATTACAGCACCTTGCGTGAAATCGACGCCCATATCGTGGTGAATCTGGCCGGGGAAAACATTGCCGCAAAGCGATGGAGCGCACAGCAAAAAAACCGCCTACTGAGCAGCCGCCTCTCAGCAACTGAGCAAGCAAACGTCGCGGTAAAACACTGGCCGTCACTTCACACCTTCATTAATGCATCGGCGATCGGCATTTATGGCGATGGCGGTGACAAAGCGCTCAATGAAAATTCCCCAATTGGCCGAGGATTCTCTGCTGAACTTTGCCAACGCTGGGAAGAGAGCATCAACAGCCCCTGTAGGACCATTATCGCCAGGTTTGCGGTCGTGCTGGACAGAGACAGAGAGGCCGGCGCTCTGGCGAAAATGCGGCCGGCCTTTTCACTCGGTGTCGGCGCCTACTTCGGCCACGGCAAGCAGTGGCAGGCCTATATCCATCGCCATGACGCCGTTAAAGCGCTACTTTTTTTGATTGAGAACAAGGAGTTAGAGGGGCCGTTCAATATCAGCGGGCCTGAGCCTGTCACAAATCGCAAGTTCAGCCAGTTACTGGCAAATAAACTGCGACGGCCCCTGCTGTTTTCAATTCCTGAATTTGCCGCGAAGATCCTGTTTGGAGAAATGCGGGAGTTATTCTACAGCTCCCAACGCATTATTCCTGACGGCTTACTGAGGGCAGGTTTTTCCTTCGACTTTCCCACCGTTGACCGTATGCTCGACGATGCGCTCCAACACCCCGACAGTCACCAGTAGACGATGTCTCACATTATCTCGCTCTGATCTCGTCTGGTGGCAGAACGAGGAAAAGCTATGATGAAGGTGTCAAGGATGACACCGGTGCATACAAGGACGTATCGCACCACTTGGGTTTTCTGCTAGGCAGTGAAACACCCCATTTTGCAGAGACGGCTTTGCAGCTCTTTCCCAAACTTTGCACAATGGCGGCGTTATACCATCGCTCAGCAAAAGCTCCCTGAGGCACTATCTCCGATCTAGAAAGAATTCACCCCAGCGAATACTGGGGTTTTTTTATTGGGGGTAAAATGCCAATAAGGGCTCTCTGAGCACCCGCACAAAAGAGCCCTTATCTTCTTTTACTTGCCTTTAATGCCCAGCAGTTCCACTTCAAAAACCAGTGCCGCATTGGGGCCAATCATCTGTCCCGCGCCACCAGGGCCGTAGGCCAGGTCAGAGGGGATAAACAGTTTCCACTTGGAGCCGACCTTCATCATCTGCAGCGCTTCAGTCCAACCCTCGATCACACCATTCACAGGGAAGCTTACGGTTTCACCGCGCTGATAGGAGCTGTCAAACACACTGCCATCCAGCAATGTTCCCTCGTAGTGCACTTCTACCGTGTCACTCTCGCTCGGGCGCGCGCCATCACCTTCAGCCAGTACCTTGTATTGCAGACCACTATCGGTGACAACAACACCCTCGGCAGACGCATTTTCAGCCAGAAATGCTTCGGCTTCTTTACGGTTTGTTTCAGCCAGGGCCTGAGATTCTACCTGACGTTCGGCCATCTGCTTTTGCTGGTAAGCCTGCAGCGTTGACATAATCTCTTCATCGCTCATTTTCAGCTCACCGCCGGCAATGGCGTCGCGCACACCCGCGCTAAATGCATCGACATCCAACGGCAAGTCGTCGCCGAATCGCGAACCAATATTTGCGCCAATTCCGTAGCTTACCTTCGCAATCTCGGAATCTAATGATGGTTCAGAGTTATTGCCACCGCAGGCAGCCAGCAACCCGCTCATTACCACCGCACCCACTACTGTTTTTTTCATGAAACTACCTTAGTTTTCAGGGAATTGGGAACCGCCGAGTCATTCGGCGACACCTGTGTCAGACCATAGTCTGCCACAAGCGTTCACATAGACACAGGCGCAGACAAAAATTGGCGCCAACCAGCAGATAGCTTCCCGCCAACAAGTTTGTATAATGGAATTTGACGGTTTTTTAATCATTCCGCGGGCCCACAACTATGGTATTCAATAAAAAGAAAGTAAAAGAGAAGCCCCTGGCCGAGCTGCAGCGCCTCCAGTCAGAACTGGAAACGCTGCGTGCCAAACAGCTCGCCACCCTAGAGAAACAACTACAAGCCATTGAAAAATCAGTAGAAACGCAGAAAGCAAAAACAGAAAAGGCGCGCCACAACCACAGTGAAGCGAAACAGCGGCTGCGCGACAAGCAAGGCGAGAAACCCAGCCTGATCAAGCGGGCAGAAGACAGCCTGACCAGGGCCCAGCAACAGCTGGACGATGCGCAAACCCAGCTTGCAGAGCTACGCAGTGAAGCATTGAGCCTAAAGCTCCAGTTGCGCAAAGAAAAAGCGGTTATAAGAGCGATGAGCGATGCCGAAAAATCGCTCAAAGCGACAAAAAAAGCGCCAGCCGTGACCAAACCGGCAAAAGCAGCTGCAACAAAAAGTACCAAGGCCGCGCCGAAAGAAAGCGCCTCCCCCTCTCCGACCAAAGCCGCATCAAAGCCGAAGCCGAAGTCAAAGCCGGAACCAAAAGCCGCCAAAAAGCCCGAAACGCCTGTAACGCCGGCCAAAAGCCAGGTTCCACCGAAGGCAAAAGCGCCAGCCACGCCGAAAAGCGCTGATGCTACCAGCACTACCGCAACGCTGGCGAAGAAAGCCACACCACGACAACGTCTGCCAAAGCGGATGAGTGACATTCCCAGCCACCCGAATAAGGCCGAAGACCGCTTGGCAAGCCTGTTCGACGACTTCTAACGCCGCCCTCACCGGTCTGTGCGTAGTGCTCTGACGAGACGGTCGAGCATAGACTTCTCGGCGGCCCCGGCAACAGCGCGGATATTACGTTGCAATAATTGCCGCGTTGGCACTTGCTCTGGATTCCAAGGCAAAACTAGCTCCGCGAGCTGTGCCAGCTGCCAGCGCTCGGCCTCAAGCTCCGCCTGTTTCAAGCTCTGATAGGTATCGCGCTGCCGCTCACAGGCCTCGCCGTCCAACGGTCGATTGGCCCGCCGCAACGCGCGAAGCGGCTCTATCAGCGAGGCCTGCAGTGCGCTCGCGCCGCTAACCAGCACTTGCACACGCGGCCCTGTCAGCGGTATGCCGCGCTCGGCCAGATAGGCTGCAACGATAATTAACAGTACGTTCGCCCCGGCTTCATCCTGCAAGGCCACGCAGCATTCGGCGACGCCATCGCGCGCATACCGCTCAAGCGCATAGTCCCACAACACACCGCTTTGTGAAGAATCTGTCTCGCTTGCCATAAAATCTGCCGACTCGCCCATACACCCGCGCTATAATCGCGCCCCATGATTGAACTGATAAATCTCAGCTTACAACGCGGTGGCAAAGCCTTGCTAGAGGAGGCGTCGCTGCGCGTGAATCCGGGCGAGCACATGGCGCTGGTTGGTGCCAATGGCAGCGGTAAATCCAGCCTGTTTAAACTGCTGTGCAATGAACTCAGCTATGACAGCGGCGACCTGCAGATACCTGCGCAATGGCAGATCGCGCAAATGCGCCAGGAAGTAGAAGCCAGCGACCGGCCGGCAATCGAATATGTGATTGACGGCCACCAGCACTACCGCCGTATCGAGGCCGATATCGAGGCCTGCAATGACGACCATCGCCTTGCCGAGCTGTTGGCGGAGATGGAGCTGATCCACGCCTACCAAATTCGCAGCGACGCCGAACAACTCCTGCAGGGGCTGGGCTTTGCGCTGACAGAGGTGGACAAGCCGGTCAGTGACTTTTCAGGGGGCTGGCGCATCCGCCTCAATCTAGCCCAGGCCCTGATGTGCCCATCAGACCTTTTGCTGCTCGACGAACCGACCAACCACTTGGACCTCGACGCCAGCCTGTGGCTGGAACAGTGGCTGCGACGCTATGAAGGTACGCTGCTGCTTATCTCCCACGACCGAGATTTTATCGACGCCTGCTGCGACTTTGTCGTTCACCTGGAACACCATCAGCTCCATCGCTATCGCGGCAATTACAGTGCCTTCGAACGCCAGCGAGCAGAGCGCCTGGCGCAGCAACAGCAAGCCTATGAAAAGCAGCAGGCTGAGCGCGCCCATATGGAAGATTTTGTGCGCCGCTTTCGCGCCAAAGCCAGTAAGGCCAAGCAGGCACAAAGCCGACTTAAAGCCCTTGAGCGCATGAGCGAGATCGCCCCCGCGCATGTGGACTCCCCCTTCCATTTTCGCTTTTATGCGCCGAGCCAGTACTCCGACCCGCTGCTGGGACTCAGTAATGCCGCGCTGGGGTATAGTGAGCCCTTACTCAACAAGGTAAACCTGAGCATTCACCCAGGCAGCAGAATAGGCCTGCTCGGTGCTAATGGCGCGGGTAAGTCGACACTAATGAAGTCCCTCGCGGGGACGCTAACGCCACTCAGCGGGCAGCGCCACAGCGGCGAACACCTGCACATGGGCTACTTCCACCAACACCAGTTGGAGTCTCTGGATCTCAATGCCAGCCCGCTGTTGCAGCTTCAGCGTCTCCGGCCCGACGCCCGAGAGCAGGATATTCGTAACTTTCTCGGCGGCTTTAACTTTAAGGGTGAGCGCGCCGAGGGTAGCTGCTTACATTTCTCCGGCGGTGAAAAAGCGCGCCTTGCACTCGCCATTATTGTTTGGCAGCGGCCCAACGTCCTGCTACTCGATGAGCCCACCAACCACCTGGACCTGGAGATGTGTCACGCGCTCACCAGCGCCCTCCAGGAATTTGAAGGTGCGGTGATTGTGGTCTCCCACGACCGCCACCTGTTGCGCAATACCGTCGACGAGCTACTGCTTGTCGACAATGGCTCGGTTAGCCCCTTCGACGGCAGCCTGGATGACTACCGCCAATGGCTATTGAGCCGCAACAGAGAACTTGGCGATAAGCCGCAGTCGGCCAGCACGGCGCCCGTTGTCGACAAGAAGAAAGCGCGCCAAGACGCCGCCGCGAAACGCGCAAAACTGGCCCCCCTCAACAATGAGATCAAAAAACTAGAGCGGACACTGCAAAAAGTCGCCGAGCAACTGCAGGCCATAGAAGCTCAGCTCGCCGACACCAGCCTGTACGACGAGGCCAACAAACAACAATTGAAAACACTATTGGCTGAGCAGGCGCGCCTGCAAACAGGAAACAACACTGCAGAAGAGGCGTGGCTGGAACTGCAAGAACAACTGGAAGCACTGGCAGACTGAGCCTGCCAGTGCTAGCGGGCTACTTGCCCTGAACCATTGCCATGAAGGCCGCCATGGCTTTTTCAGACTCCGCATCCAGCTGCTGGCTGATGGGCATCTCCGCCATGCGCGCCTTCCACTCAGGCAGACCGGCCACTTCGGCGCAGATATCTCGCTGATACAAGGCGCCGCTAACCAGTTCAACAACGACCAGAGCGTAGCGCAATACAATATCCGCAGCCGTCATCTGCTCACCCATAACAAAGGGCTGAGGCGAAACCAGCGCCGACAGCGCCCGAACGCCCTTGTCGAGTGCCTCAGCAACCTCGGCGACAACGCTGTCATCGGCTTTTGCTGCCCCCAGCACCGCTGGCAGCAACCGGCGAGCAGGAAGCTCTAAATACAGCTCGATAATCTTCATTAACTCCCGACACTTCGCTCGCTGCCACTCGTCACTTGGGAGCAGCGACTGGTCTGGGTAGCGCGCATCCAAGTACTCCACTATCACGCTGGTCTCTGCGAGGAAGCCCTGATCGGTTTCAATGCAAGGCACCTTGCCCAGTGGGCTCTTGCGCAGGTAGTCGGGCTCGGCACTCGGGTATACCGTGACCTCGTCAAAATCAATGCCCTTATGCAACAGGCTGTGCTTAACCATGTTGAAATAATTACTCACAGCAAACCCATAGAGCTTAAGCATGTTGTTCTCCAGATCGAGGTAATAAGCTCATCAGTATAGACACGCGACACAACAGAGTGAAAGCTGACAGGATGGTAAGTTGCTCACCGACAGGACTTTGGCTAAGGTTTCGCTTCCGTATTTTTTGGTGAACACCATGCCCGTTTCTCTGCCCATCGATATCGCCCTTGTGAAAGGCTTTCTCGCCGATGACGAAGCCGATGCCCTGTACCGCCACGGCTGCGAGCAAGCCCCGCGGGGCGCCCTGTTAGAAGTGGGCAGCTATTGCGGAAAATCTACTCTCTATCTTGCCAAGGCTTGCCAGGATAGCGCCCCAGAGAGCGGTGTTGTGTACGCCGTTGACCACCACATCGGCTCAGAAGAACACCAATTGGGGGAAATGTTTCACGACCCCGAGCTGTACAACGCCAACGACGCCCACTTCGACACCTTTGCAGAGTTTCGCCGAAATATCCGTCGCGCTAACTTTGAGCAGTGGGTGGTGCCGCTGGTTGCGCCCTCCGAAGTGTGTGCCAAGCATTGGCAAACCCCGTTAGCAATGGTCTTCATCGATGGTGGGCACAGTCTCGAGGCAGCCCTAAACGACTACCGGTGCTGGACAAGCCACATTCAACGCGGCGGCATTCTGGCTATTCACGACCTATTTCCCAACCCCGAAGAGGGCGGTCAAGCGCCTATTGCTATCTATCGCTTGGCACTTGCCTCCGGCTTATTTGAAGCGGTCGAGCGTGTGAATAGTCTGGGTATTTTGCGGCGCCTGTAAGCTACGACGGTGGGTCGATGTTTGCACCCAAGCTCGCATTGACCCGAAACCAACCCGCAATGCTATGGCGCAGGCGCGCGGCGGGGAGCACTTCGTGGGGAACCGTCTCGCTGAGGAAGACCACCAGGGTTCCCATCGTCGGCTTAACTGACGCCTCCACCTGACCGTCACCACTGTATATCAGCAGCTCACCGCCATCGGCAGAACCCCACTGCGGATTGAGATAGAACACCGTCGACAGTACGCGGTTGCTACGTCCGCGAAAAGCGTCGACATGTTTTTTGTAAAAACTACCCGGAGCGTAGCGCGCAAAATGGCACTCATAATCAAACAAGCCGAGGAAAAGCCGCCGATTGATACCGACGCGCAGCATTTCCATCCACGCCAAATACTCCGCCTCGCTCGGCTCGCTGTCAGAAAACCAGCGTATATGGTCGCTGCGCACAAAGTCGTCGCGCTGATAGGCCTGCTGTCGCCCCACTCCCGCAGGGCGGAAGGCACTGTCATCCAGAGAAGCGACTCGCTGCTGCAACGGGCTCGCTAAGCGGCTGGGAAGCGCAGATTGAATAACCGCGTAGCCGCGCTCCGACAGCGCCGCTGCCAGCTCATCAAACATCGCTTCGCGCGACTGCGCGCTGTCCAATGGCTCTGTTGCCACACCCCCCCCAGAAAATAGCGGCTAGAAAGTCGCGGAGTGTAACCCGCGCCAGCCCTGCCAATACATCTTTTATTTGAGCTGCCGCAGCAACAACAGTAAATCAGGCAAAAACTGCAAGTAGCTGCCGTAATGCCAAAGTTGCTCGCGCAGCGGCGGACGCAGCTGGCGATGCACCTCGTCTAACAATCGGTGCAAGCGTTGCCGACGCCACATCCGGTTCATGCCACACTCAACAAAGGGCGCAGCTAGCGGTGTCAGCAGTAATACGCCCACCATCCCCGCCGCCGCACCACTGATTGAAACCCATGCGGGCACACCAACCCAACTCGACCACCAGGCGGTTAACCAGCCTTGATTGGCAATATATAAAGAGCTGGCTGCCGACGCCCCCAACAGAGACGCGCTGCCAAACAACACTTTGTCACTCAGGCCTCTGCCGGCAAGCCCGAGAGCGAGGAACACCAGCATATCGCGACTGCTATCCTGGCTTAGCCCCCATCGCGCGACAGCTTGCTTCAGGCGCCGCTCAGCCAACTCTGGCTGCAAGGGCGCCAACTCTGACTGCAGCTGCGCGACCGCATTGGGGTCGTAATCTGGGTGAGACGCCAGCCGATTCATCAGCAGCGCTTGCAGCCCATTGAGGTCAATCACGTGGTCTGCCAACAGCTGGGCAACAGCCTGCTCTTTACCGGTAAGCGGCCTGACGCTGTGAGGTCTGCGGCGAACGATCCGCCACAGGCTGCGCGGCAGTGCCGCTAAATCCGCCGGAATATCCCGGCGGTGCTGCCAGTGACGGCGCACAACGGCGGGCAAGGCTCTGAACTCGCGACGGTACACATCATCCAGCCGCTCATGTGCTTGCAGGAAATGCCGGTCGATATCCTCGGCCAGCTCGCTCGCCCACTGCTCCACAGCCTGCGAAGGCTGCCGGCTAGGCCTCACCGCGGCCCCCTGCACTCACTAGGCCCAAGCATTTTTCAAAAATGCCTTGTAAGCTACTGACCATGCAAACAAAATACCCCTATTAACACAGCAAGCGGCCACCGCCATGTCAGAACACACCGAATACGTGAAATGGTTTAGAAATTCCGCACCGTATATCAACGCCCACCGTGGAAAAACCTTTGTACTGATGCTCGGCGGCGAGGCGATAGCCGATGCCAATTTCGCGAATATTGTGCACGATATCGCTTTGCTAAACAGCCTTGGGGTGCGGCTGGTGCTCGTGCACGGCGCCAGACCTCAGATAGAACTGCGCGTCAGCGACGCAGGCCTGTCCAGCCAATTCCACAATGACTTACGCATTACTGACGAACAAGAGCTGCGCTGCGTAACCGATGCTGCCGGCTCACTGCGCGCCCATATCGAAGCCCTGCTGTCGATGGGCGTTGCCAACTCGCCCATGCACGGGGCGGCCATTCGCGTTTGCTCAGGCAACTTTGTCACAGCCCGGCCGATGGGCGTGATCGACGGAGTCGACTTTAAGCACACCGGCGTGGTCCGCAAGGTCGATGCCAGCGCACTCCGCCAGCAGCTGGATCAGCAGGCCATCGTCTTGCTGTCGCCACTCGGCTATTCGCCAACGGGAGAAATCTTCAACCTGAGCGCCGAAGACGTTGCCGTTCATACCGCCGCGACCCTAAAAGCCGACAAGCTGATTTTGCTCACTGGCGCCGCAGGTTTATTAGACAGCGAACAGCGCCTGATCCGCCAGTGTGAGTACCGTGATGTCGATGCCGAGCTGCAACGACAGCCCACCCTGGGAAGAGACAGTATTGTGCAAGCGGTTGTTGACGCCGGAGACCTTGGCATTGATCGCTGCCATATGGTGTCGTATTCCGAGGACGGCGCCCTATTGCAAGAGCTCTTTACTCGCGACGGCGCGGGTACGCTGGTAACCCAGGAACATTACGAGCAACTCCACACCGCCAGCATTGACGATATCGGTGGCATCTTAGCGATAATTGAGCCGCTGGAGGCGAGGGGCGTATTGCTGAAACGCTCGCGCGAACTGTTGGAAAATGAAATCGGTCATTTCAAGATTTTGGTTCGCGATGGCATGGTCATCGCCTGCGCAGCACTTTACCCTTACGCCGAAGCCGGCGCCGGGGAAATAGCCTGCGTCGCCACGCACCCCGACTACCGCGGCGCCGATCGCGCCGAGCGACTGCTGGCCCAACTTGAGCGGGACGCCCGGCAACAGGGGCTAAACCAGGTTTTTGTACTAACCACGCAAACCGCTCATTGGTTTCAAGAGCAGGGCTATGTGCAATGCCCCTTTACCGAATTGCCCGAAGCCAAGCAGAAACTCTACAACTTTCAGCGCAACTCAAAAGCGTTTATCAAAGCACTGTAACGGGGAAGGTAGTTAGATAATGCGAATTCCCCGAATCTATACCTCGCAAGCCCTAAGCAATGGCCAGCAGCTTGAGTTGGAGGAGCGCGCAGCACACTACCTGCTGCAGGTGCTGCGCATGAAAGTGGGCCGCTCTGTGCGCCTGTTTAACGGCGACGGCAACGACTATCTGGCCACCATTTCCGACGCCAACCGGCGCCAGTTGTGGTGCTCGGTCACTGATGTGGACAGCTCGCAGGACTGCGAGTCACCGCTGCGAATCGAGCTTGGCATTGGTCTCTCGAAGGGCGACCGTATGGACTGGGTTGTTCAGAAAGCGACTGAACTGGGCGTTGCGCGGATAGTGCCCTTGCGCAGCGAACGGGTCGATGTGAAGCTCAATGCCGAGCGCGAAGAAAAGAAATGGCGGCATTGGCAGCAAGTCATGATCAGCGCCTGCGAACAATCCGGCCGCAGTCAGCTGGTAGATGTCGCCACCCCTCAGGAACTTGAGCACTGGATCGATAGCTGCCGCGCCGATTACAGAGCGGTACTCAGCCCTCACCACGGCGAGGATGTCGCTCCGCCGCCGGCCCCAAAAAGTGTTGCCTTATTGGTTGGCCCCGAAGGCGGACTCACTGACGATGAGGTTGCCCGCAGCACCGAGCAGGGCTTTAACTGCATGGCCCTGGGGCCGAGAATTCTGCGCACCGAAACGGCACCACTGGCGGCGATCAGTGTTCTTCAGGCGCGCTGGGGAGATTTTGCCTAGCGATCACTCCGCCTGCTCTGCAGGGGAGAGTTCCGTGAGGATCTTTTCCTCAAGTACATCAATATCCGGTATCAACAAGCGTTGGCCATGCACTTCAACGTCGGCAAAAATCGCCGGCTGGTCCTCACAGTGGTCCAAGGTTTTAACATCGCCGGCGTGAACACTTAACAAGTGGGGCACCGACGACAGCAAGATCGCGTAGTGCGGCAGGCGCTCGCGGTCGTTGAGTCCGGCCATCACCGCCACTTGCCGGATCGCTGGCTCTGCAGGCAACTCACCATCGCGCAAGCCCTCAAAGCACACCAATGGAATCTCGCGCTGGCGCCAGCGCAGCATCCCCAAGATGAAGGTCGATGACATGGCAGAGCTCAACTGTCGCGCACTGGCAACCTCCACCACACAGCTATTGGGTAGCAGCAGCCCGCCACCGGAGATGGGCATAATCAGGTTCGCCAAGGAGGCATCAGGTAAGGCATGCATCATTCCGCGTCCACCTTCGACATAACTTCCTCAATCGCTTTTAGCAGCTGTATTTCCTGATAGGGTTTACCCAGGAAGCGCGTGACACCCAGGCCTGACGCTCGCTGGCGGTGCTTCTGGCCGGTACGCGAGCTAATCATAATAATGGCAATGTCCTTGAAGCGCGGCGAGCTCTGCAGGCGGCTAGCCACCTCAAAACCGTCCATCCTCGGCATCTCTATATCCAGTAATATGACATCCGGCAGCGCGTCCATTTCCTGCAACTGGTTGACGGCTTCCAGCCCATCGCGCGCCAGTGTGACCTTCATCTGCTGACGCTCAAGTAAGCGCGACGTCACCTTGCGCACAGTCACCGAATCGTCGACGACCATGACATGTTTGACGGGAACGTCGCTGCTGGGCAACTGCCCCTGCATTTCAGAACCACTCAAGCGCCGCGTTGCATCGGCACGGATGCTGGCCAGCATATCCAAAATCACCACCACACTGCCATCACCCAGCACCGTGGCGCCAGACAATCCCGGCACGGCGGCAAACTGCGGCCCCAGTGATTTCACCACCACTTCCCGCGAACCCATCAATGAGTCGACCTGCACCGCGGTGGCCGGCTCGGCATTGCGAATCAGCAGTACAGGTTTCGGCTCCAACTGGCCCTCTAAGTGGGGGGCAGACACACCCATCAACTGCCCCATATAGCGCAGCTTGTATTGCTGACCGGCATACTCAAAATCGGGGCCACCGTCTTCGTAGTAAACCTCCAGCTCATAAGGGCTGACGCGCACGATACCTTCAATGTTGTTCAGTGGTACGGCATAGACCTCACCCCCGACACTGACCATGAGAGCGCGGTTAACCGACACCGTAAACGGTAGGCGAATTTCAAAGCGGCTGCCCTGGCCTTGCGAGGTGCTCACCTCGATGGAACCGCCGAGCTGCTTGATCTCGCTGTGCACCACATCCATACCCACGCCGCGGCCGGAGATCTGCGTAACATTGTCTGCGGTGGAAAAGCCCGCATGGAAAATAAAATCGAGTAACTGACGTTCGCTAAGTTCAGCCCCCGCTGCAACCAAGTGCATGCGCTCAGCCTTGGCCCGAACCGCAGCCAAATCAATACCCGCGCCATCGTCGCTAATCGTAATCACGACATCACCGCCCTGGCGATCAAAGCGCATCGACAGCTCACCCTGAGCAGGCTTACCGCTTTGCTGGCGCTGTTCCGCCGACTCTATGCCGTGGTCAATGGCGTTTCGCAGCATGTGTTCCAGCGCTGGAATAATCCGCTCTAACACCCTGCGGTCCATTTCGCCTTCGGCGTTGTAAACCTTGAAGTCGACGTCTTTATTCAGCTCGCCACACAGCTGACGTACGCCGCGCCGCAAACGCGGAACCATGCGAGAGAAATGCACCATTTGCGAGTGCATCAGGCCTTCTTGAAGCTCGGTATTTACTCGCGACTGCTGCAATAGCAAGGTTTCCATATCGCGACTTTTATCGACGACCGTATTGCGCAAATCGACTAAATCCGACGCCGACTCCAACAGTGCTCGCGACAGCTGTTGCAGCTGTGAGTAGCGGTCGAACTCCAATGGATCGAAGCCCTCAGCCCCCTCACTCTCCATTTGCTCCTGGCGGTGAATAATTTGCGCTTCGGTTTCCATGTCCAGCCGGCGCACCTGCTCCTGCAAGCGCTCAACGGTCATTTCCATTTCTTCCAGTGAGAAATGAACTTCACTCACCTGTTCTTCGATACGACCACGAGCAATCGAGGTTTCACCGGCGAGGTTGATCAAGCGCTCCAACAACTCAGAGGGTACTTTGATCATCTCCTGCGGGCCGCGAGCCTGTATCGCAGACCACTGCGGCGCCGTGCCTTCAGCAGGTTTAGGAGCCACTTCCTCCGACGCCGGCGCGACCTCTAAGGTCACAACCGGTTCTGCGGGGGGAGGGGCGGCTACCTCGGTGTCCAAACCGTCGAGCATTGCCACCAGTTTGTCTTGCGCCTGCTGAACAACCGGCAGCAAGTCCGCCAACGACGCCTCGCCTTTGGCGAGGGATTCGGAGATTTCGGTTTCCATCTGGTGGGCGAAATCACCCATCGCCGTTAGCCCGGTAAGACGCGCACCACCCTTAAAGGTGTGCAAATAACGCTGCACATCGTCTAGGTAGCGGGGATTGTCACGATCTTCATCCCAACTGTGCAGGGCATTGTCCAAGCCCTCCAGTAAGTCCCTTGCCTCTTCCATAAAGATTTCGAGAATATCCGGGTCGATATCCTCAAGATCGGCCGCGGGCAATGGCGCTGCCATCGCGGTACTGTCTTCAGACAACTCAGCCGATGACGCAGCCGATGAAGGAGTAGCGGCAAGACCAGCGGCGGGCGTTTCGACAAGCGCCGAGGCGTCGAAGTCGCGCAGTTGCTCAAGCAGCTCTGCATTCACCTCGGCACTGTTTTCCGCAGCAATTTGATTCAGGTCGTCCATCAGTTGGTCGAGGGCACGCTCGGTCAACTGCAAGAACTCGGCCGGTAATGGGTCGCGACCATGGCTGAGCAATACCTGCAGGGCCTGCGCTATTTCGGCGGTGCTTTCACTGCCAATATCCTCTGCGCGCTGGGCGAACTGCCCCATTATCGGCGCGTACTCCTGCATGACCGAGGCAGTTATCGACTGACCGGCATCGCGAATTTTATCGATCAAGCCCTGAATATGATCGCCAAAGGTGAGTAAGAACTGATTTAGCGCATCAGGGGCTATTTGGCCGGCTTGTCGCTGGGCCTCGGCGGTTTCCGCCTGCGCCATCAAGCTGATTTCGGCCTGCTGAATACGTTCGCGCAACGCCGATGATGCCTCCAAACTGGAAGCCGGGCTATGGCGCAAACGCTGCACTAGCTTGCGCGTTTCCGCCAGCACATCGGCGACCAACTGTATGAACGCTTCATCCACCGCGATGCGCATCGAGCGGGCTTCTTTTACCAGCCCTTCCAGCGGCGTAATGATACTGGCCACCGCCCATATTTCGGCCATTTTCGACGAGCCCTTCAAGGTATGTAGGGCGCGCTGCAACTCATCGCTGAGATGAACGGGATAGCTGTAAACACCTTGAAGAAACTGCTCAACCTGGCGCAGGTGAACTTCCGCCTCGCCGATAAACACGGCGGTTAGTTCGGCTTGTTCTCCGTCGCTGGCCGCAGGCGCCGGCGCACTGAGCTCCGGACTTTGCTCCTTTGCCAACAACTCTGCATCGGCAAGTAAATCGCGCAACTGCGACGGCGGTAAGGCCCTTTTATGAGACAGCTCTTCGATCAGCTCGGGGAGTATTTGAGCCGCTCGCTCAACCACACCAAGGCGCAGCGGATCCATCGTGAAGTAACCGTCGACAACCTTGTTGAGCATGTTCTCAATCGCCCAAGCAAAGTCGCCACACTGCTCCGCCCCCGCCATTCGCCCACTGCCTTTCAGGGTGTGGAAGGCTCGGCGCACGTCCGCTAACAGTGACGGCGATGACAGGCCATCGCGCCAGCGAGGTAACTTCTCGCCCAGGCTTGCCTGAACATCTCCAGCTTCCTCGATGAAGATATCGAGCACATCGGGATCCAGAGCCAGCTCTTCTGAGGTGGCGACGGGATCGACAAACTCTTCGCTCTCGTCCTCAGCTAAGGATGCCTCGTCAGCCGCCTTAACCGGCATGGCAACGATATTATCTGGCGCGCTTTGGTCGACGGGATAGCCCAGCCTTGCCACACACTCCGCAGCGACCCGAATCAGCCCTTGGTCTTCTACCCTCGGCCCGTCGGCACTGCGCTCCAGGTAATAATCAACGGAGGTCATTGCATCGGCCAACGCGTCGAGCATTGGCCACTCTGGCACCTGTTCGGCGTTCACTAATTGCTCGCGAATGTAATCCGCTGCCCGCCCCATCACCGCAGCGGCATCGGCGTGTTCGCTGGCCTGCAGCGCGAGCGCCAAATCACTGATACGCTGTGGCAAGCCCTGCAAATAGTGATGCTGGCACTGTTCTGCCACATAGTTGACGAGGGCTTCCTGAATGTCTGCCAATTCGGCGCGCGCCGCACCAATCGTCGACTGCTGCTCACCACTCGCCGGCAGTTGGGGTGCAACAGGCTCTGGCTCAACATCGAGCTGCTCGGCCACTCTCGCAAGCACGCGGCTCAAGCTAAGCTGTGCACTCTCAACCCCGGATTCAATACCGGCAGCCGCGCTGCGCAGCGCATACAGGGGCTGGATTAAGCCCAATATCGCCATGGCGTCGGCAAAGACCTCGACCCGTTCATTTAAGCGGCTGGCTTCAACGCCGCTATCCAGCTCTGCCGATAAATCCCGCAATGCCACAACCAAGCGCGGCTGGGCGGTGGCAATAAACTGCTGCTGGCCCTCAAAAGAGGTGAGACCGGTAGGGAAACCCTGAGTCTTGCGAAGCCGGCTCAGCGCCTCGCTCTCGTTGGCACTGCACAGTGCGTAGAACACAATATCGTCGAGCAAGGCATGTCGCGACGCATCGGAGGGTGCGCCGTTGGCAAGGGTGCGAATTTCATGCCCCAAGCGGTGCAGGAAGTCGATGCGCACCGCACCCGCGGGGAGACGGTCAGCCTGAATCGCTTCAATAAGTACACTCGCAGACTGCCACAGCAAATAGCTGGCCTGCTCACTCTGTAAGCGCGCCACGCGGCTACAGACTTTATGCAGATAGGCGAGATTTTTGTCATCGTCGCCACCGTCGAGGTAGGCCTTAAGGGCAATTTGGTACATTTTGTGAAGCTTGGCCATTAACTCAGCCAAGTCATCGCGCTGCAGCGAGGGTTCCACCGCGAGCTGTGTTTGCGAGGCCTCAAACAGCAGCCCCGAGGAAAGCAGGCGACCACCGCGCGCCGCGCGCAATTCGTTGAAAACGAGAATAAGATCGACCGGCAGTTCGCTGCGCGCATTGCGCAAAGAGTCGAAATATCGAGGTAACGCCTCACAGGCAACGGCAACCGCTTCCAGCAGGTCTCCGCGCTGCGCCACCGGTACGTCGCGCTCTATCACTCCGGTTACGGCAGCTTCCATTTCTGCCAGCAACAGCGCGGCACCGCTGAACTCGATCATTTGTAGCGAGCCCTGCACTTGGTGCAGCTGACCGCTGAGTGGCTCAAGCGTTGCCGGCTCACTGCTGTGTAACGCAGAATCGCGAATCATCGCAGCACATTGCAGCAGTGTGGCTTTAAGCTCTTCGCTCAGCCACTCCAGCGCAATAAAATCTCGGCGGTCACTCATATCCGTCAGCCTTTGTTCCTATTTTTCACCGACAGCCCCTGTCGGCCAGCGCTCAGGGCTTATGCTATTGGTTCGGCAAGGTGAAACCGGCCACCGAGCTGCGCAGGTCGTCGGTCATGGTGGCCAACTCCCCAATCGAATTCGCTGTTTCGGTACTACCCGCTGAGGTTTGCGAAGTAATTTCTTGAATGATCTTCATCGTTGACGAGATTTGCCCCGCCGACTTCGCCTGATCGGCCGCTGCGTTTGAGATCGTTTCGATCAATTCCGCCAATTCCTGAGATACCGTTTCGATCTCTGTTAGTGCGGCACCCGCGTCCTGAGCAAGGCGTGCCCCCCGGACCACTTCCGAGGTGGTTTGCTCCATGGAAATAACCGCTTCATTGGTGTCGGACTGAATCGTTTTTACCAGGGCCTCAATCTGCTTTGTCGCACCCGACGAGCGCTCAGCAAGACGCTGAACTTCATCCGCGACCACCGCAAAACCACGACCCGCATCACCGGCCATCGAGGCTTGAATAGCAGCATTCAGTGCCAGGATATTGGTCTGATCGGCAATATCGTTGATCAGCGAGACGATGTCACCGATCTCCTGCGTCGACTCACCCAGTCGCTTGATACGCTTGGATGTCTCTTGAATCTGCTCACGGATATTGTCCATGCCTTTTATCGTGTTCTGTACGACTTCAGCACCTGTATTAGCGATCGCTACCGAGCGCTGGGCAACCGCAGCAGATTCACGGGCATTGCTGGATACTTTGTCGATCGTTACCGCCATTTCGGTGATGGCCGCCGAGGCACCGGCAATTTCGCGGGCCTGACTCTCTGAGGCCTCGGCCAAGTTCAGCGCGGTGGCCTGTGACCCCTGGGCCGCGAGCGACACCTCCTGCGCGGTTTCGTTAATCTGCGAAACCAAGACCCGCAACTGGTCGATGGTGTAGTTAATCGAGTCGGCAATCGCCCCGGTGAAGTCCTCGGTCACCGTTGCCGACGTTGTCAAATCACCGTCGGCCAAGTCAGCCAATTCATCAAGCAGGCGCAAGATTGCCGTTTGGTTTCGCTCGTTGGTTTCCGCCGTTGCCCGCAAGCGCTGCTGCGCAGTGCGGATGGAGTTCATACCCAATAGGCCAAGTGCAATAACAACGACGCCCACAAAGCCAATCGCGGTAACCACCGACAGTGGGCGCTCTTCATCAAGCCGGCTAATGCGACTGGAAAGGTTACTGGTGACCTGCATAATCTCCGGAACATTTACGACAATCACGCCTGCCGCTTCTGCCGACTTCAGTAGCTCCGGAGACACTTGGAAAATTTCGTCCACCGAACCACTAATCATCTGAAAGTCCTGCCCGACCCGCATCAGCAGGTTGCGCGCATTTTTGTCGGCAACCGGGGCCACGCCGATCGCCTTATTGCCCGCCAGCATGCCGCGCAGTACCGTACCAAATTCATTGGCGTCGACCGTAAACTGCTCGGCTGCCGCGGTGGCCGCATCGGTGCCTTCCAACATGCGGTCTACGTTGCGCGCAATCCGCTCCAGTAGCAGGGACTGGCGCTGAGCAATGGCCACTTGGTTCGCCGAGGCATCGCTTTTGAGCATAATGCCTACAACTTTGTTGTAGGCATCTTGAAGTTGGGGGATGAGTTGGTTGAGGTTTGCAGCGACCTCGTAGAGAAAAACGATGCGCTCGCGGTTGCTAACAATGGTTTCTGCAGCACTGTCTACCTGTGCCCACAAGCGATTGAGCTGAGCAATGTCGCCGCCGAGCATGTCCGCCGGCGAGGGCAGGTCTTTGCTCCCCTCCACCAGTTCGCGACGCACCGCACCAAAATTCCGCTGCGCCCTGGCAAGCGTATCAAAGGAGGCGGTGTCACCCAGCGCGGCCTCGCGCGACGCATTGGCCAGCTGCTGCGCATAGAGACGCATTTCACCCGTCAACTCCAAGTAGCGCTGATCGTAGCCGGCATCGCGCAGTATCACATAGGTGTTAAAGCCTGCCCCGATAAACCCAACCAGCATCAATGCGACAATAACACTGGCCGCACGCCCCGTTTTTAGCTTAGCGGCATCGCCTTTTCTTGCTGCTTTCATTTGCCCCGACTCCAGGATATTTCCATGTTTTTCTTGTCGTTGTCGCGCCTATACGGCGACGTCGTAGAAGTCTCTGACTTCCATCAGTTTTAGTGGTCTGAATAGCGCCCATTCCCGGCTGCCCTGCCGATAAACACCGTCGCTGAAGCGCTGCATTGGCGGCAAAATACTGCCGAGCTCTTCACTGAATGCATCCGCGTGAAAATGCTGCATACCGAAAACGTCATCCACGACCAGGCCGGTATAGATCTCGCCGCGCTCAAGCACCAATACGCGGCGCTGACCACTGGCCGTTGCGGATGTGTCATCAAGGAATTGTGCGAGATCCAGCAGCGGCAACAGACGTCCCCGCACATTGGCAACGCCTTTGATCCAGCTTTTCACACCCGGAAGCCGAGTTGCCGGAGGCTCGCTGAGGACTTCAACAATTTCGCCCATAGGCACCACACAGTACTGGGAACCAATAGCGAAACCGATACCGCTCCACAGGGATTCTTGGCTGTCGGTTTGTTCGACAACGTCGCCGTCGGCACGGCGACTGCGACGGGCCAGCTCACTTAGATAACGAAAGGCGCTCTGCGCTTCGGTCATGGTGACGGGCTACCTTAATTCAGAACTGACTCAATCGTTTTGATCAACAGCTTGCCGTCTACCGGCTTAGTCAGGTAGCCCTTCGCCCCCTGACGCTGCCCCCAGAGGCGATCCGTTTCTTGATCTTTCGTGGTAACAATAATCACCGGTACGCCGCTGGTATCAGGGTCCCGGCTGAGCTGACGTGTTGCCTGAAAGCCATTGAGGCCCGGCATCACTATATCCATCAGTACAACGTCGGGGTTTTCCGCTCGCACCAGCTCAATGCCCCGCTCGCCACTCTCTGCAGTAATCACGTCGTAGCCGTTTTTACTGAGAATTTGGCGAATCTTCACAATTTCTGTGGGCGAATCATCAACGATCAATACACGTGGCATTACATCCCTCTCGCAGTAGCACCCCTGTTTTGTAGATTCAGGGGTTTATAGCAGGCCTTTCTGTGCGGCCCTTTTATGTGGTTTATATTTATTATCAGTTTGATACGTGTGCCTGAATGGCATCGAGTAATTCATTCTTACTGAAGGGCTTGGTCAGATACTGATCCGACCCAACGATACGGCCTTTCGCTTTGTCGAACAAGCCGTCCTTACTTGAGAGCATGATCACCGGCGTCGACTTAAACTCGCTGTTGTTCTTGATCAAGGCACAGGTTTGGTAACCATCGAGCCGAGGCATCATGATATCGACAAAAATAATATCGGGCTTGGTATCGGCGATTTTTGCCAGCGCATCAAAGCCATCTATTGCCGTCACCACGGTGCAGCCCGCCTTGGCGAGCAAAGTCTCCGTCGTTCTGCGAATGGTTTTACTGTCATCGATGATCATGACCTTCAGGTCAGAAAAATTGGCTTCCATAAACTCACAACCTTATTCTGTGCCAATCCGATAGCGTCGCGACGGTGCGTCGCAACCTATTTTCAGAGCGAAATTTTTACCACGGAATGCTCGCACCCGCCATCATCTTATTATGTAAAAGCGCCCACTGGCAGGCGGCTTTACCGCAACACCAATTGCCGTAAGCACGGGGAATACGGTATTTTAGTTGAGCGATGAGAGCATGCTCCACAAAAGAGCATAGCGCGTTTACCCGTAGATAGCGCCTCCCTCATGAAGGCCCCTACCCAAATACCTCGCCATCATCGCAAGGCCTTCGGGTCGCGTCCCCATATTCATTAAGGGTTTGGGAGCTGTCTCACATATTTGCCACAGGTGATTAAATGACGATTCGCTTAGGCGTGGTCATGGACCCGATCGAACAGGTCAACTACAAAAAAGACTCCACTCTCGCCATGCTCTGGGCCGCCGACGAGCGCGGCTGGCATATCGATTACATGACGCTGAGCGACCTGTATATCACCACAGGGGCTGCGCGCGCGCAGGTGCGCAAGATCACCCCATTCAAAAACCCCGACAACTTTTATCAGCTCGACGACGCCCAAGACATCGACCTTGGAGAACTTGACGTCATTTTGATGCGCAAGGACCCCCCATTCGATAACGAGTTTCTCTACGCCACTCACATACTGGAACTGGCCGAACGCCAGGGCGCCATGGTGGTGAACCGCCCCCAATCACTGCGTGATTGCAACGAAAAGCTGTTCGCACTGCAATTCCCCCAGTGCACACCGACCCAGCTGGTCAGCCGTGACCCCGCCCGCTTGCGCGCCTTCCACCGCGAACACGGCGACGTCGTCATGAAGCCACTCGACGGTATGGGCGGCAGCTCTATCTTTCGCCTGCGCCCCGACGATGCCAACGTTTCAGTGATCATTGAAACCCTCACGAACCACGGCCGCACCATGACCATGGCACAGCGCTACCTCCCCGAAATTAAAGAGGGAGATAAGCGCATCTTGCTGGTCGACGGCGAGGTGGTCGATTACTGCCTGGCGCGGATTCCCGCCGCCGGAGAGAGCCGCGGTAATTTGGCAGCAGGTGGCAGTGGGCGGGCACAGCCGCTCAGCGAACGCGACCGCTGGATAGCCGCCCAGGTCGCTCCGGTAGCACGCGAAAAGGGACTTCTGTTTGTTGGCCTGGACGTTATTGGCGACTCGCTGACGGAAATCAATGTCACCAGCCCTACCTGTATCCGCGAAATCGATGCGCAGTTTGGCACCGACATTGCCGGCCAGCTCATGGATGCAATTTCGAATAAACTGGCAGCCAAACGGGCCCGGTAATCCATGGCCGTCGCCTTCCCTATTCACGAAGAGCGTTCGGACTCGCCCGAGCGCCTCGGCTTTATTTTCTGTTTCGCAGCGGCGCTGCACGCAGCACTTATTTTGGGCATCAGCTTTTCTGCGCTGAGCAGTGATCCAAAACTCCCCAGCCTCGAGGTCACGCTCGCGCAATATCAAAGCGAAAATGCGCCGGAAAAGGCCGACTATATTGCCCAGCACGACCAATTAGGCAGCGGCAGCCTGAAGGACAAAGCAGAGCTTAGCAGCCGGATAGATAGCGCCTTTCACGATAATAGCGCGCCACCTGAACACGTTTTCAAACAAGCGAAGGCCCAGCAGGCCAGTGAAAATCGCGCCATTCTCCACAGTCGCAACGCCAGTGCGCAGCACATCACTACGGACCAAAACACCGATAAGCGCCAGCCGCAGCCTCTCAATGGCGATGACGATATGACCGAGCTGAGCGAGAACATCGCGGCGCTCGAAGCCCAACTTGACCACCTAAACCAGGCCTATGCCAGCATGCCCAGGCCGAAATTTATCACCTCCGTCGCAACCCGCGGCTCACCCGACGCCTTGTATCTGGACCGCTGGGAGTCACATGTTGAGCATATTGGAAACCTGCACTACCCGGAAAGCGCCCGAAAACAAGGCCTGACTGGCGAGCTACGCATGCTGCTTATGCTTTTCCCTGACGGCCGTATCGATGAGGTGAGAATTATGCGTAGCTCTGGCCACCCGGAGCTCGACAAGGCGGCGAACCGAATCGTCAGACTTGCGGCCCCCTACGAAGCCATTCCCAAAGATGTGCTCGATGGCAAAAATCGCCTGGGCATCGTTCGCACCTGGCGCTTCGAGCGCAACAGTCTGCGCGCGAACAGCCGCTAGCGCTTGAGATTGGCAAAAATTACCCCATACTAAAACTTACTGCGCTAACTGCTTGCCTCGGAGCTGTTATGGCTGAGCCCACCTTTTCGTCAATGCAGGATCACTTCCTTGTCGCCCTTCCCAACCTCGGCGAAGGCATTTTTGCCCATAGCCTGGTGTATCTCTGCGAGCACGACGAGAATGGCGCTATGGGCTTAATCGTCAACCGGCCGCTGGATATGGATGTTGAGGAAATTCTGGCCCAGCTCGACTTTGACGAACCCGGGCAACACCGCAAACAGCCCGTCTTTGCCGGCGGTCCCGTTCATACAGACCGCGGTTTTGTTTTGCATCGCCGCGACAAACAGCGCTGGGATGCCAGCCTTGAAATCAGCCCCAAACTGGCGCTTACCACCTCACTGGACATCCTCGACGCTATCGCACGTGGCAGCGGCCCCGCTGACACACTCATTGCCCTTGGCTATGCTGGCTGGGCGCCCGGCCAATTAGAGGAAGAGCTCGCCGACAATGCCTGGCTGTCACTACCCGCTGACGATAAAGTTATTTTCGATACGCCTGCCGATCAACGTGTCGATGCTGCACTGGCGAAACTCGGCATTAATTTCGCCCAGCTCGGCTCCGATAGCGGCCACGCCTGAAGAAGGCCCTTCGCTGCGCTACAATGCCGCCTCCCCAATAGAAAACTACCCTTATGAGTGCAGCACAACGTTATCTCGCCTTTGACTATGGACTCCGCTGGATTGGTTGCGCCGTGGGCCAAAGCCTCACCGGCAGCGCGTCAGCACTGAAGTCGCTGCGCGCCAAAGATGGCATTCCGCAATGGCATGAAATTGAGGCGCTACTGAAAGAATGGCAACCGCAAACCGTGGTCGTCGGGCTACCGTTAAATATGGATGGTAGCGAGTCAGAAATGTGTCAGCGCGCGCGAAAGTTCGGCAACCGCATTCACGGTCGCTTTGGCGTTGCAGTCGACTTTGCTGACGAACGACTGTCCAGCTTCGAAGCCAAAGGGGAGCTGATTGAGCAGGCAGGCAATCAGGCTTTCAAAGACCGCGGCGTCGACGGACTCAGTGCTGCGATCATCTTGGAAAGCTGGATGCGGGAGCAGGGGCAAAATTAGCCCCCTGCAATCTAGCGGCGGCCAATGCCGCCCGGGGTGTCCTTTTCCACCTCTTGCATCGTCAAGTTACCCGCCGCACTGTGCATCTGGTCAACGTCGTTGTCGGCGCCCAGCTTGATCAGCAGCCGCAGATCGTTCGCCGAATCCGCGTGAGCGATGGCATCCTGGTAAGTAATTTCACCCGCCACGTAAAGGTCGTACAAGGCTTGATCAAAGGTTTGCATCCCCTGCTCGGTGGACTGGCGCATCAGGTCTTTCAACGCGGCCACTTCGCCCTTGCGAATCAAATCCGCGGCCAGGGGTGTATTAAGCAGTATTTCCACACAAGCGCGGCGGCTCTGACCATCGCGGGTCGGCAGCAGCTGTTGCGCCACCATCGCCCGCAGGTTCAATGACAAATCCATCCATAGCTGACTGTGACGCTCAGGGGGGAAGAAATGCAAGATTCGGTCGAGTGCCTGGTTGGCGTTGTTGGCGTGCAGGGTGCAGAGACACAAATGCCCGGTTTCAGCAAAGGTGATGGCGTGCTCCATGGTTTCCCGCGAGCGCACCTCACCGATCATGATGACATCCGGTGCCTGGCGCAGCATATTCTTCAGCGCCACTTCAAAGGACTCCGTATCAATGCCCACCTCGCGCTGAGTAACGATACAACCACGGTGCTGATGCACAAATTCGATGGGGTCTTCCACGGTGATAATGTGGCCGCGCGAGTTTTCGTTGCGGTGACCGATCATCGATGCCAGCGACGTTGATTTACCCGTTCCCGTCGCACCGACAAAGATAATTAGCCCGCGCTTGGTCATCGCCAGATCCTTGATCGTATCCGGCAGCCCAAGCTCATCGGTGGTGGGAATGCGCGTTTCAATTCGGCGTAATACCATCCCCACCAGATTACGCTGGTAAAAGGCACTGACACGGAAGCGACCAATGCCCCGCGAACTGATGGCGAAGTTACACTCTCTATCGCGAACAAACTCGCGGCGCTGTTGCTCATTCATCACGCCCAGCACAACTTCCCGAGCCTGCTCGGGGCTCAGGGCATTACTGCTCATGGGAATCAGCTGGCCATTGAGCTTCACCGAAGGTGGCACCCCTGCCGAAATAAATAAGTCTGAAGCGCCTTTTTCCTGCATGATGCGCAGCAGCTTCTCGATTTCCACCCTACTCTCCTCGGCGCTCGCGCCCTCTTATTCTAAAAATTCTCGGGGAAGCGCGCTTTTAATTTAGCCGCATCGCGCGTGACCTGCCGCTTGGACAGCAGCTCTTTCAGGCATTGATCCATCGTCTGCATACCAACATTCGCCCCAGACTGGATGGCTGAATACATTTGCGCGACTTTGTCTTCACGAATCAAATTACGAATGGCGGGCGTGCCAATCATAATCTCATGGGCAGCAACCCTTCCGCCCTCCGGTTTCTTCAGCAGTGTTTGCGAGATAACCGCCTGCAGCGATTCGGAGAGCATGGAGCGCACCATAGACTTCTCTTCCCCTGGGAATACGTCGACAACCCGGTCAATGGTTTTTGCCGCAGAGGTGGTGTGCAGGGTCCCGAATACCAGGTGCCCGGTTTCAGCGGCCGTCAGTGCCAAACGAATGGTTTCCAAATCGCGCAGCTCCCCCACCAGGATGATATCGGGGTCTTCACGCAGCGCCGAGCGCAGTGCCTCGTTAAAGCCGTGTGTGTCGCGGTGCACCTCGCGCTGGTTCACCAGGCATTTCTTCGACTCGTGTACAAATTCTATGGGGTCTTCAATAGTTAGAATATGGTCAAACTTGTTGTCGTTGATATAGTCGATCATCGCCGCGAGTGTCGTCGACTTACCCGAACCCGTGGGGCCCGTCACCAACACCAGCCCGCGCGGCAACATGGATACGTCCTGAAAGACCTTGCCCATACCCAGGTCTTCAAGGGTCAGCACCTTCGACGGAATTGTCCGAAATACCGCGCCAGCGCCGCGGTTGTGGTTAAAGGCATTTACCCTGAAGCGGGCAACACCGGGCACCTCAAAGGAGAAGTCGGTTTCGAGGAATTCTTCGTAGTCACGCCGCTGGCGGTCGTTCATAATCTCGTAAATCAAGCTGTGAACTTCGCGGTGCTCCATGGGCGGCACATTGATGCGCCGCACATCGCCATCGACACGAATCATCGGCGGCAGGCCGGCAGACAAGTGTAAATCCGAGGCATTTTGCTTGGCGCTAAACGCCAGCAACTCTGTAATATCCATGATTCTCCTTAGTTACAGCAATGGGCAGGCTGCCGCTCTCTATTATTATGCGTAGTAGGATAATGCGTTACCGCAGCGCGCCAACACAATGCTTTTATTATGGCAGCACCCTATCAACCACAACGCGACGTGGAGCAAAAAATAGCGATGACTCACTCCCAGGCACTGTCTTCAAATATAGCATCCCTGCGAGCGCACATTGCTCAATGTGCCGCTGATGCGCGGCGCAATCCAGCAGAAATTACCCTGCTAGCGGTAAGCAAAACCCGCAATGCCGACGAAGTTGCCGACGCAGTGGCCAACGGCCTGGATAATATCGGCGAAAACTATCTGCAAGAGGCCAGGGAAAAACAACAAGCACTGAGCCACCTCGATATCTGCTGGCACTTCATTGGCCCGATACAATCCAATAAAACCCGCGAGATCGCCGAACATTTCTCTTGGGTGCACAGTGTTGACCGACTCAAGATCGCCCGTCGACTCAGCGATCAGCGGCCAGCATCACTAGCCCCGCTGAATATTTGCTTGCAGGTCAACATTAGTGAGGAAACCACAAAGTCGGGGGTATTACCCAGCGACGCACTGGATCTCGCCCGAGGCGTCGCTGCACTGCCGGGGCTCAGACTCCGCGGCCTCATGGCCATCCCCGCCGCCAGCATCGACCTTGCCGAGCAGCGGCAAGCGTTTGCGCAACTTCGGCAACTTCGCGATCAAATCGCATCAGCGCTACCCGAGCTCACCCTCGACACGCTGTCGATGGGGATGTCCGGTGATATTGACGCCGCCATTCTCGAGGGCTCTACCCTGCTGCGCGTCGGCACTGCCATCTTTGGCCCGCGAACACCCGCCACGAATTAGGGCGCGCCCACATTCATCACGCAACCGACGTTGTCTGAAATGGCTTAAGGACGTAAGCCGGGCTGAAAGTCAGCGCCAGCAGCGATAATTTAGTGAGTGTGAACAGCCCCTAACTTCAGCCCCCATTTGCAGCCTGATATACTCGCTGGCCTATTCGCCTTGCCAGCGCGGCAAGATAGCACCGGAGGTTCTCGTTGAGCACAGCAACAATCGGATTCATTGGCGGCGGCAATATGGCTGCCAGTATTATCGGCGGACTGCTCGCCAGTGGCATCGACGCTGAGAATATTCGCGCGGGCGACCCCAACGCCGACAGTCTGTCCAAGCTGTCAGCGCTGGGCAATATTCAAACCAGCCAAGACAACCACGCGATCATTCCCGGTTGCGATGTGATCGTTATGGCGGTCAAACCGCAACTTATGAAAACCGTTGCCGGCGAAATCAGCGCACTGGTGCAGCAACATCGCCCGATGGTCATCAGTATTGCAGCAGGCATCACCAGCGACAGCCTAAACCGCTGGCTTGGCGGCGATTTAGCAATCGTGCGCTGCATGCCCAATACCCCCGCGCTACTTCGCTGCGGCGCAACAGGGCTCTATGCCAATGATGCCGTCTCCGAGCAACAGCGCCAGTTGGCAGAAAAAATTATGCGGGCCACGGGCCTGGCGCTCTGGGTAGACAGCGAAGCGGATCTGGACGCCGTTACCGCGGTATCTGGCAGTGGCCCGGCCTACTTCTTCCTGTTGATGGAAGCGATGCAAGCCACCGGTGAAAAGCTGGGACTAAGCAGCGAACTAGCCGCCAAGCTCAGCCAGCAAACGGCCCTTGGTGCCGCCAGAATGGCACTGGAGGGCGATGTGGATGTCGCCGAGCTACGCCGCCGCGTCACCTCACCAAAGGGCACGACTGAGCGCGCGATCACTATTTTTGAAGACGGCGGCTTTCGCCAACTCGTCGACGCCGCACTCAGCGGTGCGGCCTTGCGGGCCGAAGAACTGGGCCGAGAGCTCGAAGGGGAATAAAACCAGCCATGTCAGCATTCAATGATATTTCCTATTTACTGCTTAACACGCTTATCAGCCTGACCCTGCTGGTCTTTATGCTGCGGTTAATTTTGCAGCTGGTGCGGGCCGACTTTTACAACCCGATCTGTCAGGCCATTGTGAAACTCAGCAACCCGCTAGTGCTGCCCCTGCGCCGTTTACTGCCGCCGCTGGGCCGCATCGACAGCGCATCGTTGTTACTCGCCTTTGCGGTGCAGGCAATAGGCATTACGCTGCTGTGCAAAATTTTGTTCGGCGTATTCCCAAACCCTGCGCAAATTCTGCTCTGGTCAGTCATTGGCCTGTGCGCGATGGTTCTTAACCTGTATTTCTTCGCCATCATCGGCAGCATTATCCTTAGCTGGGTGGCTCAGGGTAGCTACAACCCCGGCGCGCAATTGCTCTACCAAATCACCGAGCCGGTCATGGCGCCGTTTCGCAAGTTAATACCACCACTCGGCGGACTCGACCTTTCGCCAATACTGGTGTTTCTGAGTATTAATGTTTTGGAAGTTCTGCTCCGCCATATGGGGGCGTCCGTCGGCCTTCACCCCGCACTGGTAATGGGTTTGTAGCAGCCCAGTGGCAGACTTTTATTCCTGGCAGGACGATACGCTAATATTGCGCTGCCACGTGCAGCCGGGGGCCAGTCGCGAAGAGTTTGCCGGGCATCATGGCGAGCGCCTGAAGGTGCGATTGCGGGCAGCGGCGGTAGACGGCGAAGCCAATCGGGCACTTTGCGCCTTTCTCGCGGCCCAATTCGGGGTAAAAAAAGCCCAGGTCAGCCTGTCGTCAGGCGCGCAAAGTCGACAAAAAACCCTTAGAATTCAAACACCCGGCAAGCTGCCGGAAAATTTGCACATCACCGCCGTTAACAAGGGGTAATTCAGGAAGGTGACACACCAGCCAGAGCAACAAGACAGCGTCGGCATCGTCACGCCACAGACCCTGCATTTTGATCAGCCACTGGCGCTCTCCTGTGGTCGCAGCCTGCCCGAACACGATATCGTTTTTGAAACCTACGGCGAGCTAAATGCCGCGCGCAGCAATGCCATTCTGATCTGCCACGCACTCAGCGGCCACCATCACGCCGCGGGGCGACACCACCCTGATGAGCGCAAGCCCGGCTGGTGGGACAGCTGCATTGGGCCTGGAAAGCCGATCGACACCAATGTGTTCTTCGTGCTCAGCATTAACAATATCGGCGGCTGCCACGGCTCCACCGGCCCCACCTCCATCAATCCGGAAACCGGAAAGCCCTGGGGGCCGGACTTCCCGCCTTTGCGCTGTCGCGACTGGGTGGAGAGCCAACGCCTGATGATGGCGCACTTTGGCATTGAGCAATGGGCCGCCATTATCGGTGGCAGTCTCGGCGGTATGCAGGCGATGCGCTGGGCACTGGAGTACCCCGATGCCATGCGCCACTGCGTCGTGATCGCCTCGGCAATGAAGCTGTCGGCGCAGAATATCGCCTTCAACGAGATCGCTCGCAATGCCATTTGCTCCGATCCCAACTTTCACCAGGGCCGCTATCTAGAGCACGACACGCTGCCCCGCCAGGGCCTGGCACTGGCCAGGATGATCGGTCACGTTACCTATTTGTCCGACGACGGCATGAAGGAAAAATTCGGCCGCGACCTCAAGGCCGGAGACTTAAAACTCGGCTCCCAAGGGCCCGTGGAGTTCCAGGTAGAAAGCTACCTGCGCCACCAGGGTTCGCGCTTTGCCGAAAGCTTCGACGCCAACACCTATTTATTGATGACGAAGGCACTGGACTACTACGACTTGGCTCGTGAGTACGACGACGATCCGGTCGCGGCATTCAGCCACGCCAAGTGCCGATTTATGGTGATGTCATTTACCTCGGATTGGCGCTTTGCCCCGGACCGGTCGCGAGAAATCGTCGATGCCTTAGTCGCGGCGGGCAAATCCGTTAGCTATGCAGAAATTGAGGCGAATCACGGACACGATGCGTTTTTGATTCCCATCCCGCGCTATATGGCGGTATTCAACGCCTACATGAAACGTGTAGCGGAGGGCCTGTGATGCGCTTTGACCTGACCCTGATCCAGCCCTGGATCAAGCCCGGCGCCCGGGTCCTTGACCTGGGCTGCGGCGACGGCACACTACTCAAAACCCTGGCTGAAGAGAAGCAAGTTTCCGGCTTGGGCCTGGAAATCGACCCCGATAATATTACCGAAGCGCTGAGCAAGGGCGTGGATGTTATCGAGCACGACCTCAACACTGGCCTGGGGAATTTTCGCGACGACAGCTTCGATGTTGTGGTGATGACGCTGGCCCTGCAAACGCTGCGCTATCCCCATCTCGTTATCGACGAAATGCTGCGGGTCGGCCGCGAGTGCATCGTCACATTCCCGAACTTTGGCCACTGGCGCAGCCGTTGGCACCTCACGGGGCGCGGACGAATGCCGGTGAGTAAGTTTTTACCCTACACGTGGTACGACACGCCCAATATCCACTTTTGTACCGTGCGCGACTTTGAAGCCCTGTGCGACGAAAAATTCATCCGCATTCTCAACAGCAGCGTAGTCAGCGGAGACAACACGCAAGGGGCCCTCGCCCAGCGCTTTCCCAATGTGCTCGGGGTGACGGCGGTCTACCATATTAGTAAATAACCCACTGCAAACGGCAAGGAAATGAACATGAGCGCAGCCCGCCAACTCGTAATGCTGATGATTGTAGGCCTGTGTGCATGGCCCAGCCTCGCCCAAGACGCCGCCGCGCCGGTGTCGCCGCCCACGTCGCAAACCTTCGGCGCTGACACCGTTTACTTCAATGTTCTCAACACCGGTTTTCTCACCCCTGAGGTTGCCCGAAGCTATGGCATTACGCGCGGCAAGGACAAATTCCTCGTCAATGTATCGGTTCGACATGCCAGCGATGGCACAAGCGAGCCTATCCGGGCCACAGTCAGTGGCAGCAGCTCAGACCTGATACACCGAACGCCGCTGAACTTTAGAGAAGTCATCGAGCAGGATGCTATTTATTACATCGCCGAGCTGTCCATTGATGGCAAACAGGAAACCCGCGATTTCCGCCTGCGCGTGAACACCACCACCCGCCCCCAGCCCTACGATATTCAGTTCAATAAAACCCTGCATATAGAGAATTAAGGCATGACCTTAAAAATTGTCGTCGCCACAGGCAACGCTGGCAAACTCGCCGAATTCAGCCAGCTTTTGGGTGAGCGTTTTTCAATGATCAGCCAGCGCGACCTGCAGGTTGAAGAGGCTGAGGAAAACGGCCTGAGCTTTGTTGAGAATGCCCTGATTAAAGCGCGCAATGCCGCCCTGCAAACCGGCCTGCCAGCACTGGCAGATGACTCCGGGCTGTGTGTCGACGCGCTGGGCGGCGCACCCGGCATCTATTCGGCCCGCTATGCCGGTGCCGGCGCGAAAGACGCCGACAACAATGCCAAGCTGCTGCGCGATCTGGCCAGCATCCGCCAACGCAAAGCCCACTTCCACTGCGCGCTGGTATTTGTTCGCCACCCAGAAGACCCCGCCCCGATCATTTGCGAGGGCCGCTGGCTGGGTGAGGTTGTGGATACACCACGAGGCGAAAACGGCTTTGGCTACGACCCCCATTTTTTTATCCCCGCGCTAAACAAGTGCGCGGCGGAGTTGCCCCCCGAGCAAAAAAACCGCCTCAGTCACCGCGGCCTCGCCGTTTCTCAGCTGGTGAAGCGCCTGCCCACCGAATTCGGCGGCAGCTAAGCAGCCCCCCGCCACATTGGCTGACCGCCACGCCCGCGAACCGGCGGCTATCTCCGCGTCACAATTGAGCAAAATGGCGGTTTCGAGGTCACAAGGGAATCGCTATGCTGTCACCACTACTGGGTAAACACCTGCCCGCACCACAATAAGGAGTGTAAGCGCATGATGAAATGGATACTGCGCGGCCTATTACTATTGGTCGTTATTATCGTCGCCACAGTGGCCTTTGCACTGGAACCTATCGCCAAGTGGGCGATAGAGAGCGAAGGCAGCAAAGCCGTCGGCGCCAAAGTCAATGTCGACGACGTTGATATCCAGCTCTATCCGACCCATGTCGCCCTGTACGGATTGACCGTCGCCAACCCCAATGAACCGATGAGCAACCTACTGGAAAGCGAGAAGGTGTCGGCCGACGTCGACAGCACGGCGCTGATCAAGCGTCAGTTTATCGCCGATCAGGTCTTATTGTCCGGGTTGCAGATGGCCACCGAACGCAGCACGCCGGGTACCCTCGACGGCAGCATGCCGCCCGCCAAGCCCAAAGAAGAAGGCGGATTGCCCAGCATTGAGCTGCCCGACGCCAATGCCATTATGGCCGAAGAGCAGGCGATTATTCAGGCAGAGGTGGAGGAGATCGAAAACGGCTTCAAAACCCTGGAGGAAAAGTGGCAAGAGAAATCAAAGACGCTTCCTAAACAGGAGCGCCTCGACGAATTTAAAGCGCGCTGGGAGGCACTGAAAGAGAAGAACACCTTTGAGCGCATTGCCGGTGCCAAACAGCTACGCGATGACATCAAAGACGAGCTCAAACAATTCAAAGGGCTGAATAAGGAAATTTCCGCCGACGTGGATACCGCCAAAGCCTTAAGTTCACGCGCAGCCCGGCTGCCCGCTGCACAGTCGCAGCGCATTATGAGCAAGTATGGCGTAGACCAAGGCACCGACGGCATGTTGCGCTTCCTGCTGGGTGACGATGCGACAAAGTTCGTGCAGCGCGGCCTAACGCTTTATAAGCAAACGATGGGAGAGCTCGCCGCGAAGGAATCCTCTGCGCCCAGCGAACCCGCCGGCAGCAGCGAACTGCCCGTCAGCATACTGATTCGCGAAGTGCTGATCGACGGCTACCAAATGGTTGGCGAGCAAAAGCTGGCTTACAACGGAAAGATTGAAGACATAACCGACAAGCTTGAAAAGCCCATTGCCATGAAACTGCAAGGCGGTGTTGAGGAGCAGGCGCAATTGCTCATCGACGGTCTGTTTAAGCAGCAAAATGATGCCATGAGCGCCAACGTAAGCATGACCCTCAAGCAGCTGCTGCTGTCAGGTATCGCGCTCTCACAAAGCCCGCAGCTGCCGCTCCAGCTCGAGCAGGGGTTGGCCGATATTGCCGCGAACTTCTCTCTCAATGGCGACGATCTTAGCGGCTCGGTAAAAGGCCTGGTCAACCAAGCTAAAATTCTCGTGGCCAGTGCGGGCGGCGAAAACCCAACCGCGCAACGCCTGGCTCGCGCGCTGGAGGGTGTCAGCAAGCTGGTGATGGACATGCGCGTGAATGGCAGCGTCGACGACCCCATCGTTAAGCTCAAGTCCAACCTTGACAGCATTTTGGGCGACGTTCTGGGCGAAGAGTTGAAGGGCCAACTGAAAGAGCTGGAGGCCTCGCTAAAGTCTGATATTCAAAACAAATACGGCAGCGAGCTTAACCAGCTGCAAGAAAAGCGCGAATTGTTGGCCGGTTACAAAGACCTGCTCGGCGACCGCGAAGCGGCAATGGAAGCCTTGATGCAGGAACTGGCGCGCAAAATGCTGTAGCTCTGTGTCATGCTGTAGTCCTACGTCGCCCCGGGCCTGCCTTGCACTGACTCATCGAAGCAGGCCCGCTATACTTCCCTGCCCCGTTTAGCCATATATCGGAACCCCCATGAACAAAGACACTTTGCTCGCGGCCCTGGAGGCCGGCAGCGCCCAATTTACTGATGTTATCGAGTATATCGACACGAACTTCGACTTTACGCCCACGGCTTTTCGCAACGGCGATACGCACAATGCCGCCAACAGCAATAATGGTTCCTGCAAAATTTTTGCCTTTGCCCTGCGCGAAGGGCTGAGCGAGCAGGCCACACTTCAGGCTTTCGGCGACTATTATCGCATCGATGTACTTCAGCACCCCGACGGCGATGATCACGCCAATATCCGCAACTTTATGCGCAGCGGCTGGACCGGCATCGCCTTTGAGGGCGAAGCGCTCACCGCCAAGTAGTCAGTAAGGCTGCAGCCCCCGTCGGTAGGCGCCCGGGCTACGCCCGGTCCAGCGACGAAAGGCGTGGCAGAAATTCGCCGTTTCACTGTAACCAAGGCGCTCAGCAATGGCTTCCAGGCTGAGTGCAGGATCGGCTAAGCATTGTTCGGCCAGCTCCCGGCGCACATCTTCTTGAAGCTGGCGAAAACTGTGGCCCTCATCGCGCAGTTGGCGCCGCAATGTGCGCTCGGAAACACCCAAACGGCGGCACACCACTTTGATCCCCGCAAAATGGCTCTCGGCAATCAATTGACGCAAGCGAATCTCGAAGGGCCGCTCACCATGCTGCTGAGCAATCAGGTCCCGGCATTGGCGCACACAGGCGGACCAGGTAATCGGGTTTGTCTGAGGCAGGGGTTTCAGTAATTCCTCGCGATGAATGTGGGCGCGAGTATGCTCCGCCGCCCACTGAATCTGCACGCCGGCCATTCGCTCCAATTCCGCCGCGTAGTCTGGCCTCGGCAAACTGATCTCCACATCAATGACCGGCAATCGTCGACCTGCCGCTTCCGCGGCAATAATCAAAGTGATCACCAAATCACGCTCAATAACGAAGTTTCTCACCGGACCGGCCGGGTAATCAGCATGCACCTCAACCGTGGCAATGTCGCCATCAAGCTTCAGCTCCAGGCCCGCGAAACTGTGGGTGAGCTCGATAAACTCATGAGCCACTTCAAAGGCCTGTATTAAATTTTCGCTGCTGGTCAGCGCCAAGCCCCACACACCAAAGGCGCCGTAGTGGTAGCGCAGGCCAACACGAAACGCCAGGTCGGCACGCGGGTTACTGGCCAGCACATGCTCGATAAAGGCGATTTCCTGCTCCCGACGTATCAACGCGCCGGGCGTTTCCAAAAAGTCCCGAGTCAGGTGAGTGGCGGCCAATACGGCATCGGTATCCAGTGCCAGCTCATCGAGCGCCTGGCACAACACGAGTAGCCCCAGCGCGGGGCGCAGCGCATGGTAGTTTGCCGACTCATAATTGTTATTTTTATCCATGATGGCCGAAATTAACAATAATAGAGGTCAGTCGCAACATGGGCAGCTCTAACAAGGCGGACTAAGCTGGGCGAAGATAATAACAAGGCGGAGACCTATCTCATGGCAAACACCACATCTTTCGTGTCGATTACCGACCTTACACAACGCCTGCGCTGGCTGTGGCTAGTCAACGCGGCCGTGATGCCCTGGGTATTACTAATTGGCATTATCCCCGCCGAGCTCACCGGCAACGTCGCGTGGCTGATGATCGGCTACCCGCTGTTTTACATCGGCGTCCCCCTGCTCGACCGCTTACTCGGCCAAGATCCGAATAACCATGCAGAAGAGGACGTTCCAGCACTGGAGGCCGACGGCTATTTCAAAGCCGCATTGTTCTGTGCACTCGGCGGCTCTATCGCTGCGCTCTGCGCCGGTATCTATTATGCGTGGTGGGCCGATCTGTCGATCTGGGGTTTGGCAGCACTGTCCGTTTCCTGCATGGGCTTTGGCGGCGGCCTGCTCAATCTGGGCCACGAACTCGGCCACAAGCGCAATCGCAGCGATCGCTGGGCGGCCAGCCTAGCCTTGGGTATCGCCGCGCTGCCGCACTTCAATGTTGAACACAATCGCGGTCACCACCGCTATGTCGCGACACCTGACGATCCCGCCTCATCAAAAATGGGCGAAACTTTCTACCAATTTATTCTCAGGGAGCAGCCTTTAACCTGGTACCGTGGCTGGAAGCTGGAAGCGGAGCGCCTGGCTAAGAAAGGCAAGTCCGTTTTGTCACTGGAAAATGAAATCCTACCCGGCGTGATCATCGGCCTCAGCTTTTTCACGGCGATAGGCCTGCTGTTTGGCCCTGTGATTCTTGGCTTTGCTCTGTTCAGTGCATGGTTGGGACATATGAACCTATCACTGGCCAACTACATTGAGCACTATGGTTTGCTGCGCGGCAAAGACAGCAGTGGCCGCTACGAGCCCCCTCGCCCACAGCATTCCTGGAATCAAAATGCGCTGGTATCAAACCTGTTTACCTTCCAGCTGCAGCGCCACTCTGACCACCATGCACACCCCAGCCGCTCCTACCAATGCCTCCGCCACTTCGACGACGTGCCTCAGCTGCCATGGGGCTATTACGAAATGTTCTTGCTCGCATATATTCCACCACTGTGGTTCAAAGTGATGGATAAACGCGTTATTGAATGGGCCGGCGGAGACCTGGAAAAGATCAATGTGCTGCCAGGCAAACGCGAAAAATACGCTAAGAAATTAGCGCTCGCCGCGTAACCGCCTCATAAAAAAAGGGGGCCTTTTGCCCCCTTGCTCATCACTACAGCGGCAGGCACTCGCCACCAATGCCCGGCACTTGATCCGGTGCACACAACGGTAACGTCGGCGAGTCATCCGGCTCATCTGAACTGCCGTTACAGGCATCGGCATTGTCGTAACTACTATCAACGACGTCATTGATCCATTGGCTCACCAGCGCAAAGGCGCCGCTGTGGACAGTGCTTCTGGCAATGGGCGGCATCTTCGCTGCCAGGCTGGTGGCCTCCGGCCCTAGCCGATAAGGCAGAATAGACTCCGCGGCACTTCCCGGTACGATGTCATACTCTCGGCCGCCGCGCCCCTCGGTTCCACTGGCAGTCGGCCCCTTACAAATCCCATAGGTGTCATTCACCTCACGAAAGACATCCAGATAGAAGCCGGTATTTTGAGCCAGACCCCGACGGTTGTGGCAGTGTGCGCAGTTGACCTCCAGATAGCTTCGCACCCGGGCTTCAATATCGGCATCACTATCCGTTTCGGCACCGGAGTCGCCGGGAACGTTAAAGATCGGGTTTCTTTCAATATTGGTGATGTAGCTAGTGACTGGATCGAGCTGCAAGCCCTCTGGGCAGTTTTTCATCAGCCCGTTGCGGCACCAATACAAGATCTGGTTTTCACCATTCACCGGGTGTTGCTCAATGCCAGCACTGATCGGCGATTCACTGGCAAACGGGCGATTCAGATTGCGCACTTTGGGCCCGATCGGCGCCGCACCGGTTTCCGCATCGTCATTCGAATGGCAGCTCAGACACTGATTCGCATTGGGCAGTAGGTATTCGTCGGTGGCGCCGTTATACAGTTCACCGCTGTTTACATCGTGGTAATTCCACGACACGCTGGCAACCCCTCCGCCCTGGGCGAGGCGGGCAACCCGCTTACCATTTTCCTGCTCCCAGATGTATTCCAAACCGTCCCAGTAAACCTGTTCGCTGCTGGTTTTACGCTTGATCAGCAAACGCGTCTCCACCACCTCTTCGCTGTTGGTGGTTTCATCGGCGAAAGCAAAGCTCTTCGCGATAATTGTTCCCACCGGGAACAGGATCGTTGCATTGCTGCCATCGGCGCCATCTCGGTAAACGGCCTGCTCCCCCTCTGGGATAAACACTGCGCGATACTTGGTGGAGTAGTCGGAAAACAGCTTGCTGTTTAAGACAAATGGCACACCGCGGCCGTTGGGCATGCTCCGTGGATCCTCCGCATCAGCGAATAGCTGATACTGATCCAACTGCGGACAGTTGACGGGGTAGGCCGCTGCATTGATCTCGCCCGCGGGGGTGGATGCCTCGCACAGTGCGTCGATCTCAGCCTGAGTAGGCGCGGGATCAACGGCGACTGACGGCTCAAACTCAGGAATGACAATAGGCGGCAATAACGGCAAGTTACTGCCGTACTGATCGTCACATTTATGGGGGCTAATATCGGTATCTGCAGCGAAACCTTGCAGCCCTTGCACCACCTCGATAAGGTCATCCGCTGACTCTGGTGGCGCATTAAGCAGCAACTCCAAGCCCTCGGTACCGTGGAAGTTGGCGTAGGCTAAGCTGTCACCATCGAAGTTATTGTCATCATCGATACAAGAGAACCACCACTGGGGCTTTTTGCGCTCGGCAGTCGCGGTATCAAACTTGTAAGCGTTGTAGCGGCAATCCGGGTTGGGGTAGTGGTTACCGGAGATGGGCTTGCCCTCTTCATCCCGGGGGATAGGCTGGCCTTGATCATCTGTAGGATAGGGGCAGTTTTCGTCGTAGCTGTCTGCATAGCCATCCCAAACAATATGCGCGCCGCGGTATTGGCCCGTAGCGGCCGCCACCTTTAAGCCAACCAGCAATGGAAACGCCGATGTTACCTGCTCGCCCTCTGTCGCCAAGATTGTCGCGAAATCCGGCTGGGGAACATCATTACCGTTGTTTTTAAAAGTGTTGTTGAAAATATGCACACCCTCTGTGTACATATCCAGGCGCCGATCACCGGGTGGCCCCATCAACTCGTAGCTGGTGTGTACGATACCCGCTGTGCCGTGATCTTCGAAAACGTTATCGAACACGTCGATTTTATCGTAGCCGAGGGTGATCATACCGACCCCCCGGGGAACGTTTGCGACCAAACTGCCCGGCTCAGCAAAGTTGTACGTGTTATTGTTGCGGGCAATATTTTGATACATGCGCGTGCGGCTGCCGTAGCGAGTTAGGCCATCCAGGTCGTAGATCAGGAAACCGCCGGTATTACACTCGGCAATATTGCCCATGTATTCGCCGCCGCGCACGTTCTCGATCTCAAACCCGAAGACATTAAATGCCGCGCGACTGTTGCGAATGATCGCATTATCGGTCTGACCAACGTAAATCCCGGCATCTGAAGCACCGACAGACTCCGCATTCTCAACCAGGATATTCTGCGAATTGACCGGGTATATACCGTAGCGCCCCGACAGAATACTGACGGTGTAATCCGGCGATGTGGTATCGGTTTCAGTGGGGTTTGGGTTATTCGGGTTATGCCGCGCCGGATCGGTACAGGCAACCTGGAGCTTTTCTCGGTAATTTTCTGCCGTCACCGGGTCTTCGTCGGCGGTATTGCGGCCACTCGACCAGAAGGCTCTCACCCGACGCAGGGTGCCGTGGTCAACACCCTGGAGCTTAAAGGCGTCGCCCGGCGAGTCCAGAACGGTGAGATCCTCGACAACCACCCCGCGGACCGTATTGGCTAAAAAGCCCTCTTGCGAACTACTCTCCTTGAAGGACAGGATCGTTTCGTTCATCCCCTGGCCTTTGATGTGAATATTTTCCGTGGAGGAAATCTGCAGCCCTGAGCGCAGCTCAAAGTAACCTTCGCTAAATTCGATAGTGTCACCGGGGCGGGCGGCGATCATCGCCGTCACCATATCATTGGTGGCGGACTCTCCCGGCTCAATGACAAATGTTCGGCCGACAACGGGCTCCTGGTCACCGCCACCATTGTCGCCCGGAACATCGCCCGAGCCACCCGACGAACTCGAACCGGAGCCCCCACACCCTGTCAGCGCCGTTAATAATAAAAGTATTCCCGCGAGATACCGCATCATCACTCACTACCTATGGCCAATATAGTTATTCTCATTCATGCATTAGGTGTGCCATAGCAGCTACATCTGCACACCTCAGCAGCAATTTGACCGAAAGGCTATCAGATACTCACTAATACATAAATTGATAAATTGATGCCGTAAAGGACTGAAAGAAGAAAAATGCGGATAAAAAAAGGGGCCTAAAAAGGCCCCGTAAATTTGGTGTCATCGTATTCGATCACCGCCGCCCATTTCGGCAGTGTCCCGTCATGTGATGTCACCCGTCCCAAAACTGCGACGGCACATCCTTGCTCCAGCTTACTGACGCGTATCAATATCCTTTGCATCGCCGTTTTCTTGCGCACTCGCCGCTTTAACGCTGCGCACCGGCATCAAAGAGTGCCAAGCAACAAGCGCGACTGCGAACGCAAGTAAAAATAGTCCGGGTGTCATAACGGTATACCTTGTTCTCGCTCGGATTCGCCGATTTTCGGCGTTTGTTATACGTTAGACGAGCAGGAAATAATTGGTATACGCAGTTACCACAGTCCAGAGAGTAGGATTGTTACATGCCTCTCGCACAGCGGCAAGCCACTGCGCGAGAGAGAGCGCCCCTACCAGCGATAGCTGGCTTGTAAGGCGAAAGTGCGGGGGTTGTTGATCAAACCGTGGTGCGTGGTCGCCCCGGTGATGGTTTTCGCGGTGGGCGCATCAACACCGTAAACAACGATCAGCTCATCACTGAGGTTTTTACCCAACAGGGCCAGTTCCCAATCGCCTTCGATAGAGGAGATTGCCAAGCGGCCGTTATAGGTAATGTACGCTTCTTGCTTAATACGGTTATCCATATTGGGCGAAGGGTGGTACTCGTCGGTGAAAATCGCATCCACGTTGGCGCGGAACATCAGGAAATCCCACAGCGGGCGCTCGTACGACAGCAGCAAGTTACCGGAGTAGTCGGCAACATACTGGTTAGTCTTGCCGCTGTAGTCACAGTTGATGCCATTGGGGTTGTCCGGAATTTGATCCTGAACACAAGTACCGAACTGGTGGTCCTGGAACTCGAAATCAAGGAAGGCCAAGCCACCGGCAAGCATCAGGTTCTCGGTCAATGCCATCCGGCCGTCCAACTCGATACCCTGTGAGATTGCACTCGCCGCGTTACCCACGTTGAAGCCGAGGGTGCCGTCAAAGACACTGACCTGCAGGTTGTCGAATTCGGTGCGGAATAGCGCTACGTTCAGCTCTGCGGCGCCATCGAGCAGTGTCGACTTAAAGCCCAGTTCGTAACTCAATGCTTCCTCTTCTTCGAATTCGAAGCTACCGATCAGCACTTGCTGGTTAGTGCCTGTTGGCGCATTGGGATTGATCGGCGTGGGATCAGCGCTGGGTGAAGAATTCGAACGAGCGTCGAAGCCACCGGACTTGAAGCCCTTACTTGCCGTGAAGTACGCCATCAACTCATCGGTGGCATCCCACTGGAAGTTGATCGACGGTGCGAATTGCAGCTCTTCGCGCTCGCCCTTGAGGTCGTGACGCTCGGCAGCGAAGCTGACCGCAGCAGCCGTATCCACCTCACCAATAGGCTGGATAGAACCATCGTCTAAGGCAAAGTTCAGGTTACGCGATGCTTCTTTATTCTCCCAGGTTAGGCGGCCACCCAAGGTCATGCGGAAAGTGTCCGCCATATTCCAAGTGGTTTGCAGGAAGGTCGACGCGATGCTCGATTCGCTATAGAAGTTACGTGGGGTACGAATACCGCGCAGTGCGTTACCCGCATCACCCACACCCAACAACTCGAAGCCTGTTGCACCGGCTAGTGGGTCGAGGTCACCGCGTGCACCACCTTCTAGCAAATCGGCCGCGTTAACAAGCTGCGGGATGATATCTGAGGGGAGGTATAGCGAGTCGAAGAAGTCCAGCTCGCTGTACTGGAAGTAGGCACCACCAATAAATTCAAAGGTCTCGCCAGCGGGCGAGATCCAGCGGAACTCTTGGCTGAACTGCTTGTATTCTTCCTGGAACTCTACCTGGAACAGCGGAGCACCGGTAAAGTCACAGTCACAGTCTTCGTCGTACTCGTAACCCATAATGCCGGTAATGGACGTGAACTGATGGTCGTCACGATACCAATCCAGGTTAGCGGTAAAGTTGTAGGTATCGTTGTAACTAAAGTCGCCATTGCTGTGACGCTTACGATCGGCCTTGTTGTTCAGTACGCCTTCATCTGAGTCAATATCAACCAAGGAGCCATTCGGCTGCAATTGAAGAAGGTTGAGAATTGGCGCCGGCAGAAGGCCAACTAAACCACCTAGCCCACCCAGGTCAGGAAAGACAGTGCGGTCCATGATTTCGCCGTAGGTACGCCCTTGGAACAGGAACACATCGGAGTTGGACTCGTAATTAGTGATGATTTCAGAGTTTCGGCCCACCACGTCGAAGCTACCTGCTTCAACTTTAAACATCGCCGTAACGTTATCGGTGACATCCCAGCCTAGCTTCAAGCGGAATGTTTCTTCATCGCGCTGCGCTTCGTCGCGATCCAGGACGAGGTTTTCCATAAAACCATCGAGCTCGCGCTTACGCGCGGCGAAACGGTAGGACCAGCGGTCACTGATGGGGCCACTGACAACCAAATCGACAATGCGCTCGTTCTGATCCGGCTCGTAGGTAACCTGAACGTTACCTTCAAAATCTTCGGTGGGATCCGCTGTTTTGATGTTAATCGCACCAGCGATGCTGTTTTTACCTAGCAGGATGTTCTGCGGCCCGCGCAGCACTTCCACCCGGGATAAGTCCAGGAATGGCGCACGCGCCAACTGAGCGCGACCAAAGTAGATACCATCGACATACATACCTACCGACTGCTCGAAGCCCTGGTTCTCACCAGAGCCGATACCGCGAATGTAAATATCGGTACCAATGCCGGACTCAGACATGGTGAAGTTGGGAACATAGGCCTGTAGGTCTTCTATCTTCGCCAGGCCCGCCTCCATCATTTTCTCACCACCAATGGCGCTCACCGATACCGGCACGTCTTGCAGGCTCTGCTCGCGCAGTTGAGCGGTGACGACAACCTCTTCTAGCACCGGCGCTGCATGGGCGAGACCACCCACCAAGCTTAACGGTAATAAGGCGCTGATCCGTTTCTTCATTGTGACCCTCGTTTTTCAAGAAGTTAAAGCTGTTACCGAGCTCCACGAAAACCCGGCGATATTGTTGTTATCGGTAAGGCGGCAAGAATGTTGTTTTCCTGTTTTTTTACTTGGACGTTCGCTCTCGGCGAATTATGCTCTCGCTCTCTGCAAACCGAACCTCTATAACATCCCGCAGCGTGAGTATGCACAATCTTCATGTGCATACCATTGGCATGAATTACTTTTTTTTAATTTTTTTCAGTCAATGCAAAGAAATTACCCTCAAATTCCGCAAATAACGGCGACGTTTAGTGGGAAATTACCCACAGCACTCCGATTTCTCAACCGCTGTCCTCTGCAACCTGAGGGTGCAGGCCCGACACTAGATGAAGGTCTCGCTGCGGGAATGGCACCGTAATACCCGCCTCATTCAGCGCCGTATCCAAGGCCCATAGGTAGGCAGAACGCGTTGAGCTTTGCTGCGCAGCAAATTCAGGCTTAACCCAAACTAACAGCTCAAAGTCCAAGCTTGAATCGCCAAAACCTTTCATTTGAAGGGTGGGTTGATGCGACGGCGAATCCAACAGGGTTTGATGCTGCGCCGCTACCGCCGCCAACACAACCTCTCGCAGGCGTTCTTTATCGGTTCCGTAGGCGACGCCAAAGGGAATACGCAGGCGACAGAAGTTATTGCTCAATGTAAAGTTGGTCACCTTCCCGTTCACAAACTCCGAGTTCGGCACCACCACTTCTGCGTTTTCGAGAGTCGTAATTAAGGTTGCCCGAACGCGGATTTCACTGACCACGCCAATCACACCGCTCTCCAGCTGAACGTAGTCACCGACCTTTAGTGAACGCTCGACCAAAATGATCAAACCGGAAACAAAATTACTGAATATCGCCTGAAGCCCAAAGCCAATGCCCACAGATAGCGCGGAGGCAACCAGGGCCAGCTTAGAAAAGTCGATACCGACAACAGAGAGTGCGAAAAAGCTGCCCAGCACCAACACAACATAGTGGGTGAGGCGCTCCATGGTGTAGAGGGAGCTGGGACTCAAACCACTGCGCCGCGAGGCAATACCTCTAAGGCTTCGACGCAGTGTTTTGGAAATCACCAGCGCAGCAACGACAATCACTGCCCCGGCGAGCAATGTCCCCAGTGTAATGGGCCGCTCACCCAGCGTGATAAGCGGGTAGTTCAAACTACTCTGGACGTTCAGTAGAAAGGCTTCAGGGCTAATAACGTGTTCCTCACCAGCAAGTACCGCCACGGCAACTTGTTAGATATATAGCGCAGTTGGCGAATTCTACCAGCGATTGACGCTAGCGGCGCCAGCTAATTGTTGCCCCCCACACCACCGGCATAGCGGTATAACGACCGATGGTATCGAGCTGGTTGGTCACGTTATTGTAGTAGTACTCATCGGTGATGTTGCGCCCCCACAGCTGCACCTTCCAAGGCCCCGCCAGCGGCGCAAAGCCTAAGCGCGCATTGATCACCGTATAGTCTTCCATGAAAAAGCGTGGGTCTTTCTGCAAGGAGGCATTGGTCTCACCCCGATAGCTCAGGTCGCCGCCTACGGAGAGCTCATAGTCGTCGAACAGCGGCAAGGTGTATTCAGCAACAACGGAGTATTCCCATTGCGGGCTGTAATTAAAGGGCTTGCCGCTGAAGTCAAACTCTTCACCGTTGCGATCGCCACTGATGAACTCTTCTACTTCAGTGTCCAGATAGGAGGCCTGAAGGGCGAGGAACAGGCCCGCAAAGGGTGTCATTTTCAAGTCCAGCTCAGCGCCGCGCACGGAGGATTTGGGCGCATTGCGGAGCGCTGGCAACGCCCCGAAAATCGGGTCGCGAAAGTTCGTTACCAGCTGCTTGTCTCGGTAGCGGTAGTCGAATACCGAGGCATTCAATTGCATACGCTCAAATAAGCGCAACTTCGTTCCCAGCTCTATAGCATCCAGGCGTTCCTGCGTCGCGGGCGCATACTGCACTGAGTCCGAAATATTGATCAGCGGGAAGCTTCCCGACTTGTAACCCCGACTCAAGCCCAAAAACACTAGCTTCTCCGGCGCAAACTCCCAATCCACGGCGATGCGTCCGGACACGTTATCCTCGTGCAGCTCACCAAAAAACCGACCGGGGCGACGTGTTTCACTGTCGAGGGTGAAGCAACCACCGCGCTCTGCCCTGCCCGGCGCATAACCAGCCATCGGCGCCTGCGCCAGACTGATCAGGGTTATCGCATTGGCCAAGCCTATCCCTCTGTTCTGGGCTCCCGGTGCTTCCTGATCTGCACCGGGGTTGTCCTCCACATCAACATCGCGGGAACAACCGTTAAACTCACGCAGCTCATCGGTATAGCGCGCACCAAGTGTCAGCTTCCAGTCCTCAGCGAATTGCCACTCGGTGTTGGCAAAAATCGCCGCCACCTCTGCCGTTTGATTCCCGCCAAAGCCGGAGCGATTGTCCAGCAATGCAAAGCCGTCACCGAGAAGGCCGCCCAGCGGGCCAACCGGGAAGACGATACTGACGTTTTCGTGGTGAAGACGCTGGAATTCATCGACTTCGTCCTCACTGTAGTTCACGCCTAACTGCCAAAACAGGTCGTCACCCAATTCGCCGGAAAAACGGAGCTCCGCGTTGTAAAAATCGCTTGTTGCGAACACATTTCGTTCTGTATTCACGGTATCCAGACCCGACTGGGGAATAAAGCTACCGTCAGACTCAAACCGACCCGCCGATAGCAACAGCACCATATCGTGGCGCTCGTCCAACTGATAATCCAGGCGCAGCCCACCCGAGACAAAGCTATCGTTCAGGCGAAAGTTCAGCCCATTGTTCGGCCAGTCGGCCGCTTGAGCATCGTCAGTATCCGGATCATTAACGGGGTAATTAGCCACGTCAGGGTGCAGGCCAAAATCGCCGAGGATGGCGTTTTGCGACTCAATGGCAATGACCTGAAGCGCTTGCGGTTCTGAGCGATCGCGCCAGCCCGACAGGTGGGCATTCACGCTCCATTGCTCGCCGCCTTCCCAGCGCAGCGACAACCGCGCGGCATCGCGATCAATCTCTCCTAAACGGTCGTAGCCGAAGCGGTCATATTCATTGCCGGGGTCGCGCCCCGTTTTGCCATTGTAGGCATCACTGCCCGCATAGCGCGTGCGGCTGCGCTGCCAACCCTCTCCCGATTGCGTGGTGGTATAAGCCAGTCGCGCGAACACGGTATCGGTGACCGGGCCCGACACAAAACCCTCGGCAGCCAGCGTATCGAAACGGCTGTAACTGAGGTCGCCGCCGTACTCGAATTCTTCACTGGGCTTATTGGCAATATAATTGATCGCGCCACCAGTGGTATTGCGGCCGTAGAGCGTGCCCTGCGGGCCTTTCAATACCTCAACGCGCGCCAGATCGAGGTTGCTGCCCTTGCTCATAACCGGGAACGGCAGATTGAACTCGTCAACGTACACACCTACTGTGGCGCTGGCAGTCTGGCTGTTTTCGTTAAAGCCGACCCCACGCAGGGTATAAATAGGAACGTTAAACCCGCCATCCGCGTAGGAAAACCCTGGCAGCAAGCGACCCAGGTCGCGCGTATCGGCCACACCGAGGGCAGTCAAATCTTCGCCGGTGTAGGTGGCAATCGCCAGCGGGATACTGTTGGCCCCTTCCTCTTTCTTCTGGGCGGTGACGATAATTTCTTCAATGTCCAAGCCCCGACTGGGCGTCACGGCCTGGGCCTGTTCGCTCAGACCAAATGCGACAAGGAATAAAAACTTAGGAAGCAGAGAGGGCGTTTGACGAGCCACAAAGATCACCTTTTGCTAACACCGCAACGGTAGCACGGCATAAAATGACGCGAATGCTAGCAAAATGTGTCGTAAAGCTGGATTTTTTATATAGATCGAAGCGTTATATCCATATAACTAATTCTCGGCCAGGCGATTCGTGGCACTGCGCCATTGCCGCAGAAAGGAATCTCGCTGATCCTCACTAACCGCCGCTCGTCCCAGCCACACGCTCAAGATCACCTGCGCAGCCTGTGCGTCAGCCAGGGTGCCAAGGTGAGCCTCGTTGTGATGCAAACTCAAGCCAACACCGGGCTGCCAGCTGAGCCGGTACTTGTCTCCCTTTTCAACACCGAGATACCAACTATTAAAGGTATCAATGGCGCGACGATGAGGTGCTAACTCCTCCTCGCTGTAGCCGTCCGCCAAGCTGTCATCAGTCAATTTGCGAAAACGCTCGGCAGACACCGACAAGCCGTAGCGAATAATAATTTGCTTGGCATAGCCGGGCGTAAGAATGTCTCCCTCCGCGGGCATCGCTTGCTCACCGTCCACCTGTAACTCAGTGTAGGTAATTTCCTTCCAGAGCAATTTATAGGTGTCAGCGGCCACTGTTTGCCAGTTCATGGCCTGGGCAGTCCCCGCCACCCCGGCAAGCAGGGTCATTACCACTACAAATCGCCAACCGCCTGCTAATTTACGCATCGTGCACCTCTTCACTTAAGTAACGCAGCTGTTTGCGTCCGAGTAAGAAAAACACTGCCAGCTTCAATACCACCGGCGCCGCAACATAAGCCGCCGTGATCGCCCAATCAGGCGGCACCGACGCTAATTCTGGTTCAAGCTGGCTACCCAGCCATAAATAGCCCACACCAACAGCCAGCCCCATCGCCGCCTTACCCAGCATGCTCCACAGTGCAAATAGACTGGCCGCGATGGCGGTATTCGGTTTTTCTGCCATCAGCTTCTTTGCCAGACCTGTCTGCATCGCTGAGGGAATTGCCTGATCCGCACCGAGCATCAAACCGGTGCCCACACTAATCGCTATAAACCAGTACGCATCGCCTGCCCCAAGCAGTATGGCAAAGCTAAATAAAACCGCCGACAGCACCAACCCGAGGCGCCAACAGAACAAGCTACCCCACCGCCGCGCGAGACCGTACCACAGCGGCACGGCAAGCAGACCCGCGAGGAAATAGCTCAGTAGCGCGGCCGGAATCATTGCCTCGGCCTCCAACACCTCGCGCATAAACAGCACCAGCACGGTACCGGGAATCGCATTCGCCAACATGTTTAAAAACCAGGGTACCGCCAATGCCGACACGCGCGGCTCGGCCAACAGATGGCGAAAAGGTGCCGCTTCAGTGCCCGGCGGCGGGCGATGACTGCCCTGATATAAAACTGCCACCAAAAGCAGGAGAAGCATGAAAGCCGCCACCGTAATCAGGTACTCCGGTGCAAACACCGCGGGCGCCAACATGGCCAGTAGCGTGCCAAACAGCAACATGGCCTCTCGCGCGCTATTAAACGCTAAACGCTGGTCGTCATCCCGGCTAAGCGTCACTGGTAGCGCAAGCCAGGGCACCGTAATCAGCGTCCACCCCAGCATCAACACTACTAATGCCAGCAGCAGGCTAACCGTCGGCCAGGGATGAGGCAGGAATAACAGCGAGGCCGCACTCAGTGTCATCAGCACCCAGCCAGCGAGCCACAATATTCTTCGCGCTCCGAGCCGGTCTACCAGCGCGCCAACGGGCAAATCTGTGACAACATCGGCAAGTCGCGCTAAAAAGAAGACCGCTCCGACTAAGGCATAACCATAATTGCCCTGCTCAGCCAGCCACAGCGGCACGTAAATATAAAAGGGCAGCCCAAGGGCGGACAGGGGTAAACCGGGCAAGGCATAGCGAAACAGCCTTCGGGGTTGGGACATGGTAGTATCTCCTTGGATCGCTGAGCACGGACGGGCACAGCCAACACCCTGTTAATTATTTCCCAAAGTCCGTATAAAGTGACATAAGAACAAGGAAAAGTGATCGCAATAGTGAGGGAGTACGTAACTAATAACTCATAAGATCAGAATTGCCCGCACTATGACAACTAAGCAACGAATCGCCATCATCGGCTCAGGTATCTCGGGACTGAGCTGCGCCTGGCTTCTGCAACGCAGTGGCCACGCCATCACCGTATTCGAAAAAGACGATCGCATAGGCGGTCACAGTAACACCGTGGAAATCTCCACAACCGCGGGCACCACGGCGGTAGACACCGGCTTCATCGTGTTCAACGACAAGTGCTATCCCAACCTTGTTAACCTTTTCAAGCAGCTCGGCGTCGACAGCCTCGCCACAGACATGTCATTCGGCGTGTCGCTTGACGACGGCAGACTCGAATACAGCGGCTCGAACTCACTGGCCACTATGTTCGCGCAAAAGCGCAACCTACTGCGCCCTCGCTTTTGGAAAATGCTCTCGGACTTGCTGCGTTTCTACCGAGAAAGCGAAAACTGGATGGAAACTTTGCCTGACAGCATGTCGCTCGGAGAACTACTGAAACGCGAGCGCTTCGGTGCGGGTTTCTGCGACGACCACTTACTGCCAATGGGCGCGGCCATCTGGTCAACGCCGGTAAACCAAATGCTCGCCTATCCGGCCAAAACATTCCTGCGCTTCTGTGAAAACCACGGATTGCTGCAGGTAAAAAATCGGCCGACATGGCGGACCGTGGTTGGCGGTTCAATCGAGTATGTGAAACGGCTGTCTGCGCCGTTCGAACAGCACATCAAGCTCAACTGCGGCATTTCCCGCGTTGACCGTTTCGAGGACCACGTGATTGTTGTCGATGACTCTGGAGAGGCTCATCGCTTTGACCAGGTGGTCTTTGCCTGCCATGCCGATCAGGCGCTCGCGATGCTCAGCCAAAGCAGCGAGGCCGAGCGCAAGACGCTTGGCGCCTTCCGTTACGAGGAGAATCGCGCAGTGTTGCATTGCGATCCTCGTTTGCTCCCCAAGCGGCCGACTGTTTGGTCCAGCTGGAATTACATGGGAGACCGCCAGCAAGGTGAAACCAAGGTCTCGGTAAGTTACTGGATGAACGCCCTGCAGCATTTACCATGCGCAGAGCCCATCGTCGTCTCGTTGAACCCGTTGACCGAGCCCCGCGCTCGCCACGTTTTTCGCGAGTTCAGCTATCAGCACCCGGTATTCGATGGCAAGGCACTGGCAGCGCAAACAGACCTCTGGGCATTGCAAGGTCAGCAACGCAGCTGGTTCTGCGGCAGTTATTTTGGCTACGGCTTCCATGAGGATGGCATCCAATCGGGGCTCGCAGTGGCAGAGCGCCTCGGTGGCAGCCTGCGCCCCTGGCAGGTAAAACCGGAGGACGATCGTATCAATCTGCCGCTGCCTGTTGAGGTTAGCAGTTCAGCAGCATGAGTGACGCAAGCAGCGCCCTGTATCGGGGCGAAGTGCTCCACCATCGCTTTCGGCCAGTAAAGCACCGCTTTCGCTACCGTATCGACAGCTTTCTGTTTGACCTGGACAAACTCGAGCAAGACGCCGCGCGCTGTCGCCTGCTGTCGGTGAACCGGTTTAACCTGTTTAGCTTTCACTACCGCGACTTCGGCGCTGGCGATGGCCGGGCGCCGAAAGACTACCTCCGACAAACGCTTCGCGAGCACGGTATTGAGGAGCCACTCTATCGTGCAGAATTATTGTGCTACCCGCGCATCCTTGGCTACACCTTTAACCCCCTAAGCGTTTACTACTGCTACAACGCCAGTAATGACATCTTCGCGGTGCTGTACGAGGTCAGCAACACCTTCGGGCAGCGTCATAGCTACTTAATTACTGCCACAGGTGAAGGCCAGAAAGAGATTATTCGTCAGCGTTGCGATAAAGCGTTTTACGTTTCACCCTTTATTCCTATGGAGGCGACTTACCACTTCCGGCTGCGCAAACCAGGCCCCCGATTGGCTGTTGCGATACGTGAGACCGAAGCCGGCAAAGCGCTGTTGCACGCTGTATTTCGGGGTGTTCGCCATACACTAAACGACTGGAATTTATTGGGCAGTTTCTTCCGCCTGCCGTTCATGACCGCCAGCGTGATGGTTGCCATTCACTGGCAGGCGCTTAAGCTCTATATCAAGGGTATGCGAATACTTCCCCGCCCCGCTGAACCAAAATACCCTGTCTCTCGTAATGATTCGTAAACCATAAACGTAATCGTTAACGGGATACGCGATGAAGACAGCCGCCATAGAATTACAGCACCAGCTTGGCACCAGCTGGTGGGGAAAACGCCAACGGAACTTGCTGGCAAAGGTGCTTGCACCGCTCGCCAATGCCAAAATCGGTTCACTCACAGTCACTTTACCCAACAAAAGTCAGCTCAGCTTTGGCGACCAACATGACAAGCGGCTGGCACCCAGTGTGATTCTTAATAACTGGAAAGGATTGCGTAAAGCCTTTAGCGGCGGCTCTGTCGGATGGAGCGAAGCCTATATGGATGGCGATTGGGATTGCCCCAACTTGGCTGCGCTGGTGGAGTGGATCGTGGTCAACGAGGAACACTTCGGCGATATGCTGGCGAGCGGCAAAACCAAGCAGTGGCTGCAGCGCTTACAACACCGGCGTAACGCCAACAATAAGCGCGGCAGCAAGCGCAATATTGCCTACCACTATGATCTGGGCAATCACTTTTACCGCCACTGGTTAGACGACAGCATGACCTACTCGTCAGCCCTATTCGAGGAGGGCGTTGATGATTTGCGCAGCGCCCAGCACCGAAAGTATCAGCGCCTGATTGATGAACTGGCGGTGCAGAGTGGCGACCGCGTTTTGGAAGTGGGCTGCGGCTGGGGCGGCTTTGCCGAACAGCTCTGCCAGCAGAAAGATGCCTCCCTCCACGGCATCACCCTGTCCAAAGAGCAGCTGAGCTACGCCCGGCAACGCATCGCGGACGCCGGCCTTAGCGACCGAGCCAAATTTAGCCTCACCGATTACCGCGACACCCGCGACCAATATGACCACATTGTTTCCATAGAAATGCTTGAGGCTGTCGGTGAACAGTACTGGCCAACCTATTTCGACACCCTGTATGCCCGCCTCAAGCCAGGCGGCAGAGCGGCAATACAGGTGATCACCATCGAAGAAAAACGTTTTGAAGGCTACCGCGACAACCCGGACTTTATCCAGCGCTACATCTTCCCCGGTGGAATGCTGCCCAGCCCAGATCTCTTCCGCTCCCATGCCAGCAAGGCGGGCTTCGACATAAAAAGCGAGCTGCCCTTTGGCCTGTCATATGCCAAAACGCTGGCGCACTGGGCGACAGCGTTTAATGCGCGCTGGGAACACATCATCCCGCTGGGGTTTGATCAACGCTTTAAACGCATGTGGCAATACTATCTTGGCTATTGCGAAGGCGGCTTTCGCGCGGGCTCGATAGATGTTTACCAATTTGTGCTTGAGAAGCCCCATTGCGCCCCGTAGCCATCATCGGCGCCGGATTGAGCGGCCTGCTTTGCGCAAAAATGCTCAATGAGTGCGGCCTACCCGTCGCCGTCTTTGAAAAGTCGCGCGGCCTGGGCGGGCGACTCGCCCGGCGCAGGCACCCCTGGGGTAACGTTGATATCGGCGCCCCCTTACTTGCCCTGACGCCAGAGCAGTTGCAATACTTCCCTAGGGACGCCATCAGCGCCCAACCATATACCACCGCGCAGTGGCGCGACGGTAAATTACTGCCTCAAGCAACCCAAACACACTACACGGCGGCGGGCAGCAACAACCGACTATGCCATGCTCTGGCTGACGGCATTGAGGTTCGCCGGGGGCAACGAGTAGCCGCCATTCACCCAACATCAACAACGCTGTCATTGCGCGATGACAAAGAGGAGGATCTCGGTGATTTTTCGGCGGTGATTCTCGCCACCCCCGCCCCCCAGGCGCGAGACCTGTTACCCACAACCAGCTCTCTCACCATTGCCGAATCACCCTGGCAAGCGGGCTGGACGGTGATTGTTCAATTTGACGGTGCGTGGACGCCGAGCGAAATAATCGATATTGAATCGCACGCGATACTGCGCCGAATTGTTTGCTTGTCGTCCGCGCCAGGACGGGACCATCAGCACTGCTATTCCATCGAGCTGACCGACGATGCCAGCCACCACTTTGAACAACGCAGCGACAACGAAATTATCGATAGAGTGATGACCGAGCTGGCATCGATAGCGCCCACGCCACCACTGCTACACAGCGACATACAGCGCTGGCGTTTCGCCAGACCGGAAACAGCAGTTATCAGCGACTCACAGCGTGCTGACGACAGCTTGAAAATAGCATTGGCGGGGGATTACTGCGTTGGAGGCAATGCGGAAGGGGCGCTACGCAGCGCCACCTTCGCGGTACAGCGGGTAAAACAGTGGTTGGCCAGCGCCTGTTAGCTATCTGCCTCGGCTGCTTTTTTGGCTGCTGCAGCATTGCTGCCGTCAATCCAGGGTTTCAGCAGCTCCAACGCTGTTTTATCGCAGGGCGGCAGATCTTCTTCGCATTCACGCAACGGCGTCACGCGATCACCCCATTTAATGAGTGCCGCCCCCCAGGTTAGACCTGCACCAAAGGCGGCTGTCAAAATGTGGTCGCCGGGCTTGATGCGGCCCTGCTCAAGCGCTTCACACAACGCAATCGGCACCGTCGCGGCAGAAGTGTTGCCATATTTTTCAATATTAACGATGACCTTTTCTTCCGGCGCCTTCAAACGCTTCATCAGCGTTTCGATAATACGAATATTCGCCTGATGCGGGACCAGCACATCCACGTCTTCAGCAGCCAGCCCGCACTTATCAAGTACGTCCGTTACCGCTTGGCCCATGCCGCGCACCGCGCGTTTAAATATTTCCGGCCCCTCGAAATTGATATCGTAATAACCATCGATACCGGCAAAGCGCTCACGAACGGTACCGGAATCACGCGCCGACAGAATATCGCGCGCGTCGCCATCGCAACCCAAACGCTCCGCAAGCATGCCGCTTTCTTCTTCACCTGCTTCAAGGATGACTGCGCCCGCACCGTCGCCAAACAGCACCGCTACATCGCGCATGCTGTAGTCGAGGAAATAGGGGATTCGATCCGCGCCGATTACCAGCACCTTCTTCATTGCACCAGAACGGATCATGGCCGTGCCCACACTTAGACCATAAACAAAACCCGTGCAGGCCGCATTGAGGTCAAAAACCGCCGCATTGGTCGCGCCGATACTGTCCTGCACGAACGACCCCGAATTCGGAATCAGCGTATCCGGGCAAGCGGTTCCCATAATGATCATGTCCAGCTCGGCAGGGTCGAGGTCGGCGGCGGCCAGGGCGCGCTTTGCCGCCATGCTTGCCAGAGTCGCGGTGGACACATGAGAGATTCTGCGCTCTTTGATCCCGGTACGCGTCGAGATCCACTCATCAGACGTATCGAGGAAGGTTGTCAGGTCTTCATTACTCAGCACAGCGGGGGGAACGCATTTACCCCATCCAGTTATCGTCGCGTATGGCATGCACAGGTATCCTCTTCAGTGATGAGCGGCATTATGCCGAGCCAGATCGTTGCTGTCACGCCGCGCATCCAACGGGATATAGAGAGGCAAGCAGGGCCGTTTTGCACCAAAATGATCACTACTTCACAGGCTATACGTATAATCCCTTAGTCGATTTGGCCTTTTTCTGATCATCTGCAAGATTACAGCGTGCTAGCATAGTGACACACAAACAAGCTGTAAGAACCGTGTTGTAAATTCAGAGCGTGGTAAGTATGAAAACGAACAAACGTTGGGGCAATGGCGCCCGAGTAGATGATCTGGTAACCGGCAAGAAACTCCTGCTTGAGGCGGCCGTAAGCTGCTTTGCAGCGAAAGGCGTTAAGTCTACAACCATCGAAGACATTGCCAATGTCGCCAACGTGACGCGGCGGACAGTTTATCGCTACTTCACCGGCAAATCCGACATCATCTCTTCGCTTGTCGATATTGAGCGCAATCGCATGTTCGAACAGCTCAAGGATGTCGTTGCAGAATATAAAGAGGATTTCCCTCGTATGCTGGAAGAGTGTATTTGGTTTACTGCCAACTACCGCCCCGCCGAGGACAACCGCCTGGAAATCACCAGCGGCCGCAATTCCGCAGAGATCATGCCGCACATCGACAACGATGAGTCCGACCGCCTGTGGCGCGAACTGCTCATCGAGCCGCTGCGCAACTACAATGCGCAAACCGGCAAGAGCCTGAGCATTGATGACCTCGTGCCGCTAACTGGACGCTTGGCACTGATTTACCGTCAGCACCCTGTGAGCAAAGCTGAATTCCACGCCAGCATGCGCGCACTGCGCTTCTAATCTCAGCTCCCCCCGCTTTATCTAAACGGCCGCTAGCTTCTAGTGGCCGTTTTTTATTTCTCGCTCTTCTATAGTTAGTTGGCTCATATCACTGCTGCATTGCGCACGCGAATCCAACAAACTAATACGGCCGTATTAGATAAAAATAGTAGGAGCCGATCTATGAATTTTGATTTTTCCGACGACCAGAAAACCATTCAGGACCAAGCTCGCCTCGTTCTGAGCCGAGAATGCCCGCCAGACCGCGCGCGACAGGCCCTTGAGCACGCGAGAGCCTATGACGAAACACTGTGGAAACAGGTGGCCGAGCTTGGCTGGCCCGCCATCGCGATCGACGAAGAATTCGGGGGGCTCGGCATGGGCTATCTGGAGCTGTGCGTCATCGCCCAGGAGCTGGGTCGCGCAGTGGCACCACTGCCCTTTACCGCCTCAGTCTACCTCGCCACCGAGGCGATAAAACTCTGCGCCAGCGACACCCAGAAGGCTGAATGGCTTCCTCAGTTGGCCAGCGGCGACGCCATAGCCTGTGTTGCCCTGCCCGAAACGCGCAGTCTCAACCACGGCGCGATAAATACCATTACGGCTAGCGACGCCGTCTTGAACGGCACGGCTCAGGCTGTTTTGCACGGCCACACCGCTGATTTCGCCATTATTGCTGCGCGCGATGAAGCCGGCCGCACGGCCTTTTATAAGGCAGACCTCAACCACAGTGCCATACAACGCCAAGTCCAGCAGACAATCGACCCCAGTCAGGCAATGGCCACACTTCAATTTACCGGCGCCCCCTCTGAGCCGTTGGGCAATGGCGAAGATTTCTCCCATTGCTATCAACAGCTACTTGATCGCGCCGCCGTACTGCTCAGCTTTGAGCAAGTAGGCGGCTGTGAAGCCGTAATTGATATGGCAAAAACCTATACCGAAGGCCGCTACGCATTTGGTCGCCAAGTTGCCTCCTTTCAGGCGATTAAACACAAGCTCGCCGATATGTTTGTGGCAAAGGAGCTGGCGAAATCCAACGCCTACTATGGGGCCTGGGCCATGACCGATGGCGAACGCGAGTTGCCTCTGGCCGCCGCCACCGCTCGCGTCAGCGCGATAAACGCCTACTACTTGTGCAGCAAAGAGAACATTCAGGCCCACGGCGGCATGGGGTTTACCTGGGAGTTTGACTGCCACCTTTACTACCGACGCGCCCAGCTACTCTCAAGCGTTATCGGCAGCGCCCCCGTCTGGAAAAACCGCCTCACCGAACAACTGCTAACTGCTTAAGCACCGGAGCTGACAATGGACTTCAAAGATACCCCCGAACAAGCAGCATTTCGCGCAGAAGTACGCCAATGGCTCACTGCCAATGCGCGCCCAAAACAAACCGGCGCGGGTCGCCCCTCCCAGGCCGAACGCTATGACGATGCCAAACGCTGGTACAAAAAAGTGGCCGACGCGGGATTTGCCTGTCTCGACTGGCCTAAAGAGTATGGCGGCGCCGGCTTGAGCCAGATCCACAAAGTGATTTGGTCTCAAGAAGTGGCCAATTATGCCGAGCCCGATGGCTACTTTGTTATTGGCATAGGCAACTGTGGCCCGGCGATTATGCACTTCGCCAGCGAGCAGCAAAAACAGCACTTGCTACCAAGAATGGCCAGCGCTGAAGATGTTTGGTGCCAAATGTTTTCAGAACCGAGTGCCGGTTCCGACGTCGCCGGGCTGCGTACCAGCGCAGTCAAGCAAGGTGACAAATGGGTAGTAAACGGCCAGAAAATCTGGACCTCTGGCGCCCAGCACTCGGACTACGGTGTTATTTTGTGCCGCACCGATACCGAGGTGTCTAAATACCGCGGCATGACGATGTTTTACATCGATATGCACCAGCCCGGCGTGGAGGTTAAGCCCATCAAGCAAATGGATGGCGACGCGCATTTTAATGAAGTATTTTTCAATGACGCCGAGATTCCAGACAGCCAGCGGCTCGGCGAGGTTGGCGGCGGCTGGGGCGCTGCGCTGTTAGTGCTGATGAACGAGCGCCTGGCGATCTCCGGCGTCCAGCCGGACGGTTTCCCAGAGCTACTGCAATTAGTCAAAACGCTGCAGATAGACGGCGAGCCAGTATCCGACAACCCCTCTGTGCGCGAGCACTTGGCCGATTGGTACTGCCAGCACGCCGGGATCAAGGCCTCCACCAACCGCATGCTCACCGCTGTGGCCAAAGGGGGAATGCCCGGCGCCGAAGCCGCGCTCGGAAAACTGGTCGGTGCCGTGATGAATCAAGACATTGCCAACTATGCCCTGCAATTGCTCGGTGAAGGCGGCCCGGTGATGAACCCCGACTTCGCGCCGCAGCAGGCCCACTTCCAGAAAACCGCCCTGTTCTCTCCCGGTATTCGCCTGGCGGGTGGTACCGATGAAGTCATGCGCAATATCATTGCCGAACAGGTATTAGGCATGCCTCAGGAGCCCAGAGCGGATAAGGGCATGGCATTCAAAGACATCCCATCCGGCAACCAATCTGCTTAGCCAGCAAGTACGGAAGTGATAGTCGGTAGCGGCCAGGCCTGTTAACAGGCCCTAGGTAAATGCCGCTACCGACTATTGCGTATACGCAGGAAGATATGACATTGCTACAGTCACTCCAGTATTAAAAATACCGAATCACTGGGGGCTACCATGGCAACGCAATTTTTAAAGCGCCGCTCCAACGCGCAATTATCGGCAAAAAAAGACACCGACAGCATTTTCCGACCTCGGGCCGCCGCCCGCCGCCTTTCTCGCCTAGGCCTCAACCACAGCGAATGGTGGCTGAGCGTGGACTACGCGGAATTCATCGACGCCAGCGCCAACACCGCTCGCGCTTAAGCTCAGCAATTCACGTGATTATCAACACCGATATGCGGTGACACATCAACCAAGGCAACGTGTGCTAACACCGTGCACAGCGCACATTTTTCTGCAGCACTTCACTGATTACGGGCTTTTCCCTATACTGCTGCCGAGCCGCTATCACTATGGTTAACACTCGAACAGCGCAACCACTTAAGCGCACAGCAGAGGACACAGTGATGGCAACAGCAGCGAACAGCACAAACTCTATCTTCAGCGAAAATAAGCATCGCGGCCGCCCTATCGATCAATTCCGTAGCAACCGCGATGAGTGGTGGCTCAATGTGAACTACGCTGAAACCATTGATATGAAAGATGCCATTAGCCACCAGGCAATGCGAGTCAACGCGGCGCGCTAGTTTTCGCCGCGCAATTAGGGCGCGGCACTATGATTAACTGGCAAGACGTCGACACCGTTCTGTTAGACATGGACGGCACACTACTCGACCTGCACTACGACAATTTTTTCTGGACACAGCACCTCCCTCGCCGGTACACCGAGATTCATGGCGGCGACCTCCAAACCGTTAGTGAAGAACTGATCGCCCGCATCATGGCTGAGCGCGGCTCACTGAACTGGTACTGCCTCGACTACTGGTCTGAAGAGCTTCAACTCGACATCACCGCGCTCAAACGCGAAATTAGCCACCTCATTCGCATGCACCCCAGCACAGAACGATTTTTGAATGCCCTGCAACGCAGCGGCCGGGATGTTTGGCTGGTCACCAATGCCCACCAGGGCGGCCTCGATATCAAGCTGGAAAAAACCGGCCTTGGTCAGTGGGTTCAGCGCATCATTACCTCTCACGAACTCGCCCTACCCAAGGAGGACGACACCTTCTGGCAAAAGCTCGCCCAACACTGGCATTACGAGCCCGCTCGCAGCCTGCTGATTGACGATACCGCCACCGTGTTAGACTCTGCCGCTCGCCACGGTATACGCCACTTAATTACCATGAAGCGCCCCGACAGTCGCGCGCCCCTGCGCCAGGGGTTAAGCTACCCCGCTATCGAGCATTTTGACGAAATTCTGCCAATACCACCGCGAGACCGAGATTGAGCAAAGACATACAACGCCTTCGCCTGGATAAGTGGCTGTGGGCCGCCCGTTTCTACAAAACCCGCAGCATCGCAAAACAGGCCATAGAGGGCGGCAAAGTGCATTATAATGGCGCCCGCTGCAAGGTAAGCAAGGAAGTAGAAGTGGGCGGCATGCTAACGCTGCGCACCGGCTGGGACGAGCGCGAAGTCGAGATTATCGCTATCTCCGACCAGCGGCGTGGCGCGCCCGAAGCCGCCTTACTCTACCGCGAAACCGACGCCAGTATTGCCAAGCGCCAGCAGAATGCAGCCGACCGGAAAGCGCTGGGGGCTGCAGCAGGGGTACTGCGCAGCGAGCGCCCCAATAAGAAACAGCGCCGCCAAATTCACCGATTCCGCGAACAACAGGACTAAACAGCCCCTTATGAGTGATCAAGTTCACCGCTTCATTTTCGACGGCAGTGATGTGCGAGGCGCGCATATCCAGATCCAGCAAAGCTATCGCGAGATGCTGGAAAACCACCACTACCCGCCAGCCGTCGCGGCTTTGCTGGGGGAATTTTTGGTTGCCGCAGCCCTGCTGAGTGTCACCATTAAATTTCGCGGCAGCCTGATTCTGCAGGTTCGCGGGGACGGTCAGGTCCCACTCATTATGGCCGAGGCAAATTCCAACGGCGATATTCGCGGCATTGCTCGCGACGCCGGCCAGGCGATCGGCGAGGACTTTCATAGCCTGCTGGGCAACGGTCAGCTAGCCATCACTATCGACCCTGAAAAAGGGCAACGTTATCAAGGAATTGTCAGCTTAGATGGCGCGAATCTCGGCGCGTGTATAGAGGCCTACTTCCGCCAGAGCGAGCAATTGGCCACCCGCTTGTGGCTATCCGCCGATGGCGAAACCGCCGCGGGCATCCTGCTACAAGAGCTGCCGGAGCAACAAAGTGATGCCGCCGTTTGGCAGCACCTCACCACCCTGGCCGATACCGTTCAACAAGAAGAGCTACTGACACTCAGCGCAGACCGCTTACTGTACCGCCTGTACCACCAAGAAACGGTGCGGGTATTCGAGCCCAAGTCGCTAAAATTCGTCTGTAGCTGCAGCCAGCAACGCATGGAATCCGCACTGGTTTCTCTGGGTCGAGAAGAGCTGGAGAGCATTCTCAGTGAGCAGGGGAAAATAGATAGCCACTGCGAGTTCTGCCACCGCCAATTCCACTTTGACGCCGGGGATATTGCCAATCTCTTTGGTGACCCAGCGCCCAACACTCGACATTGAGTGAAAAAAAACCAAAATCGCCGCAGATCGGCGGCGATCAGGGTTAGCGCCGCTTGGCGATTTTTGCAATAATAGCCGCCTTCAAAATCTGGCCACCCGCGCGGGGGGTTTACCCCGATCAACTGTGACCTCCTAATGTCCCCAGGGACGACGTGACAGGAATACCGAGAATGAGTGCTGAAACAACTGTTTATAAAGATTTAACCCCCGCCCAATTAATCGAGCAAGCGCTGGCCCGCGGCGAAGGCCAACTGGCCGACACAGGCGCGCTGGTGGTAACCACTGGCAAGCGTACCGGCCGTTCTCCCGGTGACCGCTTTGTTGTTCAAGAGCCATCAACGGCTGACAGCATCGATTGGGGCAGTGTTAACCGCCCCTTCGACGCCGCCAAATTTGATGCGCTGTGGAGCCGTGTAGAAGACTACCTCGCCGACCACGATCGCTTCGTTTCTAACTTGCACGTTGGCGCTCACGAAGATCACTACATTCCCGTTGTTGTTAACACGCAAACCGCTTGGCAAGGCCTGTTTGGTCGCAACATGTTTGTACGCCCTGAGAAGTACAACCCAAAAGCCAAGGAAGAGTGGACAATTCTGAACTGCGCGGGCTTTGTATGCGACCCCGAGCGCGATGGCACTAACTCTGACGGCTGCGTCATCATTAACTTCGCCCAGCGCAAAGTACTGCTGGCAGGCATGCGTTACGCCGGTGAAATGAAGAAAGCCATGTTCTCTGTGCAAAACTTCCTGCTGCCAGAGAAAGACGTTATGCCAATGCACTGCTCAGCGAACGTCGATGAGCAAGGCAACACCACCTTATTCTTTGGCCTATCTGGCACGGGTAAAACCACCCTGTCTGCAGACCCTAGCTGCTACCTGATCGGCGACGACGAGCACGGCTGGGCGAAGGGCTCAGTATTCAATATTGAAGGCGGCTGCTACGCCAAAACCATCAACCTGAGCCAGAAGAACGAGCCCATCATCTGGGACGCCATCCGCTTCGGCGCCATCGTTGAAAACGTAGTAATCGACCAAAACAGCCGCACCGCAGACTACGACGACACAAGCCTGACGGAAAACGGCCGCTGCTGTTACCCACTGGAAAACGTTGAAAAACGCGTTATCGAGAATGCCGCCGGCGAACCGAAAACCGTTATCTTCCTGACTTGTGACGTGTCAGGCGTTTTGCCTCCGATCTCTATCCTGTCCAAAGAAGCGGCGGCTTTCCACTTCCTGAGCGGCTACACCGCCCGCGTTGGCTCAACTGAGCTGGGCGCAGAAGCAGGTATCCACCCCACTTTCTCCACGTGCTTTGGTGCGCCCTTCATGCCGCGTCCCGCAGGCGAATACGCCGAGCTGTTGATGAAGCGTATTGAAGACTTCGACTCTCAGGTTTACCTGATCAACACCGGCTGGACTGGCGGCTCAGGCGCAGCTGGCGGCACCGGTTCGCGCTTCCCCATCCCAGTGACTCGCGCTGTGGTTGCCGCGGCACAAAGTGGCGCGTTGATCGGCGCAGAAACCGAGCAACTGGATATTCTGAACCTGACTATCCCCAAGGCAATTCCGGGCGTAGACGACAAATACATCAACCCACGCAAGGCGTGGGGCGATGAAGCAGCCTACGACCAGGAAGCCAGCAAATTGGCGAAACTGTTCCAAGAGAACATCACCAAGTTTGACGTCTCTGACGCTATCGTAGCCGCTGGCCCGAAAAGCTAAGCGAATAATAGCCGGATAGCAAAAAGGGCAGCCCAAGGGCTGCCCTTTTTTATGCACGACGGTTTCGTACTGAAACCGCCCGTCACTGCGGCACTTCTCTATTAGCGCACTACGCGACGGCCAAGTGCTCACTCACGTGGAATAACCGGCGGCGCAGGCCCGTCAATTCAAAGGGCCGCCACTGACCCTCTCGTTGAGAGAGACGGTCGGCCAAGGCATACAGCACCGCCAAATTATGGGTCATCCCCATATGGCTCGCTGGTACCCGTAAATTTTCGCTCTGCTCTCCCGGTTCCTGATGAACGCAGTACTTCCAATCCACAATACCGTCACTGGCGCTATACATCGCCGTAGAAGGCACTGGCGGCGCACTGCACCACTCCTCCCGCCAATTCAGCATGGGGTCATCCATCGCCCCAGGGTTAAGCATTTCGTATAACTTCAACACAGGGCCGGATACACCGCGCATTTCCGGAATATTTACCGGCGAGCCCAGTGTCACCACCTGGCGAATAAAGTCGGGATTCCGCTGGGCAAGGCTGCGAGCATATATGCCGCCCAGGCTCCAACCCACCAGACTGACTTTACGCCCATAGCGGCTCGCCAAATCCTTTACATGGCGCTCGAAATTCAGGTAAACCTGCTCGCGCAGTCCTGTATTCAGACCCTGCTCCCAACCATAGGCATCGAACCCAGCTTGACGCAAAGCTCGGCGCATTACCGAGGTTGCGACATCGCTGGTCATAAATGACGGCGCAATCACCACTGGGTGACCGTCGCCTGAAGATAAATGACGGTGAAAACCGCGCATGGAGACTGCCGAAAAAATCTCTGCAAGAGAACGCAACTCTTTCGCGGTACTGCGTGAGGCCGCAGCATTAGTGCTAGTTTCCATCTTTTTCTCTCTTATTATTCGGGTTCGTAACAGCGACCCTGTCATATTATCTAAACAATATTCGGCGGCACTGGCAATCCTTTCCGTCACCTCCTGCCGGCCGTGAGATAATTCGACCCTCTGCGACACAATGTTTGGAAACGTGCACTTTAGTATGCCCTTTCTAATTTTTATGCGTAACGTTCACCCCATACAGCGAGACCGGCGGCCAGCAGTTTGCGCCGTCGCTGATAACACACATTACGGGGCACCCCCCAAGAGAGGAACGTACTATGAGCGACGCAAAAACTAACTTCGTTGAGAAAGCAAACACTGTTGCCAAAGATGTATTTTTGGCTCAACTGGGCTTGGCTGGTAAAGCGTTTGAGCAAAGCCAAGAGCTGGCTAAATTGACCGAAGAAAAAATCAAGGCAACTGAAGCTAAGTACAAAGATCTGTACGCAAAGCGCAACGAAATTTTTGAAGGCCTGGTAAGCCGTGGCGAGCAAGTACAAAGCAGCGCCATTGCCAAGTTTGAAGAAAGCAAAGAGCAAGTTGTTGCCAAGATCAACGAAACAAAAACCGAAGCGACTGCCAAGCTTGAGTCAGTAAAAAGCGAAGCGGTAGACGTGCGCATTAAAGAGCTGCGTGAAAGCCTGGAAAGCAACCTCGAAAAGGTAAAAGGCTTGGTTTCTCGCAAGAGTGAAGATGCTGTAGCAACAGAAGCTGCTGCATCGTAATTGAGCATTTTGGCGGTCACTTTGACCGCCTACCCCCCTAGGTCCTTACCCTAACTATGCTTTGCACGATGCGCCAACTTGGTCATCGTGCTTTTTTGCATCAGTGCGGAGCTCCACTCTCACTGCTGCGCAAAAACGTTTCGCACATTGGAGAATCTTATGAGCAACGACAGCAAGAAAAGCCTGAAAGACGTTTCTTCTCAAGCCGGTGAACTGGCAAAAAGCATTTGGCTGGCTGGCCTTGGTGCATACGGCCGCGCCTACGACGAAGCACAAGAAGTCTACGAAAAAGCAAGCAAAGACAGCCCACGCCTGTTCAAAGAGTTGGTCGACAAGGGCAACAAACTGGAAGTGCAAGCTCGCGAAAAACTGGGCGAAGCCAGCAATATTGGCAAGACTATTTCCATTGAAGAGCGCATCAGCAAAATGCGCGCAAGCCTGGGCTTTGGTCACACTGCCAGCGCCGACGACCTCGAGCGTCTCGAGAAAAAACTGGATGCACTGAGCAAGAAAGTCGATGCACTGAGCAAGGCCAGCAAAGCGCCAGCAAAGGCGGCCCCCGCTAAGAAAGCTGCCGCGAAGAAAACTGCAGCCAAAAAAGCGCCCGCGAAAAAGGCCGCTGCAAAGAAAGCTGCCGAGTAAGCCCTTCGCGACCCGCTTTTTAGCGGGTCGCGTCCTCTCTGGACAAGCGCCCACAGGCGTGTCACTTTAACGCCCTGTCGATGAATATGGGTGGTTAACTCAGGGATGAAAACCCGCGAAAAAATCCTGCTGGCAAGCTTGGCCCTATTCAATGACGAGGGCGAAGCCAACGTCACCACCGTTGATATCGCCAATGAGCTGGACATCAGCCCCGGCAATCTCTACTACCACTTCCACGGCAAAGAAGAAATTATCGAAGAGCTGTTCTCTGCCTTTGAGCTAGAGCTCAGCGATATTCTGCAAGCCCCGCTGCAAAAAAGCCTAAGTCCCCAAGACGCTTGGTTTTATCTGTATATTGTTTTCGAGCAACTGTTTAAGCACCGTTATTTATACCGCAACCTCAACGATATTTTACAGCGCTACCCCGATATCGACCGTCGCTTCCGCAAACTACTCAATCTAAAATTACAAGCTGCCGAAGCCGTTGCCGAAGAGCTGGTCGCCGCGGGAATTCTGGACACCACCGGCACACCACTTTCGCGCCTCTGCGACAACGTCGTACTCAATCTCACATTCTGGCTAAACTACAACAGCCTGAGAGAGAAAAATTGCGCCGACGAGATCACCATCCACCGAGGCGTCTTTCATCTTATGTCGCTGGTTGCCCCCTATCTCACGGCGGACTTCCGCTACTTCTACGACGAGTGCTGCACCCTTTTCGACGTATTAACCAAAGACGCCTAAAACCTCGCCGCGAGCGCGAAGTTTCTGCATAATGTGGCGTTTTTACGCGGTATCAGGCCACACATTATGCAAGCAATTTCGAGTCGTATTGCCCAGGAATTGGGCGTAAAAGAATCACAGGTTAGCGCCGCTGTTAACCTGCTTGATGACGGCGCCACGGTCCCCTTTATTTCTCGTTACCGAAAAGAAGTCACCGGCGGGCTCGACGATAGCCAAATGCGCGAGCTGGAGAGCCGCTTAGGCTACCTTCGCGAAATGGAAGAGCGCCGCGACAGTATTCTTAACAGCATACGCGAGCAGGGCAAACTCAGCGCCGAACTTGAGGCAGACATTCTGGCGGCAGATAGCAAGAATCGACTCGAAGACCTCTATCTCCCCTACAAACCCAAACGCCGCACCAAGGGCCAAATTGCCATAGAGGCTGGCCTGGAACCGCTGGCCAATGCCCTGTTCGACAACCCAAACCTCGACCCGAACACTGAGGCAGTCGCTTACATCGACGCCGAGCAGGGCCTTGCCGACAGCAAAGCCGTGCTAGACGGTGCCAAATATATTCTTATGGAGCGCTTCAGCGAAGACGCCAACTTGATCGCCAAGCTGCGTAGCTACCTTTGGGAAAACGCGCAGCTGAGTAGCACGGTAATGGCTGGCAAAGAAGAAGAGGGCGCGAAATTTCGCGACTATTTCGCGCACAGCGAGCCGCTAAAAAGTGCCCCTTCTCATCGCGCTTTGGCCATGTTCCGCGGCCGCAATGAGAGCATTCTGGCGCTGAGCTTGGTCGCGGGTGAGCCAGATGCCAAAATTCACCCCTGTGAACTGATGCTGGCAGAACACCTATCCCTACAGGATCAAGGTCGCCCCGCCGACAGTTGGCTACGGGAAGTACTGCGTTGGACCTGGCGAATCAAACTCTACACCCACCTTGAAACCGATCTGCTCGGCCGGCTTCGAGAGCAAGCCGACGCCGGCGCTATCGAGGTATTCGCCAGAAACTTAAAAGACCTTCTACTCGCCGCCCCAGCGGGGCCCCGTGCGACCATCGGGCTCGACCCCGGCCTGCGCACCGGTGTTAAAGTCGCAGCGGTTGACGCCACCGGCAAGGTATTGGATCACGACGCTATTTTCCCGAATCCACCGCAAAATCGACAGGCGGAGGCCGCTGCCAGCCTGCTCGCGATGATTAAAACTCACAATATAGAATTGATCGCCATCGGTAACGGCACCGCCAGTCGCGAGACCGAGCGCTTTGTCAAAGACCTGCTTTCCGCCCACCCCGAACTGGGCTGTACCAGTATCATGGTCAACGAGTCAGGGGCGTCGATCTATTCCGCATCGGAGTACGCGGCGCGGGAATTCCCCGACCTGGACGTAACCATCCGCGGGGCCATTTCTATCGCCCGACGATTGCAGGATCCGCTGGCCGAACTGGTGAAGATAGATCCCAAGTCCATTGGTGTTGGCCAGTATCAGCACGATGTCTCGCAAACGGCGCTGTCTCGCAGCCTGGAAGCCGTCGTTGAGGACTGTGTTAACGCCGTCGGCGTGGACGTGAACACCGCATCACCTGCGCTGTTGTCGCGGGTGTCGGGGCTCAATCAGTCGATATCGGCGAATATTGTCGACTACCGCAACCAGCATGGCGCCTTCCGCAACCGCGCGCAGCTGATGGAAGTTAGTCGCTTTGGGGCCAAAACCTTTGAGCAAGCCGCCGGCTTTTTACGCGTAATGGGCGGTGAAAACCCGCTGGACAGCTCTGCGGTTCACCCAGAGTCTTACTCCGTAGTAGAAAAAATTGTGCAGCGCTGCGGTCGAGAGGTCAGTAACCTGATCGGTGATAGTCGCTTCCTGAAAAGCCTCAACGCCGCCGACTACGCCGACGACAGCTTCGGTATCCCCACCGTCAGCGATATTATTAACGAGCTGGATAAACCGGGCCGCGACCCGCGGCCGGAATTCAAAACCGCCGAATTCAAAGATGGCATTGAAAAGATCTCTGATCTTGAAGCCGATATGGTGCTGGAAGGCGTAGTAACCAATGTGACCAACTTTGGCGCCTTTGTGGATATTGGCGTTCATCAAGATGGCTTGGTCCATATTTCTGCGCTTTCCGAGAGTTTTGTAAAAGACCCTCACAGCGTTGTGAAGGCCGGCGATATCGTGAAAGTGAAGGTCATGGATGTTGACGCCGCGCGTAAGCGTATTGCCCTGTCCATGCGCCTGAGCGATCAGGCCAGCGACCACCAAGCCGAGGGCAGGGGCGGCCGCCGACCTGAACGCAGTAATCGCGACGTCAAACAGCAGCAGAAAAAACAGCAAAACGCCCCCGGCGGCACGATGGCAGCGCTCTTTGCTCAAGCGAAACAGGGCAAGGGCAAACGCTTGTAGCGGCTATTGCGGGAGCCGCTCCGGGCAGCTCCCGCGCAGGGCGCTGCCCCTTGGCCGCTGCAGTAAATCATTGCGACTATCCGCAATATTTTCGTCCTGCGGCGCCAAGGCCAATGCACGTTCCAAGGCATCAAGGGCGAGCTGAGAACAACCCTGCGCATGTAGGGCGTAGGCATAGTTATTCCAGACTGACGCGCGTTCTGGCGCAATCGTAAGCGCACGCTCATAGCTATTTATCGCACCAGCGAAATCACCCTGAGTATAGGCGGCATTGGCCAGGGCCAGCCATGCCAACACGCTGCCTGGCCATTCATTTACCGCGCGCTGATAAAAGTCCATCGCACGCTTAGTATCACCGGTTTCCTCAAAGGCGTGGGCACTCTTCAAATAGGAAACAGGCATTGCCGTGACCGGCATCACCGATGCCGGAACCAGCACTCTCGCCCAGTGTTTTGCCCGCGCCCATGTTGCAGCAAACGTTGCGAAACCCAGCCGATAGTACGCCTCTTCCCCGGAGTGCAGGAGCAGGGTACTGGACCTGAGGTCATAACCCACTGCCAGCGCATAATGCCACTGCGGCCACCAGCTCAAACCGAGGTTTTGTAGCACCAAAACCGGGTTACCCGCATTGAGCTCTCTTAATAAGTCTTCGAATTTTGGTGCGAGAGGATAGGGCAACAAGCCGATGCGTCTTCCCGCGGCTTGCATATCGACCGTTAAACTACCCTTGCGCTCGGGCACAAAACTCATGTCAGCGACAGACTGCTGATCAATGTGAATATCGCGATAATTCGCCACAGAGCTTAACGCCGCGGGACCGCAGTAGTAGGCCTGCTGAGCAACGAAGGGAACATCGAGCTTACGACTATCTGCCAAGTCATTCAGGGTGGCAGGGGGAAGTGCGGGGACACTGCTGCAGGCAACCAGCAGCAGCGCCCATATAACAAGTAAAGAACGCAACGGTCTTTAGTTGGCCGCGTTCACAAAGGGAAAGATGTCGGTAATCCCGAGTACATCGGTAATGAAAAACACCAGCACAACAAAGGCGAGTAAACCCACCGCACCAGCACCGGCGGGCATATCGTCCATGTTCGCTTTTAGGCTGGCCAGCTCATCTGCCGTCAGCGCATCGATGCGGGTATCGACATCGTCGATAGAGATACCGAGGTCAAGCAAGCGCTCGCGAACATCGTCGCGGTCGAGCGCCGACTTCAACGCCGCCTTGTCCTCTGCAAGGCTGTACTCACTGATCGTCACCGACGTATCGACCATGGCCGCAGAGGCCGTCGTCGCGGCCAGGCCCATCCACGAGAGCAATACACTCATAAAGATCGCGGCTAACTTTCGTGATTTATTAAATTTCATACTCTCTCCCATTTTTTTCGAAAAAGATTACCTGCAGAGCTGACCGTGAAACGCTCCGCCATATCGTCCAGCGTTACGTGCTAGCTAGCCCTCCGGGTTTTCCAGCACCAGCTCGCCATTAACAACAGGAATCTGCTCGCCCGGGCGCTGCGCTAAGGTAACTGTGCCCGCCTCACCATCAAGACTATAGCTGACTTCATAGCCAGTGACGCGCTGCTTAGGATCTTGCAGGGTTTGGCAGCGGCGCTCTGTGCGGGTTTGCACATTCTTGCTCTGCATATCTTCCTGAATACGCTTGCCCGCGTAGCCACCTGCAGCCGCCCCCGCCACTGTCGCGAGCTTTTTACCGTTCCCGCCACCCACTTGCTTACCGATAACCGCGCCGAGTACAGCGCCGACTACCGTGCCGGCTATTTGATTGCTGTCGCGGCTCGGTGCCTGCTCCTGCACCACCTCGTCGTAACACTCTTCACGGGGGACAAAATAGGTTTCGGTAATTGGCTCAACAGACAATACCTGCGCATAGCGCGGCTGCGACTCCAAGTAGTGGTAACCGCCATAGCCACCCGCCGTGGCCAGCGCAACCGCACCAACACCAGCGGCAACAACTGCAAACTTAGACATTGTTATCTCCTCTTACTGATACTTCTCTGACCAGCGAGCGCCGACAAAGTGCGCCGCTAAAAGGAACAACAATTTACAGTCGCCGTTCAGCTGCGGTTCAGCGACATCTTTGCCTGCTGACAACTACAGTAAGATCACTAAGTAGATAAGTATTTCACTCAGTTGCTGCGCCGCCCCCAGTGCATCTCCGGTATACCCTTGTATACGGCGCGACAAATACCGCCCAAAACCCAGCCGAAAGCCCCCCAAAATCAGCAACAAGAGCAGCCACTGCGAGGCCTGTGCAAAGCCTGATAACAACAGAACAGGCAGCCCTGCCAATAGCCAGTCACGCAGTGATAGCGCGGTCGCCAGAGGCTTCGACTTTCCTTCACCGCTCACATAGGGCATATCGATCAGAAAGGAGATGGCCAACCAACGGCTCACCACTTGCGCGATAAGGATTCCGCCAACCGCTTGGGCGATCGGCATCGCCGCCAAGCTCGCTGCCTTAATGGCTAGCACCATGAATAACGCGGCGGTGCCATAGCTGCCGATGCGCGAGTCTTTCATGATGCGCAGCACGTCATCGCGGCGCCATCCGCCGCCAAAGCCATCGGCGCTGTCGGCCAAACCATCCTCATGAAAGGCGCCTGTCAGCAACAAGCCCACTGCCATACTCAACAGCACCGCCAACAGCGGGTTATTAAACAGCGCAAAAAAAACCAGCAAGGCAATCGCCGTTACGCCACCAATCAGCAGCCCCACGAGAGGAAAGTAGCGCGCTGTACCATCAAGCTTTTCGGGGCTGAAGTCAGGGTCTTGGGGAACAGGAATACGACTCAAAAAGCCCAGCGCCAGCAGGAATATTTGCCACTCGCGACGCAGTGACGCTTTATCAAAGGGGGGCATAGGAGAGGGCTCAGTGATTAAAAACCCTGCGATTCCAGCACAGGCAATTAAGCCCTGCAAGGGCAGGGCTTAACAGGGGGCCTATTGAACGGTGATACGACGCGGCTCCGCTGCCGCAAGTTTAGGTATGTGTAGCGCCAGGACGCCGTTTTCTACCTTGGCAGCAATCTTCTCCTGATCCACGGTATCGGGCAGCGAGAAGCGGCGAACAAATTCTCCTTGCCAGCGCTCGTTTACCGCCAACTTTGCGTCGGCATAGTCGATAGTGCGCTCGCCCTTAACCGTTAGCACGCCTCCGTCTACGCTGACCTCAATCGCCTCTCGGCTGATACCGGGAACATCCATACTTAGCAGGTAGGCGTCGTCCGCTTCACTGATATCCACAGCAGGCGCCCACGCACGACGCGCCTTCTCGGCCGGCTCACCGCGGCTATCAAAATTGCGGCTTAGGTCTCCAAATAATGTGAAGGGCAGATAGCTATTCATAAAACCACCTCCAATAACACTTCAACGCAATTTCAGCTTTCGCTGTTGAACATTATCTGGGTATTGGCGTCGCATATTTCAAGTACATGTCGACACGCTATTAGCTCTGCTACACTTGTCGCGCAGCACAAATTCCTCTTTTTTCTGGTTAAAGGACAACGATATGAGCATCCAAGCTGGCGATAAAATCCCCGACATTACGCTCAAAATTATGGGCGAAAAGGGCCCCCAGGACATCACCACTGGCGACATATTTAGCGGTAAGAAAGTTGTGCTGTTTGCCGTGCCCGGTGCCTTCACCCCCGGCTGTAGCCTCACCCACCTACCTGGCTATGTCGTGCACGCTGACACAATTAAAGCCAAGGGTGTCGACAGCATCGTGTGCATGTCGGTCAACGACGCTTTTGTGATGGATGCCTGGGGTAAGAGCCAAAACGCTGAACAGCTGCTCATGCTCGCCGACGGCAACGCAGAACTCACCGCCGCACTGGGCCTGGAAATGGATGCTAGTGGCTACGGCATGGGCAAACGCAGCCAGCGCTTTGCGTTGATTGCAGAAGATGGTGTCGTAAGCTTTATTGCTGTTGAGCCAGCCGGTGGCGTCGATGTCAGCGCCGCTGAAAAGATTATTGAACAGCTGTGATCCGGGAATGAATAGTGTTGAGCACCGCCCCCAGGTGCTGGTGTTCGACAGCGGTGTCGGTAGCCTGAGCATCGGCGCCGAAATCCACCATTTGCTTCCCGATATTGACCTGCTCTACGCGATGGATCGCGGCGGCTTCCCCTACGGCATGTGGCAGGAGGATGCACTGGTAGAACATATTCTCCAGCGTATTCACACCTTGCTACAGCGCCATCGCATCGATATCGTGGTGGTCGCATGCAACAGCGCCAGCACTGCCGTGCTACCCAGTTTACGACAGCAAGTCTCCCTTCCTGTTGTGGGTGTCGTGCCCGCTATTAAGCCCGCCGCCCTGCAAAGTAAAAGCCGTGTTATTGGCCTGCTCGCCACGCCCGGCACCATAAAACGTCGCTACACTGCCGAGCTAATCGACACCTTTGCCAGCGACTGCACCGTGCTATCGGTAGGAGCAGAAGCGCTGGCACCGGCGGTGGAAGCGTTATTCTGGCAGGACGAGGATTCCCCTGACGTTTGGCAGAGCGTGGCAGCCGCATTTCACCAGCACCCCAGCGCAAAAGCGCTGGACACAGTTGTATTGGCCTGCACCCACTTCCCGCTGGTTAAACCACAACTAGCCAAACACCTCCCGGGAATCAATTGGATAGATTCTGGTGAAGCCATTGCGCGGCGAGTGAAAGATTTGCTTGAAAATAATCGCTACATTCGCGGAGGCAAGGGGCGTCAACGCGCGTGCATTCTCGGGGCAGAAGCGGCCAGCCAGACTCTGGGCGATAAGCTCGCCACCCGCGGTATTGAACTCATCGCAGATTAAAGCGCTCAGTCTCGCGGTTATAACGCTCCACCGCCGCCGACATCTCCGCCATCGCAGTATTGTAACGAGCAATGCGCTCTAACCGGCGTTGCGCCGTGTCATAACCGGTTCCCTTGGCGGTTTTTTCCATGGCGTCCAGGCACTTTAGGTAACGGCCTTGCTCGTCGACATAACGCTCGAGTTGCTGGCGCAGCTGTTGCATCTCGTCGCGGCTTGCCGCCTCGCCATCGGGGAACTGCTTGGGCGGCGCAGGCAGTTTGCAGGCCGCCCAGCTGGATAGGGGCATCAGGCAAACGATCCAAAGCAGGATGACTGCGCGCTTCATTGCATCTCCAGAAAGAGTAGGTTGCGCACTAGTATAGCCGCTAGCCATACAAAAAAGGGCGCCCAGTTGGACGCCCTTTTCATTTATCTGACCAGATTCACACTTGCCCTTACAGCGAGCGTGGGTCGAAGCCACCGGCATAGAACTGAGAATACCATTTGCGAAATTTCGCGATAGGGCCGTCGCCGTCACACAAAATTGGCAGTGGGCGATAGATCTTGTTTTCCCAGATGGGCTTATCTTCCTCAAGCTGGCCAACGATATTGGCGATAATCGCCGCGTTCACGCCACCTTTCTGTACTTCACCGTTAACCTTGGGCTGGGTGAAAGCAAAACGCACGTGTACCGTCTCTTGATCGATCGGCGTCGTGAGACCCATCAGGAACGTATCGGCAATGCCTTCAAACTTAGTAAAACCTTGTCCTGGACCAGCGCTACCAGTGTGAATAGCACCGCGAACTTCACCGCGCGGCGTGGGCATATTCGCCTTTTGCAGGCCCCGAACCATTGGGCCGTCATAGGTTGTTTCCCACTCAGGGAAAGAGGCCGTACCGTGAACGTATTTAAAGTGAGCAGGGTCAGCGGCATTTTCCGCCATTTCCTGAGAGTGAGTATTCAGAATCCACTCGTAGCGATCCAGCGGCGACCAATCATCGGAATTCGCTTCCTCGTGTTCGATCACTTCCCACATGGGCGACTCACCTTCAGGGTGGTACCACGCCCAGATCACCTGGTTCACTTCACGCACAGGGAAAGACTTCAGGCACTTCTGGCCGGCAATCTTAGGTGGCATATTCTTCGCGTAAGGAACCTCAACACACTCGCCCTCGGGGCTAAATTTCCAAGAGTGGAAAGGGCAGACAATGTTATTGCCTTCAATACGGCCACCACCAGTACCGGAGCGCTCGTGAATACCGTGGCCCAGGTGAGCACCGAGGTGGGGACAATACGCTTCCATCAATACCGCGCGACCAGCTTCGGTACGAAACAGCACCAACTCTTGGCCGAAGTAATGCACAGCGCGGGACTGGCTGGGAGCCAGTTCGTCAGAAAAAGAAACCGCAAACCAACCATACGGCATGGGCATTGGGTAGCGTTTTACGGTAGTTGTTGTGCTAGTCATTGGCTTGTCCTCAGCTCTAACGCATTAAGATCGCCGCAAGGCGGCTAAAAACCCTATAAAAAGAAGGCCTATTCACGGCTTCCAGAGTAAACGTTGCCAGCAGCCAGACAATGACAAAATGAGACATCCCACTGGCAAAATACGACAGTGGGGGATTCTAAGGCCAATAAAAAACGGTCTCTTCGCTACTGGCGCCAGCTGCGAAGCTTCTCCATAAACACATCGGCGCCCATGCGAATTAGCGACTCATCAGCAGAACCGGGCTTGGCACCGGTGTAAATAATGGCTTCTTGTACAGCGATTTCCTTGGCGACATCTTCCAGTGTTTGCTGGTCCACCTCTTCGCCATCAGCCGTTTCAATACGCCCCTCGGCCGCCGCACGGATCTGCGCCGCCTGCTCACTGTCTGGATCTATCCCCGCACGCTCCATCACCGCTATGGCAGCAAAACGCTCACTGGCCTGGCGGTGTGAAATCGCTTCACCCTGCGCATTATAAGCACCGTCGTTGGGCTTATCCGCAATTTCTGGCGATTGCCCCATGCTTATGCGAATCATCGCCGCCTCTTGCGAATAGGGGTCGACACCCGCTTTTTTGACCGCCGCCTCTACAGCGACGGCATCTGCTAATGCGCTGGCCGATATCGCCTGACCAAAGCGGTTGTAGACCCGCCAATCGGCACGCGCCTGGGCACCACCTGCGTTACCCTTGGCGGCGTAGGTATCGCCAGTTTTTTGCTTGTGTTTACCGTGAGCATGCCCCTGTGCGGGCTCTCCCGGTGCTTTATTCTGGCCGGGCGCATGGGCCTTGCCGTAAGCATTGCCATTTCCGGGTTCAGCTTGCACAAGGCTTGCGCAGGCAAGCAGCATTACAATCGCCAGGCTGTATTTCATAAACACTCTCTCAACATGTTATTGCTTACAGGCTACCCGCCCGCAGGCTGTGATAATATCGACGGATGACTACAGCCACTCCGCCACTGCAAGATCGATTTGGTCGCCAGGTAGACTACCTGCGCCTCTCCGTTACCGACCGCTGCGATTTTCGCTGCGTCTACTGCATGGCCGAGGACATGACCTTTCTACCCCGGCGCGACATCCTTAGTCTGGAACAACTCTACGACATTGGCGCCGCATTTGTGCAATTGGGTGTCACAAAAATTCGTTTGACCGGCGGCGAACCGCTGGTGCGCCGCAATGTGCTGTCTCTGGTGGAGCGCTTAGCGTCGCTGGACGGCCTCGAACAATTAAATATGACCAGCAATGGCGCCCAGCTGGATCGCTATGCTGAGCCCCTGTATCGCGCGGGCTTAACCGGCATCAATATCAGCCTGGACAGCCTCCGCGAAGATCGCTTTAAAGAGCTGACGCGCGTTGGCGAACTGAGCAAGGTATTGGCCGGCATCGACGCCGCCAAAGCCGCCGGTTTTGAGCGGATTAAATTGAATGCGGTCATTATGAACGGCCGCAACGACGACGAGATCCTGGACTTGGTGGATTTCGCCCGCGACCGCCACGTCGATATCAGCTTTATTGAAGAAATGCCCCTCGGCCATATCAGCGAGCACGACCGGGCCCTCAGCTTCTGTAGCAGCGACGAAATTCATCGGCGCATAAACGCGCGCTACCCACTTACCGCCAGCGCGGAAACCAGCGGCGGTCCGTCGCGCTATTACCGTATGGCTGACAGCGCAAGTCGGGTTGGTTTGATCTCGCCCCACAGCCACAACTTCTGCCATCTCTGCAATCGCGTGAGGCTGACCGTTGAGGGGCGTTTATTGCTTTGCCTGGGCAATGAATACTCCGTCGACCTCAAAAGCGTGCTGGAAAACCAGCCAGAGCAGCTTCAGCAACGTATTATCGACGCCATGGACATCAAACCTGAGCGCCACCACTTCGACCTGAATGATGAACCTCAGATCGTGCGCTTTATGAATACCACTGGCGGCTAAGCGCCATGCAAGCGCAGCAAATTATCGAGCAGCTTAAACTGGAAGCCCACCCCGAGGGCGGCTATTTCAGGCGCAGCTTTACCCACCCACAAACCACTGGCGACGGCAGTGCGCAGCGTCCGCTGATGAGCAGCATCTATTATTTGCTCACCGCCGACAGCGCCACTGGCTACCTGCACCGCAATCGCAGCGGCATCCTGCATTTTTGGCAGGGCGGCTCCCCCCTTCACTACACGCTCTTGAAAGAAAACGGCGATGTTGAGCACCTCGTCATGGGGCCAGACCTCGAAAAGGGGCAGCATCTGCAGCTCTATGTGCCCGGCGGATGGTGGAAAGCCTCTCAGCTCAACGAAGGCGACTACGGCTTGATCTCCGAAGCGGTTAGCCCGGGCTTCGACTACCGCGACCATGAATTTGCCAACGCCGACGATATTCAGGCAGTCTACCCACGGCACTGGCAAGCTCTGCAGCAACTAGTGCGGCCCTAGGCAGCGAACACAGGACTCTGTATGAATACGGCGAGACAAGCCATCGATGAACTGATTTCACAGCTGGCCGAGCAGGGCTACATCGCCAGCGAGCAAATCGCTACCACCCTGCACCTTGCCCGCGCGCTCCAGCGCCCTATTTTGATTGAGGGGCCGCCCGGCGTTGGCAAGACCGAGCTCGCCAACGCCAGCGCGGCGATGCTCAAGTTACCGCTGTTTCGACTGCAGTGCTACGAAGGTTTGGACGAAAGCAAGGCACTGTACGACTGGAAATACAGCAAGCAACTGCTCTATGTGCAAGTGCTAAAAGAGCAGCTACAAGGCATTCTTGGCGGCGCCAACGACCTGTCCGCAGCCGTGGAACGCCTGCACAACTTTGATGACATTTTCTACTCAGAGCGGTTTCTGGAACCTCGCCCTCTGCTCAGCGCTCTGCAAAGCGATGACGGCGCCGTACTGTTGATCGATGAAATCGACAAAGCCGACTACGAATTTGAATCGCTGTTGCTGGAAATCCTCGCCGACTTTGCAGTCACCCTGCCGGAAATTGGCACCCTGCGGGCCAAACACAAGCCGCTGGTGCTTTTGACCAGTAACAATACCCGCGACCTCAGCGATGCACTCAAGCGACGCTGCCTGCACCTGTACATCCCCTTTCCCGAAGCAGAGCTAGAGAGCCGCATCGTGCAAAGCCGGGTGCCAGACGTCGCCGACAGCCTGCGCCAACAGCTGGTCACTTTTGTGCACGGGGTTCGTCAGCTCGACCTGAAAAAACAACCGGCCATCAGCGAAACGATCGACTGGGCGCGCAGCCTACTACTGCTGCATGCCGACAGCCTGTCCGCCGCACTGGTTGATGACAGCCTGAATGTGCTGCTGAAATACGAGGAAGATATCAACATCGTGCGGCCTGAAATCACCCGCCTACTCAGCCAGCGTTACTGAAACAACGTGGAAGCCACCTTACTGCAGTTTATTCGCCACCTGCGTCATGCCGGGGTCGGTATTTCCACCGCAGAAACGCTAGACGCCATGCAAGTTGCTGTCAGCCTTGGCTATGGTGATCGCCAGCTTTTACACGACGGCTTGGCGAGCTGCCTAGCGAAGTCAGAGGAACAACGTCAGTTGTTCAGCCGCTGCTTCGCCCAATTCTTTGACCTGGCAGAAACACCCAACGACACCACACACACCGTCGACCCAGAGATCCCACAAGACCGCAGTGCCGACGACGGCGAAACCGCGGGCGAGGGAGAGGGCCAAGGGCAGGGTGGCGGTGGCGGCATGGGCAGCGATGCACTGCGCGCGGAGCTGATGCGCGCCGCAGGCGACGTCGACCTGGCCGCAATGCAATACCCCACCCAGCGCGGCATATACCGCCGCCGCATCCTCGATGCCCTCAATGACAGCGGCCGCCGCGAGCGTATCGCCCAATTGGCCAGTGGCAGCCCACCAGAGCAACAACAGGCACGGTGGCTGGAACGCGAGCGGGAAACGCAACTGGCACAACTCAGCGAACTGCTAGACCGACAGTTATTGCTCAACAACAATGCCGCTACCCGCGAGTTTCAAGAAACCTTAATGCGCGATAGCCAGCTGTCGGCACTGGACACCTACTACCGCGACCGCCTGCCGCCGCTGATACGTAAGCTGGCCAAAAAACTCGCCGCCAAGCACCGGCAGCGTTATCGGCGCGCCAAACGCGGTCGCCTAGACCTCGGCAAGACCTTGCGCCGCAACATCGCACTCGGAGGGGTTCCCTTCCACCGCTACTGGAAAAGCACCCGCCGCGAAAAAAGCGAAATTTTTGTGCTGTGCGACCTCAGTGGCTCGGTTAGCAGTTGGTCGCAAGTGCTAATGCTGTTTATGCAGGCCCTGGCTGACGTACTCCCCAACACACGCAGCTTTGTTTTCTGTGGCGAAAGCGTTGAAGTCAGCGAGCTATTCCGCCAGCACGATGCCGACGAGGCCCTCGCGATTATTCAGCAGCGCCACGGCATGGGCAGCAGCGATTACGGCCGCGCACTGAACAGCTTTCGCCAGTTAGTTGAAGAGCGCGTCAATCGTCGCAGTACCATCATTATTCTCGGCGACGGCCGGGGCAACGGCGGCGACACCGGCATTGCCGCACTGCGAGAACTCTACCACCGCGCCCGCCTGGTGCTGTGGTTCAATCCAGAATCCCAGGGCCGCTGGAATACCGGTGACTCGGAAATACGCCGCTACCAGACGGCGTGTCACTACGTCGCGGAATGCGGTTCACTGCGCAAGCTCGAGCGCTTGCTGGACGAGCTGCTGACACTGATTCGGTAAAAAACGGCAAATATTGCCATTAGTTTCGCAAGCGGTCGTGCCGAGCGCGAACAAACTGTTTACTATTAGCTCCGCCGACAAGCAGGAATCCGCGAGTCATCATGAATAAGTTCAAGCACTTTATCGGCCAGTCATTTATTGGCGGCATCCTTGTTATCGCCCCGATTGTTATCCTGTTACTGGCATTGCGCTGGGCGGTAAATGCCGTGCAAAGTTTGATCGCGCCGCTCACCGAACCACTGGTGAAAATTAGCGGTGCGCCACCTGCCTTGATCGATGTTGTTGTTATTGCATTGATTTTATTCGCCTGCTTCGTGGTGGGTACCTTGGTCGCCACCAGCGCCGGTCGCTTCGCTCAGGGCTTTATCGACCGCCACCTGTCACGTTTCGCCCCCGGCTACCGGCTGATCCGCGACATCCTTCAGCAAATGTTTGGCAACGACAGCAACTCGCCCTTTACCCGCGGCGAGGTCGCTATCGTTCAGCTCTATGGCCGCGACGTTCCCACCCAAGCCACCGCCATCGTCACCAGTCGCCACGACAATGGCTGGTTTAGCGTATTCGTTCCCACTGGCCCCAACCCCACCTCGGGCTTTGTATATCACCTGCCCAGTGATTGCGTTACCTTGCGGCCGGATATAAAACTCGACGCGGCATTTAAATCCATTATTGCCTGTGGCGCCGGTTCCGCTGAATTGGGCGTGTGTCGCAATAACGACTTACCACTGGGCGCAGAGTAGGACCCAGCATGAGCCCTCAGCGCCTGATGATGCCCGTCGTCAAGGTCTGCAGCTTTACCATCGCCGTTTTCGGCCTGAGCCTGATGCTGCCACTGGCCACCGCATGGATTTACAGCAGTGACAACGCCGCGGCCTACACACTGGTACTGCTCATCTGCGAAAGCCTGGCACTGGCTGGCGCCATAGCCACCTGGAATTACCAGATTCACGCGCTCACGCCGCGCCATATGTTCTTAATTACCAGCGTGAGCTGGCTGCTGATGTCCCTGCTTGGTGCCTTGCCGCTGCTATTAACCGACACGGTGTTCAGCCTTAGCGATGCCGTTTTCGAGTCGACTTCAGGGCTGACGACAACCGGTTCAACGGTGCTTACCGGCCTGGGCAATCTGCCCGCCGACATCCTGCTGTGGCGCTCCATGTTGCAATGGATAGGCGGCCTCGGCGTTATTGCCATGGCCGTGGCGATACTGCCGTTCTTACGCGTTGGCGGGATGCGCCTTTTTCAAACAGAGTCCTCCGACTGGTCAGACAAAGCGCTGCCGCGCGCCAAGACGATGATCAGCCGGATCATCTATTTTTACCTGGTACTCACCGCGCTGTGTACTGGCGCTTATATGCTGGCCGGAATGGACAGCTTCCACGCCATTAACCACGCGATGACCACGCTATCGACGGGCGGCTTTTCCACCTCGGACAATTCCTTCGCTCAGTTCGACGACCTGGGAAGCCACTGGGTGGCGATTGTGTTTATGATGATCGGTGCGCTGCCGTTCACCCTTTATGTGCAATCGCTGTCACAACGGCGCTGGCTATTGTGGAAAGATCAGCAGCTGCGCGGCTTCGTATTGATCGTCATCGCTGCCTGTTTAATCCTCAGCCTCTACCAAATACTGGTTAATCATCAGGCGCCGCTGCGCGCCATCACACTGTCCAGCTTTAACCTTATCTCGGTAATCAGTACGACCGGCTTCGCCAGCGGTGACTACAGTCACTGGGGGCCATTTGCCGCCGCGCTGTTTTTCTTCGCGACGTTTATGGGTGGCTGCTCAGGCTCGACCAGCGGCGGGGTGAAAATGTTTCGCTTCCAGCTGCTCGCCATTAGCCTGAAGGAATCGCTTTCACGGGCCCTGCACCCCCGCGCGGTCGTACCGAGGCGCTACAATGGCCACAAGGTAGACGACGCTATCCTTCTGTCATCCGTTGGCTATTTATTTGTCATGCTGATCAGCCTGATGCTGATTACCTTGTTGCTCAGCTTCAGTGGCGTCGACTTCGATACTGCGCTCACGGGCGCCAGCACCGCACTGATGAATGTCGGCCCGGGGCTGGGGGAGTTGATCGGGCCCGCTGGCAACTTCGCCAGCCTGAGTGATTCCAGCAAGTGGATTTTAAGTGTGGGAATGCTACTCGGACGCTTGGAATTTATTACCGTGTTGGTGCTATTCACCCCCGCCTTCTGGCGCAGCTAAGTTTCACCGCGGCCAAAACTCAGGCGAACCAACTCACTGCCAATGGCACAAACAGGGCTGTGAACGCGCCCGTCAGGCACAGCGCCAAACTGGCAAAGGCACCGGCCACCGGGCTGCGCTCGAAGGCGCGCGAGGTACCAATGGCGTGGGCGGCCAACCCCAGGCAGAAGCCCCACAAACGGTCATCACGGATATTTAGCCGCTCAAACAACCAGCTGATTGTGGTGATACCCGCCACCCCGGTGAGAATCACTGATCCAACGGCAACCGACGTAATACCGCCAATCTCTTCAGTCACCGTAATCGCGATCGGCGTGGTGATCGACTTGGTCATCAGCGACAGCAGCGTTTCCTGTGTCGCCCCGAGCCACCACGCTAACAACAACGCCGAGGCGCACGCAAACGTCGCCCCAAAAAACAGCGTGACCAGTAAGGGGCCAGCAAGCTCGCGGAGCAGGGGTAATTGCCGATACAGCGGCACTGCCAATGCAACCGTGGCCGGCCCCAGCAAAAAGTTGAGCCAGTTAATATCCTGATAGTAGGCAAAGTAATCAAGCTGCAGGGCTTTTAAGGCGACAGCAATCAACACGGCCCCACTAATCGTCGGGTGCAACATCGCCATTTTGCCACTGCGAGTGTAGGCCCACATTGCGCATTGATAGGCCAGCAGGGTTAATGTCAGCCCAAACAGCGGGGTGTGCATCAGCTCAGTCATGGCCTTGCTTCCGACCGCGCGTTAGCATTTTCAATAACAGGCCGCAGGCAATCATCGTCAGCACGGTGCCAACACTTACCGCGGCAATAAAACCCGGCCATTGATCCGCAAAGCCAGCGCCAAGGAAGAACACGCCGGCCGCCGGTGCCATCAACAGCATCGGCAGCAACTCAATCAACCGCTGACTACCTTGACTCAAGCCCTCGGGCACCGCGTCGTCGCGCAGCGCACCGCGCACACACAGCAGGATAAACAGCAAGAACATGCCCAGCACCTGCCCCGGCAAGGGCAAGCCCAATACCCGCTGCAGCCATTCACCGGCTAATTGGCAGGCAAATAAGGTGAGAAATCCCGCCAGCATTAACGGCGTACCCAGGGCAGGGCGCTCGCCACGGCGGCCAAGGCTAAACCGACAAAGGCGATCAACGACCAGGTTGGCATGCTCATGCCGAACATGGTCCAGACCACTTCTGCGCAATTGCCATCACCCATCAGCAGTGTACTGAACGCCTCGCTCATTGGCAGATTCTCAAACATGTATTCCAAACTCGGACCACATGCCGGTACTTGTTCCGGTGGCAACCCTTGCAGCCAGATTTGCCGATAGGCAAAACCGCCGCCCGCGGCACAGCTGGCAAACATAAGGCCGCTGGCAATATAACGACCCAGTTGTTGTGGGTGGAAAATCAGCGCCATCACCGCAACAACGCCGGTGAATACAAAGAAGGCCCGCTGGGTAATGCACAGAGGGCAGGGGTGCAAGCCATCAACGTACTGGGTGTACAGCGCGTAGGCCAGTAAACCGGTGCAACAAGCAAAGATAAAAAAGTAAATCCAGCGTGAGCTGATGGCCATGATAATTCCCTTGTTGTGGTTAGCTGCCGCCGGTTCCGCTCGGCAAGTCAAGCGGTAGCTCCGTTGGCAAATTCGTCGCTGAGCTGTGCGAGCAGGCGCGGGTACAAGGTCAGAAAACTGGCTTCGATCTCACCCTGCATAGGCTTCAGGATCGCCCCGCAGTCACTGAGCGGATTGTCCCGCTGCAAACGGCGGGCGATGCGCGCTAGCGTACGCTCGATATTATGCCAGTCTTGCAGCGAGCACAGAACATTGTATTCGGCCAGAAAACGGCTCTGGCGTCGCGCAGCCTGAGGAAAGTGCCGACTGTCTGCCTGCAATTGTTGGTAACACTGCTCGCTGAACGCCGCCAGCGCCTGGGGCGCTGTATCCAGCCAGTCAGCCTGCCAATGGCGACTCAAGAAGTGGTCGTAGCACACGTCCAGGGCAATGCCGCCGTAGCGTCGAAAGTGGGCGGGGAAGGCACGCAGGCACTGACGCGTGGCTGGGTCGCTATCGGTGAGCGCATCAATGCGCCGATGCAGGCGAATCCCCTGTTCCCAGTGACTGGGATATTCGCCCTTCAGCGGCCCTTTAACATGATCCCCTAACAGTGCACCCACTAGCAGGCCGTGATCGGCCTCTCCACGTCGACGACGGATGACGTCGGCAATATGGAAGTGGGCGAGGAAGTTCACAGGGCTTTATATTGCTGGTAGAAACGCGCCAGATAATCCTCGAAACTGCCACTATTTTCCGCCTCAATCTCAGCCTGCTGGGCCTGCGACTCCACTTTAAGGCCAGCGAAACGGCTGACATCGGAGGGCAGCAGCGGTGACTGCTTAAAGCGCTCTGCGTGCTCCTGGGACTGGCGTAAAGCAAAGTGGAAGAAGCTGCCATCGCGCTGCTGGATTTCATCGAGAATGCGCGCTGAAGGCGTTAGCGCAGGGTTGCGCAGCTTGGCTCGCTGCGCGGCACAGCTTTCCCGGTAGTGTGTTTCACCGTGCGCCCGGTCAAGCTGCTCGGCAAGCGCGTCAATATCATCGAGCAGGGATTCTCCCCACTCGACCAATAAACGTTTTTCACCCGCCTCGCCGGTCAAAGTCAGGCCGGGCTTGCGCCCCTCGTTAACCACTTTTAACAGGTTATCGGTGATCGCCGCATTGGCGTCATCGTCACATAGGTCGCTGTTTTGGCACAGGCAGAACAGCAGGAAAGCATCGATAAAGCGCACCTGCTGCGCATCGATACCCAGAGGCAGTAGCGGGTTCACATCCAAGCAGCGAACCTCGATGTATTCCACGCCACCGCGGCGCAACGCACCCAGTGGAATCTCACCGCTGTCGGTCACCCGCTTGGGCCGAATGGGACTGTAAAACTCGTTTTCGATTTGCAGCAGACCACTGCTCAGCTGCTCACTGGCGGGAATGCGTTCGTAATCTGCGTGCGAGGTGGTAATGGCGTTGCGCAGTGTGTCGATATAAAAATCGAGGTGGTTGTAGCAGATATCGAGGTTCTTCTGGGCATTACTCTGGTAACCCAGATCTCCCATTCGCAGCGAGGTCGCATACGGCGCATACAGTGTGTGCTCACCCCACTCCTGGAGATTGTGGCTCTGGCCATTCACAAAACACTTAGACACCGCCGGGGCGGCGCCAAATAAATAGATCAATAACCAGGAGTAACGGCGAAAATTGCGAATCAGCGCAAAATAGCTGTCGGTAATAAAGTCCTTGTCGGCTTTTCCCTCACCGCCCTGAAGCTGAAAGAGTGCATCCCACAGCGCTGGCGGCAGCGAGAAGTTGTAGTGGATACCCGCGATGGTTTGCATTTTCCGGCCGTAGCGATGGCCCAAACCAAGGCGGTAGCGGGTTTTCATAGTAGCGGAATGGCTGCTGCCGTATTGTGCAACGGGAATGTCGTCGCTGGCAGGCAGGCGGCAGGGCATGCTGGCATTCCACAACATCTCGTCGCCAAGACTACCGCTGGCAAAGCGATGAATGCTGTCTAACTCAGCCAGTGTTTCCTCTATGCTCTCGCTCACCGGCGTGATGAATTCCAGCAGCGCTTCAGAAAAGTCCGTCGTGATTGACGGATGGCAGAGCGGTGAACCAAAGGCCTCGGGATGAGCGCTGCGCGATAACAGGCCGTCGCCATCCATTCTCAGGCTTTCCTTTTCGATACCGCGACGGATCGCTCTCAGTAGACTGTGCTGCGCAGGCTCGGCAAGAAAAGCCAGCCTTTGCTCAAAACGTGTAGCCAATACTCTATCCTCGGCGGGGCGCGAAAAGGCCAAACAGTGTAATTCCGCCACCTATTGTGAACAAGCTTTGCCGCAAACGGGATTGCCAGCCCCGCAGCGGCCTGTTAAAAAATGACTTTTCGCACACCAAAAGAGAACACCGCATGAGTCTTCCCCAAGCCGGCATTTTTGTCGAAGGCAGTCATCGTCATATCTTTCTCGAATTTGAATTGTTAGACGCCACCAGTGACGCGGCGTTACAGGCATCGTTGGCAAACGCCATAGGCGCCCTTCAAGACCTCGACGGCCGCCAGCTCAACGTCGTTTGGGCCTTCGGCGCAGACTGCTGGCAGCGGCTGGGCCGCTCTCAACCCGCCGGGCTAAAACCCTTCAGTGCTGTCGGCAATGGCGCCGTCGCCGCCCCCGCCACACAGCGCAGTATTTTACTGTGGCTCAATGGCGACGAATACAGCGCATTGTTTGACGCCGCCATGAAAGCCAGCGAATTACTGGCGGACGTGGCTGCCGTTTCCCTTGAGATAAACGGCTTTCTGTACAAAGACTCCCGCGACCTGAGTGGCTTTATCGATGGCACCGAAAACCCGAAAGGAGAGGGCCAGCGCAAAGTCGCACTGATCCCCGAGGGCCAGCCCGGCGCCGGCGGTAGCTTTGTGCTCTCGCAGCAGTGGCAGCACAATTTGAAGCACTTTCGCGCAATGCCACAACACGAGCAGGAAAAAGTAATCGGTCGCACCAAGCCCGACAGTGTCGAGCTGAAAGGAGATGCCATGCCGGACGACTCACACGTGAGTCGCAGCGATGTGAAGATCGATGGCGTGGCACAAAAATTATATCGACGCAGCGTTCCCTATGGCGGAGTCTCTCAGCACGGTCTTTACTTCCTGTCTTTTAGCTGCGAGATCGAGCGATATGACCACATTTTAGCGAGCATGTTTGGCAAAGCCGACGATGGCATTGTGGATCGCTTGAATGATTTTTCGACGCCGCTAAGCGGCAGTTACTGGTTTGCACCGTCGGCGGCGGAACTTTCTGATTTGGCGTCTGACTAAGATTACGAAGTCTCCTACTCTAGGTATGATTAGGGCGCCCCAAGCGGCGCCCCTTTTTTTGCCTGCTAAACCCCCTCAGCCTCTGACAACGCCCCCGCCATTGCCCCGCGGATACTGGCGACCATTGCCCGCACCGCCTCCATACGCGAATAGTTTGGCCTGACCAACAGGCAGATTTCCCTACTCGGCGGCGGCGTACCAAAAGGCACGTAATGCAGCCCCTGATCTTCGTCGGCAGGGCGCACAGCGAGCTGTGGCATCAAGGTAATACCCAGGCCACTGGCGACCATATAGCGCAGGGTTTCCAGGCTGGTAGCCTGAAAGCGTTGGTCCTCTTTCGCTCCTGCTGAAAAGCAATAGTCCAAGGTTTCATCACGCAGACAGTGCCCATCTTCCAAAGTAAGCACTAACTGACCATCCAGATCAGAGAGCGCAGCGCAATCCAGTTTTGCCAGCGGTGTATGGTTTGGCGCCGCCAACACCAAGGGCTCTCGGTAGAGGTTGTAGCGCTCCACATTTTCGATGCTGTCCAGCCACGACAAGATCACCACATCGAGTTTGCCGTCATCCAACTGTTGCAACAGAACATGCGTCTGGTCTTCGTGGAGATAAAAATTCACCTCCGGCAAGTCCCGCCCCAGTGGCCCCATAATATGGGGCAGTAAGTAGGGTGCCACGGTGGGGATCAGGCCCAGGTGGAAGTCACCCGACAGCGGTGCCGACAGTGCCCGCGCACTGTCCTCAAAGTCTTCAGCAGCGCGCAGTACGGCCCGCGCGCGCCCAATCAAGGCCTCGCCCGCGGGCGTCAGCATCACTCGCTTACGGTGGCGTTCAATCAGCACCAAACCGATCTGCTCTTCCAGTTTCATAATTTGCCCGCTCAGCGTCGGCTGACTGACAAAACACGCCTCGGCCGCACGGCCAAAATGCTGGTGGCGCGCCACTGCATCGAGGTACTGCAAATCGCGAAGTTTAACCATGGCTCCTCCTTGCTTTAGCGCAGCATACCATAGGAATTATCTATTGAAATAATTATTACGATCGATTAGATCGCATCTAAATCCCTGCGTAAACTCACTCCTGTCTTCACATTTTCGACGCCAAACAATACAGGAGAGCACTATGTTCCCAACGATTATTAACAGCAAAGTACAGCCCTTCACGGCGACCGCCTTCCACCAGGGTGACTTCATCGACGTTAGCGATGCCGACCTGAAAGGCAAATGGTCGGTCGTGATGTTCTACCCGGCCGACTTCACCTTTGTCTGCCCCACCGAACTGGGCGATATGGCTGACCACTACGCGCAGCTGCAAGAGATGGGTGTTGAAGTTTACTCCGTGTCCACAGACACACACTTCACCCACAAAGCGTGGCACGACAGCTCCGACACCATCGGCAAAATCCAATTCCCGATGATCGGCGACCCCACTGGCAAGATCTCGCGCAACTTCGGCGTAATGATCGAAGAGGACGGCCTGGCCCTGCGCGGCACCTTCGTAATTAACCCCGAGGGAGAAATCAAGGTCGCCGAACTGCATGACCTGGGTATCGGGCGATCAGCCAAAGAGCTGGTTCGCAAGGTGCAGGCAGCACAGTACGTCGCCGAACACGATGGCGAGGTCTGCCCAGCAGCTTGGCAGCCTGGCGAAGATACGCTGTCACCGTCGCTGGACCTTGTCGGCAAAATTTAAGGCCACACCGGCCCCAAACGGGGCCGCTCTTACCGACTCAATCTACAGGGAGCCACTATGTTAGACCTGAAAATGAAACAGCAACTGGCAAACTACTTGGAAAACCTGAAAACGCCGGTAGAGCTGGTCGCCTACCCCGGCCAAGGCGAGGCCTCCCTGCAACTGGAGGCACTGATTCAAGATATCGATAGTCTTTCCAGCGATATTCGCGTTCGTCGCGATACCCATGCTGACGTCCGCCGCCCAGCCATGGGCGTGCGCCCAGCAGCCGGCGACACCGAAATTCGCTTTGCCGGTTTACCTCTGGGGCACGAGTTCACCTCGCTTGTGCTGGCCATTCTTCACAGCGGCGGCCACCCAATGAAAATTGACCCGGCACTGATAGAACAAATCCGCGACTTGGACGGCGAGCTGAACTTCGAAACCTATATTTCACTGAGCTGCCAAAACTGCCCCGATGTCGTTCAAGCGCTGAACATGATGGCGGCCATCAACCCCAACATCCGCCACGAGATGATCGACGGCGCACTTTTTCAAGATGAGGTCAGCGAGCGCAACATCATGGCCGTGCCCTCGGTGTTGTTAAATGGCGCGCCGTTTTCACAGGGCAGGATCAGCCTTCAAGATATTTTGCTGAAGGTCGACAGCAATGCCGGAGAACGTCGCCGCGCCCAGCTTGCCGATAAAGACGCCTTCGATATGCTGGTTATCGGCGGTGGCCCCGCCGGTGCATCGGCAGCCATCTATGCGGCGCGCAAAGGCATCCGCACGGGAATTCTGGCCGAGCGATTTGGCGGCCAGCTGATGGATACCGTCGGAATTGAGAACTTTGTCTCGGTGTCAAAAACCGAGGGACCAAAATTGGCGGCGAACCTGGAAGCGCACGTCAGTAGTTACGACGTCGATATTATGGAGGGGCAGCGTGCCCGCGGCCTCAGCACCGACCAGCAAGGCCTTATCCGCGTTGATATCGGCGACGGCATGGCGCTGCGCAGCAAATCGGTGATGCTCGCCACGGGTGCCCGCTGGCGCGAAATGAATGTTCCCGGCGAAAAACAGTACCGGGGCAAAGGTGTGGCCTACTGCCCACACTGCGATGGCCCCTTGTTCAAGGGTAAGTCGGTAGCCGTAATCGGTGGTGGCAACTCCGGCGTTGAAGCAGCCATTGACCTGGCTGGCATTGTCGAGCATGTCACGGTGTTGGAGTTTGACACTACCCTGCGCGCCGACGAGGTGCTGCAGCGCAAAGCCAACTCTATGGCAAATATCGAATTTATCCTGAACGCGCAAACCACCGAGGTACTCGGCGATGGCAAACGTGTAACCGGCCTGCGATATACCGACCGCAATTCCGGCGCGTCGCGCGAGCTTGCACTGTCGGGCATTTTTGTTCAGATCGGTTTAGTGCCCAACACGGAATTCCTGCAGGACAGCGTGGCGCTCAGCGAACGCGGCGAAGTGATCACTGGCGACCGCGGCGAGACCTCAATGCCCGGCGTGTTCGCGGCTGGCGACGCAACCACCACCCCATACAAGCAGATTGTTATTGCCATGGGGGACGGTGCCAACGCCGCTCTCGGTGCATTCGACTACTTGATTCGTCAATCGGTAAGCGATGCGCAAGCCGACGGCGACCGACACCAAGCTGCCTGATTCTCCCACCCTGTGCGACACCCCATGCTTGCCCCGGTATCGGGGCTTTTTTAGTGGCGCGACGTCGTACGCGCTTCGGCTCTGTGGTCCAACTGATTTGCCCAGTCTTCAAGCAGCTTGGCATTGCGATCATTTTTACGAAAGGCTATGTCGGCAATGTCACCGACGATCGGTACCGCGCCCAGGGCAAAGTCCAGGGCGATATTGCCAAGCATTTTTACCTTCAGTGCCCGCGGCGCCGATGCTTTGTGGGCCTGCCAGACAATGCCCAAGCCGAGCAGCGCCCCGACCACGTCACCGGCCACAGGAAGTAGACCCAGCAAAGGGTCAATACCGATACGCCAACGGGTAAACGGAATTCCCCAAGCGCCGTCGAGTAGCGTCGCCCACTGACGGCTGCGACGCACCCGCAGTGCGATGTTGTCATCCGTCATTTTTTGGCAATGATATAAACCGCGTGGATAATGCCGGGAAGGTAGCCGAACAGCGTAAGGATGATGTTAATCCAGAAGTGTTTGCCAATGCCCACCTGCAGGAATACACCGAGGGGCGGCAGCAAAATGGCAAAGATGATGCGGATGATATCCATAAAAAAATCCCTGATAAACAAGCTGTTGAGTAACTTAAGGTAGCACAGAAAAAAAAGCGCCGTGAACCTCGGTAAGGCACCGGCGCAAATGGAGGAAGCGCAAATCTCTGCGGTATGGGGGCGTTAACAGCCCCTAGAACTGCACGCGGCCCTCTAGATAATAAGATCGGCGTGGCTCCAGGGTGCCGCGATACCCGCCAACATCCAACACCGTGGGCGAGCCAATACCAATCGTCAGCTCGTCGGTAATATTCTTACCCACCAAGGCAAGGGACCAGTCGCCATTGCTGTCGCCGAGCGCCAAGCGCGCATTGAACTTGGTGTAGGCACCCTGAATGCCGCGAGGGTCTAGGTCACCCGAGGTAAAATGGGTATCTTTAAATGAGGCGTCAGCGGTGAAGTCGAGCATTAAATCGGCTGGCATGGGAATACTCACCGTACCCGATAGCGTGGCCGTCCACTCCGGCGTTTGTTGATTTTCTTTGCCGCTGAGGTCGCATATATCCTCGTCGGCAGTGGCCACACAAGGCCCCTCTTTGTATTCGAGCCACTCAAAATCCAAGTAGGCAAGCGAGCCGCTGAGCATAAACCATTCACTCATTAGCCAGCGCCCATCCAGCTCTACACCTTTCGTCAATGCACTACCTGCATTGGACACCACAAAACCGGCTACGCCATCAAAGACACTGACCTGCATGTCTTCGTACTCAACGTGATACACCGCAATATTCAGTTCCGCCGCGCCATCAGCCAGCTGCATTTTACTGCCTACTTCTATGGCATCGGCCACTTCGTCTTCAAACTCAAAGTTCTCGCCACCACCGCCCGGCCCATCTTTGGCATTGTTGTTGCGCGCGTCAAAACTGCCTGACTTCGCCCCGCGGGTAACGGTGGCGTAGGTCATAATGTCTTCATTGAGATCCCACTGAACATTGACCGACGGCAGGGTGACACCCACCTCGCGGTCACCCTCGATCTCATGCTCCTCAATGTTCAGCGCCCCCAGTACGGTCGCGGTCACCGGATCAACGGGATTTTTCGTCCCCGACTGATAGAGAAATAATTCACGGAAGCCGGTTTTTTTCTCGTTCACGTAACGCAGGCCCAGCGTTGTTCTCAAAGAGTCCGTCCAGTTGAACGTTACCTGGGCAAAGGTCGACCACGCCTCGCTGTCCATGTAGAAATCTTTTTCAAGGTCCGCAGCCACGTTGGTCTGTGTATTGATCAGACAGCCCACCGGATTACGGCCCGCATCTGCCAGTGCGCCATTGCGCACCTTCAAGGGCGTAGACTCGTAGAAGGTCATCTCACCCTCCTGATAGAAGGCACCGACAATGTAGTCGATAAACTCTCCACCTGGAGAGGTAAAACGGAACTCCTGGCTGCGTTGGTCGTACTCTTCAATACCCAACAGCGGCACGGTATCAAAACTGCTGGAATCGCCGTCAAACAAGTCTTCTGATTCGAAGCCGGTCGCCGCGGTTACCGAGCTAAACGTTCCCTTCTCAAAATCGATATCGACGTTGAGTGTGGCATTGTAATTATCGATTTCGGCGTACTCTTCGGCGTCGGTATTTTTAATGCCGTCCAAGGTGACATTTTCACCGCTACAACCTGTCAGTGCGCTCTCGTGCGTAATTTCAAACTGACGACCATCCTGCTTGCGATTGGTTTTTTCAAGCTTCAGGCTGGTCGTGATGTCATCGCTGGGCAGCCAACCAAAGGTGATACGGCCCGAGAATTCCTCGACGCCCGGTTCATCGCGATCGACGGCGGGATTTTCATTGGTCATATAACCATCTTCGTCTCGCGTTCTCACCGCCGCACGAATGCCAAAGGTATCGCTGAGCGGCATCGACAACATTGCAGAGATTTCCCGCTGGCCATCCGGGCCGCCACGCAGCGCGCTAAAGTTCGCCTCCAGCTCGTCGCCAGGCTTGGCGGCAATCAAACTCAGTGCACCGGCAATCGCATTTTTACCGAACAGGATAGACTGCGGGCCGCGCAGCACCTCCACTCGCTCTAAATCCATGAAGGCGCCACGAGTTTGGTGGGGGCGCCCCAAGTGAACGCCATCCGAGAATATGCCCACCGACAGCTCAAAGCCCTGGTTTGAACCGGAGCCCACGCCGCGCATATACACATTGGGAATTAAGCCGCCTTCCACCAGTTTAAAATTCGGCGTGTAATCGGAAAGGTCGCTCAGGTTTTCAATGCCGGCTTTTTTAAGCTTGTCACCGTCCAGTGCGGTTACTGAAACCGGCACATCCGACAAAGACTCCGCGCGCTTCTGCGCGGTCACGATCACTTCTTCCAGCTTGAGTTGCTTGGCGGGCTCAGATTCGGCAGCGCCGGGCAGGGGGGTAACCATTAGCGCACTCGCCGTGAGTGCGCCAGACAAGGCTTTGTGCATAGTCGATCTCGCTTTTATAGTTATTGATGCGATGCTTAGCGACTTTCAGTATTGCACTATTTTCAATATCTGTACATTAGCCAGCTGTCTGGCCGCCATCAATGGCGAACGCGACACCGGTAACAAAGCGCGCCTCCTGCGACGCCAAATAGGCCACGGCGGCGGCAATTTCCTCGGGCTGACTCATTTCCAACAGGGGGAACATACGCCCCATAAGCGCGGGGTCGGCCCCTTCCGGCATTTCAAATTGAGCACTCAGCGGCGTTTCCACCGCGCCGGGACAGACGGCATTCACGCGTACGCCCTTGCCCGAGAACTCCATTGCCAGCGACTTGCTTAACATCACTACCGCGCCTTTGGTTGCGCAGTAGCCCGCGTTGTAGGCCAAGCCCTCCAGGCCCGCCGTCGACGCCATATTAACGATGTTCCCCCGGGTCTCCACCAAGTGGGGCATCGCCGCCTGACACATGTAAAACACCCCGTTTAGATTGATCGCAACGATCCGCTGCCATTCCTCTGCGGTGATGTCAGCAAGGTTGCGACACAGCGATATGCCGGCAATATTGCACAGCACATCCAGCCGTCCGAAATCGATCATGCACTGGGCGACTGCTTGCTGGCAGCTGTCGATATCGGTCACGTCCAGCTCCTGGCACTGCACTCTTGCAGACGGCGGCATCAGACTGAGCGTTTTCTCTAGACCGCTCATATTCACATCGCAGAGCATAACGCTTGCGCCCTCTTGCGCCAGCCGAATCGCTGTAGCGCGCCCGATACCCGACGCCGCGCCGGTAACCAGCGCAACACTGCCCTTATGTCTTTGCATATAATTATTCTCCCTACCTCAGCACTCTGCTAAGTTAAATTCGCTGGGCCGGCGCCATGTCACCCGGCCCGAGCAGCGCCAGCGCCAACATCAAATAAAACACGCCACCGAGCGCCACTGCCAGCCAATTCCAACCCTGTATTTTGTCATTCAGCTCCACAGGGGGCTGCTGAACAGCGTTGATCCGGCTCATCGCGGCATTTGCCGGCAGCAGGGCACTAAAAGACAGTATCGCCAACAGGCCCACTGGCGCTTCAAATTGCGACAGCACCTGAAAGGCAAGATAGAGTAGCGCCCACGCGCCGGCGACAAGCGTGCTTGCTATGTACAGTTCTTTAAGCTGGTCGCGCAAATGATCAAACAATACATAGGCCCACAGCGGCGCGAACACGGCTCGCCAAAATGGCATCATCTGTGCGCCGGTTTTTTCTTTCACGCGCTGCCAGTTTTTATAAAACCAAAACACCTCATACAGCCCCAGCGTGCACGCCGACATGACAATGAACTTTGTCGTTGATACCGCAAAGTAACCGGGGAATTCTGCACCTTGATTGGCCGCTGACTCCTGCTCTAGCGACGAGGATTCTTCCATAATCGATGATCCCTTTAACTGTTCATTGCCGACCTTATCGACGGCCCTGCAGCCAATAAAGCTGACCCGCCAGCGCGCTCAACCAAAGTACCGACACGCCGTAGTTAAGGCGCTGGTATACGCCAAAGTTTTCCCCTGACTCGATGGCTGCAGCCATGGGCCACAAGGTCAGAATTGCCAATGCGCAGCAAGCGGCTGATAGCACAGCCAGCCAGCGACACTGCAGCACTCGCCAGCTGAGGCTACCCCACAGTGCGCTCGCTATCAGTAAACTCAAAAACATCACCGCCCCAAAAAGATTGTGCAGCTGCTGATCAACAGAAGGAGACGGCGGATTACAACCCATGTCGCAGGAAAACAGGCCAGCTCCGATACTGGCCACGCCATGTACGCCTATGAGCACGGCGCTAAACTTTGCCAACCGGGAGTGAGGGAAGGTTTTGAAAACCGCATAGGCGAACAGTAGAAACAGCCCGCCCAACGGGAAATTATTGATCAGTGGTGACAGCACATCGGTCGGCGCCCCAGTCGCGCCCAATTCACTCAGCGCTTGGTGGCGATGGCTATAGCCAGGGTAGAACGATGCGGCGAGCATCACCCCAACTAGCAGCCAAAGAGGAATTACAATACCGGCGATATATCCCAGCCAGCGCCAATCTTGCGCCATACACTCATTCCTTGGTGTCACCGCTGGCCATGCAAGCTAGCGCGCCGCCGAAGCGCTGTGTGCTCCAGCGGCGCAGCGTGCATTACAGCTGACTGATGTCCCTTACAGCGCCTTTATCTGCACTGGTTGCCATTTTGGCATAGGCTTTGAGCGCTGCAGAAACCTTGCGCGGACGCTCTTTTAGTGGCTTCCAGGCCTCGCTGCCTTTGGCATCCATCGCCTTGCGGCGCTTAGCCAATTCAGCATCATCGAGCAGCACATTAATGGTGCGCGCGGGAATATCAATGCGAATGATATCGCCCTGTTCTACCAAACCAATGGCGCCGCCCGCTGCGGCCTCTGGTGAGGCGTGGCCGATCGACAAGCCAGATGTACCGCCCGAGAAACGGCCATCGGTCAACAGCGCACAGGCCTTACCCAAGCCTTTCGACTTGATGTAGCTGGTGGGATACAACATCTCTTGCATCCCTGGGCCACCTTTGGGGCCTTCATAGCGCACAATCACCACGTCACCGGCTTTTACACGGTCATTGAGGATGTCATCAACCGCATCTTCTTGGCTCTCGCAGATATGCGCCGGGCCTTCAAAGACCAAGATGCTTTCATCCACGCCCGAGGTTTTTACAACACAGCCGTCCTCGGCGATGTTGCCATGCAGCACCGCCAAACCACCTTCTTCCGAGAAAGCGTGCTCCAGCGAGCGAATGCAGCCATTTTCACGGTCGGCATCCAGTGACGACCAGCGCGTGTCCTGGCTAAAGGCGGTTTGCGTCGGAATCCCTGCGGGGCCAGCCTTGTAAAAGGTTTTCACCGCGTCGTTGTCGGTCACCATGATGTCCCAGGTTTGCAGGGCCGAGGCCACACTGCTGGCATGCACGGTAGGCAGGCCGGTGTTGAGCAGGTCAGCGCGCGCCAACTCACCGAGAATACCCATAACACCGCCAGCGCGGTGCACGTCTTCCATATGGTAGAGCGGTGTATTCGGTGCAACCTTACAGAGCTGAGGCACGCGACGAGACAATTCGTCGATGTCCTTCATGCCAAAGTCCAACTCCGCTTCCTGCGCGGCGGCAAGCAGGTGAAGAATCGTATTCGTTGAGCCGCCCATGGCAATATCGAGTGCCATCGCATTATTGAACGCCTCACGACTGGCGATATTGCGCGGCAGCACGCTGTCGTCGTCTTCTTCGTAGTAGCGCTTGGCAAGCTCAACAATTCGGCGGCCGGCTTCCAGAAACAGTTTTTCGCGGTCGGCGTGAGTGGCCAGCAACGAGCCGTTACCCGGCAGCGACAGACCCAGCGCTTCGGTAAGGCAATTCATTGAATTCGCGGTAAACATCCCGGAGCAGCTGCCACAGGTTGGGCAAGCTGAGCGTTCGTACTCGGCAACGGTCTCATCGTCCGCATTTTCATCCACGGCAATCACCATGGCATCAACCAGATCCAGTTTGTTTTCCGACAGCTTGGTTTTTCCGGCCTCCATCGGGCCGCCAGAGACAAAGATAACCGGAATATTCAGACGCATCGCTGCCATCAACATTCCCGGAGTAATCTTGTCGCAGTTGGAAATACATACAATGGCATCGGCGCAGTGGGCGTTGACCATGTACTCAACGGAGTCGGCGATGATGTCCCGGCTCGGCAGGCTATACAGCATGCCGTCGTGGCCCATCGCAATACCGTCATCTACGGCGATAGTATTGAACTCTTTTGCCACACCACCCGCTTTCTCAATTTCGCGGGCAACCAATTGCCCCATGTCCTTGAGGTGGACATGACCCGGCACAAACTGGGTAAAGGAGTTGGCAACAGCGATGATGGGTTTATTAAAGTCATCATCTTTCATACCCGTGGCGCGCCACAGCGCTCGGGCACCTGCCATATTGCGGCCGGCGGTGGAGGTTTTGGAACGGTATGCAGGCATGCTGACCTCTTTGTTAAATCGACTCTCCATTTGAGCCAGCCAGTTTAACACAGCGCCGGGCCCTCACCCTATGCCTGCACAGGACTATCCGCGACACAGCGAGCAGACTACACTGAGCACCATCAAAGCTCGGAAACTCGGCGAAGGTAAGGCAAAAACGTATGGAACAGGCGATAGACGCAGCACAGGGCATTTTACCTACCTGGCTTGGGCTCTGGGTGCCAGCGCTTGTTGCCCTGCTGCTGATCGTCATTGGCTGGCTGATTACCCGAAAGCTCTTCAGCGTTCAGAAAGAGCACGGCGCCGACATCCGCTACCGCGAGCAGGGCATGCGCCTGGTGTTTCGGCTGCTCGGCCTGGTTGCGCTGATAGCCACCTTACCCATGGACAACGAATTACGCGGACAGCTGTTTTCGCTGGTCGGTCTGCTCGCCTCTGCGGCAATCGCACTGTCGTCAACCTCGGTTATGGGCAACCTGATGGCGGGTTTTATGCTGCGCACCGTCAACAGCTTCAAAGCGGGCGACTACATAGAGTTTCGCAATGAATTGGGGCGGGTGAGCCAACTCGGCTTATTGCATGTGGAAATCCAAAACGAGACCAGCGAGTTGGTCACCGTACCCAACCTGTTGCTGGTGCAGGAGCCCTACAATGTGGTGCGCTCCTCTGGCACCGTGGTGTCGGCGGACGTATCGCTGGGTTACGACGTTGACCGCCGCGATATTGAGGCCGCGCTGTTAAGTGCCCTCAATAAAGCCGAGCTGGAAAACGGCTTTGTACAAATTCGCGAACTGGGCGATTTCTCGGTGCTCTACCGTGCCAGCGGATGGCTGAAAGAAGCCTCTCTGCTGGTTAGCACGCGCTCCAAACTACGCGGACGCATGCTCGACGCACTTCATGATGCCGGTATCGAAATCGTCTCGCCAAACTTTATGAACCAGCGCGTACTCAATGCCGACGAGCCTATTATTCCGGTTAAGCGCCGCTATTACCGTGAGACTCACAACGATGGTCACGCCGAAGAGGTTTTATTTAATAAAGCCGAATTGAGCAGTGCCGTTACCGCACTGGAAAATAAAATTAACGCACTGAAAACCCAGCTGAAAAACGAAGAAGAGCCCCTGGAAGGCGAGGCCCGGGAAGCGGTGAAAGCCGAACTCGGCGCGCTTACAGAAGAGCTCGAAGCCGCTCGCCTGCTGGCAAAAAATGAAGCGGAGAAAGATCGCGGCACTGCCAGCGAGGAGGAATAATCAGGCGTCGCGACGCCGCTGCGCCAGCCAGTCATTGATCGCCAGGCCAGTCCCCATATCCCACCCTTTAAGCTGCTCAACAGGAATGATTTTATAGTCGTCCAACTCGTGATTCAGGCGAATCTCTCCGGCCGCTTTCACATGGTAGGCGATGATCACTTGGTTTTGCCGAGCAAAGGGGTAAACCCCCACTAAATCAGTTTCCAGGGCGTGCAGATTAAGCTCTTCCATGGTTTCGCGGCGAGCGCACTCCAGAGGGTCTTCGCCCGCCTCAAGAAAGCCCGTAATAATTGAGTAGAAAGCTTTGGGCCATGCCACATTGTGTGCCAGGACCACGCCGCCGTCCACTTCGACAATCATCGCCACAACGGGCACCGGGTTGTTGAAATGGACGTAGCCGCAGCCCCTGTCCGGGCAGCCACTGCGAATTTCGTTGTCCACCAAAACATCGCCCATAGGACTGGCGCACTGCGGGCAGTAATTCATGGTTTTTTCCTTAAACGATGGGGCGGGGTGAAAGCCCCGACGCCACGATAATTATTCACGATAAACTATTTAGGTAGCGCACGGCGCAGTAGGAAATAACCCAACACACCGGACATCAACGAGCCGACAATAATCCCCAAGCGTTCGTCAAACAGTTGGTTTACCCCGGTCTCCTCGAAGGCGAGCGACCCGATAAATAAACTCATGGTAAAGCCGATACCGCACAGTGCTGCGGTACCGTACAAGCTCATGGTATTCATACCTGAGGGCATCTCGGCCAAACGCAGTTTTATGGCCAGGTAGCACAATCCAAATATGCCTATCTGCTTACCCAGGAATAAGCCTGCGGCAATACCCATTGGCACGCCGTGCATCAATTGCTCAACGCCCACACCGCTTAGATTGATACCGGCATTGGCAAAGGCGAACACCGGTAGCACAAAAAACGCCACCACCGAGTGCAGGTCGTGCTCCAGACTTTTTAATGGTGATGGATTATCCGGGTCGTTACTGCGCAGGGGAATGAACATCGCCATCACTACCCCGGCCAGGGTGGCGTGCACCCCCGACTTCAACAAAGCCACCCACATAATGGTACCAAGCAGTATGTATGGACTGTTGGCACTCACGCCGCGGCGATTGAGAACAATTAATGCGGGAATACAGCTAGCGGCAATCACCAGCGCCGCAATGGAAATATTGGCGGTATAAAACACCGCGATGATAACAATCGCCCCGATATCATCAAAAATTGCCAGCGAGGTTAGAAAGATCTTTAAGCTCACCGGCACCCGTGAGCCCAGCAGGCTTAAGACGCCCAGCGCGAAAGCAATGTCTGTTGCGGCGGGGATCGCCCAGCCCTGCATGGCAACAGGGTTTCCAGCATTAAAATAGGTATAAAACAGCGCCGGTACCGCCATACCACCGACGGCCCCGATACCCGGCAATATAATATTGCGGGGGTCAGACAACTCGCCCTCAACAAGTTCGCGCTTTAACTCCAAACCCACCAGGAAAAAGAACACAGCCATCAGGCCGTCGTTAATCCACAATAACAGCGGTTTGGCTATTTCCAGCGCGCCGACGCGGACTTCTACGGGTGTGGTAAGGAGTAATTCGTAATAGGGGGAGAGGGCTGTGTTGGCAAAGATGATTGCCAACAAGGCAGAAAACATGAGTAGCAATCCGCCGGAGGACTCTTGTTTAAAGAAATTAACGATAAATGAACCGTTGGTATTCGCCATAAGTCTCCTTCTGAAAGGGCGTAGTCGCGGAGTGTTGACACCCCATAAACAAAACACTCGACGCTAATATTGCATCAGCCGTCGCCCGCTGTCAGCAAAAACCGGCACTCGCCCCCAGCGAACACTCAGCGACATCGCACCAAGCCGTCATGGATTGCTATGTGCCGGGAAAGGCGATTTTCGACGAAAATTGACTGTGTAGATGACCGACTAGCCCTCAAGGAATTCACTGAGGATGCTATCGATAAAGGCGAAGCCGCGCTCGCTACAGGCGATACGCTGAGGATCGTCAATTAACAGGCCGCGAGCCTGCAGGCGCTCGAGGGTCGGCGCAATAGCCGCAAGAGGAAGGCCGGTGCGCTGTGAGTAAAGCGCACTCTCAACACCCCCGCGCAGGCGCAGTGCATTCATCATAAACTCAAAGGGCAAGTCCGCATCGATAACGCCTTGCGATTGACTGGTTCGCGACGGAGAGCGGCTCAAATAGTCCTCTGGCTTGCGGGTTTTTTGGTAGCGTCGCACGCCGCTAGCCAAAGTCACTTTGCCGTGAGCACCAGCGCCCAGCGCCAAATAGTCGCCAAAGCGCCAATAGTTTAGATTGTGGCGAGCGCGGCGACCGTCGCGGGCGAAGGCCGACACTTCATAGCGCGTCAGGCCAGCGTCTGACAGTAGCGCAAAGCCAGCTCGCTGCATGGTCATTAATGCGCTCTCTTGGGGTAGCTCGGGCGGGCGCTTGTAGAATTCTGTATTCGCCTCGATGGTGAGCTGATACCAGCTGATATGTGGCGCGCCGCTGTCAATCGCGATGCGCAGATCATTGAGTGCATCGGCTTCAGTCTGACCACTTAGCCCGTGCATCAGATCAATATTGAAGTTGTCGTAACCCGCGTCGCGCGCGCTGGCAATGGCCGCCAAGGCGTCGCCGGCGCTGTGAATGCGGCCGAGCTTTTCCAGCTGCTCGGCATCAAAACTTTGCACCCCAATCGAGAGGCGGTTGATACCCAGCTCGCGGTAGGCGGCAAAGCGACCCTGCTCAAGCGTGCCGGGGTTCGCTTCAAGGGTAATTTCAATATCGCGGGAGAACCTCAGGCGCTGGCGCAGGCCCTCAAAGAGTTGCGCATACGCGTTGGCCGAGAACAGACTGGGCGTACCGCCGCCGATGAAGATAGAGGCCAACTCACGGCCCTGAATGTAGTCGAGGTCTTGATCGAGGTCTTCAAGCATGGCGGCAATGTATGCCGCCTCCGGCAGGTCGCCGCGCTGGGCGTGGGAGTTAAAGTCGCAGTAGGGGCACTTCCGCACACACCAGGGAATATGAATATACAGCGACAGAGGCGGCAGCTGCGCCCCGACGCTACTCATTCCAGGCCCAGCTCCGACCAAATATCGTCGACTTTCTTCACCACGTCGGGGTCTTTAACAATCGGTCGACCCCATTCCCTGTCAGTTTCGCCCTGCCATTTATTCGTGGCGTCCATGCCCATTTTCGAGCCGAGGCCAGAGACCGGCGAGGCGAAGTCCAGATAGTCGATCGGTGTATGCTCAACCATCACCGTATCGCGCTGTGGGTCCATGCGGGTGGTGATCGCCCAAATCACATCGTTCCAGTCGCGGGCGTTGACATCGTCGTCGCAGACGATGACAAACTTGGTGTACATAAACTGGCGCAGGAACGACCAAACACCAAACATCACGCGCTTGGCGTGTCCCGGATACTGCTTTTTAATCGTGACCACCGCCATGCGATAGGAGCAGCCCTCCGGCGGCAGATAGAAATCGACAATTTCCGGGAACTGCCGGCGCAGCAAGGGCACCAACACCTCGTTCAAGGCGACACCCAGCACCGCCGGCTCATCAGGCGGACGGCCGGTGTAGGTGCTGTGATAAATCGGGTTTTCACGGTGGCTAATATGCGTCACGGTGAACACAGGGAAGCGGTCGACTTCGTTGTAATAACCGGTGTGATCGCCATAGGGGCCTTCGTCGGCCATCTCTTCCGGGTCGATGTAACCTTCGAGAATAAACTCACAATTCGCGGGCACCTGCAGGTCGTTGCTGAGGCTCTTCACCAACTCGGTTTTTTCACCGCGCAGCAAACCGGCAAAGGCGTATTCGCTGAGTGTGTCGGGCACCGGCGTCACCGCGCCAAGGGTCGTCGCGGGGTCGGCCCCCAGCGCAACAGAAACGGGAAAACGCTCACCCGGGTGCTGCTGTTTGAACTCCTGAAAATCCAGTGCGCCGCCGCGGTGAGATAACCAACGCATAATCAGCTTGTTCTTGCCGATCACCTGCATGCGATAAATGCCCAGATTTTGCCGCTCTTTGTTGGGGCCGCGGGTAATGACCAGCGGCCAGGTAATCAGCGGCGCGGCGTCTTCCGGCCAGCAGGTTTGAATGGGCAGCAGGTGTAAGTTGACGGCGTCGCCCTGAATCACCTTTTGCTGGCACACCGCCTTGGACACCATCTTCGGGCCCATATTGAGCACTTGCTTGAAGATCGGCAGCTTACTCCAGGCATCGCGCAGACCTTTCGGGGGATCAGGCTGGCGCAAAAATGCCAACAGCTCTCCCACCTCTTGCAGCGCCTCGATATCTTTTTGGCCCATGCCCATGGCCACACGCTTTTCAGTGCCGAATAAATTTGCCAGCACCGGCACGGAGTAACCCTTGGGGTTTTCAAACAACAATGCCGGTCCGCCTGCCCGCAGTACGCGGTCGCAGATTTCGGTCATTTCCAGGTTGGGGTCTACAGGATAGCTAATACGCTTCAACTCGCCTTGTTGCTCAAGGTAGTTGAGAAAATCGCGGAGGTCTTTGTGCTTCATAATCCGGTGTCCGATATCCGGCGCCCGGCGGGCGGGGGCGGGGTTTCGCCACTGCGGCGAACCCCGACAGCGGCCTTATTTACGCTTCATTGAATCGAAAAATTCAGCGTTGGTTTTGGTGTCTTTCAGTTTGTCGATCAGGAATTCGATCGCCGGCGTGTCTTCCATACCGTGCAACAGTTTGCGCAGAATCCACATACGCTGCAGCTCGTCTTCGCTGGTTAGCAGCTCTTCGCGACGGGTACCGGAACGGCGAATATTGATCGCGGGGTAGACGCGCTTCTCGGCAATTTTACGATCCAGGTGCAGTTCGTTGTTGCCCGTCCCTTTGAATTCCTCGTAGATGACCTCGTCCATCTTCGAGCCGGTGTCGATCAGTGCGGTCGCGATAATGGACAAGCTCCCGCCTTCCTCAACATTACGCGCCGCACCAAAGAAACGCTTCGGGCGCTCCAGTGCATGAGCGTCAACACCACCGGTCAACACTTTGCCCGAGCTCGGCACGATCGTGTTGTAGGCGCGAGCCAGGCGGGTAATTGAGTCCAGCAGAACCACAACATCCTTCTTGTGCTCTACGAGGCGCTTGGCCTTTTCGATGACCATTTCCGCCACCTGCACGTGACGCGCCGGCGGCTCGTCGAAGGTCGACGCCACCACTTCAGCCCCGCGAGCACCCACCGAGCGCTGCATCTCGGTTACTTCTTCCGGACGCTCGTCGATCAGCAATACAATGACGTAGCACTCGGGGTTGTTGCGGATAATACTCTGCGCGATGTTCTGCAGCATCAGCGTTTTACCGGCCTTTGGCGGCGCAACAATCAAACCGCGCTGCCCCTTACCAATGGGCGCAGCCAGGTCGATAATACGACCGGTTAAGTCTTCAGTAGAGCCGTTACCCAGCTCTAAGGTTAGGCGCTCATTGGGAAACAGAGGCGTGAGGTTTTCAAACAGAACTTTGTTCTTGGACTGCTCTGGACGCGTGAAGTTAACCTCATCAACCTTCAACAGAGCAAAATAGCGCTCACCTTCTTTCGGCGGCCGAATCTTACCGGCAATGCTGTCGCCCGTGCGCAGATTGAAGCGACGAATCTGGCTGGGTGATACGTAGATATCGTCAGGGCCAGCAAGGTAAGAACAGTCGGCGCTGCGCAGGAAACCAAAGCCGTCTTGCAAGATCTCCAGTACACCATCGCCGTGAATGTCCTCACCACTTTTAGCGTGACGCTTCAGAATCGAGAAAATGATGTCTTGTTTGCGAGAGCGGGCAATATTGTCGAGGCCGATCTCTTTGGCGATGTCGAGCAGTTCTTGGGCGGACTTGGTTTTTAGGTCAGTAAGGTTCATAGGTTTTGGGTTGTTGGCTTCGATTTGATAAGGCTTGGACGATACGCAGGAACGGCAAAGTCGCGGCCGGCGCGTGCTCGACGTATTAAGCAGATATGAAAAAAATTAAGGTGTTATTTTTGAATATTTTGGGGATTGATCGAACTCTATCACCGAATGGCAGGTCCGTAAAGCAGAAAAGAAAAGGCCCCGCGTTAGGCGAGGCCTCTTGCTATTACAGTGCGCTGTCAACGAAGTCGCACAGCTGCGACTTGGACAAGGCGCCTACTTTGGTGGCTTCAGCATTACCGCCTTTGAAGATCATCAGCGTTGGAATGCCACGAACACTGAATTTGGCAGGGGTTTCTGAATTGGCGTCAACGTCGATCTTGCAGATCTTGATCTTGCCAGCGTAATCGCCAGAGATCTCATCAAGGACCGGCGCGATCATTTTACAGGGGCCACACCACTCCGCCCAAAAGTCTACCAGTACTGGTAGATCGGACTTCAGCACTTCTTCTTCAAAGCTGCTGTCGGTGACGTGAACGATGTTGTCGCTCATCTTGGTTCTCCAAGTTGATATCGTGATAACGGAATCGCGGATGATAACACAGCTCTAGACGCGATGTGAAAGCCATCAACATCGGCCTGCGCTGGCCAGCGTCGCCAGCGACCGCTATGCTAGCCGCCGTATCACTGACTAAGCTTAACGCCATGCCGCGCCTACTCTACAGCCTGTTCTTCTACCTGATTTTACCACTGGTCCTGTTGCGGCTAGGCTACCGAGCACTGCGCGCGCCCGACTACCGCCGCCGCATCGGCGAGCGCTTTGGCTTTGTCTCAGTGCCCGAGCAAACAGGGGGGCTGTGGGTACACGCGGTTTCCGTTGGCGAAAGCATCGCTGCTGCGCCGCTGATACAACATATGCTGGACCGACACCCAGAACTGCCCATTGTCGTCACCTGCATGACACCCACCGGCTCCAGCCGGATTCGCGCCATGTTTGGCCAACAGGTGCACCATGTCTACGCCCCCTACGACCTGCCTGGTGCCGTGGCCCGATTCCTGCGCCGCACCCAGCCGCGCGCGGCGGTCATTATGGAAACTGAGATCTGGCCAAATATGGTGCAAATGACAGCGCGGCGCGGCATTCCTGTTGTGCTCGCTAACGCCCGTCTTTCCGCGCGCTCAGCCAGAGGCTACCAACGCCTATCCGGACTGAGCCGGCCGGTGATAAAAGCCTTTAGCCGGATCGTCGCCCAGGGCCAGGACGACGCCGAACGCTTTCTGAGCATTGGCGCCCACGCCGATCAACTGCGCGTTTCCGGCAGCATAAAGTTTGATGTCGCCATTCCCGATACCCTGCGCCAACACGCGCGGCAGACGCGTGAGCAATTTGGCCAGGACCGTCCCGTGTGGATCGCCGCCAGCACCCACGACGGCGAAGACAGCATATTACTGGACGCCCACCAGCGCGTACTCAAACAACAACCCGATGCCCTTTTGGTATTGGTGCCCAGGCACCCCGAACGCTTTGACGCCGTCGCCAAGTTGGTCGCCGCCAAGGGCCTGCCCTGCCAGCGTCGCAGTACCGAGAGCGCTATATCCCCCGACACTCAAGTTCTGCTGGGCGATACCATGGGTGAACTACTGCTGCTGTTGGGCACCGCAGATATTGCCTTTATCGGTGGCAGCCTGGTGCCGCGCGGCGGCCACAACAGTTTGGAAGCTGCCGCCTGGGGCTTACCGGTACTGGCCGGCCCCAGCGACTTCAACTTTGCACAGATTAGTGAATTATTGCAGACCGCTGGCGGCCTGAGCCTGCTAGACAGTGCCGAAAGCATCGCCGCTGAACTCATCGCCTTGTTTGCCGACAGCGAGATGAGAGAAACCCGCGGAGGCAACGCCCTGGCCGTTGTCGAGGCCAACCGCGGCGCACTGGCAAAACTGATTGAGGAAGTTGAGGGCGCGCTAACTCGTTAGTGCGCCCTTCGAAAGGGAAAATTACGCGGCGGGAACCGCGTTAGCAGACGGGAATATCAGCGTTTGCCATTGCCGTTCAGCAATACTGCATCACCTTCCTGCAGCCACTGATTAAGCCCCTGCACATCCGCCGGGCTCAGGGTGCCGGCGTTCAGCTTGAGCTTGAGCATATCGACAACGTAGTCGTAGCGGGCGTTACTGTAGTCACGCAGTGCCGCATATAGCTTGCGCTGGGCGTCCAATACATCAACCACGTTGCGCGTGCCGACATCGTAACCGGCTTCGGTCGCATCCAGGGCGCTACGCGCAGAGACAATATTCAGTTTGCGCGCCTTCACGGTTTGCACGGCAGTATTCACCGCAATGTGCTGGGCGCGCGTGCCGGCAATAACCTGGCGCTGCGTTAGCTGCGCGGTGTACTGCGCCGAATTGTATTGCTCGTAGGCTTGGCGGCGACCCGCACTAACGCCACCACCGGTAAACAGCGGCACCGTCAGCGTGACACGCAGGGCCTCAGTTTCATACTCACTGTCTGGCGGCACAGCAAAGGAACTGCTGGGGTTGAAACGCCGCGAGCCGTCCAGGTCTTCCTTGGTGTAGCTGAAGCTACCGCTAATCTTTGGCAAGTGCTCGCTCTTTTTCGCACGGGCATTTTCATAGGCGGAACCAGACGCCGCCGCTGCCACCTTAAGCTGGTAATTGTTCTTTAAAGCCATATCGACCCAGGCTGCGCGACTGGCAGGCAGTGGATTATCGATAGGGAAACTCTCTTTCAATGACCACAGCTTGCCGTGATCTTTGCCTGTAAGGGTAGTGAGGTTCTCGCGGGCGATCGCCAGTGCGCCCTCAAAACCAAGGCGCTGAGCCACGGTAGAGTCGTATACCGCGCGCGACTCATGCACGTCGGTAATCGCGATCAGGCCAACATCAAAGCGCTGCTGCGTTTGCTCAAGCTGGCGCTTGGCCGCGCGCTCTTCTGCACGCGAGGCATCGAGATTTTCCCGCGCCTTTAGCACTTCAAAATACGCTTCGGATACACGCACAATCAGCTCTTGCTGGTCATACGCCAACTGCGCCTTGGCGCGCTCGGTGACTTTTTGGCCCGCCTTAAAGCTGAACCACGCCGGCAGATCGAAAATGGCCTGGCTCAGGCTCAAGGAGTAATTTTCCGTTTCCGAGCCGGTATGCACCTTCTGGTCAATTATCGACGTCGACCCACCACCGAAACCGCCACCGGAGAACGTTGTGCTCTTTGACTGCGAGTCGGTTTCGGTATCCTGGTAGTAGGCTTGGCCACTCAGCTGGGGTAACAGCGCTGAGCGACTGAGGTTTTCAGACTCCAGATCGGCGCGGTAGGTCGCCTCTGCGGCTTTTAACTGCGGATCGTTATTCACTGCAAGCTCGTAGACATCTAGCAATGTGTCGGCATGGGCGCCGGAAATACCCATAGCCAGTGCAACAGCTGCACTGAGAAAGTGACGTTTGGCAATCATAGAGTTAACCTGTTCTGCTAACGGAGGGGCTGCGTCAGGCCCGCAGTGTATCAGACTCGCCCTATGCGAGAATGATTATTAAAAAATCTTATTGAATTAGAACGCAAATTCGGGAGCCTTGTGAAGACGCCGAACTACCAAGTTGACCTCAACGCGCATCTCGCCGACTGTGAGATGAATTATCTGCGTTTGCAGAAGTTACTGCCCGACGCCCTTCAGGCCGGTGACGAGCTCTGCATTGGGGTAGGCAATCACGCGCTCAATATTCGTGTGCGCGAGTGCGCGCCGTACACCAGCTTTCTCGACTTGCGGCTGGCCCAGGCAAAAACACAAGCCTGGGCCGCTATGTGCTTACAGGTGCGCATCTATCACGACGCAAAGCTTGCCGAGGTCAGCGGCGCCGAGCAGGTCTATGCCCTGCGGCAACGCTACGACTACCCGAATAATAAAATGTTCCAACGCGACGAAAAGGCCCAACTAAACCGCTTTCTTGGCGAATGGCTAAGCCAGTGCTTGCGGCACGGTCACCGGCACGACAGCGCCGTATTAGAAAAGGTCAGCGCGACCGGCACACAATTTTAGCAGCGAGACTGCAGTCGCAAATCACACATTTATTGTCGCGGGGCAACGCCCTCTGATGGACTGCGTCTGGATTTGTGGCAACCCATACCGTATAAAAGCCGAAGATATTAACGAGGCTTACTGTGAACAGCGCCAACGCAACAGCGACTCCCGCTTTCTGCTTAGTGCAGATTACCGACTGCCACCTGGGCGCCAGCCCGGGCAGCTCGCTGTTGGGCATGGATACCGACCATAGCCTCGACGAAGTGCTCACTTTGGTGCAACGCCAGCACCCACACATCGACATGCTGGTGGTCTCTGGCGACCTCTCGGGTGACAGCAGCGCCGCCGCGTATCAACGCCTCCTTCCCAAGCTCGAGGGGCTCGCGGACACGATTGTATGGCTACCCGGCAACCACGACGAACCCGCCACCATGCACCAATGTGCGGGCGAGGCGCTGATGCCAAAGCAGGCGACACTCGGCAACTGGCAGCTGTTATTTTTAAACTCGGCGGTTAGCGGCCAAGTAGGCGGTCATCTCGCTGAAAGTGAATTGGCGCTGTGCCGCCAACACCCCTGCGACAGCAACACCTTAATCTTTGTTCACCACCACCTGAATAAGCTCGGTGCCGAATGGCTGGATGAGCAATTGATCGATAACGCCGATGCGCTGTTCGATATTCTCGACGACAAACCAGGCGTGGCGGCCATTGTATCCGGCCACGTACACCAAGCCTCAGCGCAGCGCCACCGCCAGCAACGCTTGCTGACGACGCCTTCAACCTGTATACAATTCGCGCCTGGCAGCCGCGACTTTGCCCTGGACGACCTAAACCCCGGCTACCGTTGGTTCACCCTGCACACCGACGGCAACTGGCAGACAGGCGTGGAGCGCGTTAGCGGTGTGGAATTTACGGTAGATAAAACGGCAAACGGCTACGAATGAGCGCAACAGTCATTTATATACACGGCTTTCTCTCCTCCCCCCAATCACACAAAGCACAACTGGTTAAACACTACTTTGCCCAGCATCACCCGTCGGTCAGGCTGTGTATTCCCAGCATGCCCAACAACCCGGCAGGCGCCTTTGCCAAACTGGAGCAAGTGGTGGAAGAGGAACTGGCCGCAGCACCGGACACCCTGGCACTTATCGGTAGCTCGCTGGGCGGTTTCTTCTCGACCGTACTGGCCGAGCGCCACCAGCTAAAAGCCGTACTGGTCAACCCGGCGGTTACTCCGGGAGAGTGGGGAGAGCAGTTCATCGGTGAATACGACAACCCCTATACCGGCGAGCATTTCAGCGTGACCGAAGAAGACCTCGCCTGCCTGCGCAGGCTAACGCCAGCCGACATTACACCCGAGCACTACTGGCTAATGGCGCAAGAGGGCGACGAAACGCTGGATTACCGCCTTGCCGTGGCGGCTTATCACAACTGTAAGCAGCTCGTTGAGCCCGGCGGTGACCACAGCTTCGTGAATTTCGAAGCGCATTTGCCCGCAATAGTGGAATTTCTGGGCGTGGCTGGTTAACAATAGCCGACCCAAACCGATTCATTCACGGCGCCGCGATGCGGCCTCGCAGTGGTAGAGCATGTCACAATACACCTCACAATCGATCGAAGTCCTCACTGGCCTTGAGCCTGTGCGCAAGCGTCCGGGCATGTACACCGACACCGCCCGCCCCAACCATCTGGCGCAGGAAATTATCGACAACAGCGTCGACGAAGCACTGGCCGGCCACGCCAGCCAGATCACCGTCACCCTGCACAACGATGGCTCGCTGAGCTGCGCCGATGACGGCCGCGGTATGCCGGTAGACATCCACCCGGAGATGGGCCTGCCAGGTGTCGAAGTGATTCTCTCCACCCTGCACGCCGGGGGTAAATTCTCCAACGACAACTATCAGTTCTCCGGCGGCCTCCACGGCGTGGGGGTATCGGTGGTCAACGCCCTGTCATCCCTACTGGAAGTCACCATTAAACGGGACGGCCAGGTTCACCAGATGCGCTTTGCCAATGGCGACAAAGCCTCCGACCTGGAAGTCATCGACAGCTGCGGCAAGCGTAATACCGGCACCCTGCTGCGCTTTTGGCCCGATGCCCAATACTTCGACAGCGCCAAGTTTTCCGTGCGCCGCCTCAAGCATGTGTTGCGTGCCAAAGCCGTACTCTGCCCGGGCCTGAAAGTTATTTTCAAAGATGAAACCGGCGAAGAGAGCGAGGAGTGGTACTACGAAGATGGCCTGCCCGACTACCTGGCCAGCCACACTCGCGAATACGAAACGCTGCCTGCGCAACCCTTTGTCGGCCATTTCAGTGGCAATACCGAGGGCGTGGACTGGGCTGTGCAATGGCTGCCCGAAGGCGGCGAGCCGCTGGCCGAGTCCTACGTTAACCTGATCCCCACCGCTCAGGGTGGCACCCACGTTAACGGCCTGCGCAGCGGCTTGCTGGATGCCATGCGCGAGTTCTGCGAGTTCCGCAATATGATCCCGCGCGGCGTAAAATTGACCCCAGACGATATCTGGGACAAGTGCAGCTATGTGCTGTCTTCCAAGCTGGCCGACCCACAATTTTCCGGCCAGACCAAAGAGCGCCTCAGCTCCCGCGAAGCCTCTGCCTTTGTATCGGGCGTGGCCAAAGATGCCTTCAGCCTGTGGCTTAACCAGCATACCGAAGAAGCCGAAAAACTCGCCGAGCTGTGCATCAGCAATGCCCAAAGCCGACTACGCAAAGCCAAAAAAGTGGTGCGCAAGAAAGTCTCCGCCGGACCGGCACTGCCCGGCAAACTGGCAGACTGTGCCGGTGTAGAGAGCGAGCGTTCAGAATTGTTCCTGGTGGAAGGGGACTCAGCGGGGGGCTCGGCTAAACAGGCTCGCGACCGTCAGTTTCAGGCCATCTTGCCGCTGCGCGGTAAAATTCTGAATACTTGGGAGGTGGACTCCCAGCAAATTCTCGCCTCGCAGGAAGTTCACGACATCTCCGTGGCACTGGGGGTCGACCCCGACTCCGATGATTTAAGCGGCCTGCGTTACGGTAAGATCTGTATTCTTGCCGATGCGGACTCCGACGGCGCCCACATCGCCACGCTATTGTGCGCGCTGTTCCTGCGTCACTTCCGCACAATGGTCGAGCAGGGTCACGTGTTTATTGCCATGCCACCGCTGTACCGCATCGACGTTGGCAAAGAGGTGTTTTACGCCCTCGACAACGATGAAAAGCAAGGCATTATCGACCGCATAGAGGCGGAAAAAATCAAAGGCAAAGTGTCTGTCACGCGCTTTAAGGGCCTCGGTGAAATGAACCCCTTACAGCTGCGCGAAACTGTTATGGACCCGGATACTCGCCGGCTGGTGCGCCTTGGCATCGAGCCCGGCGACGACACCGATGCCCTAATGGATATGCTGCTCGGCAAAAAGCGCGCTGCAGACCGCAAACAGTGGCTTGAACGCAACGGTGACGAGGCCGACATCATCGTTTAAGCCCTGTCATAAATTCACAGTAAAAGCGTCGCCAGCAAGCATTCACTAATTGTGGCCGCCGCGTAGTATCGGCAGGCACACACTAACAATAATAGGAATGCACCATGGAACAGCAACGGGAACCGATTCCCGGCTGGGCGCGCGCTTTTCTCGCCCTCGTCGACAAACTTATCTGGAACGCACCGGGCAAACCGCGCATTCGCGTTGCCTGGGCGGTGGACTTCCACAAGATTTTTACCCTGTTCATCATCTACGCCATGATGAATTACTACGACAATTTCACCACCACCGCCTGGGTCTACCTTGGCCTGCACGGCATTTATGGTTACTGCTGGCTGATTAAAGACTTCGGTTTTCGCGACCACCAATTCAACGACCGCATCAGCCTACTTGCCTCCATCAACCTCTATGTTTTTCTCATCGGCTGGTACTGGATCACCCCGTGGCTGCTGATTTCGCGCTTCATCGAGCCCAGCGGCGCGGTCGTGTTTGCCGCCATTGCCATTCACACGCTCGGCGTTGTCACCATGATGGCCGCCGACGGCCAGCGCCACTGGATACTTAAATACCGCCAACAACCAGGGCTGATTACCGACGGCGTCTACCGCTACACCCGCAACCCGAATTACCTCGGCGAGCTAATGCTGTACGCCGCCTACCCAATGCTGGCCCAACACTGGATCGCCTGGGCGATCTACGCGTATATGGCCAGCTATTTCCTGGCGCGGATGAAGAACAAAGATCACGCGATCTCCCGTCACCCTGGCTGGCAGGAATACAAACAACAAACCGGCCTGCTGATACCCTGGCGCTTACTGACCGGCGCCGCCATTGCCGACCGCCTAAAGCAATCCCCCTCGCACCCGGAGGCCAGCATCAATGCAAAATGAAACTTCCTGGAAGCGCTTTTACCGCTTCGCCGCATTCTTCAACTTCGCGGCGGCGTTTATGCTGCTATTTGCTACTGAGGCCTTCTTTACCCTGCTGCAAATGCAAAGTCTCTATGTGCCCGAGCTACTGCCCTGGGCCCATCAATTTGGCGTGCTGGTATTGGTGTTTGGCTTTGGTTATTGGCGCATTGCCGGCAACCCAAAAGACCACAAAGACATTATCTGGATGGGTTGCATCGGCAAAACCCTGGTCTTCATTGCAGCCTGGGTGGATACATTGAGCTTTCCGGCACTGATGCCCTTCGCTATTTTTGTGATCGCCGATCTCGCCTTTGCGGTGTTTTACGGCCTGTACCTACTCAACCATGCCCGATACGAGGGCCAGCGCCAATTGCGCTAGCGCTCAACGCACGCGTAGTGCTTGTGGAAGGCTCCTGGGCCTTCCACCTTTTTAATTCTCGTCAGACTCTATGGCCCGACGCTCGCGATCATAGTCATCGTAGGGCTGCACCGTCTGCGCGATACATGCCTCGTACTGAGAGGGCGGCAGCTTATCGCACTCGAAACGGTTACTCGCCTGAATACTCCCGTATAACTCTCGGCTCGCACAACCGCTGAGTAAAAACAGCGCGCCAACCGCCAATACACGTTTCATCAGCATACTCCATGGATGTCGCTAGCGCCGACGCCCGCCTGTTTTAGGGCCATTCTGTCGCCGTGGACGCGACTTGCCAGCCGCGCCTGCGTTGCCCGACAAACCGCCCACGGCTTGATTGATCTCTGCCATTTCCTCAGCGCTGAGGTTGCGCCACTGACCGAGCTTCAACGCATCCAGTTTGACGTTCATAATCCGCGTGCGCTTGAGCCGCGTTACTTCATAGCCAAAGTGTTCGCACATTCGCCGAATCTGGCGATTCATACCCTGCACCAAGATAATTTTGAACACATTGCGACTGAGGATCATGACCTTGCAGGGCTTGGTAACGGTGCCGAGGATAGGCACGCCTTTGGCCATTCGCTCGGCAAACTGTCCGCTCAACGGCTTATCGACGGTGACGATATATTCCTTTTCGTGGGCGTTTTCAGCACGCAGAATTTTATTCACGATGTCGCCATCGCTGGTCAGAAAAATCAGCCCCTCGGAATCTTTGTCCAGGCGACCCACGGGAAAAATGCGCTTTTTGTGGCCGACGGCGTCGATAATATTGCCCGGCACATGGGCTTCGGTGGTACAGGTGATGCCCACCGGCTTGTGGTAGGCGATATACACCCTGTCGGTTTTATCCGGGTTAACCGTGCGAATGCGTTTGCCTTCCACCATCACGACATCGCCGGGCATCACCTGTGCGCCGAGACCGGGGCGTTTACCATTGATACTGACTTGATTCTGCAAAATCAGCTTGTCGGCTTCGCGACGCGAGCAATAGCCCGAGTCACTGATAAACTTATTTAAGCGCCGTCCTTCACCATTACTCACGCTGTATCTCTCTTTACTTGCTACTCACGCCCGTTACCGATGGTGGTCTCGGGATAACAAGTCTGACACAGAAATCATTGAGATGAACTACAAGCGCGGAGCAAAGCAGGGGCGAGGGAGAAAAAAGAGGTGGTCGCCAGGGCGATAGCGGCCACCTCCCTCCCCGAGGGGATTCTTAACGGGCGGTATAGCCACCGTCCATAACCAGTTCCGAGCCGGTCATATAACTTGCCGCGTCGGAAAGCAAAAATACAATACCCTGGGCAATTTCCTCTGCCCGCGCCATACGTCCCATCGGGATACTGGCCACCACGCGCGTAGCAAAGGCATTGGCGTCGTCCTCTGACAGCTTGGCCAGGGCGCCGCTTACCAGAGGCGTTTCTACATAACCCGGGTGAAGGGAGTTCACGCGAATACCGTAGTCGCGATCGGCACAATACAGCGCCAGTGACTTGGTCAGTGCGCGAACGGCGCCTTTGCTGGCGTTGTACGCTGGCAGCATTGGGTCGCCGACAATGCCTTCAATCGACGAGACATTAACGATCGCACCGCCGCGCGATTTCATGGCCTGAATGGCCGCGCGACTGCCGAGAAAGACCGCGTCGCTATTGATAGTCTGGGTGCGCCGCCACCCCTCCAGACTTTCTTCCTCGGGGCCGCAAATTACCGCGATACCCGCGTTGTTCACAACGCCATCCAGCTGACCAAAGCTGGCGACAACCGTTTCCATGCAATGCTGCCACTGCTGCTCGTCGCACACGTCCAAGGGAAAGAATTCCGCATCGGCGCCCGCCGCGCGCAGTGCCTCGCACAGCGCTCGGCCAGCGTCCTGATCGATATCGCTCACCGCCAGCTTCGCACCTGCTGCCGCCAGGGCATGGCACGCCGCCGCGCCAATGCCTTTGGCGGCGCCCGTGATCAACACCACTTTGTCTTTACAATGAATACTCATCACACTCTCCTACGCTGCGGTGAAACCGCCATCCACGGTCAGCTCAGCGCCACTGATATAGGCGCTGGCATCACTGGCGAGAAACAGCGCCGCATTGGCAATATCCTCTGCTGTGCCGAGCCGCCCCATCGGGATCATCTGCTGCTCCAATACCGCACTGGCTTCCTCGCGAGACTGGGTGAGCCCAACATCCACAAAGTCGTCGTAAACCTGTTCGGCCATGGCGGTATCGATCAAACCGGGGTGCAGCGAATTGACGCGAATGCCGTAGCCAAAGCGGGCGAACTCAACCGCAGAGTGCTTGCTGATGGAGCGCACCGAGCCCTTGGTTGCACCGTAAATGCTGTGACCAGGGACGCCGATCAAGCCGGCGATAGACGACAGATTTATCACGCTGCCGCCGCGACCAAAGCAGCCGCTGGGCTGCATGGTTTCAGCCGCATAGCGCAGGCCGAGAAACACCGATTGCACATTGACCTCGTGGATACGGGTCAGTTGCTCTACCGAGTTGTCTTCCAGGCGGCCGCCAATGTAAATGCCGGCGTTGTTCACCAGAATATCCCAGCGGTTGTGCCACTGTTTCAACTCTGCCACCAAGGCCTGCCAGTCTTCCTCCAGCACCACATCTTGCTGAATAGCGCGCGCGTCAAAGCCCTGTTCATTCAGCTCCGCTGCCAGGCGCTGACAGGCGGCCACATCGATATCACTTAGCAGCACCGAGGCGCCCGAGTAAGCCATGCGCTGGGCGCAGGCCTTGCCAATGCCCGCCGCTGCTCCGGTCACCACAGCGACTTTGCCCTGCAGCGAAAAAGGATTGTTCTCTTTCATTGTTATTTTCCGTTGAGTATTGATGTTCAGCGCGCGGCGATATTCACTACCGCGCGGCCACGAATTTTCCCTTGCAAGATTTGCCCAGCGGCGTCAGGAAGATTGTCGAAATCAATTTCAACCGCCATCGCTTCCAGTTTGTTCAGGTCGACAGACTCGGCCAAACGCTGCCATGCGCGCTCACGCAGCGCCATTGGCGCGTGTACCGAGTCCACGCCCAGCAAGGCGACATTGCGCAGTGCAAAGGGCATCATGTTACCGGGTAAGTCTAGGCCCTGAGCCAAGCCGCACGCGGCCACGGCGCCGTTGTAGTGAAGTTGGGCAATAACATTGGCCAGGGTATGGCTGCCACAGGAATCCACCGCCGCTGCCCAGCGGGGCGCTTGCATCATCTCACCGGCTTCTGACAACTCGCGGCGATCGATCACAGAGTTTGCACCCAGGCTCTTTAAATAGTCGCTTTCTTCAAGGCGGCCCGTCGACGCTGCCACGGTATAGCCCAGGCCCGCCAACAACATAATGGACACGCTGCCCACTCCCCCCGACGCGCCTGTTACCAGCACTTCGCCCGACTCAGGGCTAATACCGAGCTGCTCCAATCGCAGCAGAGACAACATCGCGGTGTAGCCCGCCGTACCCAGCAGCATGGCGTGGCGGGTAGTGAAAGCCTCAGGCACCTTCAACAGGTAGTCGCTCGAAATACGCAGGCGCTGGGTATAGCCGCCATTGTGCGTTTCTGAGGCGCCATAGCCATTCATCAGCACCTTGTCACCGACCTGGAAGCGGCTGCTCTCAGACTTAACCACAGTGCCTGCCATATCAATGCCGAGAATTAGCGAAGGTTTTTGAACAATGGGAATGGCGTCGCTCATCGCCAGGCCATCTTTGTAGTTAACGGTAGAGTATTCCACCGCTACCTCCACATCGCCGTCGCCAAGTTGTTCGCTGCTGAGCTGCTGAAATTCAACGCGGTAGCCACTGTCGTCGCGTACGCCAAGCAAGGCTTTGTATGTGTCTGTCATGGTGAGTCCTTTTGTTGTTAGTTACCCAAGCGGCGCAGGGCGCCGTTGGTTAAATAGCGGTTGTAAATATCGTGATCATTCACGCGCATTCGGTGGCCGCCAGAAATTTCTGCCAGTTGTTCTATGCGGGTCATTTTTCCGGTCTGCACATCGAAAGCGTGAACATGGCACCACGACCAATAGGGGTGCTTACCATCCATTACCCGGCGATCACCGTCCTCGTATAGCCCGTAGGCACCATCGAAGGAACGGAACAGATCGCCGCGCCTGTCAAAGGTGACCATGCCCAGCGGCAATTGGGTGCGCGCATCAAACCACACCCGTTTAACGCCGACGGGTGCACGTGGGAAGCCCGTGGGCTTGGCATCAACGGCAATGGCTTCGGGCACTAATTCCACGTCGGTATCCCAGAAGGTTTCTCCCTGTGGGCCGCCATGGGTGTTGTGCGACCAATCTTCACTTTGCGAGGCCCAGCCACCGCTGACGGCGGCCAGCATGGGTCCGCGCCACACCACTTTGTAGTCGCCCCAGGTGTGCAGGGGGTCACCCGCCGCCCAGGCGTCGGACAGGTATAGCGATGAACCCGGCACCAATGGTTCAAAGCGCTGGTCGGTGGGGAAGCGGCGAATGCGTTTAAAATCGGGAATGTAGCCGTATAACTCGGGAAATTTGTTTTGGTCGTAGTGCCAAATGTTCAAGAAAGACGTGCCGCGTACGCTGTCTGGCGCCGTGAAAAAGACGCTCTGATAGCGCAGCTTGTCTTCGTGGCCTTTCCAGTAAACGCCGGGCAGTACCAAACGCCCCGTCGGCGCATATTCAGCCCAGCCATTTTCGTAGCCGTAGCTGACTTTGCCATCGCGGTTGAGGTCGTATTCGCGGATCGCATAGAACGAAGCATCGTGTCGCCCCCAGCTTAACGTTAGGCCGGCAAAAAGCTCCACACCGGTTTTGGCATCGGGAAAGGGCAAGCCACCAATCCAGGGTTTGCCGTCGGCCGTCACAACATTGCCATTGTCGTCAAAGCGCGCTTGGCCGCGGTGGCGAAAGCTCGCTTCCATATATTCCCATGGGCTCAGCTTCATCACATCGCGAGTGGTCTCACGCAACCTCAAGCGACGCCCCATGTCTTTGACTTGCATGTACTTCACCGGCTCGAGAAGGTCTTTTACCAGCTCGACATTACCGGCGTCGATGACATCACCGACCTTGAGCTTGCCGCCGGTATATTGCTCTATCGACAGCAACTCCTCTGGATAAGCCGCCGCATAATCGCCGTGTTTTTCCATTGCCGCCCAAGCCGGCATCAGCAGGCCCGCCCCGACAAAACCTGAGCCTACACGCAAAAATTCACGCCGGGAAAACTGCCGGTCAAACCGCCTGATATGAAAACTCATACAACATCCTCGCGGTAAAAAAGCCGGCGACAAAGTCGCCGGCAAGGTCCCATTACTTCCTGAGGGTGGGGGTAGGGTTCGCTAGAATTGGTAGGCTACGCGCAGACCAAATTCATCGGCCCAGTCCACGGTTTGCATGATATTTTCATTCTCGTTGGCGCCATCAACGTAGCCGTCCATGTGGTTGTAGAACATTTCTATGTTCCAGTTACCGGAGGGCTTCCATTTCAGAGCCGGCTGCACAAACAAGCCGCCGCGCGTGTCATACAACACCGACAAATCTGCTCGCCATACCAAGCCGGGGAAGGGCTGCTGAAGGGCTAATACCAAGCCATTCCAGCCACCATCCACACCTTTAGGCGTGTTGTTTACCGTGCCGCCCATACCACTTAAGTGGCGGCCAAACAGATCGCTCTCGCTGCGGTGCATCCACTGGAAAACCATGTAGGTAGCAGGGAAACTGCGGCTGAAGCGCTGATATTTTTCTAATACCAGGGCAGTCACGTATTCATCTTCAACAATGTATTCCTGCCCCAGGTCGATAGGGGTAAAGGTTTTGTCCGGCGTGAAGGAAACCTCGAAGTTCAGAATCAACTGATCCGTCCAACTACCGGGCTCGCCACTGAATACATAGCTGACACCAGTGCCGAAAACATCTTCGCGGTGGTAGGTGCGCTCAATGTGACCGCGCAGACCGCCGCCGCCCTGACCAGACAGTGGGTTATTCAGGAAACCACCCGTCAGGATAAAGAACAGATCGAGCTCTTCTTTTGCCGCATCGATGCCCTGAACAGGCCGTGCCAGCAGCAATTGCGATGCGGGGAAGTCGGTAACAATTTTGTTCAGACCTTCGGTGCCGTCAAGGCGCGCCATACCCGCATAGGTAAACCACTCCTCAGCACTCCATACCCCGGTGGGGTCAATTTCAAGCGGGGTCTCCGCAAGGATGGCTCCCGACAAGGGGATGCCCGGTGCATCGCGGTTCACACCCGACTTGGTCCAGCGCACAACACCGTCGGGGTTGTAGCGGTTGGTATACATAAACTGCAGACCAAAGTCGCCGATAAAGCCTTTCAAGCGGAAACCGCTATTCACTTCTTCGTCAACACTGCTGTAACGATCGTGCACGGTAAACTGCGAAGGAATCACGTTGTAGGGCGTGTTCGGGTTGCCGTAAATGGTCGGCTGGAAGCTCTGCGCAAACATGTCCAGTTCCCAGTTGGAATTCAGCTGGTAGGACACGCGGATGGCCGGTGAGGCGATACGCTCATCGGCGTACTCCTCGGAAGCGAAATCGAAGATTGAGTGACGGCGCAAGTCCAAGCCGTTGGCCACGTCGAATACCCGGAAGAACAAGGCCTGTCCCCAGGCAATTTGCTGGTTACCGGCGCGCACCAATAGTGGCCCGTTCTGATAGTCCAGGTACAGCGACGGAAAGTCGACCATGTAGTTGTCGCCAGCGATCTCCAGAGGATTCTGTTCACCGCCGTTTTCAAAGTCGTCGTACTCAAAATAATTGGGCTCGCCATAGAGGTAACCCGCGGCGTTGCTGTTCACCGAGTCCGGATCAAATTCATCGTATTCGGCTGCGTCAAAAATGCCGCGCAGCTTTGCCGTCGCTGACCAGTTGTCACTAAACTTCAGCTGCAGGGTGCTCTCTAAACGCACCTGGCTGTGATTAAAATCGTTGTCGGCCGGAACACCGTTGCGCGTCGCGGTATCCGAGATCGGTGCACTGATAGGAATGGGTAAATTCAGGCCGAGCAGCGTGCCCACGTTGAGGCCACCGTTACGCTCAACCTCCTTGCCATTAAAGAGGTTACCGCGTTGGTTGTAGGGGTTTTCGTCACTTACCGTTTTGGCAGCCAGCTCTACACGAATCAAACCACTAAGGCTGTAGTCGACACCCAGCAGCTCACCACTGGCCGACCACGATGGACTAGACAGTGCCATCGCCGTTGTGGCGAGAGCCCAATTAAGCCGATTATTATTTTTCATCTCGCTTCTCCGAGGCTATTTTTAAAGAGAAATTTTGATCACTTTGGCTTGTTCACCGACGGCATAAAAAGCGTTACCGAGTACCGTAATATCGCTGTACCAGCTTTCTAAAAATGCGTCGTGATTCAGTACCCGCGCCTGACTGCTGGTCGGCGAAATACTCAAGGCCTGACGAATACCCGTTGCGACCGCCTTGCCATCCGCGCGGATGGCAACATCCATCAAGATGGCGTCGCTATTACTGGTTATGGCTTTCCAGCTGTCGCCACCATCCTTGCTGCGCAATACCGTTCCGCTCTGACCAACCGCATAGGCCAAACCGGTATCGCTGAGGGCGAGGCCGAACAGCGACGCTTCACCGCTGTGCAGCGACTGCCAGCTTTTCCCGGCGTCATCAGAGCGGGCGATCATGCCAAACTCACCGACAATGTAGATGCGACCGCGCGCATCAATTGCCGCGTTATACACATGTGGCTGATAGTTCTGTCCGATCAGTGCTGGCCAATCGATCTGTGACTGCCGCCAGCTGCGACCACCGTCTTGGGAACACAGCACCGCACCAAAAGCGCCAGTGACAACCGCCAGACCGAAGTCTCCCTGCGCAACGGCAAACAAGCGCTCTTTTACAGGTGCCTCGACAGCCTTCCAGCCGTCGCCGGCATTGTGAAAAATGCCGCCCTGCTGGCCCACAGCCAACAGGTTGCCCTGGCGCTCCGACACCGCGAGTAGCGCGCGACTATCACCAACATTGCTGTTGCTCTGCCACTGGCTACCGTCGCGGCTCTGCCATAAGCGGCCATTGCTACCCACGGCAAGCAAGCCGTCACTGCTGGTATTCACGCCGAAGAGCACATCGTGGGGATGACCTCGGTGTACCTGTTCGCTGCTGGCTGCGGCGGCGGGCATCGCCCCCGCCGTCAGCAGCAGCGCACAAACCCCCGCGGCAACGCGGTTCTTAACGCTAGCCATATCAGCCTCCCAGGCGCTGCATCGCTTGCACGGTGAGGTACTTGTTGTACACGTCGACATCGCCGGGATTGAAGTTGGTCTTGTAACCGCCCGTTACGCCCTTGGCCTGTACAAAACGGCTCATGCGGTTGGACTGCACGTCGTGGCTGTGAACACTGGACCAGGACCACGCGGGATGGGCGCCGTCCATTTTGGTCATCTTGTCGTTCGACTGCTGCGCGTAATGCGGCTCGAAGGACTTCCAGATCTCACCGCGACGGTCGTAGGTCACGTAGGCGACATACATTTGGTTGCGTACATCGATCCATACACGGCGCTTACCCACGGGCGCACGTGCATAGCCGGTTGGCTCCGACTCCAGCACGATGCACTCAGGCACCAGTTCCATGTAGGTGTCGAAGAAGGTCTGGTCTTTAGGGCCACCGTGCACGGGTTTTTCCCAGTTGTCGTGATAGCCACCGTGGAAATTGCGCGGACCGATGCAACCCAGCATTGGCTGGCGGCCGACAATTTTGTAGTTGCCCCAGGTTTGCAGCGGGTCACCCGCCGCCCAGGCATCTGACAGGAACAAAGTGATACCCGGTACCAGCGGCTCAAAACGCTGGTTAGTGGGGAACTGTCTTACCCGACGGAAAGCGGGGATATAACCGTGCAGTTCGGGGAATTTACGTTGATCGTAATGCCAAATATTCAGGAACGAGGTACCGGCACTGTCGTTAGGCGCGGTGAAGAATACCGACTGGTAGCGCAGCAAGTCTTCTTTGCCCTTCCAAACCTGACCGTCGGAACGCGACGTGGTATTCAGCTCACTCCATACAAAGTCGTACTGGTAAGACAGACTGCCGTTATTGTCTATATCCCAGTCGCGAACCGCGTACTGCGACCAGTCGTGACGACCCCAGCTCATCGTTAGGTTGTACTGCGCCTCTACCCCATTTTTGGGTTCGGGGAAGGGGTTACCGCCAACCCAGGGCTTGCCGTCTTTTGTCCACACATTGCCGTCACTGTCGAGCACAGCCTTACCCTTATTGCGCAGGGTGGCCTCGAGGTACTCAGCGGGGTAGAGCTGCGTAATATCTTTCACCGGTTCAACAATGTGAATACGGCGACCCATGGTTTTTACTTGCATATACGCAACGGGGTCGAGCAAGTGCTTCACATGTTCAACGTTATCGGCGGTAATCACATCGCCCGGTTTGATCTTGCCTTTGGTTTGCATCTCGATAGACAGCAGCTCATCGGGATAGGCCTTACTCATGTCAGCGCCGTTGGCGATCAGTGGCCACAGCGGCGCAATCACGCCCGCTGCACCAATACCTTTAACGGTTTTTTCCAGGAAACTGCGACGGCTAAAGTCTGTATCGTATTTTTTAATATGCATCGTTTACCTCCGGGTGGAACCCTTGATTATCTTTTTATTGATTGTCGGTCAGCTCAGGCTCAGCTGACCGCCTCGGCCCTGATTGCAGCGCGTTGCTGAACGGCTGCGCGCTCGTCTTCTTCTAAAAGTTTGCTAATGTCCATGCCCTCGCCCAAGACCAAAATGTCTTTGCTGGACACGAATTTCGGCTTCATTACCCACACCAACAACGGCAGCACCACCAGCGCGATCACCATGTTGATCAGCATCACCAGCACCAGCAGCAAGCCCATGTCGGCCAGGAATTTCAGGCCGGACAGGAAGTACCAGGGGAGAATGCCCAGCAGCATGATGCTGGCGGTGAACATGATGGCTTTACCGGTGGTGGTCAGCGCGGAGGTAATGGCCACGCCATAGTCCTCACACTCGTGATATTCCTCACAGATGCGGCTGAGCAGATAGATGCCGTAGTCGATACCAACGCCGACACCAATGGCAGCAACCATCAGCGAGTTAATGTCCAGACCAATGCCCATGAACGACATGCTGGTGGTTAAAATCATGTTGGACAGGTTAACCGGGATCAGCAGTACCACACCGGCAACCACCGAGTGATAGGCATAGCTCGACACCGCCAAAATGACCAGGTTGAGCAAACCCATAATCAACCAGTGATAACGCTCTACCACATGGTTAATGGCCTGTTGGATAGCGATGGTGCCGCTGCCGAGGCGCACAGTGAAAGCGTCGTGGTCTGCACCCACTTGTTCCACGGCCGCCCGCGCAGCCGCCAGCGCGTTGTCGACGGTGTCTTGTTTGTTATCGGCATACCAAAAGGACACGGTGGAGTTTTGCAATTCAAAGTCCACGACATTCGAGAACGCTTTGGGGCTCGTTCCCATCAGTACTGCCGACGCCGCAGCGTTAACGGCTCGGTCGTTATTGTCCAGCGGCAACCACTTGCTGTGGCCACCGGAGATCAGCCGGTTGGCATCCATTAAGTAATCGGCAAAAGACAACGTCGCCCGCGGCGCGTGCTCGCCCGATTCCATAATCGATTGCAGCTGCAACATCGTTGCCACTGCATCAGCTTGTTTGGCCACGCGATCGCTACCGCTTTCGCCCTTCGCCTCCAGGATCACTTCGAGGGTATTCACACCGGGGAAGTGATTATTGATCTGGGCCACCGATACGTTGTACTCAGAGTCCTCCCACAACAGGTTGCTGCCCTCCACCGGATTACCGATCTGAATACGCATCGAGTGGTACAGCGAGAACACACCCACCGCGATCACAACAATCATGGTGTAGGGAGCAATACGACCTTGGGACAGGCGCGAAATACTGGCTAGTGCTGCCTTCACCTTGCCGTGGAAACCACCGGAATGATCGCTGACAATCTTTTTCAGGTTGCGCGGCTCAGGCAGCACTGACAGCAACAGCGGTGCAAGAAATACCCCAGTCGGCGCTAACATCATTGCCCAGAAACCGCAGAACAGCGCGAAGCGTTCCATTGCCGGGATCGGTGCGATAGAGATCAGGAAGATACCCGCAGCGTCGGTGATAATGCCCAGAATAGAGGGCGCCATCATCACGCTGGTTGTTAAACCTGCGGCTTTTACTTTGTCGCCGAGTTGATCGAAAATTTCATAGAAACGCTCGGTGAATTGTACGCAGTGACTAAACGAACGCGCGATCAACAGCAGCGGTACAATCATCAACAATGGCTCGATCGGCATCTTCATCCAACCGGCAAAACCAAAGCCCCAGATCGCGGCCACAATACTGGCAAATATCGGTGTAACAACGCCCGCCATGTTCTGCGTATACAGCACCAGGGCGATAACCAATGCACTCAGGGTAATGGCGAAAATACCGATCATTTGATGCTGGTATTCATAGACCCAACCGGTCAGTGCGGGCTGGCCCGCCATGTATACATCGTGATTCGCATCCGTCGCATCATCGGCCAGCTTTTTAACAAAAGCGAAGGCCTCACCGTAGTCCAGGCGCTGCTCAATAAATGTTGCGGTTACCAATGTAGCGGTTTCGTCTTCTGAAATAAGAAACCGACGTGCATTCGGCGACTTGCGAACATTGTCTTTAAATTGCTGCACTTCTTCGGGCGTTGCCGGTACCGAATCACCCATCAAAGGTTGGGCGTCAATACCGAAAGGCGTGGCCTCTGCGTAGCGCGCTTTTGCCGATGCGATCGATAGTATCTGGTCGTGATCCACCCCCGGCGACAAGTCGATGTCGCGAGTGAGATCCCAGACTTTCGACAGCGTTTCAGCATTGTATATATCGCCGTTTTTATTCTTCACCATCAAGGTGAATGTCAGTGGATTACCGAAATTCGGATGGTCCTTAAAAACATGAATAAACGGATCGTCCTTGGGAAGCAGGTCTGAAAAAATGGTTTCTAAACGGACATTTTTCAAACCGGCGGCAAAGAACAGGGTTATTGCGAGAAACAATATCGAAGCAATTATTCGGTGCTCAAGCACCGCCATTGCAATTCGGCCTCTTATATTATTCATCTTGCCGGTCCTTCAAGATCGCGGAAAATTAGTCATTAATTTTCCCGCGTATTATTTTTTTTAACGTATCAACGAGAACGTGATTAGCAGTCAGATTAATCGCTTATTAAAAGGCCGGTAATGCCTGTTCCCGACCCTTTTGCTGTTAATTTACGACAGCGTTTTCCAGCTATGACGCGAAGTCATAAACATGATTTTTTTGCTCTTGGAAAAGCTGATAACAGAAGCGCGCCTGCGGTTTTTCCGAGGCGGTTTTCGGTATTTCTGACATGACCTGGATGTAGCTCGGCAGCTCTGTTCTACCCAGCACGGCTCGACAGTGATCGAGTAGTTTTTGCGGGCTGAACAAACACACATCCACCGGCACTACCGCGGCAATGACATCTTTCTCGCCGGGCACACCACTGGTGGCGGGAATACCATAGACAAAAACATCGGCGACATCGGGATACTCGGCGATGGTTTTTTCAATTTTTGCGGTATCGATAAACTCGCCATTACGGCGAATTTCATCACCCTTACGGCTGTCGAAATAAAACCACCCGTCCTCATCACGGTGACCAATGTCGCCGGTAAAGAACACGCCGTTTTGTACTTTCTTCGCCGATGCTTCTGGATTTTTAAAATAGCTTACTGCCAGTGTGGGTTGCCCTGGCGCCGCCTCGAACACAATTTCGCCACGCTCATTCGGGGCGCATTCGCGGCCGTCTTCGTCGATGACTTTGGCAATCAGGCTGGCGGGGGGCTTACCGATACTGCCTATCGGACCACCCGGTGGATTAAAGGTCATCCCACCTTCGGCTGCGCCGTAAAATTCGAACAGCTCAACGTCGAAACGCTGTTTGAAATCTTCCCATATTGCGGCGGGCATACCCGCACTGAGAATATAGCGAACCGGGTTATCGGCATCGTCGGCTTTGCGCGGCTCACTGTATATTGCCGTGGTCATGCCGCCGAGCAGGTTAAACATGGTGCAGCCATAGTGGCGGCAAATATCCCATAAACGGGATTTACTAAACTTGCGGCTAATGACCCCGCGCAGGCCCATTTTCAACACATTGCCCAGGGTAACCAGTTGCGCGTTAGCGTGGGTTAGCGACAGGCCGGTGTAGGGGCGGTCCTCACTTTGCAAACCGATCGCGGGCCCAATTGATGCCACATTGTCAAAGCGTGTATAGGGCGCGCGTATCGCTTTTGGGTCGCCGGTAGTGCCAGAGGTATACAGCATTTGCATAACCTCGTCGGCGCTCTCTACCCGACAGACGCGCTCTTCATAGGGACCGGAAATCACGTCGCTGTATCGTGCCACGCGCTCGTCAGCCGATTGCAGGCTAACCTTCTCGCCGGTGTCCATCACCCAGATCCAGCGGATCTGCGGCATGTCCTTACACACTTGGTAAACGCTATTAAAGCAGTAGTCTGCGCAGACCACGCCCGAGCACTCGGCCCAGCTCAGCATATAGCGCAAACGGTCGCCGCCGGTACGCGGATCAATCGGCACGTATACCGTGCCCGCCAGCGAGCTGCCAACCATGCAGTCGATAAATTCCGGGTGGTTTTGCATCACTAAAGCAAAGCTACTGCCGCGCTCCATGTTCTGCTCCAACAAGGCCTGGTTGACTCGCTGACCTTGTTCCCACAAATCGCGGTAGCTTCGCTTTTCATCTTCAAAGCCACCACAGGGTTTAATGTTTACAAATGTCAGCACGTCCAGATCGGGCTGTTGCTGCATTTTCGCCTCAATTAAATTGGCGAATATTCGTTGATCTTTCATGGTGTCCCCCAACAGTCTTATTCTTTGGACAAAATGCTTAACACCAGCGCAGCAGCGTCGCTGCCAATGAAGCCGCCGCCGTTTTCAGCCAGAGCATGCTTCGCGCCGTGAACTTGTCGGTCTCCCGCCTCGCCGCGCAGCTGTGTTACCAACTCGACGATTTGGGCGGCACCAGTGGCGCCAATCGGGTGACCCTTGCGCATTAGTCCACCCGAGGTATTCACCGGCACGCGGCCGCCCAGCGTGGATTCACCGCGAGCGACAAAGTCGCCGCCTTCGCCTTCTGCACACAGGCCGAGGTATTCGTAGTATTTAATTTCAGAGATCGCCGAAGCATCGTGCAGCTCGACGCAGTCGACATCGTCGGCGCCGATGCCCGCTTGCTGATAAATGGCTTCCGCGGCCTGCGGCACCATTTCCGGCTCGTCGTCAACGCGGTCCCAACCACTGTGCAGAGAAGAGGCGCGTACGCGCACGCAGCGCGACATACCCAGCTCTCGCGCTTTCTTTTCACTCACCATGACCAGCGCCGCCGCGCCGTCGCCAATTGGCGCGCACATTGGCAGGGTCAATGGGTCGACAATCGCACGCGCCGACAAGACGTCTTCGGCGGTAATACGGTGGCGAAATTGGGAGAGCGGGTTGAGGCTGCCGTGAATGGAGTTCTTCGCCGACACCGCCGCCAGTTGTTCACGGGTGGTGCCATACTGGTGCATATGTTCACGCGCCCAGGTGGCGTAAATATCGATAAACAGCGATCGACTGATACCGGCCTGGCTCATATCCAGGTCCATGCCGATGGCGGCATTGCGGGCTTGCAGGCCTTCTCGAATACTGTCCATCTGGTCGATATCCACCGCGCCGGTAAATACCGAAAAGGTTTTTTCTTTATCTTGGTGATAGAGCTTTTCGTAGCCACACACCAACACCACATCGTAGACGCCGAGGCTGATCATGGTGGCGGCTTGCTGAAAGGCCGTCGCCGAGGTGGCGCAGGCATTTTCGACATTGATAACAGGGATGCGCCCAATGCCCATGTTGCGCAGCACCACCTGGCCTGGCACACAGACTTGGCCTGTAATGACCGCCGCCGCGCCATTTCCCATGTAGGCGGCGTTCAACTCAGAGGCTTCCACATCAGCATCGCGCAGCGCCTGCTGAATAGCAGCGCCGGCGAGCTGACTCAAACTCTGGTCAATAGCATTCCCAAAGGGCGTCATGCCGACGCCCGCAATATAGGCTTTTTGTTCCACAGGGTTCTCCGGCTTAGTTGCCCAGTTTTTCTTCGTCGATCAAGTAGCTGCCGCCCTTAATAGCGAGCACTTCGTTGCAGCCGTCTTCAATCATTGATGCGCGGGCATCGCGGAGCATTTTTTCCATCGGGTACTCGCGAGTCAGGCCATTGCCGCCGAATATTTGCAGCGCATCGCTGCACACTTCGAAGGCCTGTTGCGTGCCGGTGGTTTTCGAGAACATGGCTGAACACAGCGAGGGGATCGCCGTTGCCGGGTCGTTGTTGTAGTCGAGGGCACGACGCGTCACTGCGCGCGAGGTCTCCACCTTGCGGAACATATGGAAGAGACGGCTTTTCACCGATTGGTGATGAATAATCTGCGTGCCACCAGCAACGCGTTCGTGAGCGTAGTCCAGCGCCATGTCCGCGGCCGCCTGCGCCAAGCCGGTGAAGGTAGCCCCCATCAGTGCGTTGGCTTCAGCGTGAATGCAGTACACCGCGCGCTGGTAATCTTCAGGACCAGCCAGCAGATATTTGCGTGGCAGCCGAACATTGTCGAAGAAGATTTCACCTTGGTTCAGCGCGCGCTGCCCCATTTTATCCAGCGGCTTGCCGCGAGAGATGCCCGGCAGGTTCATCGGGAAAACCAGCACGCAGCCATTGTGCGGATCAACACCATTACCGCTGTCGGCCGCACAGTACAGAATACAAACGTCGGCGATCACGCCGTTGGAAACCCACGCCGCTTTCTGGCCGTTCAGAATAATGTCGTCGCCGGTCAAATCGGCAACCAGATTCGGGCGGCCGTACTTGCCACCCGGCTGAGCGGCAGCGCCGTTGGGGTCGAGCATATCTGAACCGTGGTCGGGCTCGGTGATACCCCAGCAGCCAAGCATCGCGTCGGGGAATTCTTCCAGTAGGTCAGCGCGACCAAATTTGGCAGACAACCACTGCGGCAAAATACCGGCACCCACAGAAATCGCCAGACCGGCGTCGCCATAGCCCAGCTCTTCAAACAGTATGCTAAACAGCAGGGCGGCCTCGCGCGGCGGCATCTCTGACAAGGCTTCAATCGTTACGCCCAACTCCAAGTACTTCTCACGGAATTCCCAAAAGCGCGAATCCTTGGCAATCACCTCTTCCGGGCTCAGCTTATCCAGTTCAATACCAATGGGGCGCACCACGTTAATCGCAAAGTCGCGCAGGGTTTGTTGGAATTCAGCAATATGCTCAGGCAAACTCGCCTCGGCACCTGAGATGGTCAGCTTGCTTTTGGGGGTAGCGGGCCAGCGGTACAGAGGGGCTTCTAAGTTGCGGTAGTCAACATCCACAGGGCCTGTGGCAAGAGCGGTATCGTTCATGACATTTCCTCTACTTCGTTATGTTTGTTATGTGTAAGCGATATCGATGTGAGGATAGTAGCCAGCGCCCCGGCAAAGTTAGATGTTTACAGCAGACAATCTGGTTGTTAATTTACGACAGCAATTTTCAGCGCGTGACGTGTTCATGGAGATTCGATCTTCTTTATCAGTGCCGCCGGCCAGACATCTTGGCTACGGTCTAAACCCCCTGATTACCCTGCTCAAGGAGCATGGTGCCGACCCGTTGCTGGTGCTGGATAAAGCCAATATTCCACCCGAAGCCTTGGACAGCCCGACCTACCAACTTACCCCACAGCAGGAATTGAGTTTTACCTCCGAAGTGATTCGCGCGCTGGATAAGCCCGAGCTGGGGCTGGTGGTGGGCAGCCGCTATCACCTGTCGGCGTATGGCTTATTGGGGCTGGCGGTGATGACCAGCGAGAACCTGCTTCAGGGTATGCAGGTGCTGTATAAAAATATTCTGATGACGTGGACCTATATGCAATGGATAACCACCATTCGCGATGACCGCGCCTATATCAGTTTGGAGCCTCTGCGCGACCTCGGTGACAGCCACCAATACATGATTGATCGCGGACTGGTCGCCTCGCATATTATTTTTAAGGAAGCCCTCGGCCAGCCCATTCCCGTGCACGAGGTGCATTTACGCCAGCCGGAACCCAGCTACGCAGAAGAGTACCGACGCTATTTCAACTGCCCGGTATATTTCGAAGCTGCCGAAAACTGCTATGTCTTCGACAGCGCGCTGCTGTACCAAGAATTGCTGCAGGCCGAACCAGAAACTGCCCGCATTTACGACAGCCAGTGCGAAAAGATATGCGAACAACTGGCCAAGAATTACACCTTCTCGGACGTGGTGCGCAATCAAATCCTGTCATCACCGCGGGAAATTTTTACACTGGAAACCATCGCCGATCGCTTAGGCATGACCGCTCGCACGGTGCAGCGCAAGCTCAGCCAGGAAGACAGCAGCTACAAAACCATTCTGGAGGACGTGCGCAAAAATCTGGCGGTGGAGTACCTGCAAACCACCTCATTTACGCTGGAAGAAATTGCCGTGCGCCTCGGCTATGCTGACTCATCCAGCTTTTGTCACGCTTACAAGCGCTGGACCGGTGTTAACCCCGGCGAGCGCCGTCAGGCGGCGGGCGCGCCGCGAAACTGAGAGGGCGGACAGCCCGACCAGCGCCGAAAGGCATGGCAAAAGTGAGCGGCATCGCTATAGCCCAGCAGCGATGCCACCTGCTCAATCGACATTGCCGTGCCCTGTAAATACTCCCGCGCTAGCTCATAGCGCAGGTCATCAACAATTTTTTGATAGCCGCTACCACTGGCCCGCAAGCGGCGCCGCAGTGTGCGCCCCGAGATATTTAACTTTTCCGCCACCGCCTCAATACCGGGAAAGTAACCCGGCCTGAGCAACAGCATTTCCCTCACTTCATCAACAATATTGTGCTCTTCTGACAGGCGCGCCTTAATGCGCTCGCAGCGGTCGATGCACAGCGCCGCAGTATCGCTGTCGCACTGCAACAACGGTGTTTCCAATACATCGAGGGAGAAGCGCATGGCGTTCTCTGTTGCGCCAAACGTGGGAGCCACGCCAAATACTTCCCGGTAACGGCTCAACTCCACCTGCCGGGCGTGGCGAAAACTCACCTCAGCAGGGTGGAAGTCATCGCCCAGCAAGCCGCGCAAAATCATGAAAGTGGCGGTCATTTCCCGCTCGCTGAGCATGGGTAGATCTTCGACGTGGTAATCATCGGCGGCCATTGCCATCACCACAAAGCCGTCTTCAACGCGCATGTGGTGCTCGTAAAAGGCAAAACTCAGCTCCACAAAGTGGTAGGCCAACTTCAGCGCCTCGCGCATTGTCGAGGCACTCATCAATGCGTAGCCATACAAGCCGAATACGCTCAGTGGATAGCAACTGCCCACATACAAACCAATACCGGGGTCACCGCTCACCCGGCGTAGGTTGCGCAGGAAGGTCAGCTCCTGACTGAGATTAACGTGCTGTTCCGGGCGCTCCAGGATCGACAGCGACAAACCCGTGGCTGTGAGCGACTGCGCGACAGAAATGCCCTCGCTGCGCAGCTTCATCAACGGCGCAAGAATGGTTTTGGCAGAGTGGTATTTGGGCTTCATGGGTCACCGGTTTTTTGCTCACGCTAGCATCGCTGTCCTCATTTCGCAAATAGCTGTCCTCATTTCGCATTCAGACGAGAGCATCACTTAATTAACGTAATTAGCGACGCAAATCGCCGCTCAGGCGGCGTGGCCAAGTACTCACTGAAAAACAAAAATTACAGGAGCAAGACCATGTCAGAAGCACCCAAAATTCTCATCTATGGCGCAAGCGGTTACACCGGCAAACTCGTGGCCGAGTGCCTGGCGCAGCGCAACCTACCCTTCTACTTTGTTGGTCGCAACCAGCAAAAACTCGAAGACGCCCTCGCCATCGTGGAAGAGCGACTGGGCCACAAAGCCCCCGCCACCATCGTTCGCGCCAGCAACGACAAAGCCGAATTGGCGCCACTGTTCGCAAAAGTGGAAGTGGTTATCAACGTTGCCGGCCCCTTCATGCAGCTGGCATGGCCGGTGGTTGAAGCCTGCCTGGAAAACAACTGCCACTACCTGGACACCACTGGTGAGCAAGACTTCGTGATCGCCGTTCGCGACAAATACGGCAAGGCTTTCGCCGACAAAAACCTGTTGCTCAACCCCGCCAACTCCTACATGTGGGCAGCGGGTGCCCTGGCCGCTGAAGTTGTACTGGAAACCGAAGGCGTCGACACTCTCGACATTACCTACCAGATCAATAACGCGCTGCCTTCGCAGGCCTCAACCAAATCCTTCCTGCGCATGGTAAACAACCCGCAGTACATGATTAAAGAGGGCGAAATGGTTGAGTGGCAGGGCGACCGTCACTTCACTGTTTGCGTTCCCCACCTGTCGCAGCCGGTGCTGGCCCTGCCCTGGAGCGGTGGCTGTGAGCCCGCTTGGTACGAGCACGACGACCGCGTGCGCAACTGTCGCGTACTGACCGCTTTCGGTGATGAAATCATTGAAAACGTCGTTGCGGTTATCCATCGCTTCAACGAAGAATCCAAGGGTATGAGTCAGGAAGAGAAGGAAGAGCTCACCAACCGCTACGGCGATGAAATGACCCCCGCCGAGCCACCCAAAGACGATCGCGACCTGCACCGCACCGTGATCACCTGTATTGGTCAGGGCCGCCAAGTGACGACGGTGTTCCCGCTGTCGCTGAACGCTCCGTATACCTTTACTGGTGAAATCTGCGCCGAGGCCGCACAACGCCTGCTCAACGGCCAACTCAAAGCCGCCGGTTTCCAAAGCGCCACAGGAGCATTCGGGCACCGCGAGCTGCTACAAACCTTCCACGAACTGGGTTACACCAACCTGCCAGCGTAAAACTAACAAGCCCCGCTTTCGCGGGGCTTTTTGTTTGGCTGACGACGGCTTAAGAATGTAAGAATTAAGGCGAGTAAACGCCGCGAATCGCGGGCAGGGCAGCAGGCAAAACAAAACGGTTGATCTGCCGCCTACAGCCGCCAGGTGTAACTCAAACTTAAACCGAAAGCTTTCGCATCACTCGGTTTGATGGCGTCGCTTTTTAGGTCTAATTTCAAGCCCTGATAATTTACACCCAGCATCAGCGCCTGCTGTTCTATATCCACCCCCAGCTGCCACTGCGTCCCGCTACTCACCCAAGACGCATGAAGCTGTGGGAACAGGTATTTGTCGACACTGCGCAGTCCAGCAGTGAGTTGCACACTGCCGCGCCATTGATGGCTAAGCATGGCAGCAATCCGGCGGGGCAGGGTCTGACTGTGGTCGCGATAGGACTCAATCCCCGACACCGTCGGCTTTACGTCGATAAAGCCCTGATCGTCGTAGCTTACGGTATCGCTTATGGCTGTGGCTCGCGTGTAGGTAACATCTCGCCAACGGATCTCTGACACCAGGTCGCGGGCACGCACATCCAGCGTCCATCGCTCGGCAAATGGCCAGCTCAGGTCAAGGTCGAGGCTGAGGCCATTGCCTCGGACATTTTCCTCTTCGCGCTTTAGCAAGGCATCTCGGGAATAGTTGTAGTCGAGGACAAGATCGGCCTCGACTGTGTCTTCGAGCGTGCGCAGCTGACCACTCAGCGTGCCATCGGTCAGCTCTTCCGCACGGAGGTAATTGGCGCGTAGTTTCAGTTTGGCCTTACCCGGTAGCGAAAAATAATAGCCAAGCCCTAAGCCCTTAGCGCGCAAGTGGTTGGGCTCTATATACAGGTGATAGTTGCGCTGCTTATCCAGTTCTTTGTCGTTTTTATCAGCATAGGCGACTTCTGCGGTATCATTGCTGAATTCTAGGAAGTAGTCGTAGCGATAAAAGGCGCTCACTTCCCAGTTGCCGTCGCGTTCGCCGACTTCAAATTTATTGTGAGTGAAGGCAAGATCGCCTCGACTGAAGCGCGGACCGTTTAGGTCATCTAATAGCTGCTTTATCGGCGCGATTTCGCTATAGGCATCGGATTCTGCCTGGAAATAAAAAGCATTATCGGCATGGCTGAGCGGCATGCTAAGTAGCCCTGCCAGCAATACGATTACTGAGTATGTACGTGTATGGGTTTGCGCTTTCACGGTAAACGCTCTGTGTAAGAAATAGAAAAGGGAGGCTAGGCCTCCCTGTTTACGTTTATTTAACGCGCTTACTTAGAACGATTCAAACTCGCCATCAGTATAGGTGATGACCGGCGCGCCGGCGTCTTCATCTATGTCGGCATATTTTACGCCGTCCTGCTCGATGGTACCGCTCAGTTCGCCGTCGGCATCTTCCGTCAGGGTCATAACCACATCGTTGTGGTTGCTAACGGTAACGCTGCCACCCTCAGGTGCATCCTCGGAGAGGTCTGCGGTGTGAGCAATTGTCAGCGTATTGCCACTGTAGGCAAGCTCAACATCCAGATCAGCTTCTTCAAGGCCGGTGCGGGTTCCCGTCGCCGTGAGCTTCACAAAGTCGGCTACGCCGTCCAGCGCGATATCAAAGCTGACTGCAATGGCGGCACTGGCGTATTGCTCAGCGCTTTCCTGCAAGCTGCAATCGTAGCTGGCATCCCACTGGTAGGGCTCATCCATCGAATAGGAGTAGCTATACTCGTCTGTGCAAACCTCGTGGATACCGTCAGCTTGCAGAGCCAGGCTGGCGTTGAAGGCATCACCGTCGTTGTTGGCAATGGAACCCGACAGAGTGAGTTCAAAGCCATCAACCATTACCGTGCTTTGGCTATTGTCGTAGCCGCTACCGCTTGCCTCTTGCCAATTGGACTGGTCTCCCCACTCCTCAGAGTACTCAGAGTCGAAACGCTCAACGCCAAGCTCCAGGCCGCCGCTGAACGTCACCGTCTGCTCACCTTCCAGCGCTGTTTCCAAGCTGCCATTGATAATGGCGCGCAAATTGGTAACGGTGAATTCGTCGGTATATTGGCCGTCATACTGGTAGCCGTTTGCTGACTCAGTGTCGGTTTCGCTGCCGCTCCACTCCCCGACCAGGCTGCCTTCAAAAAGCGAGCCTTCGGCGATGGTAAAGGTCACGGTATCCGTGCTGGCTGAGCCGCTAAGCTGCATATCCGCCGTAATTTCCGACGTGCCAGATTCGGTGGTTTCCGTGGTGCCATTCTGCGGGCCTTCAATGGCCACCGCACGCGCGGTTTTCACCTCACCAGCCTGCTCTTGCTCAGCAGGGGTGAACTCGGTGGTCTCGGTGCTTTGCTCATCGATCTCCGAGTCATCCAGCGCCGTCAATACAACCGCCGCACCGTTAATGGTTTGATCGACGCTGTAGCGAATGCCGCCTTCCACTTGTGCAATGGCGACGGTGACACCCTCTTGCTCGAAACTTTCGGGCAGCGGTTCTTCATCCGCCTTGGCATCCTGCACCGCCTCAAAGGCATAGGAAATGGCGTTCAATCCCATCGCCGCCGCTTCCACAACCGCAGAGGCGTCAGTGGACAACACATCGCTGGCCATACCCACTTGCTTGGCAAAACCAGTCAAGGCCTCGCCGTCTTCACCCTCTGGTTCTAGGAAGGCGGCCGTGCCAACATTGCGCAGCTGCTTAACGAAGGCCTTGCTCGCCTGCAAGCCCTGCGAGCCGACATCATCAGGCACATCACCCTGACTGGGTGTCGTCGAACCGTTGGTTTCCGCATCGCCCTCTTCAACATCAATCTCAGTGGCTAGTGCATCAATATCTTCATTGTCTGCGCCGTCGACCGCGGCCACTTTATCCATCAATTCCTGAGCAGCTTCGAGCAGCTCTTCCACAGAAACAGAGGGGTCGCCGTCCTCTTTGTCGGCCATCCCCGTCGACTTATACTGATTGGCAAATGCCGTGAGGGCGTCTTCAATACGACCGTCTGCCAGCGCGGCGGCAATGGCCGCTGCGGCTTTCACGTTGTATTCCAGCGCCTCTTTGCCCGCCGCATTCAGTGACTCGGCATTGGTAATGTCGACAATTGGCTGACTCAGCAAGTCGCTGCTTGCCAGACCAAGTTTATTGGCCACCTGGGCATTGGCTGCAATGGCTGCGTCTCCTGCACGTGCACCAGCGGCGACTTTCTGCAAACCCAGTGCGGCCGCGGCGCTAGTGAGAGGAGTGATGCTGGCTGACACAGTACCCGAGGCAGAAGGCAGCATGGCCTGCATGCTAAAGTCGGCCGCCAATGGGTAATCATCGCCGAAGCTAACCGTTGGCGTGCCTTGGCTGTCACGCTGGCAAACCGCCAAGTCACAGCGCATGGTGGTGCCATCTTCTGCCGTAATTTCTATCAGCAGAGCGCCGCCCTGGTAATTGCGATTAAGGGTCAGAGAATAGCTGCCATCGTCCGCCGTCGTGGCCGGTTCAGCAACGCTGCTGCTTTTGTCTACCGAGCCATCGTCGGCAATGGCGTAGGCGTTAACCACACCACCGATAACAATACCTTTAGACGCACCACCGCTGACAGTGCCCGGCGAGCTGCTACCACCTCCACTGCTGCTACCACCGCCGCCACAGGCGGCTAGCGTGGCAGTGATGGCGGAAGCCAGAATCCAATTCTTATTCATTGCTATTCTCCAGTACAACATGTGGACGGTCGGTACAGACAGCCACAGCATCGCGACGCCAAATTAGCGATACTCTGTGTTGAGGCTGAAAACGCGGCTGCGTCATAGGACTCGTCCTTGATTTATATGAGGGCGTGTAACGTGGCTGTTCTCTGGCTTCCCTTCCGTCGACAACCGCTTGCGCACTAAAATCACACAGGGGCAATATTTAGCAGCGCACTAAATATTTATAGCCGATGGCCTACTCATTGACAAGCAAGTCCTAAAAAACGTGGGCGAAACCGGTTTTCAATCAAGCTCGAACACCCCATGCTGCACAGGTACCCGTCAGGCGTAATACCCGAGCGCCAACCAACAGGAGAGTTTATGTTCCAGCTAGGTAATGCGCATTTTCGCCACCCAGTGATTCAAGCACCGATGGCGGGTTCGCAAGACAGTGAACTCGCGCTGGCCGTCGGCCGTGCCGGCGGGCTGGGTTCGCTGCCCTGTGCCATGCTGAGCCTCGATAAGCTGGAGCAGGAACTCCAGGCATTGCGGGGCCTGGAGAGCTATAACCTCAACTTCTTTTGCCACGATGCAGCAGCAGCCGAGCTCACTCGCAATGCCGAGAAGCTCCAGCACTGGCAGCAGCTATTGCAACCTTTTTACGAAGCGTGGGAAATCGCCCCACCCGACCCAATGACACCTGCCAGCCGCCAACCCTACAGTGCAGCGCAGGCAGAGTTGCTGGCCGCGTATCAGCCACCGGTAGTGAGTTTCCACTTCGGATTGCCGAAAGCCGCTTTGCTGCGCCAAATAAAAAGCTGGGGCAGCGCCGTTATTTCAACCGCCTGCACCGTCGATGAGGCAGTGCATCTGCAGAGTGAAGGGGTAGACGCCATTATCTTGCAGGGACTGGAGGCAGGAGGGCACCGCGGTCACTTCCTGCGCGGCGACCTGGCGGGGCAGATGCCCACACTGAAGCTATTGGAAGCTTGCCGAGATAAAATTTCGCTGCCACTTATTGCGGCTGGCGGCCTTAGCACCGCCTCTGCGGTTCGCCTCGCCATTGCCTCGGGCGCCAATGCCGTACAGGCTGGCACCGCCTATTTGTTGTGCCCGGAGGCAAAAATCTCTGCGGTCCACCGTCACGCCATAACATCGACAGCCGATGCCTCCACAGCTGAGGCAACCCAGCTGACAAATGTATTCTCCGGACGACCGGCACGCGGACTGAGCAACCAGCTCATGCAAACCCTGGGGGCACTTCGCGACGACCTGCCCGCCTTCCCACTTTGCAGCGGCCTGCTTGCGCCGCTACGCGCGGCAGCAGAAGCGCAAAACAGGGACGACTTTTCGCCGCTATGGGCCGGAACCGCTCTGCAAGACTGTCTCGTTACGTCCGCTGCAGAGGTAACTCAGCGGCTGGTCGCGGAAACTTTCTAGGGCTGACGAGCCGCATACAAGGCTAGGAAAGCGAACACAGATCGTTGCACAATTGGACTGATCGCGAATCGCTAACAGCCTTGTCAGGGAGACAACAATGGAACCACAAAGCGCCAACCTTCGCAGCCCCTTCGACTGTTATATAAACGCATGGCGACATTACGCCGACTTTAGCGGTCGCTCACGGCGGCGCGAATATTGGTTTTTTGTGCTGTTCAATATATTGATCAGCATGGCGCTAAGCATAATCGACAGCGCTTTGGGCCTGGGCAATGCCGAAATTGGCGCCGGGCTGTTTAGCGGCTTGTACGGCTTGGCGGTGTTGTTGCCATCGATCGGCTACGCTGCGCGCCGCCTGCACGATATCGGCCGCAGCGCGTGGTGGCTGCTTGTGATCTTCATTCCGTTGCTGGGCCCCCTGATTATGCTGGTGTTTACCGTGCTCGACAGCCAGCCCGGCGACAATGCCTTCGGGCCCAACCCAAAAGGCATTGACGACCCCGAGCGCTAGGAAATCAGCGTGGCGACATCCTCCAGCGGCGCGCGATCCATAATCACCTTATTGATCTGCTCACCGGGCTGCTCGTAGCCGAAAGACAGCCCGCAGATAATGCCGTGCCCCTCAGGCAGGTTGGCGATCTCTTTGACCGGATCGGGAAAAAAGGCGAGCGCGCCCTGGGGGATGCTGGCCAGGCCGTAATCGACGAGTAGTAACATTAGCGTCTGCAGGTATATGCCAATATCGATGGCATTGACCGAACCCATACCGGTGGGCATAGAAATGAATGCGACATGCGGCGCGCCGAAAAACTGCCAGTTCTTCAACATTAGGGCCTGACGCTTGTCTTTTTCGTGGCGCTCAATGCCCATGGTGCCGTAGTAGGTCATCGCGCAGTCGAATTGCCTCTCTTTATACACGCCGTCTAGATCGGCGTCGCCGGGTTTAAAGGCGGGCGAGGGTGCCTTGCCACTAAGAATTTCTGTGACAATGGCATCTTCCAGCTTGTTGCGCGCCTCGCCACTCACCACCGTGATATGCCAGGGCTGGGTATTGCAGTTTGAGGGGGCGTGGCGGGCAATATCCAAAATTTCACGCAACAGTTCTTCAGGCACCGGGTCGGGCTTAAAGCCCCGAATGGAACGTCGGGCTTTTACGGCTTCAGCTACACGCATAATCTCTCACTGTCTTTGGCTCAAACGCCCTAGTCTAAACCAGTCGCGACAATGGGCAAGAGTTCACAGCCCGGTAAAATCATTATGACAGTTCAGCACCTTGTTCCTACAATACAGTAAAGGCAATTAGCGCAGACCCGCAGCAGCACTACGGAGCATACCCATGGCCCTTCGCGGCTTTTTCAACCACTACTACTCCGACGCAGCCGCCGCACGCCTGTTACGGGATGTGCGCTATATCCATATTCTGGCGGCAACAGGCGCCACCGCACTGATGATACTGCTGAGCCAGGAGCTTCCTCGCTATTTCATTACCAGCTGGTTGAGTACCCTGCTATGTATACAGGGCGGACTCACCCTTGTTCCACTATTATTCCGCCACTATGGCTGCACGAACACGGTAAAAAACTGGCTGGTGCCTTACGGGGCACTTAGCGCCCTGGGACACCTGACCTGGGGCTGCCTGTTTTTGACGTTTGCCGACCATTTAACGCTGTGGCAGCAAATTTTAGTGATGCTGCTTTTGTTTGTGATTCTGTCCATGTCGATGCCCATGCTGGCGCGTTTTTACCCGCTGTTTTGCCTGGATGTAGTGATGCTTGGCCTGCCGTTTTTGGCGCTTCTGGCCGAGCAGCAGGACTTTGCATGGCAACTATGGTTTGTGGCGGGGCTGCTGCTAATGGGCACCCTCAGCCTGTTGTGTCGCGGCCACACTGAGGCTCAACAGCACCTGGATGCCGTTAAGCGCGACCCACTTACCGGCCTGCTAAACCGCGAAGCCTGCATTACCGCTCTGGCAAGCACAGCGGGAGAAACGCGCGGCGCGCTTATTTGCCGGCTGCACAACTATCGCGCGATCTGCGATGCTTTTGGCAATCGCGCTGGCGATGCGGTGCTACAACACTGCGCCAACAGCCTGCGCTATGTCAGCGAACAGCAAAAGCTCACTGGCCGTGTTGGCGAAAACGAATTCTTTCTACCGCTGGCCGTTGCCGACTCGACACTCTGGCAAAAACGCAGCCGACACCTGCTTCGCCAGATCGGCGCACAAATGAGCTGGGGAGAGCACCTTATCGCCCTCGATATCGGCATCGGCCTGGCGGAATTAGCGGGTACGCCCGAAGAAGCCCTGCGTCATGCACAACTGGCGGCTGCCGTGCGAAACCCACACAGCCAGATCAACCAGTATCACCCCGAATTGTGGGACCGGCTGCAGCGCGATGTCAGTCTGCGCTCGGCACTGCAAAGCACCGCGCTATACGAACAACTAACGCTTCACTTTCAGCCTAAGAAGCAGCTGCGCGACGGCGCAATCAACGGCGCTGAGGCGCTGTTGCGCTGGCAGCATCCCGAGCTTGGGGCCATACCGCCCGACGAGTTTATCGCGATTGCAGAACAGAGCGAGGTGATCAATGACCTTGGCGACTGGGTGATCCAACAAGCCGCCAGGCACCTGGCCGAGATCCCCGGGGATGCGCCGTTTTGCATTGCCGTGAACGTATCGATGGCGCAATTTACCAGCCCGCGCTTACTGGCAAGCCTTCGCGATGCCGTCGCCGAACTGCCGAGCAATCGACGCCTGGAGTTAGAAATTACCGAGAGCGTGATGATGCTGGAGCCTTCGGTGGTTAACGATACGCTGGCAACCCTCGCCAACCTCGGTGTCAATGTCGCCCTTGACGACTTTGGCACGGGCTACTCGTCGCTGCAGTACTTGGCAACACTGCCCATACACACGCTGAAAATCGATCGCAGTTTTGTCTCTGACCTGACTCAGGATAAACACCGAGCCGTGATTAAGGTCATTATTGAAATGGCTCATGCACTGGGTATTAAGGTTGTTGCCGAAGGCGTGGAGAGCGCCGAACAACTGGCTGTTCTCGCGGAGTATCACTGCGACGAAGTCCAGGGTTACCACATTGCTCGACCGGCGCCATTTAGCTCGCTTGTTGCCGCACTGCGCTAACCCTGCGCTGGCCGAGTAGGCTTTGCAGCCGGTATCATGCGCCGTCACACCCTTGCGCTGCGCCGTAATTTAAAGAGCTGTAATGACCGAACTCGCACCCCTGCAATATATCCTGATTGGGCTGATTTTTGTCTGGAGTGGCTTTGTTCGCTCCGGCCTTGGCTTCGGTGGCGCCGTGCTCTCGCTGCCCTTTCTGTTGCTGGTACACAACGCACCGCTCGTTTACCTGCCGCTGATCTCCGTTCACTTACTGGTGTTTTCATCGTTAACCATCGCCCTGAATAATCGTCAGCGCCTCGGGGGCAGCAGCGCCCAGAGCACGGTGGACTGGCAGTATTTATGGAAGGCGCTGACAGTGATGATCGGCCCCAAATTACTCGGCGTGTTCGGTTTGATTACCCTGCCCAGCGGCGTACTCAGCGGTATTATTTTTAGTATCGTGATGCTGTATTCACTGAGTTATATTTTTAATAAGCCATTTCGCAGCAACAACCGCCTGGTCGATGCGGTGTTTCTAATGGCCGGGGGCTATATCAGCGGTACCTCACTCATCGGCGCGCCGCTGATCATAGCGGTAGTCGCCCAACACGTCGCCAAGGAGCGCCTGCGCGACACACTGTTTGCGCTATGGTTTATTCTGGTGACGATTAAAATGGCTGCCTTCGTCTGGGCCGGTGTCGACCTGCAGCTCATTCACCACCTCTGGTTGCTCCCCTGTGCTGCCGTTGGCCATGTTATCGGCCTGCGGGTGCACGACCGCTTGCTACAGGCCGAAACGCCGATATTTTTCCGGGTAGTTGGTAGCGTGTTGTTGGCCATTAGTGTGGTTGGTTTATTTTCAGCGTTTCGCTAGGGCGACGCGCTACCTTCCATTCAGGAGATCGCTTACGCCACTGGCTGCCCGCGCCGGTGAATACGACTGACCCCATACACCGCCACCCCGGCGAGAATACCGGGCAGGCCTTCATAGACCATGTTGTGAAGGTCGAAATAACGCCACAGTAGCGCCGTGCTGATCCCAACCACACTCATCGCAATACTCACGCCCTGGCCTGGGCGGCCGCCAAAAATAAGCACCAGCAACAGCGGCACAAACGCACTGGCTAATCCGGACCACGCCATAACCACCATGGCGAAAACGCTTTGCGCACTGAGTAGCGCCCAGGCCAGAGCCGTGGCGGTAATACCAAACGTCGACAGCTTAAGCAGCCAGGGTTTTTCAATATTGTGTGGCAACAAATCGTGGGTCAGTGCCGCCGATGAACTCAAAATTAATGAATCGGCGGTGGAGAGCGTCGCGGCAAACACCCCGGCGAGAATTAAGCCGACCAGCACCGGTGGTAAAAGCTGTTGCGCCATGGTTGGCAGAGCGAGTTCAGCGTCGAAGCTGCCGGCCTCGGGCAGGTAGAGCCGCGACAGCAAGCCAACCGACGTGGCCATTAAGTAAAAAGCGGTAAACCACAGGTAATACCACTGGCGTGCGCGGTTCATATCCCCACCTTCTCGCAGGGTCATAAACCGCACCATCACATGGGGCTGACCAACCACGGACAGGCCGGCAAACAACCAACCCAATGCGAATAACACCGCCCCCATTACGCCGGGAAAGGCGAGATCCTGGGGAAACCAATTCATATAATCCGGCACGTCGCGCAACCGAGAGAGAGTCGCCTGCGCTCCACCGAGGCCGTCGACCGCCACCCACAACAGCAGCCCCATCGCTGAGATCATCACCATCGACTGCGCGGCATCGGTCCAGATTGATGCGCGGATGCCACCCGCCAGGCAGTACATCAACACCAGTACGGCACCACTGACCGCCCCCGCCCAAATTGGCCAATCAAACAAGACGTGCAAGGCCTTACTACCGGCAAGCAATTGCGCGGCGGCGTAAGCGACTAACAGCAACAAACAAATGCTTGCAGCCAGCCGTTGGTAGGCGGGTTTTGTGCCACCGGACCACGACGACAACACGCCGATATAACTGACCTCGCCGCGTTTTTCCGTCATCGTCCGCAGGCGGCGGTGCACAAAGTGGGACGCGATAAAGTCGCCACTAATCCAGCCCAACATAACCCAAAAAGCGGATAAGCCGACGGTGTAGGTATAGCCGATAACACCGATAAACATATAGCCACTGTTATTCGTGGCCACGGCAGAAAGGCCGACGAGCCAGGGCTTAACGCTATTGCTGGCAAGGTAGTAATCCTTGCTCTGGTGACTACTAAAAAAAAGGGAAGAGAGGCCAATAAGGACGAATAGGCTTAAAAAAGCAATAAAACTCCAGGCAGTAAGCATAGGCTTCCTATTGTTACTGCCCAGTGCCGAGCAGCGTTAAATATTATCGTTAACCGTTGGCTCTAGCAGCTCGTGTACCAGCGGGTGCTCACGCAGTGATTCCAGTGCGGGGTCCCGCTCCAGTTCTTCGCGATAGGCCTCAGCCTGAGCAACCGCTTTGGCAAAGTAGCGAGCGGCATCGTCGAGATTGCCCATTGCCGAATGTGCACAGGCCAACTGGTAAAACGCGTGACCGTTGGTTTCGTCGAGACTCAGCGCCTGATTACACAGGTTAACCGCCCACTGGGGTTCACCCTGATCCAGCGCAGCATCGGCCTTATAGGTAATGGCTTCAATATCGCTGGGGCGAATGGCAAGTATTTGATCGTAGATGCCAATTTTACCCGCCGGACTGGCCTCCTGACTGGCGCGCAACCATAGCGAATGGATCTCCTGCGTACGGTTGATTTCCTCGCGGTTGGACTCGATGTGCTCAGTTTCTTGTTTGAGCTGTCGCTCTATCACGCGCAGGCGCTTTTCGTATTCTTCAACGATGTCCGCAACCTGCTCATTAGCAACGCTGTGAACCTTGTCGCGAATATCACGCAGGGAATTCCAGCCGATCAACACCAGCGCCGAACTGACACCGGCGATCAGATAGAAGAAGTAGGTAACCGTATTGGTGGCGTAAGACACCGCTTTATCTGCAGCGCCAAGCTCGCGATCCACCACTTCCTGAGTGAGTTCGCGGTGCTTGCGCTCCATATCCACCCGCAGTGAACGCACTTCATCGAGGATATAACGCTCGATGAAGGGCGAGTAGAGCGGCTCTTGCAGTTGATCAATATGCTGATCAACTTGTGTGTCGCTGACCTCTTGCTCTGAGTCGGCAAACGCCATTAAGGGAAGTAGCGCTGCCACTATCCAGCACAGGGTCAAGCCACGCATATTGCCTCTCCGTGATCATGGACTTCTACTAAACAACGGTGCAGGTTGGCGACCGCTGCCTCGTAGTCATCTTCATTGATCACGAACTGCATGTCCACTTGACGCATAGACTGGTGCATAGCCAGCACACTGATATCTGCCGACGCCAATGCCGAGACCGTTTTTGCCAGCATGCCAGGCACTTTCATATCGCTGCCGATGGCGGACACAATAGCCACCTTGCGCGTACTGACCTCTGCCGTCGTAAACTCATCACTGACCGCTTTAACAATGCGCTTAACCGTTTTCAGGTTGGTGCCCAAGTAGTGGGTGATGGTGTTGGCGTTAATATCTTTGGTGATCACCGTCGCTTTAAAGCGAGAGATCGCACTGAGTATTTTCTGCTCGTAATCCCACAGCGAGCCGACCATGTCTTGGTCGAAAACTTCCAGCGCGTACACTTGCTTGCGGCCCGCAATAATTTCTACACAGGGTCGCTCACTGGTGTATTCACCATCGATTAAGGTGCCGCTGTGCTCGGGTTCAAAGGTGTTTTTCACCCGCAACGGAATATTGTCCTGGCGCAGGCCCTTGGCTGCACGCGGGTGAATCGCCTCCATGCCGAGGTTGGCCAGCTGATCGGCAACATCGTAGTTAGTGCGGCCGATCGGCACCACCTTCTCGGCACCCACTAAACGCGGATCAGCACTACTGAGGTGATACTCCTTGTGAATAATCGCTTCGTCGGCCTTGCTCATCACCGCCAAACGGCTAAAGGTCATCTCGCTGTAGCCGCGATCAAAAGTCGCCATCAAGCCTTCGCTGCAGTAGGCGTAACCGGTGACGATGGGCAGCTCTTTTTGCACATCAATTTTATCCAGCTCGCGCAGAATGTGTGCATCCAAGGGGATTGCCGACTCCATTCTCCAACCGGAAAGGTCAACAAAGCGCGCGTTAATACCGTCGCGCTGCAGCAGCTTGGCGGTATTCCAGGCACTGTGAACTTCGCCAATGCTGGCCAGCATTTCACGGACCGTTAGCAGGTGGTCTTCCAAACCAAAGTGGCCGTGCTGGCACAGACGGTGCAAGTTGTCCATGCAGCGCTCGGCCTCGAATAAGCGGCCATCAATAAACGCATTGGCCTCATTGAGCTGCTCGGCGTCGTCGAACAGCTCCTCATTAATTTGGTGCAGGGCTTTGGCCACATTGCGCAGCGCTTCCCGCCACAATGCTTCGCTGCCTTCGTCGTCGGCAAATAAACCGTAGACACCGGGGTTACCGTTGCGCTTGTTCTCCAGCAGCATGTCGGTTACACCACCGTAGGCAGACACAACAAAAATTCTGCCGTACAGGTGGTCGCCCTCGGCTCCCGCCAGGATGATATTGTCGCGCACCGCGGCGTAATCGCTCATCGACGTGCCGCCAATTTTTTCTACACTGTGTGACATCGTATTCTCCATTCGATCATTAAAAAGGACGTTTTCCGCGCGCTTTTTAACAATCAGTCAATGGGGTAAACGCCATTTTCATCGTGAACTTCCTTGCCACTCAGTGGCGGATTAAATACACAGGCCATTTTCATGTCTTCGCTGCCGCCGCGAAGCAGGTGCTTGTCGTGCTTGTCGAGGATATACAGCGTACCGGGTTCAATTTTGTAGATTTTGCCGTCTTCAACCGTTTCAATCTCGCCATTGCCCGACATGCAGTACACGGACTCAAGGTGATTCTGGTAGTGAATCGGCGTTTCGGTACCTGCAAGAATGGTAGTGATATGGAAAGAAAAACCCATATTGTCGTCTTTCAGCAGCATGCGCACACTTTGCCAATTGCCACCGTCAACTTTGCGTTCTGAATTTTCACACTCTTCTAATGTTCTTACGATCATTACTCGGTTTCCAATTTCTTTAGTCGATACAACGGTCCGCCATTACGGCGGACCCAAATCGAGCCCGGGCGGGCCCGAACACAAGGCGGGATTAAGACGCTTTCTTAACGTCTTTCAACAACACTTCCGAAACGGCATCGGCGACGATATCCATGCCGCGAATCAGCTCGTCTTTGTCGATGGTCAGCGGGCAGAAACATTTTACGATATGCCCACGGTTACCACAGGTTTCAATTACCAGGCCTCGCTCAAAACAGGCGCGGGCAACGGCATCGGCAGTATCGCCATCGGCAAGGGCAATGCCCTGCATCATGCCGCGACCTTTAACCGCCGCGCGCGTAACGCCGTAGCGGTCAGAAATTTTCTTAAAGCGGTCGCGCACAATCGCCGACTTTTCGATGATCTCGTTAGAGAAGCTTTCATCTTTCCAGAAATGGCGGATGGCAGCCGCTGCGGTAACAAACGCGTGGTTATTACCACGGAAAGTACCGTTGTGCTCACCCGGTGCCCACACGTCCAGGTCCGGGCGCAGCAATACAATTGCGCAGGGCAGGCCGTAGCCACTCAGTGACTTCGACATGGTCACAATGTCGGGCTTAATACCGCTGGGCTCAAAGCTGAAGAAGGTACCCGTGCGGCCACAGCCGGCCTGGATATCATCCACAATCAACAGGATATCGTGCTTGCGGCACAGTTTTTCCAAGCCGCGCAACCAATCGCTATTGGCGACATTCAAACCGCCTTCACCTTGCACACACTCCACCAGCATCGCCGCCGGCAGATCGATACCCGACGACGGATCGCTAAGCAGCTTGTCCATCATCTTGATGGTGTCGGCATCGCGACCGTGGTAACCGCAGAACGGCATACGCGAGATGTCGCCCAGCGCCACACCCGCACCGCCGCGGTGATGGCTGTTACCCGTTGCCGCAACACTGCCCAAAGTCACACCGTGAAAGCCGTTGGTGAACGATACAATGGTATTGCGACCAGTCACTTTGCGCGCCAGCTTCATCGCCGCTTCAACGGCGTTGGTGCCAGTGGGGCCAGTAAACTGGAAGGTATACTCCATATCGCGCGGCTTGAGGATGTTCTCGTTAAACGCGTCGAGGAAGTCGGCCTTGGCGTCGGTGTGCATATCCAGACCATGGGTAATGCCGTCGCGCATGATGTACTCAACCAGCGCTTCTTTAAGCACTGGGTGGTTGTGGCCATAGTTCAGCGTGCCCGCCCCAGCGAGAAAATCCAGGTATTTGTTGCCGTCAACGTCGTACAGGTATTCACCCTGCGCCTTATTAAACGTTACCGGGAATGAACGTGCATAACACTGCACTTCTGATTCAAGCTGATCAAAAATAGTCATAATAATGTCCTCTTAGCATCCTTTAATGTTGTCGACCGCTATTGTTCTAAAGGGGGTCGAGGGAAGGGTCCGATGCGAAGCAACGCCTCGCTGTCGTGTTTTCCGTGGAAGTGGGCCTCGCGCTCGAACCAGATATCGTGGTTCAGTTCGGTGTTCATATCCCGAGCGAAACTGCGGAACAGTGCCCATGACGCCTCGTTGTCTGGCGTGATCGTCGTTTCTAAAAATCGCACATTGGCGCAGGCTGGCCGCTGCACAATTTCCTGCATCATTTTCTTCGCCAATCCCCGGCCACGTTGGCTCTTATCAACCACAACCTGCCACACGAATACCGTGTCGGGCTTTGCCGGTGGAATGTAAGCAGAAATAAAGCCAACCAGTTGGCCGTTTTCTTCGACGGCAACCGAGGTTTCTGCAAAGTGGGTGCACTGCAGTAAATTGCAGTAGACCGAATTCGGATCGAGGGGGGGGCTGTTCGCCACCAATTGATTGAGTGGATAGCCATCTTCCGCCGTTGGTTGGCGAAAATTTAGCTCAAAAGCGTCCGCTGACGTCGCTTCATTTGATTTCAACACAATTTATTTGTGTTCATTGTAAACAGGGCGCAATAATGGGCAAAAATTAGACAATATTTGCCGTTTTCGGCCTGTTTATGAACTCAACCTCCCAAATAATTACTTAGTACACGAAGCATTATAACCTCGGCGCTGAACATTTTTCAAACAAAGGCTTAGAGAGCGATGCATTATAGCGATGCATTTTTGCCGCAAGCGCACTAAAATGGGCCGATTGCGAGGACATCCAACATGAAAGATGACGACAATATCGAAGAGGTTTTGATTGCTTTGCGGCGCGTTACCCGCGCCGTTGATTTGCACTCCAAGCACCTGATGAAGACCTCCGGCCTGACAGCGCCACAGATGCTGATTCTGCAAACTCTGCGCGACCAGGGCGACGCCATCATTTCCGATATCGCCAAGCAGGTGAGCCTGAGCCAGGCGACCGTTACCAGCATCATAGACCGGCTGGAAAAGCGCCAGCTGGTGGTACGGGAGCGCTCCAGCCAGGATAAGCGCAAGGTGTTTGCCTGCCTCACCGAGCAGGGCGCGGAGATTATTCGCAACGCGCCAACACCGCTCCAGGAATACTTCAAGCGGCAGTTCCGCGACCTGCAGGACTGGGAACAAATGCAGATCATCAGCTCGCTACAGCGCGTTGCACAGATGATGGACGCGCAACATATTGATGCTGCACCGCTGCTGGATGTGGGCGCCATCGACCGCCAGAGTGAACATGAGCAACCGAGCTTTGGCTTCAATGAAAAATAGTCGCACGGCCGTTGTTCTTTCAGCCGTGCTGCTGGCCGCTTGCGGCAAGCCCGGCAACAAGGCGGTGATGCCATCATCCCCTGACTTAAAGACGCTCTATATTCAGAGTTGCTATAGCTGCCATAGTCGCGGCACTAAAGGAGCCCCTCGCAGCGGCAATGCCGAAGACTGGCGGCCGCGACTCGAAAAGGGCATGGATACCCTTCTGCAGCACACCGCAGGTGGCTTTAAGGCCATGCCAGCAAAAGGGATGTGCGGTAGCTGCAGCCGCGAAGACTATCGTGCACTGATTACATTTATGGCCACGCCGCATCAAACCTCACCTAACGCGGCCGAAAACGACTAAGCTAGAACCTCGTGGCGCTGATCTAGCGCCAATGCAAACACGTATTTTGACTCATAAGAACGTGCGCAGAGGACGCTGCTATGGAACTCCCCCACCCGATTCAAATTGGTATCAGTGCCTGCCTGCTCGGCGACCAGGTTCGTTATGATGGCGGCCACAAGCGCCTCCCTTTCGCTACCGATGAGCTCAGCCGACACTTCGACTTTGTAAAAGTCTGTCCCGAGCAGGCCATCGGTATGGGCGTACCGCGCCCAACCATCCGCCTGGTCGGCGACCCGGAGAATCCGCGCTTACAGGGCAGCAAGGAAGGCCCGGATCTGGATGTCACCGAGAAAATGCAGGTTTTCGCCAGCGACACTGCCGCCAAGCTCGGACATATCAGTGGCTATATTTTTTGCGCCAAGTCGCCCAGCTGCGGCATGGAGCGCGTTCCCGTTGTCTCTGAAACCGGTCAGGGCTTAGGCAAGGTTGGCGTGGGCATTTATGCTCGCAAGCTGATGGAAGCCTTGCCGCTACTTCCCGTAGAAGAAAATGGCCGCTTGAACGACCTGCCCCTGCGAGAGAATTTCGTACTGCGCGTTATCGCTTACTCGCGCTGGCAGGCCATACAAGCAGAGGGGCTGACGGTGGCCGCACTGCAGGAATTCCATCGCCGACATAAGTTTTTATTGCTCGCACACAACCAGTCGATCTATCGGCAGTTGGGGCCACTGGTAGCCGACACCCTTAGTGACAACCTAGAGAAAAGTGCCGACGAGTACATCCGCCGCTTTATGGACGCTCTGAAGAAACCCGCCAACCCCAAAAACCATCGCAACACGCTGATGCATATTCAGGGCTTTTTCAAAGACCACTTGGAAAAAGAGGACCGCGCACAATTAAGCAAGGTGATTGAGGACTACTCCAACGGCCTGCTGCCACTGCTGGTGCCACTGGAGATGCTGGCCATGTTTTTGAAAAAGTACCAAGTCGACTACTTATTGGATCAATACTATTTCGATCCGTATCCGCGCGACCTTAAATTGCGGGTGGGCCTGTGACAGCACTGGTCTGGTTTCGCAACGACCTTCGCAGCCTCGACCACGCCGCTCTCAGCGCCGCGGTGGCAGCCGGCCCCTGCCGGGCCGTCTACTTCCTGTGCCCGGCGCAGCTCGACGAGCATGGCATTGCACCGATACGTCGCCACTATTTGCGCCGCGCATTGCAGGCCTTGGCGGAACAGCTCGCCGAATTGGGAATACCCTTCGACATTATCGATGCGGCGCATTTTCGCCATGTTCCAAAGATGCTGGCGGACTACTGCCAGCAATACGGCATTGCACAAGTATTCGCGCATGAAGAGCTCCTGGTTGATGAAATGCAGCGCGATGCCGCCTGCAAGCAGGCGCTTTCAATTCCTTTGACGCTGCTTGATGATTGCCTGATTCATCCCAGCCTTGGTACCAAAGACGACGGCAGCGCCTATAAAGTGTTTACGCCGTATTCGCGCCGTGCCCGCCAGCACTTGCGCGAGCACTTCCCACGCGTATTGCCACGCCCTCAAGCGCAAGCGGCCGCTACGGCGACCGCCCGCATTGAGGCCTTTGGCGAAGAGCGCGACTCCGACCCCTGGCCGGTGACAGAAAAGGCGGTGCTTGATCAACTTCGCGAATTCTGTGCCCAGCGCGCCGTCAAATACAGCGACCAGCGCAATTTTCCCGCTGTCGACGGCACCTCGCGCTTATCGGCGGCCTTAGCGCTGGGCGTTATCAGCCCCAGGCAATGTTTGGCGCGCCTGCAATTGGAGTGCGGCGAGGCCATGTGGGACGCCAAGTCCAGTGCCGGAAACTGGTTTAATGAATTACTGTGGCGCGAGTTTTACCGGCAGGTGGCCTTCCACTTTCCCCAAGTGGTTAAGGGCCGCGCCTTTCAAGCCGATACCGAAAGACTACGCTGGCGCAACAAGCGCGAACACTTTGCCGCCTGGCAAGCCGGGGAGACCGGCTACCCGATCGTCGATGCCGGCATGCGTCAGCTCGCCCAGACCGGCTGGATGCACAACCGCTTGCGCATGGTCACCGCGTCGTTCCTGTGCAAACACCTCCACATTGACTGGCGCTGGGGTGAGCGGCACTTTCTCGAGCAGCTTATCGACGCCGATTTCGCATCAAACAATGGCGGCTGGCAGTGGGCGGCCTCCACCGGCACCGATGCCGTGCCTTACTTCCGCATTTTTAACCCCACCACGCAGAGTCAGCGCTTCGACGCCGATGGCGAGTTCATCAAGCAGTTTATTCCCGAACTGCGCGAGCTCTCCGGCAAGGCGCTGCACCAACCCAAAAATGTCGCCGGCTACCCCCAGGCGATTGTCGACCACAAAGAAAGTCGCGAAACCTGTTTAGCACTTTTTCAGGAAATTAGAGACTAAAGCCCGGCAAGCCCTGTTGAGACTTTAACGCTGGCGCCGTCACAGCGCGGTGTTCTATGCTAGAGAACCAACGACGACGCCACCATCGATTACCGGGAGAAGATGTGAAACTACTTCGACACAGTCTATTGATCGTTAGCGCCGCCATGAGCCTGTCGGCAGCCGCCATGTCCAATGCGCAAACCGTGAGCGAGGCGAAGACCGTCTTCGGCATCAGTGAGTATGTCTATATCGAAGAACTGGGAGTCCGCTACAAAGCCAAAATTGACACTGGTGCAGAGAGCGCCTCCATCAACGCCATTAACCCAAAAGTGAAGAAGGGGCGCGGCGACGAGCCCGACATGGTGCACTTCGACTTGGTACTGCCAAGTGGCGAGCTCAAATCCGTTTCGCAGCCATTGGAGAAACACATCCGTATTATTCGTCGGGCTGGCGACATGGATGAAGACGACAAATACTACCACCGCCGCCCAGTGCTTGAATTGACCCTGTGTATCGGCGGCACCTCTCGTAAAGTTGAAGTGAACCTGGCCGATCGCCGACAATTTTCAAAGGCCATGCTGGTCGGCTCTGACCCATTGATAGCCTTCAACGCGATTGTCGACCCCAGCGAAAAATACCTTCAAGACAAAAACGCCTGCGCAAAAAAGGCAAAAAAACTCGATAAGGAGAGCGCCGAATGAAAGGCGTCAAACTGCACGTTAAAGTGCTTGCCGCAGCCCTGCTGTTACTCGGTGCGGCGGCCACGGCCTGGCAGATTTTTGCGTTGAACATTCCGGTCAGCGCGGAGACCACCGAGCCGGTCTGGGTTATCGACACCAAAATCAGCTTTAACGCGCGGGAAAAAACGCCAGTGAAGGTGCAGATGTATCTGCCACCAAGCTGGAGTAAATTCATCACCCTTGATGAAAGCTTCATCGCTCGCAACTACGGGGTGAACATCGATGAACTAGAACAGAACCGGCGTGCGGTGTGGTCGGCACGCCGCGCCGAAGGTCAGCAGCAACTGTTCTACCGGCTGATGCTGACCCAGCGCAGCAATACGCGCCTGTCGAATGAAGAACCCGGCCCCCAGTTTCGCGAGAGCCCCAATCTCAAAGGTGTTGAAAAAGTGGCTGTTGAGGCCCTGCTAAAACCCATTCGCGAACATTCCGCCGATATTGAAACCTTTATTCGCGAAGCCATTAAGCTGATTAATGACAGCAGCAACGACAATGCGCGGCTGTTGCTGCGCAACGACTATTCTCAGCTGAGCAAGTCCCGCGTACTTGAGCTGTTGCTGTCTTCGGCCCACATTCCCGTTGAGCAGGTGCATACCCTGCGCCTGTTGAGCAGCGGCACCCAACAGCCCGAGCTGTGGATGCGCAGCTACAATGGCCAGCGCTGGCTGTACTTCAATACCGAAACCGGCGTCTTTGGCCTGCCCGATGACCGCATTGTGTGGTGGACGGGGCGCGACCCACTGGTGAAAGTAGATGGCGGCCGACAGGTTAAGGTGGAAATCAATTCAACCCGGCAAACCATGAACTCCATTATGCTGGCGCAGAGCATTAATGAAAGCCGCCAGGAAAACAGCTGGGCGCTGTCGATGTACAGCCTGCCACTGCAGTCTCAGCAGACCTTTGAAATTATTCTGATGATTCCCATTGGAGTAATGTTGATCCTGTTCCTGCGCAACATTGTCGGCATTGAAACACTGGGCACCTTCACCCCCGTGTTAATAGGCTTGGCCTTCAGGGAAACGCAGGTGGTGTGGGGAATCATCCTCTTCACCACCATTTCTGCCCTCGGCCTGGGGCTGCGTTCCTACTTGGAGCACTTGCACCTGCAATTACTTTCGCGGCTTTCGGTTGTGCTGACCTTCGTCGTCATTGTGATGGCGCTGATCAGTGTGCTCGGCCACCAACTGGGGCTCGACCGTGGCCTGTCGATTGCGCTGTTCCCAATGGTGATTCTGACCATGTCGATTGAGCGACTGTCGATCGTCTGGGAAGAGCGGGGCGGGCTGCACAGTCTAAAAGTGGGCATCGGCACCTTAATTGCCGCTACGCTGGCCCACTTGATGATGAGCTACGCACCGTGGATTTATTTCGTGTTTACCTTCCCCGGCGTGTTATTGATGCTAATGGCGATTATGCTGGCCATGGGCCACTACCGAGGCTATCGCATCAGCGAGTTATTCCGCTTTAAAGCAATGCTTAAGGACGGCCAATGACCTCGCTATTCAAAACCTGGAAGACCCTTCGCGAGAAGGGGATTATGGGTATCAACGAGCGCAACTCAGACTATGTGTTGCGCTATAACGCTCGCCACCTTTACCCCTTGGTCGACGACAAAATTCTCACCAAGCAAAAGGCGATAGACAACGGAATTCATGTGCCGCCCATGTACGGCATCATTGATTCCGAGAAACAAATTAGTCAGATTCGCGACATTATCGGCAGCCACCGTGACTTCGTCATAAAGCCGTCTCAGGGTGCTGGCGGCGATGGCATTATGGTGATCGCCGATCAATTCGAGGGCTATTACCGCAGCGCCGGGGGCCGCTTACTCAGCCTTGAGGATATTGAATTCCATCTGTCGGGCATACTCTCGGGAATCTACTCCCTCGGGGGTCATCGCGATCGCGCGCTAATCGAGTACCGCGTGATCCCCGACCCCATCTTCAGTGCCATCAGCTACGAGGGCGTGCCCGATATTCGCATCATCGTGCTCAAAGGCTATCCCGTTCTGGCAATGCTGCGCCTGCCCACCCGCCAGTCTGGCGGCAAGGCCAACCTCCACCAAGGCGCCATTGGCGTCGGCGTTGACCTGGCCACCGGCATCACCCTCGACGGCACATGGCTGAACAAAAAGATTCAAACCCACCCCGACACCACCAACTCCGTTCGCGGTGTTGAACTGCCGTTTTGGGAGGGATTTATTTCCTTGGCAACGCGCTGCTATGAGCTGACCGGCCTGGGTTATATCGGAGTTGATATGGTGCTGGACAAGGATCTGGGCCCTATGATGTTAGAGCTCAATGCGCGGCCGGGGCTCAACATTCAAATCGCCAACGACACCGGCCTGTCGGCGCGCTGCCAAGCCGTCGAGGCCGAGATAGAGCGCCTGGCTAAACAAGGGCTTCACAACCCGCCACCAGAACAGCGCCTTGCGTTCTGCCAGAGCACCTTTGCCAACGCGCAGTGCGCTGCCCTAGCGAAAGAACTCGCTGAGCAACGCGCCGCACAAGAGGCGGCCGATGAAGAAGCGGCGATACGCGCGGCAAGCAAGCCGGGCGCAGACGATCCCTCAGTCGATGCCGGCATTCGGGTGCCCCAGTCGGGCAATCCACCGCCGGCCCGACAGTAGCGGCCATCGGCCCCTATGCAACCGCCTGCTCCAGAATCTCGCGGCTTTCCTTTGGCGTTATCGCGCGATTTTCACCCAGCTTGACCATGCCGTGCGCTTCCAGCTGCGCAACAATTGCATCGATCGCAGCCGCTTTGTCAGCGCCGTGCTCAGTGAGCTGCGTGGCAACCCCCAGACTGTGATAAAAGTGCTCAATCGCGTCGATGCAGCGTTCAGCGAGATCTTCAGAATCTGCCAAGCCAAAGACATTGCGCGCCATTTGCTCCAGTTTGTCGCGCTTGACGGCAATTTGATGGCGCAACAATGAGGGTTGCACAATGGCCAGTGAACGACCGTGATCCACCCCATAGAGGGCGGTAAGTTCGTGGCCGATCATATGGGTAGCCCAGTCCTGCGGCACACCGCTGCCAATAAAACCGTTCAACGCCTGGTTGGCAGCCAGCATCAAGTTGGCCCGCCAGCTGTCATCATCGCGCTCAGCGTAACGCTCGCCCAGGCTTTTAAGCGTTCTGAGCAGTGCTTCCGCATAGCCTTCCTGAACCATTGCCTCGGTGGGTAAGGTCAAATATTGCTCACACGTATGCACCCAGGCATCGACCAGGCCATTGGCAAGCTGGCGCTCGGGGAGCGTCTTCATCACGTCGGGGTCGAGCACGGCAAAACCGGGTTGAACCGCTGGCGACATAAAATTCAACTTATCGCGGGTCGCCTTTTTCGTAATCACCGAGCCACCATTAGACTCTGAGCCCGTCGCGGGCAGGGTCAGCACGGCGCCAATCGGCAGCGCTTGTTTTACCCGGTGTTTGCCCAGCAAGATATCCCAACCCTCGCCGTCATACAGCGCGGCGGCGGCAACATATTTGGCGCCGTCAATAACCGAGCCTCCACCGACCGCCAGAATATAATCCAGACCACTGTCTTTTACTTGAGCTACCGCTTTGTCCAGGGTCTCAACCGTCGGGTTGGGTTCGACCCCGGCGAACTCCTGCCACTGATGCTCGGCTAAGGCGCTAACCACCTGCTCATACACACCGTTGGTCTTTATCGAGCCACCGCCATAGAGCAGCAAAACCTTGCGATCAGCGGGAATAGCGTCGGCGATACGGGCAATCTGGCCCTGGCCAAAATGAATTTGAGTTGGGTTCACAAACGAAAATTTCATACTAAACCTCATTGCTAACACAGGGAGTCGCGCCAACAGCAGCGCCACCATGTGATGTACAATACGAGCTATTAATGGGAATAAAAACCGCAATTACTGGATTTTATTTGCCTATTCCTGCCAAAATACAAAAAACACCCCACAAGCAATAATTCTATGAATACGATTAGTGAGCTGCTTCAGCGCTATATCAGCAGCCAATCGCTGGATACATTGGAAGGCAGCCGTAGCACGATCATTCCCGGTGTTCACATCTACCGGGCAAGCCGCGGCAGCTCGCGCCAACCCTTTGTGTATCAGTCTGGCATTATCGTGATGGCCCAGGGCCGCAAACGCATTTATCTCAACGGCCAGCAAGTAGACTACGGCCCCGGCCGCTACTTGGTGCAAGGTGTACCGCTGCCACTCGAGTGCGAAGCACATAGCGACGGCAACTTACCCTTGCTGGGCATATCCATCAGCATTAATCCCGCATTGCTCCAGGAGCTCATTGACGCCACACCCAGCCTCGGCCAAAAGCGCGGCGATAGTGGCGACTGCGGCCTAAGCTCCGACCGTTTGAGCCCGAATATGAGCGACACACTCAAACGCTTGCTCGAGGCCCTGCTTAGCCCTCAGGACGCACAGGTTCTGGGGCCGGCAATTGTTCGAGAGTTTATCTACCGAATACTGATTGGCCCGAAGGGGCATGTACTCACCGAGCTTGCTCAGCACGATGGCCACTACGCACGCGTAGCGCGGGTATTGGTGCATATGCACCGGCATTATGCCGAAGACCTGAATGTCGATGCCCTGTCTGACTATGCGGGAATGAGCCCCTCGAGTTTTCATCGCGCCTTTCGCCAGGTGACCCGAGAAACACCCCTGCAATACTTAAAGAAACTGCGCCTGAGCAAGGCGAAAGAACTAATAGCCAACGAGGGACGGCGCGCAAATGAAGCCGCAATACTGGTCGGCTACCGCAGCCCCTCGCAATTCAGCCGCGAATTCAAACGCCACTTTCAGCAGGCACCGGCGCGTATGCTCAGCCAACGTTCGGCGTAGCGATACCCGCTATTGAGGGCGCAGCCCGGTTTTTTCGACGCGCTGTGATTTACTGAATATCACCAGCGCCAAGCCACCAATAATTGCCGCCGACACCAGCAAAAAGTGCAGGGTGAAAGGCTCGGCAAGTAGCAAAATACCGCCAAGTGCCGTCATTAGTGGCACGCTCAGCTGCACACTTGCCGCCGTTGTCGCCCTGAGCGCCGGCAGTGCGGAATACCATACGATATAGCCCAGCGCCGAAGCGCCCGCGCCGGATAGGAGGGCGTATACAACACCCTCTGCGCCTAACCGGGGCGGCTCAACGGCCCACATCGCCAGGCTAAGAAGCGCGGCAAAAGGCAGGGAGTAGAGGAAGTTGTGCGCAGAGATCACGCGCGGATCGCCCACCCTTCGCCCCAGCAAAGAGTAGACTCCCCACGCCGCGCCCGAAATCAACATAATGAGGTAAGCCAGCAGCGAGGGGGCGCCCTCTAATGCGCCCGTGGCACTGGGCAGCATGAGTGCCAACAGGCCACCGTAGGCAAGGAGCAGACCCAGCCATTGCAAGCCGTTAAAGCGCTCCCCGCGGTAGAAGCCGTAGCCGATCATCACCGTTTGCACCGCGGCAAATAGAATCAGGGCACCCGCGCCAGCGGATACTCGAGCGTAGGCATAGGAAAACGCCGCGGCATACGCAAACAATACAAAACCGGAAATAACGCGCGCGGATACCGGGGGAGAGACGTCGCGATGGGGAATGTTGCGCACCGCAATAATCGCCCACAACATAGCGGCTCCCGACAGCAGGCGCAGCGCTGTAAAACTGGCCGCATCTATCGTGCCGCCCAACAACGCCGCACGACAAATAAGCGCATTGCCGGTAAAGGCCAACATCGACAGGGCGGTGAAAACAGCGATACGAAGCGGCGACATAAAACGGTCCACAAAGCGCGGGAAAGAAAGAGTATGAAGGGGCATTTCGCTGATGCATAGGCGACTTTAGTCGCCACATAGCCGCGTCGCTAAGCCAGCGCGACTGGGCCGCGCTGGCGGGGTCAAACTAACAGGCGGAAGCGCTTAGCGGGCGGCGCGCTCTTCCTCAATAAGCTGCTCAGCCACCTTCAACATATTGGCTTTGCTGCCTGCTGCGCGGCCAGTAACCCGGTATTTGCCATTGACGATCAACTCCGGGGTACCCGCGATACCGTAGCTGCGTGCGCGGGAATCGGCTTGCCGTACCTGGCTCTTCACACCAAAGGAGTCAAAGGTTTTACGAAAGGTCTCGGCATCAATATTGCTGTGCTCAAGAAACAGTTTTTCAATGGCATCGCGATTTCGCAGCGGATTTTTCTTGAGGTTGATCTCGTCAAACAGCGGCTCGTGCACCTGGTCGAGAATGTTCAGCGCTTTGGCGGTGTAAAAGGCCTGAGCATGCAGCACCATTAAGTCGTTCCACATTGCCGGTGACTGCACAAACGCCACATCTTCGGGCAACTGTTTCGCCCACGCGCTCACCATAGGCTCGAAGTCAAAACAGTGGCTACAGCCGTACCAAAAAACTTCCACGACTTCGATTTTATTCGCATCGGATGTGCGCACCGGCTGAGCAATACGAACAAAGCCTTCGCCGTTAACCGCTGTGGCTGGTGGCGCGGTGCGCGTTTCAGCGGTCGTTTTAGCAGCAACCTGGGCGGTCTGCCCACCTGTCGCATCACCATTGCTACAGGCCGATACCAACAGCGCCATCAGGCCAAACAGATACATTGAGATGTGTTTCTTCATCATTCCCATCCTAGTTACTTATGCGAGTCGAGTGCGCGATGCCGATAGAGTGTATCAGACACGCCGACGGCTGTGCGGTTCCTACAGCTCAACCAATTCAACGGCGAAAAAAAAGGCGGCTATTGCCGCCTTTCACAAGCTCTGCACGCCTTAGTTATGCAGACCTTGAATGAAGTTTGAAACCGCTTCAATCTCGGCATCGCTCATTTTGAAAGCGATCATGCGCATGGTCTTCGCTTCGCCGTCATTATCGCGACCTTCGCGTCCATCCATTGCTGCACGGAAAGCCTTCAGTTGCGCTGCGGTGTAGTCAGCGTATTGGCCGCTCAATTTGGGGAAGCCAGCTGCTGCCATCCCTGCACCCGTAGGTGAGTGACAAGCAGAGCACGCCGGAATACCGCGCTCGGCAATGCCGCCACGGTAAATCGCTTCGCCTTTTTTAACCAGCGCCGGATCCGCTTGGCCAACAGAGCCAGTCTGGCTCGCGTAGTAAGCGGCGATATCGGCAATGTCCTGATCGCTCAGGTTGTCGGTCTGGCCAGCCATCATTGGCACAGGACGCGCACCCGACTTGATGTCATGAATTTGCTTGATCAGGTAGCGCTCACCCTGGCCAGCCAATTTCGGAAAGGTGGGTGCCGGGCTGTTGCCGTCTTGACCGTGACAGGCGGCGCATGAGGCAGATTTTGACTTGCCGGCAGCAGCGTTACCTTCCACAGCCACCGCAACATTACTCAGCAGCAGGGAAGCAAGAAAAACTAGCAAAGGTTTGTTCATGATCACTTACTCTTTAAAAACAGAAGTTCTAGCGCGCCTTACTTGGCCGTCGCCATATACTCAATCAGCGCTTGGAAGTCGGCATCGCTGCAATCAAAGCACAAACCCATTGGCGGCATAGTGTTAAAGCCTTCACGAGCGTGTTTTACGAGCGTTTCCATTCCCTTTTCCAAGCGCGGAGTCCAGGCGGCAACATCACCAGTTTTCGGTGCGCCATTGGCACCAAAACCGTGACAGGCGTAACACGACTTCTTGTAACGCGCCTCGACATCGGCGTTGGCACTAGCGGCTACGCTGGTAATGGCAAGAAGTACTGCGAATAAGCATTTTTTCATGGTTTACCCTCTCTTCTGACCGGCGCCCGCGATGAAAGCTGCGACACGCTGGGTGATGACCCCCAGTAAAAACTGCGGCATTATACACAACAAGCCCGAGTCTGGGCCATTTTTTGGCTCCCCCAGACTTGCTATGCACCGCAATACTCCCCCGGATATTTTATGCCCAAGGCCAATTCTGTTAATTACCGCCGTGCCGTCTACATGAAAAGTGCACCCAAACTTGCCCAATGCCCCGAAGACAGCGGCGCGGAGGTCGCATTTGCCGGCCGTTCGAACGCAGGCAAGTCGAGTGCCATTAATCGCTTGACGGAAAACAGCAAGATGGCCAAGACCAGTAAAACACCAGGTCGTACCCAGCTTATCAACTTTTTCTCTGTGAACGAACAAGACAGCATGCGACTTGTTGACCTACCCGGCTACGGTTTCGCCAAAGTGCCGCTAAAGGTGAAGCAAGAATGGGAACGCAATCTGGAGTATTACCTGCAGCACCGCCAATCACTGCGCGGCCTGGTGCTAATGATGGATATTCGCCACCCGCTCACCGACTTCGACACCACCATGCTGAATTGGGCCCACCAGGCGGGGATGCCGGTTCGCATCCTGCTGACAAAGGCCGACAAACTCAAGCGCGGGCCGGCGATGTCGACCCTACTACAAGTGCGAAAAGCCCTTCAGCCCTACGGCGGGCTGGTAAACGCGCAGCTGTTTTCAGCTCCGCGTGGCGACGGTCTGGATGACCTTCGCGAACAGCTCGACGTGTGGCTAACCGCTCGCTTTGAAGAAGACGAGGAGCTCGACGACCTCGACTGAGACCCCGCGCTAGTGCGCCTCGTCCCAGTTATCGCCACTGCCCACTCCTACCTCTAACGGTATCGCCAGCTCGGCAGCGCTCTCCATCAACGCGACAACACGCTCTTGAACGCTATCGAGCTGATCCTCGGCAACCTCAAGAATCAGTTCGTCGTGAACCTGCATAATCATTTTCGCGTCGGGCTGCTGCTCGCTCAGGTAGTCATCCACGGCGATCATTGCCCGCTTGATAATATCAGCAGCAGTGCCTTGCATGGGGGCATTGATTGCCGTGCGCTCGGCAGCCTGACGCCGCTGGCCATTGCGCGCGTTAATTTCCGGCAGGTGCAGGCGGCGGCCGAACAGGGTTTCCACATAACCTTTTTCCGCCGCGAGCGCGCGGGTATTGTCCATATACTCTTTGACACCCGGATAGCGTTCGAAGTAGAGGTCGATATATTGCTGAGCCTCGTTGCGCCCAATATGGAGCTGGCGCCCCAGGCCAAAGGCCGACATTCCGTAGATCAGCCCAAAGTTAATGGCTTTGGCGTTGCGGCGCTGCTCATCGCTCACAGCGTCTAACTCCACCCCGAATACCTCAGCAGCCGTGGCGCGGTGAATGTCCTCACCATTTTTAAAGGCGTTGATCAGGCCCTCGTCACCAGAGAGGTGGGCCATTATGCGAAGCTCGATTTGTGAATAGTCCGCCGCCAGTATTTTGTAACCCTGCGGCGCAACGAAGGCCTTTCGTATGCGGCGGCCTTCGGCACTGCGAATGGGAATGTTCTGCAGGTTAGGGTCAGACGACGACAAGCGCCCGGTAGCGGCAACAGCCTGATGGTAGGAGGTATGCACGCGCCCGGTTTGGGGGTCGATCAACTGCGGCAACTTGTCGGTATACGTCGACTTCAGTTTCGCCAACCCGCGGTAATCGAGAATAACCTGGGGCAGGGGGTAGTCGTGAGCCAACTCAACGAGCACTTCTTCGGCCGTAGACGGCGCGCCCTTGGGCGTTTTGCGGATGACGGGGATTTCCAGTCGTTCAAACAAAATTTCACCCAGCTGCTTGGGCGAGGACAAATTAAACTCGCCACCGGCAATGTCGTAGGCCTGCTGCTCCAGCTGCTTGAGCTTATCGGCAATCTCCATGCTCTGCACCGCCAACATGTCTCGGCTGATCAGGGCGCCGTTGCGCTCGATCCGTGACAGCACTCCCACCAAGGGCAATTCAATATCCCGATACACGGAAACAAGGGATGGCGCCTCGCTGAGCTTGGGCGCCAGGGCCTGATGTAAGCATAGGGTGATGTCGGCATCCTCAGCGGCGTAGGGGCCGGCTTGCTCGAGTGCGATTTGATTAAAACTAAGCTGCTTAGCGCCTTTGCCCGCAATGTCTTCAAAGTGAATGGTTGATTGGCCCAGGTATTTCAACGCCAGGCTATCCATATCGTGACGGCTGCCCGTGGAATCCAGCACATACGACTCAAGCATGGTGTCTTCGGCGATACCCCGCAGGGTAATGCCGTGGTTCGCCAAGACATTCGCATCGTACTTAAGGTTTTGCCCCAGCTTGGCGACCTTGGCATCTTCCAACAAGGGCTTTAACGCGCCGAGCACGCGCTCCTCACTGAGCTGCGTTGGCGCGTCGATATAGTCGTGGCCAAAGGGCACATAGGCCGCCTCGCCGGGCTCAATGGCAAAAGACACCCCAACAACCCGCGCCTGCATATAATTCAGACTGGTTGTCTCGGTATCGAAGGCGAACAATGCTGCTGCGCTCAGTCGATCCAGCCACTGCTGAAAACTCTCCTCGTCGAGAATAACGCTGTACTGCTTTTCCGAGGAGTTACCAGGCTGATCGTCGCCCACCTCGGCTGCAACTGCCCCCTCATTGCGCTGCAGCTCGTCAACCCAACCTTTAAACTCCATGTCGCGAAACAGCGCCAATAACTGCTCATTGTCGACGCTACCCGGCTGAAGATCCGCCACCGCAACATCGAGCGCCACATCGCACTTAATCGTGGCCAACTCGTAGGACAACTCTGCCGCCTCGCGCGAGGCCTCTAACTTTTTCGCCAGGCTCTTGGCGCCGCGAATGGATAGGTCCGCAACCTCATCTAGCCGGGCATAGATATCTTTTATGCCACCCAGGGCCTGCAGCAGGGCCAGGGCGGTTTTTTCGCCAACGCCAGCCACGCCCGGAATATTGTCGACTTTGTCCCCCATTAGCGCGAGGTAGTCGATAATCAGCGAGGGTGGGATACCAAATTTTTCGGCGACGGCAGCCTCATCCATTTTGGTATCGGTCATGGTATTCACCAACGTGACATGGGCATTCACTAGCTGCGCCATATCCTTATCTCCGGTCGACACCACCACCGGCCGCTCCGCGCCCGCCTGGGCCGCCAGGGTGCCAATCACATCGTCGGCTTCCACACCATCGATCACCAGTCTCGGCAAACCCATGGCGTCGACAATGTCGTGAATAGGTTGAATTTGCGCCCGCAGGTCGTCCGGCATCGGTGGGCGGTTGGCCTTGTAGTCGCTGTACATGTCGTCGCGAAAGGTTTTGCCCTTGGCGTCAAATACCACGGCAATAGGGCTATCGGGGTAATCCTTCTGCAGGCGGCGCAACATGCTGATAACACCTTTCACCGCACCGGTGGGCTGTCCTTTGGAGTTAGTTAGCGGAGGCAGAGCGTGGAAGGCCCGGTATAGATAAGAAGAGCCGTCTACCAAAACAAGGGGAGATGTCGCAGTCATTGTCGAAATATTCAATTGCCAGCCGAAGAAGCCGCGAGTGTATCACGAAGCCAGAAATCGAGTGACCCACATAGCAAGACAAAGTGTTACCGAAAATCCCCCCAGGTAACACCCAAATACCCTTATGAACAGCGCATTACACCAATATGAACAAAATTTAAGCATATTGAGCCGTCAGCAATGTGTTACCTTACGTAACACAAGGTGACAACAGCATCTTGTTCCGGGGCAACAGCGCCCCACAGAGGAGAAAGAGAGATGAAAAAGCTAAGCAGCGCAGTACTACTTTTGATTGCCAGCACCGCAGCGTTTGCCGCTGACGAGGACACGGCGTCGGGCGCGCCGCTGGTATTAGCCTACAGTGAAGCCACTGCAAGTTATGCACCGGAGAATACGGCTGTTAACAACACCGTTAATGCCGAACGCGTACTGGCAAACACACTGGATGTGGTCTCAGCCTCACTGAGCGTAGCACTGGACAACTTCGAAGCGCCGTCACTGCCTGGCGCCAAAAACCTCGACCAGTAAACGCTAAGGACTTGCGACCAAACAGCTCGCAAATGCCTCACCAAGCTGGCGGTAAAAGCCCATAAAGCCGCCAGCTGTCGTGGTCTCACCCGCCATCGGATCCAGCTCGACAACCGGCACGTCCAGTCCCTGCGTCAACACCCTCAACATTGCGGCAGGATATTGCGGCTCGCGAAACACACACTGTATCTCACCCGCCTGCAATTGCTCGCGCAACTCGGCCAGGTGCCGCGCTCCCGCCATACGACCCTCACCACCCGACAGCACCAGCCCGCCACGCAAATCATAGCGAGCCTCAAAACGGGAAAAGCCGTCATGCAAAAACAGATAGCGCTGATCACTTGCTCGCTGCAAGCGGGACGCTAATGATTTGTCATACAGGCGCAGGGCAGAAGTGAGGCGCGCCGCGTTGGCATGGAAGTATGCACTGCGACTGGGCACCCGATCTGACAACAGCTTAGCGATGCGCCGCGCCATATAGTGAATTTGCTCAACATCCAGCCAGTAGTGGGCATCAACATCGCCGGGCTGGTCATCCGGATACAGAGCAACCGCATGGTCAAAGCGGCGGATGGGCTTGCTCAGGTAGTGCTCCAACGCGGGCCCAAACCAAAGCACCATATCCGCTTTAGCCAAACGGCCGAGATCAGAGCTGCGCAACTGAAAATCGTGAGGTGACGTCGCTGCAGACTGCAGCAACGCAACCTCGGCGGCATCGCCGGCAATGTCGGCCACCAACAACTGCAGCGGCTTAACGGTAGTAATCAGTTGCAAGGACGACGCGTAAGCCGGTACAGAAATACAGCAAAAACACAGCAATATCAGCCAGCAGCGGCGCATGATCGACAGTAACCTCAACGTCAGGTGGTGTAACAGAAAGAAAATTGAAATATTATAACATTATTATTTCTACTAGGTGCTGACCAATGCCTACCGAGGCACCCGAGCAACATCACAACCATCAACATTGCATTGATGAAGCCCTGCAGCGTGCGCGCCAGATATGTGCCGCCCGCGGTGCACGACTCACGCCGATTCGCGAGCATGTTCTCAGCCTGATCTGGGAGAGCCACAAACCGGTGGGCGCCTATAGCTTGCTGGAGTCGCTCGATGCGCAAAGCGAGCGTCGCAGCACACCCCCCACCGTCTATCGCGCCTTGGATTTTTTACTGGAGCAGGGGCTGGTTCACCGCATTGCGTCGCTCAACGCCTTTGTCGGCTGCGCGGACCCAAGCCACCGACACTCCGGGCACTTCCTCATTTGCCGGCACTGCAATACCGCCATTGAACTCGACGCTGAGGCGATCGATAGCGCTATCCGCCAAGCCGCCGAGGGGCGCGGCTTCCACGCAGAAGAGCAGTGCGTAGAGGTTGTTGGCAGCTGCCAGCGCTGCCAGGAGCAATCCGAGAGTGCGTGACCGCCAACTTCTGCAGCTTGAAAAGGTGTCGCTTAGCCTCCGCCAGCAAACCCTGCTGTCAGAGATTGACCTGAACCTGGCGAGGCGAGAAATCATGACAATTATCGGCCCGAACGGCGCCGGTAAAAGCACCCTGCTGCGCATCGCCCTGGGCCTGCAGCGCCCCGATAGTGGCACCGTGACGCGCGCCCCAGGCCTGCGCATTGGCTATATGCCGCAGCGCCTGAGCATCAATCCACTGATGCCGATCAGCGTTAGTCGCTTTTTACGCATGTCGCAGCAGCGGCGCTGCGGCATCAAGCACGCGCTGTCCCGCACGGGCATTGCCCACCTGGCTGACCGACCACTCCACGATATCTCCGGCGGTGAAACTCAGCGGGTGCTACTTAGCCGCGCACTGCTCGCCGAGCCAGAGCTACTGGTACTCGACGAGCCGGCTCAAGGGGTGGATATTACCGGCCAAACCGAACTCTACGAGTTGATTGGCGAACTGAGAGATCAGCTGGGCTGCGCAGTGTTGATGGTTTCTCACGACCTTCACTGGGTAATGGCGCAGACCGACACTGTTATTTGCCTCAATCAGCACGTTTGCTGCCACGGACACCCAGAGACGGTCAGCAATGATCCGGCCTATTTATCACTTTTCGGCCGTCGGCATGCCGAAGCGATTGCCCTTTATCAACACGACCACGATCACCGCCACGACATGCATGGCGAAGTTGTAAGGGAGAAGGGCGACGGCCCCTGCCATCATGACTGATATTTTACTCAACGCACTGGCGGCCGGACTGATATTGGCGCTGGTGTGCGGCCCTCTTGGCACGCTGGTCACCTGGCAGCGCATGGCCTACTTTGGCGACACTCTTGCGCACTCGGCACTATTGGGGCTCGCGCTCGGCTTAAGCTGGCAAATACGCTTGGAGTGGGCGGTGTTACTCGCCTGCACCGGCATCGCCGTGCTGCTGTTCGCCCTGCAGTTATGGCGCGACACCGCCCTGGACAGCTTACTGGGCATTCTCTCCCACACCAGCCTGGCACTGGGCTTGGTAGCGCTGTCATTTATGGATGGCCCGGCATTTGATCTCAATAGCTTTTTATTCGGCGACTTGCTGGCGGTAATGCCAGAAGATTTGCGCTTACTGGCGGGCATCGCCACCGTTGTATTGCTATTACTGGGCTGCTACTGGCGTGGCCTGGTGGCGGTAATCGCTCACGCCGAGTTAGCGGCCGTAGAAGGCCGCAATGTGAACGCCCTGCGCCTTTTGTTGATGCTGCTGATTGCCGCAACCGTCGCGGTCGCGATGAAGGTTGTCGGTGTGCTGCTGATCACCGCGATGCTCATTATTCCCGCGTCGGCGGCAGGCAGATTATCCCGCAGCCCTGAGCAGTGTGCGGTAATTGCGATTTTATGCGGCGTCGCAGCGGTGGCCTCAGGGCTGGCAGCCGCCTGGACGTGGGACAGCCCAGGCGGGCCAAGCGTTGTCTTGTGCGCAGCACTGATCTTCGTTGCGGCGCAGTTTAGCCGCGGCTTTCGTCAGGCATAAAAAAACGCCGACTCGCGGCGTTTTTAGCGCTTTTGCTTCTACCCTAATAATGCTCGCGGATCGCCAGGAAGCTGCGCTTCATCTTACTGATGTCTAGCGGCGCCCTGAAAAAGCCAAGGGAATGCCCCTGAGGATTGACTAAGGCAACGTTGGCACTGTGATCCACCATGTAATCGTCACCGCCGCCCGGCACTTTGGCGAAGGGGATATTCAACGCCGTGGCAAAACGGTGGATCTCGAGAAAATCCCCCGTGATCCCGCGAAATGACGGATGAAAGAACGCCAGGTAGCTGCGCATTTGCTCGGGCGTATCCCGGGCCGGATCAACACTGGCCAGCCAAATTTGAGTGTTCGCCTGAACGTCCGGTTCCAGCTCCTGATACAGCAGCTTGAGCTGAGCCAGTGTGGTGGGACAGATATCAGGGCAGTAAGTAAAACCGAAGAAAATCAGATTCCACTGGCCTTTGAGGGCCTCCGGGGTCAGCGTTTTCCCCTGTTCATCTAGCAAACTAAACCCGGGGATCATGCGCGGGTTCTCATAGAGGTAGGCCCCCTGATCACGCAATTCGTCCTTGGTCATCACCCGTGCTTTGGTGAAGGCGTAAAAGAAACCCGCAACCAAGCTGCCGGCAATCAGCAGAATAACTAAAACTGTTAGACGTATGCCGCGCCGCTGCTTATTCGTCGCTTCCGTGGCCTCACTCATAGCCAGACACCTCGTAAATGATCGTTGCGGGCAGCATATAATGATCCAACAACATAACAATAAACAGGGCCATCAAGTAAATAATGGAGTACTTGAAGGTCGCCATCGGCGCTTTCGGGTCATTGCCGCGCAGCAGCACGATAGCCCAGTAAATAAAGCCTGCCCCCAAACAGATCGCCCCCAAGAGGTACAGCATGCCGCTCATTCCAGTGGCGAAAGGTAGCAGCGTGACCACGAACAACAACAGGGTGTAGAGCAGGGTATGCAATTTGGTATAACCAATGCCGTGGGTCACCGGCAGCATGGGGATATCGACCTTGGCGTAATCATCGCGCCGGTGGATCGCTAGCGCCCAGAAGTGTGGCGGCGTCCACACAAAGATAATCAGCACCAGCAGCAGAGCATGCCCGTGAATCTCACCCGTAACCGCCGTCCAGCCTAGTAGCGGCGGCGCCGCACCAGCAATACCACCGATGACGATATTCTGTGGTGTCGCGCGCTTTAAATACAGGGTATACACCACGGCGTAACCGAGCAGCGAGGCGAGGGTCAACCAAGCCGTCAGGGCATTGATTTCAACTAACAGGATCGCCATTCCTGCAACCCCAAGAGCCGCAGCAAAGATCGCCGCATTAACCGTTTTCAAACGCCCCTGCGCAATCGGCCGGTTGTGGGTACGCGCCATTATGAGATCGATACGGCGATCCACCAAGTGATTGACCGCCGCCGCGGCCGCCGCGCACAAGCCAATACCCAGATTGCCAAACACCAACACCCGCCATGGCACCATACCGGGGACCGCCATAAACATACCGATGATCGATGTCAGCAGCATGAGAAAAACGACATTCGGCTTACACAGCTCGTAGTAATCGCGCCAACTCACCGCCGACGATTGCGGCTCGGCCTCGGCGACATTTTCCCGACTCATACTCGTACACCCCCACGGTTTACCGTTGCGGTAAACACGCAATAATTCATTGTCACCATTACCAATAGCAGTAGCGCGCCAACCAGGTTATGCGTCACCGCCACAGCAATGGGGAAGTTAAATACTATATTGCTAATACCCAAAAGCACCTGGGCAACGAGCACGGCAAGCATGACCACAGACAGACGTTTCGCAGGCGCCGTCGCCAAGCCGCGCAGTTTCACAAACAAAAACAGCAAGTACAGGCTCGTTATGATCGCGCCGATGCGATGGCTGACATGGATGGCCACCCGCGCGTCGTTGTCCAGCACGCCACCAAGGTAGTTCGGCCCAACCTGCTGAGCGATATTAAAGCCGTTGGCAAAGTCCATCGGCGGCAACCACGCGCCCTGGCAGCGCGGAAAGTCGGGGCAGGCAATGTCGGCGTAGTTGGAAGTGGTCCAGCCACCGAGCGCGATTTGGCCGACAACAATCAGCAGCCCAACAACAACCAAAGGCCGCAGTGCGGTCAGCTTTGGCTCAACAATAGCAGGCAATTGCCAGCGCTGATTATTTAATCGTAGGGTAAGCAGCCACAATAAACTGATGGTTGTGAAGCCGCCCAACAAGTGCGCAGTGACCACTTGCGGCCACAGTTTCAGCGTCACCGTCCACATGCCGAACATGCCCTGCAAGATAATGAAGGCCAGCAGAAAAACCGGCAGTTTCAGGGGCTGCTCTGGGCCGCGGTTGCGCAGCGCAAACACCAGGATGCCAATGGTGAACAATCCCAGGCTCGTCGCTAAATAACGGTGCACCATCTCCGGCCAGGTCTTATCGTGCTCCACCGGCATTTCCGGATAGGCTTCATTCGCGCGAGCAACCTCGTGGTCTTCGGTCGGCCATAACACGTGACCATAGCAACCCGGCCAATCGGGGCAACCCAAGCCGGCGTCAGCCAAACGGGTAAACACCCCCATGCCCAACACAATAATGGCAACCAAGCAGGCACTGAATGCCAGACGAAATCCGGGCTTACGCAAATCGGGACTATTAAACAGCGTCATCTATCTCTCTACCAATCTGTTTTGTATTCGCCAGCACCGCACTATTTAAGCAAGCGGCGCATGTCTTTGAGCACGTCCTTGCCCAGGGTGGTTAACGTTTCCGTGGTGGTATCCTCCGCACGGTAGACCATCATCACCCACCCCAGCGGATCGACAACGTAGAAGCTGTGCTTGTCCAGCGGCGAAGTCGGCAATGCCGAAAAGGCCTTGAGGAAGCGACTGCCATCGACATTTACTACCGTAATGTCACTGTGCTCTTGTTCGATAAAATCGCGAAGCTGTGGCGACAAAGGGCCTTCAGTAGCAAGGTAGACGCGCTCGACTCGGTCCGTTTTCTTGCCCAAGGCCACATGTGTCTGCCGCGTCAAATACAGCATGCGCTCGCAAGCGCCCTGGCACTCGCGACCACCGACAACCATAAACACCCAACGCGACTCGGCGGTGTCGAACAGGTATTCGCTGCCATCAACACGGGTCGGCGTTAATTCACTAAGCTGCACCGGCGGTTGAATTAAGCTACCGCGATTGACCGTGCCAAAATCCAATACTCGCTTTTGCGCCAACAAAAACATTACGCTGGACACGGCAATAACCAGCACCGGAATGGCAAGAATTAGCGCAACCTGCTTTTTACTACCTGAAGGCAGCTCCGACGTCATGATTTTCCCTCTTGTTTTAAACGCTGTTTAATTACCGCCAGCACATTGCTGTTGCGAATTAAAAATATCACCGCCAACATCGCCGCCATCGCAAACCACTGAACGGCATAGCCGTGGTGCTTTTGTGGCGAAACGTTTATCAGCACACGATCTGTACGTAGCGCAGCCGGGCTGCGTTCACTCAGGCGCATTACCGTCGGTAATACCCCATCTATTTCCCGCGCGACCTCGTCGGCATCGAACCACTGCTGGCGCCGTGGCCAGTTTGTCGGCGACTCTTCTCCTAAGCTGAACGGCTCTTCCAGCGATTTATATAGCTCACCCTGCAGACGAAGCTTGCCCTCAGGCCACGTAATCTGCGGCAAGGTTTGGCGGCTCGGATCAGCAGCAATCCAGCCGCGTTCGACAAGAACTTTACGTCCATCAGCCAAATTCAGGAGCGCGATTATCTCATAACCGAATTGCCCCTGCCTGATCCGATTGTCCAATAACCAGTATCGTTGGGTGTCAAATTGTCCCAGGGCGAAAACCGGGCGGTAATTCGGGTAGTCGTTAAGCGCGGCGATATCCACGGCGGCTTGTTGCCGACGCTCCTGAGCGGCCACCAATAGCTGCTGCTTCTCGTCGGCACGCTGCAGCTGCCAAAAGCCCAACCGTATCGTCAGGGGCAGGGCCAACAAGATAACGATCAAAGACTTCCAGTCGAGCGACCATTGCAAAGGCGTGCGCGTGTAAGGCATGTCGAGATTCCGATTGTGTATACTGCGGCAAACGCTATGGGAGAGTTCTAATGTGGTTAAAAGTCGTCATTGTAGTGCTATTTATTGCACTGTGTTTCAGCCTGTTCAGTGGCCTGTTTTTTCTATTTAAAGATCGCGGCACAACGATGCGCACCTGGCAGTCACTGAGCGTACGCCTAGCGATTGCGACGCTGCTGATGGGCTTTCTGTTTTATGGGGTCTATACCGGCCAGCTTGGCTCAAAGGCTCCCTGGGATCAGCGCTACCTGGATGACGGCCGCGCCACACGCTAAGCACCACATAAAAAAAACGGCCGGAAACGCCTATTTGCCATGCAAACTCACGTATCCGGCCGTTTTCGGCGTCGCTAAACGCTACTTACAAGATATAGACAAACAGGAACAGGAATACCCATACCACGTCTACAAAGTGCCAGTACCAAGACGACGCTTCAAAGCCAAACTGATCATCGGCGGTGAAATGCCCCTTGCTTGTTGAACGCAGCCACTGGATCAGCAGCATGACGGTACCCATCGCCACGTGGAAGCCGTGGAAGCCGGTCAACATGAAGAACGTAGTGCCGTAAACACCGCTGTTCAGCTTGATGCCATATTCAAACAAGGCTTCGTGGTATTCCATGTACTGCAGGTACAGGAAGATCGCACCCAGCGCCACAGTAATGAACAACCACAGGTTAAACTTCTTGCGGTTGTTTTCTTTGATGCCCATGTGAGCAATGTGGCAAGTGAAGCTGGAGGTCAGCAGGATGATGGTGTTGTACAGCGGCAGCCAGTGGCCGATGTTAGCAAAACCAGGGAAAGACAAGTGCTTCTCTGCACCGGTAAATTCACCATTGTTCGCCAGATGCCCCGCAGCCGCCTGACCGGAAACACCACCAATGGCGTCCTGAGGCGTTTCCATCAACGGCCAGCTGTACTCAAAGCCCGGCCATAGCAGCGTGTTCATCGCGCCATCGCCTTCGCCCGCCAGCCATGGGCCAGCCAGGTTACGAATGTAGAACAGTGCGCCAAAGAAGGCTGCAAAGAACATCACTTCCGAGAAGATAAACCACTGCATGCCAATCACGTAAGAGTGCTTGAGCTGAGCACTGTTCATGCCCTGGCGGTTTTCACGAATAGTGGTTGCGAACCATACCCACAGGGTGGCGGCGAAGTACGCCAAACCTGCAAACAGGATAAAACTAGAGTTGGTTTCTTCACCGGGGCGATAGCTGGCGTCGTTAATTACGCTGGCCGCGCCATAAACCGAAGCTACCAAACCGATAGTTGCGTTGATAGCAAGGCTACTTTTCTCCGGCACGTAATAGGTTTCGTGCCCGGCATTGCTTTGACCCGCCATGATTAATTCTCCGTTTTCTCGCTTGAGAAAAATCTCTTTCTATTTAGACGCCGCAACAGAATCCTGCTTTGCGGCCATCTCGGTTACGTCAAAAATCGTGTAGGAAAGGGTGATTACGTGTATGTCTTTGGGCAGATCCCGGTCGACAATAAAACGCAACGGCATATCGGCTTCTTTGCCGGCATCCAGCGGTTGCTGGTTAAAACAGAAGCACTCGGTCTTGTGAAAGTACTCTGCCGCACGCGAGGGAACGATGCTGGGAATGGTCTGCGATACCATATAGTGGCTCTGGGTGTTCTTGGCGTAGAACGTCACCATCGCAGGCTCCCCGGGATGTACCTCTACCTGACTGGTATTCGGGCCAAACTCCCAAGGCATCAGCTCGTTATTTTGCGCGACAAACTGCACTTTTACCGTGCGGCTTTCGTCAACCGCACTGTCAACCACTTCATAGCGGCCACCTGTCTTACCGTTGATACCCAACACCTCACAAAGTGCATTGTAAAGTGGTGGCATCACCCACATGGCAAAGGCAAACATTGCGACAACAAGCACCAGTAACTTACCAGTGGTTTGAATAACGTTACGCTGCGTTGCATTTGCCATGTTTCCGACTCCTCTTACTTAACTTCCGGTGGTGTGCTGAAAGTATGGTAAGGCGCCGGGCTAGGTACGGTCCACTCCAGAGTGGTTGCACCATCCCAAACTTTGTCGTCGTTGACCGGCTTGCCGTGCGTGATGGTCCGAACAATGTTGAACAGGAACAACAGCTGGCTAGAGCCATAGATGAATGCACCGATAGACGACATCATGTTGAAGTCAGCAAACATCAGGTTGTAGTCAGGGATACGACGCGGCATACCTGCCAAGCCCACGAAATGCTGCGGGAAGAAGGTCAGGTTGAAACCGATGAATGATACCCAGAAGTGCACTTTACCCATGGTCTCGTTGTACATTTTGCCTGTCCACTTAGGCAGCCAGTAGTACACGGCCGAAGACAGAGCAAAGATCGCACCCGCCACCATGGTGTAGTGGAAGTGAGCAACAACGAAGTAGCTGTCGTGGTATTGGAAGTCAGCCGGCGCAATCGCCAACATCAGACCCGAGAAACCACCCACGGTGAACAGGAATACCTTGGCGATAGCAAACAGCATCGGCGTTTCAAGGGTAATAGACCCCTTGAACATCGTGGTAATCCAGTTGAACACCTTCGCCGCCGTTGGGACTGCGATCAGCATAGTGGCGTACATAAAGAACAGCTCACCAGCGATCGGCAGACCTACGGTGTACATGTGGTGAGCCCACACGATGAACGATAGGAAGGCGATAGAAGCGGTCGCGTATACCATCGATGCATAGCCGAACAGAGGCTTGCGCGAGAAGGTTGGGATAACCTCAGACACCACACCAAAGGCAGGCAGAATGATGATGTATACCTCGGGGTGACCGAAGAACCAGAACACGTGCTGGAACAGAACCGGGTCACCGCCACCCGCTGCTGAGAAGAAGCTGGTACCGAAGTGAATATCCATCAACATCATGGTAACTGCGCCAGCCAGTACGGGCATTACCGCAACCAGCAAGAAAGCAGTGATCAACCACGTCCACACGAACATCGGCATTTTCATGTAGGTCATGCCAGGCGCGCGCATGTTCACAACCGTAGCGATAATGTTGATCGAGCCCATAATGGACGAGATACCCATCGCGTGTACGGCGAAAATGAAGAAGGTCACGCTCGGTGGCGCATAGGTCGTCGACAGCGGCGCGTAGAATGTCCAACCGAAGTTAGGACCGCCACCTTCCATGAACAAGGTAGACGCCAACAACAGGAATGTGGGCGGCAGGATCCAGAAGGACCAGTTGTTCATACGCGGCAGTGCCATATCTGGCGCGCCGATCATCATTGGAATCATCCAGTTCGCCAAACCGACGAAGGCCGGCATAATGGCGCCGAATACCATGACCAGGCCGTGCATGGTGGTCATCTGGTTGAAGAACTCCGGCTCAACAATTTGCAAACCGGGTTGGAACAGCTCTGCTCGAATAATCATGGCGAACGAGCCGCCAAGCAGGAACATAGCGAAACTGAACCACAAGTACATCGAGCCGATGTCTTTGTGGTTGGTGGTGGTTAACCACCGGGTCAAACCTTTAGCAGGTCCGTGAGCACCCATGGTGAATCCTCCTACTGACCTTTCTTGAAGTTATACACATCGATCGGCTGTACCTTGTCACCCATATTGTTGCCAAAGGCATTACGGGTATAGGTAACGACTGCCGCCAAGTCGACGTCGTTCAGCTGACCACCAAAGGCCTGCATCGCAGAACCTGGGACGCCGTTAACCAGCACATCGATGTGCGCAGTAACTTCGCCGGTAGCAATAGGGCTATTGGCAATGGGTTTACCCACACCGCCTTCACCGTTGGCACCGTGACAAGCCATACAAGAGCGGTTGTAAATGCCCTTGCCGCGCTCAACCAGCTCATCCATAGAGAAGGTTTGCGCCATCAGCTTTTTGATCTCAGCGGCCTCGGCTTGCTTAGTCGCCATCCACGCTTTGTATTCAGGCTCTTCAACAACGTTGACAACGATCGGCATAAAGCCGTGATCGCGACCACACAGCTCGGCACACTGGCCGCGGTATACACCGGTTTCAGTCGGCTTGGTCCACGCCTCGTTGATGAAGCCCGGAATCGCATCACGCTTAACGGCCAGTGCAGGTACCCACCACGCATGCAGCACGTCGTTTGCAGTGACGAGGAAGCGAACTTTGGTATCAACCGGAATCACCAGCGGCTCATCTACTTCGATCAAGTAGTTCGAACCCTTGGCTTCGGTGTTACCGATTTCAGCTTTGTCAGTCAGCAGGTTAGAGAAGAAGCTGACATTGTCGCCTTCGGGATTAATGTACTCGTACTTCCACTTCCACTGATAGCCGGTGATCAGAACGTCGAGCTCTGCATCATCGGTGTCATAAATTTCAATCAGGGTGCTGGTCGCCGGCACAGCCATAACGATCAACAGCAGGAATGGCACGACGGTCCATGCGATTTCCAGCTTAGTGTTTTCGTGGAAAGTGGCTGGTTCTTCGTGACGCTCTTTGCGATAGGCAAAAACCGAGTAGAACATCACGCCAAAGACGATAATGCCTACTACCACACACACCCAAAACACAAACATGTGCAGGTCGTAGATTTTGGCACCAACTTCCGTTACGCCCGGCGTCATATTTGTTTGCCAACGCTGGGGGTTACCCTCCGTCGCCCATGCGCCAGTACTAAGCAGGCTAAGCAGCATCAGCACAGGACAAAGCGCCAGCTTATACAGCCGTTTCGCTTGTTGATACATCTCCCGTGTCTCCGTATAAGTTATAAGAATCCCTTCGCCGATCGACGACAGGCAGACACGCTAGACGCTTTCTTATATATGGAACGCAGTTGCGAACTCACGGTCAGAACAGCTATACGGACGCAAAAACGCTGCCCTGGCCCACCGCCAAGCAACGTCACTCCCCCCGAAATTGCGCGCTTGCCCACACCGAAATAGCTTTGGGTGCGACAAAACGCCGCAATTATAAACCTGAAGAAACCAGCAAGGCTACTCCGAAACACCGAAGGGCGCGCTCACCGGGGCGCCAAATTAACGCGCAGTCCGTGAAAATATACCAGTTAGAGCATTATTACCCAGCGCACACCACTAGATATAGGCAATGAGAAAAGCCGCACCGTTTAAAAAATAGACGGTGAGATGCACCGCAGCTGTGCACATCCGCGCCAGCCGATTACACTTGCGGCAACGCCGAGATGCCAGAAACATGCCCAACACCCCCACAGCCACACCCTTGAATGCGAAAATTTGGTCGCTAGCCTGGCCAATGATTCTCGCCAACTTATCAGTGCCACTACTCGGCTTGGTCGACACCGCCGTGCTCGGCCACCTTGCTGACAGCCGTCACCTCAGCGCCGTGGCGATCGGCGCAAGCATTCTGTCACTGTGCTACTGGACCTTCGGCTTCCTGCGCATGGGCACCACCGGCGCCAGCGCCCAAAGCCTTGAGCATAGCGACAGCCTACTAATCAAAGCCGTACTACTCGGCCTGGCGCTCGGCAGTGTAGTTTGGCTGATATCGCCAGCATTGCGGTCGCCCGGCCTGACCTTAATGAATGCAGAGGGCCATTTACGGCCACTGGCCGACAGCTATTTGCAGATCCGCCTAATCAGCGCGCCGGCCGTGCTTGCCAGTTACGCAATCACCGGCTGGCTACTCGGGCAACAGCAAGCACGCTGGCCACTGGCAATTGCCCTGTTTACCAACATCCTGAACATCTTTCTGGATTTGTTGCTGATTGTCGGCCTGAACATGGCCAGTGAGGGCGCCGCAATCGCCAGCGCTATCAGCGAATACGCTGGTTTCACCCTCGGCCTCTATGCCGTTCGACAACACCTTGGTAGCGCCATACGACGGGGCCTGCTCAATAGTCTGAAAAGAGGCATGCCGATGCGGCGCCTGCTGAGCGCCAATGCACAAATTCTTGTTCGCACCGCCGCACTATTATTCAGTTTCAGCTTCTTTACCGCCCAGGGAGCCAAACACGGCGAAGTGATTTTGGCGGCCAACACCATTTTAATGCAGCTCGCACTGGCCGCCGCCTACGGTATGGACGGCTTCGCCCATGCGGCAGAAGCGCTAGCCGGCCGCGCTTACAAACAGGCCGACAGGGGCGCCTTTCTGGAAGTTTGTAAAACCTGTGGCCGCTGGTCATTGTATTCCGCCTTGGCGGCGAGCCTGATCCTCGCCACCGGCAAACCACTCATCCTTTCACTGATGACCAGCATTGCTGATGTTCAGGCCACCGCCAACCACTACTACCCCTGGCTGATCGCGCTGCCACTGCTAAGCGTGGCCAGTTATTGTTACGACGGCATTTTTATCGGGGCGCTGCGCACCGGCGCCATGCAGTACTGCATGCTGTTCAGCGTATTTGTTGTGTACCTGCCACTGTGGTGGGCATGCACGGCCTGGGGCAACCACGGCCTCTGGCTGGCCTTTGCAGCCTTCAATGCCACACGCGGCCTGACGTTGGCCGCGTGTTTCTTCTGGTTATTCTCAGAAAAACACTGGAAGCACAGCACACTCATCGGTAACACTTCTTCTCGATAAAGATGCAAGCACATTTGCTGAATTTCATTAACTTTTTGTGATAAATCAACAAAACCTCATCCAAACAGAAAAACCGGGCGTAACCACTGTTACAAAATTTGTTTCGTTTGGTAGCATGCCTTCCAACAGACATGCACGTACTCTGAGGTTTTTAAAATGAAAGTTTTCCCTCTCGTTGCTCTTTTCACTAGCTTGGCGACTTTTTCAGCGGGAAGCCAAGCGGCCTGCGCCCTGGCCGCGATAATGGGCGCGCCCGCACTGCCCGCTAGCGATACCAACAACCTGGAGCGCCTGGCAGACTTGCGCGACAGCGTTGATAGTTATTTGACTAGCGCCAGCGCGCGCCTGGAGTCTTGCACAGGCTCCGATCCGTTCGTGTATAACTACGCCGTTGATCGCCTTGAGGATTACGCCAGCGCCTTCAATGCTTTAGCCCAACGCCACAACACCCAGATCATCGCATCGAACTAATTGCGCATCAGCGTTGGCGATCGCAGGTCAACGCGGCCGCGGCGTTTTTTATCAACGCTTCGGCCCGCCGCGCTGCGGGGCCTGCCAGCTCCCGCTCTGGCAATACAATGAAGAGTTCGGCGAAACGTTCGCGACCCTCGTTCAGCGGCAGCGGCTTGAGTAACCCGCTGTTGAGCGGTCCTTGAATCACAACTTCAGGCAACCAAGCAAAGCCCACCCCTCGGCACACGGCTTGCACTGAAAAATCGATTCGACTCACCGTCAAGCGCTGCGCGGCCTCGAGCCACCCGGAGTCCCTGCGACGTCGCGCCCCGGAGTCGCGCACCACAACCTGACGATGGGCACGCAGGTCCTGGTAACTCAGCGCCCGGTCAAGCTGGTGCAGGGCATGGTCGCGGTGTGCGACGGCAATGAACCGGACTCTCAGCAGCGGGTCGCCCAAAAAGCCCGGCGGTACAATGCCCGTGATCGCGAGGTCACACCGCTGTTCAAGCAGCGCTTCCTCGGCGCCACTGAGCACCGTTTCCACGCACTCCAGGCGCGTTTCGGGGCACTCTATGGCCAGCTGCTCGAGGCAATCCAACATAGCGGTTTGCGGAAACAGCGCGTCGCTGACAATCCGCAGCTGTGGCTCCCAACCCTGAGCGAGGGTTACGGCAGACGCCTCCACCCGCAACGCCTCATCGAGCAGGGCGCGGCCGCGGCGGTAAAAAAGCTGTCCGGCGTCGGTCAACTCGGCTTTACGGCCCTTTATCTCAAACAGGGCGACCGCCAGTTGCTCTTCAAGCTTTTGAATTGCATAGGTAACGGCCGACTGGCTCTTGTGTAATTTTTCCGCCGCTTTGGAGTAGCTCCCCTCATCCACTACCGCCATAAAACAGTGCCACTGGTCGAGATTCGTTCGAGGTCCGCGCATAATACATCAACTTATTCGATTGTTTAGCCGCTAAAATTGCGCTTTTTAAACAATTAAATCAATAGTTAACTACTCCCATCGCAACTCACCACACGTAGCAACGGGAGGCACCATGCCTAATATTCTCTACATCAGCAGCAGCCTGTCAGGCGAACAGGGACATTCCAGCCAAATGGCACAAGAGTTCATCGCGGGCCGGCGCGCCCAAGGCGAGTCAATCAACGTGATCCACCGCGACCTGCACGCACAGGCATTGCCTCACCTGGACGCACAGCGCTTCGCCGCACTGACCACTGCGCCAGAAAACCGCTCAGCAGAGCAGTCTGCCATCGCGGAACAGTCCGACGCGCTCATTGCAGAAGTCCGCAGCGCCGACGAAATTGTCATTGCAATGCCCCTGTACAACCTGGGTGTACCGTCAACATTTAAGGCGTGGATCGACCATATTGCCCGGGCAGGGGAGACCTTCCGCTATACAGAAAATGGCCCGCAGGGTTTGCTCCATGACCGCCCCGTGCACATTTTTGCGGCCCGCGGTGGCCAGTATGTCGGCACCGCAATGGATACCCAGAGCCCCTATCTGCGCCATATTTTTGGTCTCATGGGCATTGAGTCTATCCACTTCATTTACGCCGAAGGGCTAAACATGGGGCCAGAAACCGCCGACCAAGCCAGGCAGCACGCCCGCGAGACGATGTTTAAACACGCCTCTTAAATTTAGAGTGAGGAGTTAGGTATGACACAGCGAACCGTTACTCGCCGTATTACCGCTCGCGACACCCGCGATGGCGCGGGGGTCAGCCTCAAGCGTAGCCTGGGCAGCACCCCCGGAGATCGCATCGACCCCTTTCTAATGCTCGATGAGTTCTACTCCGACCGCGCAGAGGACTACATAGCCGGTTTTCCCGCCCACCCTCATCGCGGCTTTGAAACCGTGACCTACATGCTCGCCGGAAACATGCAACACCGCGACCATATGGGAAATGAGGGCAACCTCGGGCCGGGAGATGTGCAGTGGATGACGGCCGGCCGGGGAGTGATTCACTCGGAAATGCCTCAGCAGCGCGAGGGTTTGCTGCGCGGCTTTCAGCTATGGGTGAACTTACCGGCTGATGAGAAAATGCGACCGGCTGTGTATCAAGATATCAACTCGGCGCGCATTCCGGTGTATCGCGGTGAAGGTTTCTCTCTCCATCATATCGCCGGAGAACTTGCGCTGCCCAGCGGGAACAGCCTGGGCTACGTTAACGGCGTAGATGGGCAGCAATACAGTACCCAACCGGTCTACGCCGACATCCGCTTTACGTCGACGCAGGCACTTAAGCTTGGCCTGCCTGCTGGTCACAACGCCGCGGTGTACTGCTATGACGGCAGCCTGGAAATCGGCGGGGAGCGTATTTGTGCTGGAACCGCAGCGCTACTCAGCCCCGGCGACAGCGTAATACTTGATGGCGAGCCAGGTAGCGGCGCGCTGTTGATAGCCGGTAAACCCATTGGCGAACCGGTGGTGCAATACGGCCCCTTTGTGATGAACAGCAACGCGGAAATTGAGCAAGCGCTGCGCGACTATCGCGACGGCACCCTCACTGACTAGGGCGGCGTTGAATCGTCGCTCTTTGTCCCCATCTAAACACTGACAGCAGCTTAGCTAGGGGCGTATAGTATTCACAAATGGAGGAAGTACAATGAGCAACAGTATTCGCGTCCGTGACATCATGACCAGCCCCGCACCCTTTGTGCGCATGCACACACCACTGGGGGAAGTCGTCGACACCCTATTGCGCAGCCGGGTTATGGGCCTGCCCGTATTAGACGATAACGACCGCGTTGTCGGCTTCGTCTCTGAACAGGATTGCATCCATTCTATGCTGGTCAGCAGCTACCACTGTGAAGGCGTGCCGAACGTTGACGATGTCATGCACAACGAGGTGCTTGCCGTCGAAGCCGAACAGAATATTGTCGACCTCGCGCAAAATATGGGTAAGAACAAACCCAAACTCTACCCAGTGATTGAAGACGGCAAACTTCTCGGCTTGATTACCCGCAGTGCCATCTTGAGTGCGCTTTGGGAAAACCGCGCGCACTGCGACTCTCAATGACCGCCGCTCAAGCGCTCACCACCGCCGCCCTGTGCGCCATGCTCGGCGCCTGTGGCAGCGGTCAGTACGATCAACAACGAGAGTGGGCCCTGCAAGAGTGCGACAAAATACTCGACCCCGATGATCGCCACCACTGCCGGCAAGACACCCCTCACTACCTGCGCTAACGACTTCGCAACCGGACATCGGAGATCATGGTAAGTCGCATCGCCCCAGCTACACTAGTGCCTATTCATTACCGTTTGATCGTTACAGCCCTCGGCCGCAGCTCTGCACCGAGTCAAACACAAGCTATATAACAACACCGCCGTTCCGCGGTGGACACATGCATCTTGATAAGGAGTGCTACGTGAGCGAAGCCCAATATGAAATCATCGTCTTTGGCGCCAGCAGTTTCGTTGGTCAGATTATCTGCGAATACCTGAGCACCTACCAAAGCGAAGACACGCCCTTACGCTGGGCAATGGCGGGGCGGAGCGAGAGTAAACTGCAGGCAACCCGCGATGCGCTGAGCGGCGAGAAGCCGGACATTATATTGGCAGACTCAAACGACGAGGCATCACTGCGCCAGCTCGTTGAAAAAACCCGTGTTGTTCTCAGCACCGTTGGCCCTTACGCGCTTTACGGCGAGCCTCTGGTAAAGGTCTGCGCCGAGACTGGTACCGACTACTGTGACCTGACTGGCGAGGTGCACTGGATTCGTCAAATGGTGGATCGCTACCAAACCACCGCCCAACAATCCGGCGCGCGTATCGTACATTGCTGCGGCTTTGACTCCATACCCTCCGACCTCGGCGTCCTCTTCACGCAGCAGCAATTCGAGCAACGCCACGGCAAACCGAGCAGCGACATTCGTATGCGCGTGAAAGCTGCCAAGGGTGGCTTGTCTGGCGGCACCTTCGCCAGCTTGCTCAATGTAATGAAGGAAGCCTCCAAGGACCCAGCGCTGCGCAAGCAAATGGCCGACCCCTATCTAATTGCTACCGACGCGTCCTACAGCGCTCGTCAACGCAACCCAGGCCTGGCCGAACACGACCCCGTTACCGAGCGATGGATGTCACCCTTTATCATGGCGGCAATCAACACCCGCGTGGTTCACCGCAGCAATGCCTTACTGGCCTCCAAGTACGGCGAAAATTTTCGCTATGAAGAAACCATGCTCACGGGCAAGGGGCTGTCCGGCCGCCTCAGCGCCTACGGTATTGGTAGCGGCCTGACCGCATTCATGGTTGGCGCAGCGATAAAACCCAGCCGCTGGCTGCTGGAAAAGCTTCTTCCCGCGCCGGGCGAAGGCCCCAGCCCTGAAGACCAACTGAATGGCTTCTTTGATATGCGCTTTTACGCCCTTGAAGACGGCAGCAGCAAACTGCAGTGCAAGGTGACCGGTGACCGCGACCCCGGCTATGGCTCAACCGCCAAAATGATCTCTCAAGCTGCACTGTGTTTGGCGCGCGACATCGATGCCGAGCAATGCGGTGGCGGCATCTGGACACCGGCTAGCAGCATGGGCACCACACTGCAGGGTCGCTTAGCAAGCTACGCTGGATTACGCTTTGATGTTGTGGATGGCTAACGCCATTCCATACAGGGAGGGCGAATATGAAACTGCGCGATATTATGGCCTCACCGGTCGTTACCGTTGAAAGCGACGACCGTTTGAGCACCGTGCGAGAGTTGTTTATGAAGACCCGGTTCCACCACCTGCTGGTGGTGGAAGGCGGAAAGCTTCGGGGGAGTATTTCTCAACGGGATCTTGCCGCCGCCATCAGTCCAAACATCGGCACCATGGCGGAACTGCCTAAAGACCAGGCAACCCTCAATAAACACGCCCATCAGATCATGCGCAGGCAGCTGCTATGCCTGGCACCTGACGACGATGTTCACGCCGCCATTGCCGCCTTTAACCGCAACGATATTGCCTGCATCCCCATTGTGGATAGCGCGCAGCAAACCGTCGGCATTGTCAGCTGGAGAGACATATTACGTCGCGCTGAGGAATGCGGCTTTAACGGCGACTAATGCGCCACTGCATCAGCCAGAGAACGCACCGGCATCGCGCTCACTTACCCAGATCAACGCTTCATCACGCTGAATTTCCGTGAAGTGTTCAATCTCTGCATTGGGCATCCAGTGGGTAATCAGCTGCGCGCCACGGCTGTACCAGCGCGGCTCACCGACCAATGCTGTGCGGGTAATATGTTTGAAAAAGCGCGCGAGCAATCGCATTTCCTTTAGCAGGCCACGCAAGGTGAAGCCTTTGAAATGCTCTAACTCGATATAAATGCCGAGGTATTCCTCGTTTTCCAGCTTGTGTTCAACGGCGTCATAGATTTCCGCCATGTCGTCGTGATTTACCTTGCCAGACACCTTTACCCCAATTACATGGGAAGAAGGTATTGGCAGCAGCTCCAACATCATGTTACCTCCGCGAACCATTTCAGGCGGCCTAGACCGCTTACATAACAGTATAGATAAGCATTACTGAAATGCGTTCCGCGAAGCGTGGATATTACCAATCTCAGTGATCGCGGCGCTCAGGCTTGGCCTTGGGGTCGAGGATGGAAACGACTCTTACTTCATCTTCATGAGCGAGCGGCGCTTCGCCAGCTCGGGGTTGATTAACACGGGTCGGCGGCTCGTTGACCGCGACATCATCGTCGCGGATCGACTCTTTAAAACCACAGCGAATACACTCGCGCACTTGCTCAACCTCTGAGACGCGGTACATCACGGTTTTATCCATCTCAGCGCACTTGGGGCACACCGCCCCCGCAATAAAACGCCTGGGTTTAAACTCCGTTGCCATGCGTGGCCCCTCCTGTATTTACCGCGATGCCGCTGTGCCGCAGTAGCGCGTCATTGGCAGGCTCTCGCCCACGAAACTCAGTAAATAGCAGCGCCGCATCACGCGCACCGCCTTGTTCCAATATCACCTTGCGGAACCGCAAACCGGTATCTCTGTCCATCACGCCGCGCTCTTCAAACAGCGAAAAGGCGTCCGCAGACAACACCTCGGCCCACTTGTAGCTGTAATAACCCGCGGCGTATCCACCGGCAAAGATATGCGAAAAACTGTTTTGAAAACGGTTAAACGCTGGCGGCCGCAACACGGCAACCTGGTCGCGCACCTCAGCCATCAGGGCATCGATTTGCGACTCACTGGCAATATCCGCCTGCATATGCAGACGGAAATCAAACAGTGCAAACTCTATCTGGCGCAGCATCTGCATACCCGACTGAAAGTTTTTCGCCGCCAGTAGCTTTTCCAACAAGGCCTCGGGCAGCGGCTCACCGGTTTGGTAGTGACCGGAGATATCGGGAATCACGGATTTTTCCCAGCACCAGTTTTCCAAGAACTGACTGGGTAGTTCTACGGCATCCCAAGCCACTCCGTTTATTCCGGATACGGCGAGACAGTCTATCTGGCTTAACATGTGGTGAAGACCGTGACCAAACTCGTGGAAAAGCGTCGTCACCTCATTGTGGGTCAATAACGAAGGGCGGTCGGCACTCGGCGGCGTAAAGTTGCACACCAAAAAGGCAACGGGGCGCTGCACGTTGCCATCGCCAAGCATCCGCCGCCCCCGGCAGTCTGCCATCCACGCACCGCCACGCTTATTGGCGCGGGCGTATAGGTCGAGATAGAACTCCGCAATGGTATCGCCGCCACGACGCAGCGCGAAACACTGCGCATCGTCGTGCCAGAGTGGTGCCTCTTGCTCGACAATATCCAGATCGAACAACTCGCCCGTCACCTTGAATAAGCCTTCGAGCACACGCTCCACCGGGAAGTAGGGGCGCAGCTCTTCCTGAGACACGGCGTAGCGGGCCTCCCGCAGCTTTTCGCTAAAGTAGGGTAAATCCCACGCCTCGAGCTCGTGCTGACCCTGTTCGGCGGCGAAGGTCTGCAATGCAATTAGCTCCTGCTCGGCCACGGGTTTACTGGCAGCCGCCAACTCAGACAGAAAATCCAGCACCGCATCACAGGACGGCGCCATTTTACTCGCCAATGACTTTTCAGCGTAACTGCCAAAACCCAACAGGCGCGCTTGCTCGGCACGCAATTGCAATATCTCCACCATCAGCGGGCCGTTGTCCCACTGGGCGCCGCTGGGTGACTGCGCAGAAGCGCGGGTCACGTAGGCCTCGTAGAGCTCACGGCGAATCTCCCGGTTGTCGCAGTACTGCATTACCGGCAAATAACTCGGTATGTCCAAACTCAAGCGATAACCTTTTTGGCCCGCCGCCGTTGCGGCAGCGGCGAGGTTATCCAGCACCGACTCCGGCACACCAGCGAGCGACTCCGCATCAGCGACAAATTTTTCCCAACCGTCTGTGGCATCCAGTACATGGTTGGAGTAGGCGGTCGACAGCTCACTGAGTCGCTGCTGTATTTCACTAAAGCGAGTGGCTTCGTCACCATCCAGAGCAACCCCGGACAGGGTGAAATCGCGCAGCATGTTTTCCACCGCCTTTTGGCGAGCAAATGGTAGCTGCTGAAACTCGTCACTCTCTGACAGCGCCTTCACGCGCTCATAAAGGGGGCGATTCTGACCCATCTCACTGCTGTAAGCCGTCAACAGAGGCAAGCACTTATTGTAGGCATCGCGCCAGGCATCACCGCTGATCACCGCATGAAGGTGGCTCAAGGGTGCCCAGAATTGTTCAATCCGATCGTTGATCTCTTCCAGCGGCTGCATGAGCGATTGCCAGCTGAGCGGCGTATCGCTGGCTAACAGGCCTGCAACATCGGCGCGGCTGCGATTAAGCAGTTCCTCGCACTGGGCGGGATAATCGGCCGGTCGCAATTGAGAAAATTCCGGAAGAGATTGCTCTGCATACATGAATAAGCACTCACATGATCAAAAAAATGAACAAGCCCTAGCTTAACAGATCGCAGGCCCAGGCTGGGCCAGAAAGCATGTTCGCCGACCACCCGGCTCGCTACAATAGATCTTTCGTCAGTGCTTCGAGGATCATTGCAATGGGCTACCGCGCCGAGAACTACACCCGCCGCTTTGAGGGTCATCAACCTCAGTTGGAAGAGGGGGTATTTATCGACCCCAGTGCCGTTGTCATCGGCGATGTCCACATTGGTCGCGACAGTTCCATTTGGCCGCAAAGCACCGTTCGCGGCGATATGCACAGCATTCATATCGGCGAGCGCTGCAGCATTCAGGACAACTGCGTGTTACACATCACCCATGCTGGCCCCTACAACCCCGACGGATATCCTCTGCGCATTGGCGACGACGTGACCGTTGCCCACAGCGTGACGCTGCACGGGTGCGAAATCGGCAGTCGAGTATTGATCGGTATGGGAAGCATCGTCATGGACGGCGCAATTATCGAAGACGATGTCGTGGTAGCGGCCAACAGCCTGGTATCACCTGGTAAGCGGCTTGCCAGTGGTCACCTCTATGTCGGCAGCCCCGCTAAAGCTGCCCGGCCGCTGAGCGAAAAGGAAATGCGCTATTTCTGCTACAGCTCGGCAAACTACAGCAAGCTAAAAGATCGCCACATCGCTGAATTAGAAACTGATAGCGCCGGTGTCGACGAGTAGATAAGCCAGATAGGCAAGGTATACCGTCAACAGCAGCCCGCCCTCGTAGCGGCGGATTTCCGGGGCCCGACGCGGACCGAAGGCAACGAGGTAGAAGCCCGCTGTTAGCATCAACATCAGCGGGTAATCGCGGTCGACGATCGCCATATCAATGGCGCCGGGCGCAATCACACCGGGCAGCGCCATCACCCCCAGCAAGTTAAATAGGTTTGAACCGATCACATTGCCAATGGCAATGTCGTGCTCGCCCTTGCGCGCCGCAGCAACCGACGCCGCCAATTCGGGCAAACTGGTACCAATGGCCACCACCGTTAGGCCGATCACCAAATCGCTAACACCGAATATCTGCGCCAACTCCACCGCTGACCACACCAGCATGCGCGCCGATGCCATCAGTAAAATCAGGCCGACTAACAGCCAGCCCAGGGCAACGGGCAGCGACATATCCTTGGGAATTTCTTCGGCGTACTCGGCCTCCAAGGCATCGCCGCGGCTGTGCTTGGCTTCCCACAGTTGCCGCAACACTACCGCTAAAAACCCGCCCAGTAATATGCAGCCATCAGTAAAACCAAGCTCGCCATCGCGCAGCAAAAAATAGCCGCCCAGCATCACCAGCAGCAGCAGGGGAATTTCTCGGGTTATCAACTTGCTTTGCACGCGCAGCGGGATGTACAGCGCCGTCAGGCCGAGAATCAGCGCAATATTTGTGATATTCGATCCCAGTGCGTTCCCCACCGACAGCCCCGACTGACCGTCGGCGGCGGCCATTGCCGAGACCAGCATTTCTGGTGCAGAGGTACCAATCCCCACCACCAAAATACCTACCACCAGGGTCGACACACCTAAAATCGACGCCGTCGCCGACGCACCGATAACAAACCTGTCGGCACTCCACACCAGAATAACCAAACCAAGGATGAGGGTTGTCAGGATCAACAGCATACAACAAGGGCCCGCAAAGCAATTTTCAGTGAGAAAGGGATTGGCGAATCAACTCAATGACTGGCCGTGTATCAGGGCGAACGCCTCGCCAAATGCAGAACGACTCCGCGGCCTGTTCGACCAGCATGCCAAGCCCGTCTGATACTGCCCACGCGGCTTCAGCAGCCGCCCAGCGCATAAACGGGGTGGGCTCAGCGCCGTACATCATATCGTAGGCACTGCCTTCGTTGCTGAGTATGTGGGAGGGCAGCGGCGGCAAATCGCCACTCAAACTGGCGCTGGTACCATTGATAATTAAATCGAACTGACGGCCCGGCAAGGCTTCGAAAGGCTGCCCACTCACAGGCCCCAGTTCAGCAAACAACTCGGCCAGGGCCTCGGCTTTTTCCAGGGTGCGGTTCGCAACCACCAATTCCTCGGGACGCTGCTTTAACAGCGGGCCGAGTATTCCCCGCACAGCACCGCCGGCGCCGAGCACCAAAATTCGCTTACCCGCCACTGGCCAGCCGAGGTTGTCATTGATATCGCGCACCATACCCACGCCGTCGGTATTGTCGCCATAGATACGGCCGTCCTCGCCACGCGCCAGCGTATTCACTGCCCCTGCGCGGCGCGCACGACCACTGAGTTCGTCGGCAAATTCGAAGGCATCCAGCTTGAAGGGCACGGTGATATTTAGCCCGCGACCACCATTGCGAAAGAACTCCGACGCCACTTCAGCGAAACGCCCCAGCTCAACCTTATGCGCCCGATAATGCAGTGCCTGCCCGGTTTGCTCGGCAAACGCCGCGTGAATTTGCGGGGAGCGACTGTGTTTTATGGGGTTACCAAATACGGCGTATTGATCCACTGCATCCATCATTACTGGGCCAACCAATCCCGAGGGGGCAAAAACTGCGTGTACAGCGCTTGCTCGGCGCTGCCTTCGTCTGGCTGCCAATTGTACTCCCATCGCACCAGCGGTGGCAGTGACATGAGAATGGACTCGGTGCGGCCGCCACTTTGCAAACCAAATAAGGTGCCGCGATCAAAAACCAGATTGAACTCTACATAGCGGCCTCGACGATAGAGCTGGAACGCTCGTTCGCGCTCGCCCCAGGGCGTGTCACGGCGGCGCTCCAGGATGGGGAGGTAGGCATCCGTGTACGAATTCCCCACGGCTTGCATAAAGGCAAAGCAGCGATCGAAGCCGCCCTCGTTAAGGTCGTCGAAAAACAAGCCACCGACGCCGCGCGCCTCGTCGCGGTGCTTCAGGTAAAAATAGTCATCACACCACTGTTTATAGCGGGGATAAACGTCGTCGCCAAACGGCTTGCAAGCGTCAAAGGCCACTTGGTGCCAATGTACGCAGTCCTCTTCAAAACCGTAGTAGGGCGTTAAGTCATAGCCGCCACCAAACCACCAAACCGGCTCTTCTCCGGCTTTTTCTGCCACAAAAAATCGCACATTGGCATGGCTGGTTGGCAAATAGGGATTGAGGGGGTGAATAACCAGCGACACCCCCATCGCCTGGTAGCTGCGGCCGGCCAGTTCAGGCCGGTGCGCCGTTGCACTGGCGGGCATCGAGTCGCCTTGCACGTGCGAGAAGTTTACCCCGCCTTTTTCGATCAGGGCACCGTCGGTCATTACTCGGCTGCGACCCCGCTCCCACTTGTCTTCGGCAAAGCGGGCGCCGCCATCGCATTGCTCAATGGCGGTGCAAATTTGGTCTTGCAGGTCCAGGAGATACTGCTTAACGGCGGCGATATCGATAGTGCTCATGTGATGCTCCTAGGCTGAACGCAGCGTGTCGCCGCTAAGCGCATCGCGAATACAGCTGGGTTGACGGCGGCCACCGAGGCGACCGGGCAAATAGTAGTTTACGGCGCCGGCAAAATACCGCTCGGCCTGTTGTTGGCTGCGAGCGGGCTCCAGTGATGCCGGGTTAGCGGAGGTAGACACCAAACATCCACCCACGGCCTTGCATAGGGCAGCGGTGAGGGGATGGTCAGTCACTCTTACCGCGACGCTGCTAAAGCGCCCCCTCACCCAACTGGGAGCAAAGCCTTCATCGGGAATCACCCAGGTATAGGGGCCGGGCCAGCTCTCTAATACCGCTTCGCGCCGCGAGTCAGGCAGCGGCGCCAACAATGTCTGAAGGCGATCGACGCTGTCGGTAACCAGCAATAGGCCTTTTTCCGGGTCGCGACGCTTTAAGGTGCAAATCCGTGCCACCGCCGCGGCATTCTCTGGCACACATGCCAGCCCCCAGACAGCTTCGGTGGGGTGACAAACGACACCACCAGCACGCAGTAGGTCGGCAGCATAGCGCAATCGATAACGGGATAGTTCTGTCATGATAAGCAAGACCCTGCACAGGCAAAGGCCAGCAGTGGGGCGCCGGCAGCGGAAGACGCGGCAAAAGTACCCAAAGGCGAACGGCTTTGCAACTTAGCGGCAGCGTTGCCAACCACCACTACACTGCTCAACCCAACCCGCCAGCTCTAATTCGCCCAGCGCGCTGAGCAACTCCGTTACCGGCAGGGTACTGCGCGCGGCCAGCTGATCGAGTGTAAGCGGCGCAAATTCCAACAGCGCCAGCAACGCAGGCGGCTCAGCCTCAGGGCTCTCCAGTACGGCACCCGCGAGCCCCGGCGGTAAGCAGGGGAGTTCTTCGACAATGTCCTCTAAGGTCTCGACCAACTTCGCCCCTTGGCGAATCAAGGCATTGCAGCCGCGACTGGCCGGACTATGTATCGAGCCAGGCAAGGCAAATACTTCGCGGTTCTGCTCTAAGGCCTGGCGCGCAGTGATTAGCGATCCGCTTTTGATTGCCGCTTCAATGACCAAAACCCCGAGGCTCATCCCACTGATAATGCGATTTCGACGCGGGAATTGATGGGGCAGGGGCGGGCTGCCCAGAGGGTACTCGGAAAGCACAAGCCCGCCCTCAACCATCGCGTCATAGAGCGCCTTGTTGCGTCGCGGATAGCAGATGTCCACTCCGCAACCCAGCACCGCTACAGACGCTGCCGCTTCCTGCATGGCGCCGGTATGGGCCGCGCCATCGACCCCCATTGCCATACCGCTAACCACCGTAATGCCGTGCGCAGACAAGGCCTGGGCAAAGGCATGCGCATCTTGCTCACCACGGCGACTGGGGCGACGGCTCCCCACCACCGCAATCATAATGCTCTGCAGCAACTCTCGCCGCCCCCTCATAAATACGATTGGTGGTGGGTCGACGATCTCGCTTAGGAGCAAGGGGTAGTCTTCATCGGTCAGGCAAACCAACTCGCAATGAGCGTGCTGCTCCGCCAGTGCGGCGAGGGCATTACTATCGCTTAATACCCCGGCAATACGATCACGCATCGGCGCGCTGAGCAGCTGTTCACTGCGAGCCTCTTCGCCGTAGCGCTGCACGACAAACTGCTGAACCTCGTCCGCAGAAATTTCCGCCAAGCGACGGGGTTGTCCTGCCAGGCTCATTAAGGCGCGCAGTTGCGCAGGGGGGATAGTCAACTGCTGCTGAATCAGCAGCCAAAGAAGGGCATCTGCGTCCATGGTCTGCATCCTTGCCGACAATGGCCCGCGCAGCGCAAGGCTACGCGGGGGAGTAGTTAGGGGTTACGAACTTTGTCGCCAACCTTTAAGGTTTGCTCGGCTTTCAGGACCAGCGCATAGCTAACTTTATCGAACACGCGGAACACCATTAGGATTCCCGCGCGCACGTCTGGTGCCTGCAGGCGCTCGCCCGTCAGGGGGTCGCGAACCATCACACCCGTGGTGTAAATCGCCATAACATCGCCTGCTTCGATCGCATTTCGCTCACCGAGGTTCAAGGTCACCACATCCATACTGCCAATTTGAGTTAAACCACCCTCGACAGCAATGATTGACCCGCGGGTGTCTTGGTCTGGGGCCTGGGGTTCAAAGCGCGCGGTGAGCTGGCGCGACTCCAGCGGTAAAAAGCGGTCGGCTCGGCGAATTTCTTGCGTACTGCGATTCAGTGCCAGGGTGGAGATATCGCCCTCGGTATGCAGTAGGTGGGCGGTGCCGATGTCGATCGCCTCAACCCCCAACAGCTCGCGGCTGCGCGGATCCACATACACTTTACCCCGGCGGTAAATACCGAAATTTTTGGCATCCTCAAAATCGCCGCGACCCAAAATTTCATCGCCTGCACCCGCGACGATATTGCCACGCTTACCCGCCAGCACGTAGGGCGCCGACTCAAGCTCGCCCTCGTCGACAACGCGGCTGCGCGTTAAGAAGGGGGCAATCACATCCAAGGGGATCGCGGGAATCGCATCGCTGACATCGGAAATCCGCATCTGCGGCGTCAATTTCACTACCGCGTCGCGCGGCTCGGGGTTGCGAACCAGCACCGGCTTGCCGTCCACCCACATCAACTTAAGCAGGTCGCCTGGGTAAATAAGATGAGGGTTTTCAACCTGGGGGTTGTAGTACCACAGCTCGGGCCACAGCCAGGGGTCATCGAGGAACATCGCCGAGATATCCCACAGGGTATCCCCTCGTTTCACCACGTAGGTTTGAGGGTGACCGGCTTTCAGTGACAAAACATCACCCGCATGGGCAGCGCTCAGTAGCGCACAAAACAGCAAGCCCAGCACAGTTTTTCTCATAACACTTTCCTTCAAGCGACCTCAGCAAGGGGGTAGCACCCCGGTCGTTCGCGACAATCAGGCATTTCCGCCGTTCTCACGGTATAATAGTCGGCCGTCGCGGCGACTGCATATTGTTATCGTTGTAAAAAGCAGAAGGCGTTGCCACCCTATCCGATACACGGCTCTGCAATTGCGAATACTCTTTATAGTAGCAATAGTTGGGCAACATACACGACAACTTGGTCACAATCATTTATGGCTGTACTAGAGATTCTCGAATTTCCCGATCCGCGCCTGCGCACCGTCGCCAAACCCGTGGAAAACGTCGACGACCGCATTCGCAAGATTATCGACGATATGTTCGACACCATGTACGAGGCGCCGGGCATCGGTCTGGCTGCCAGCCAGGTGGATATACACGAGCAAATCGTCGTCATTGACGTGAGCGAAGACCGCAGCGAACCGCTGGTGTTCATCAACCCGGAAATTACTGTTCTCGATGAAGAAATCTTCCAGTACGACGAGGGCTGCCTGTCTGTACCTGGCTTCTATGAGACCGTCGAGCGCCCCCGCCACGTTCGCGTGAAGGCCCTGGATCGCAACGGCGACGTTTTCGAAATTGAGCCCGAGGGACTGCTGGCGGTATGTATTCAGCATGAGAACGACCACCTGTTGGGCAAGTTATTTGTCGACTACCTGTCGCCGCTTAAGCGCAACCGCATTCGCGGAAAACTGGAAAAACAACACAAACGCAAGGCATAGGAGACGGCAGTGGCCGCCACTTCACAAAAGCTGGTATTTGCCGGCACCCCGGAATTTGCAGCGCAACATTTGAAGGCACTGCTGGACGACGGCCACCACGACATCGTTGCGGTATACACCCAACCTGACCGCCCAGCGGGCCGCGGTAAAAAGCCCCGCCCCAGCCCCGTTAAACAACTTGCCGAGCAAGCCGGAATCAGCGTTTACCAGCCGCTCAACTTTAAAGACCAGGCCGACCGCGACGCACTGGCCGCCCTCGGCGCCGACCTAATGATAGTGGTCGCCTATGGCCTGATCCTACCGCAAGCGGTATTGGATATACCGCGACTGGGCTGCGTAAATGTTCACGCCTCCCTGCTGCCACGCTGGCGCGGTGCCGCTCCTATCCAGCGGGCCATTGAAGCAGGCGACAGCGAAACCGGCGTTACCATTATGCAAATGGCAGCTGGCTTGGATACCGGCGACATGCTGCGCAAAGTGCACTGCGATATTGGCCCCCACGACACCAGCGCCAGCCTCCACAACCGCTTGGCTGAGATGGGTGGTCCGGCCCTGATAGACGCCATTAACCAGCTGGCGAGCGGCACCGCTCAGCCTGAAGTGCAGGATGACGCACTGAGCAATTACGCCGCCAAGATCGACAAGCAAGAGGGCGAGATCAACTGGCAGCGCAGTGCCGCTGAAATAGATCGTCAGATTCGCGCATTTATTCCCTTTCCCGTTTGCTACACCAGCGTCGGTGAAGACCGTTTACGTGTATGGCAGGTGGAGCCTACCCGAGGCGAAGGTTCGCCGGGGGAAATACTCAGCTGCGACAAGCATGGCATCGTCGTCGCCTGTGGCGAGGGCGCCCTGCGACTTCTCTCACTGCAACTGCCCAATGCACGCCAAATGGCTGTCGCCGATGTGCTCAATGGTCACGCTGCGCGCTTCTCGGTAGGCACCGTCTTGGGTGCGGCATGAGCTGCCCTCGCGTTGCCGCGGCGCGCTGCCTCGTCGCCGTCGTCGATGGCCAGTCACTTAGCCGCCAAATTCCCCTGCAGGAAAAGTCGCTGCCGGAAAAACAGCGACCACTTTATCGCGAGCTTTGCTACGGCACGCTGCGGCGCTACTGGCAGCTCGATGCCGCACTGAAGCCCTGCTTTAGCAAGGGCTTGAAGCGCAAAGACAGCGATATACGAATGCTGATTTACATCGGCGCCTATCAGTTATTTTTTACTCGCATTCCCCCACACGCCGCCATCAGCAGCGCCGTGGAAGCCTGTAAAACACTGAAGAAGAAATGGGCGGCCGGGCTGTGTAATGCCATTTTGCGCCGCTGCCAACGCGACGGCGAAGCACTATTTAAAGACCTCCCCGCCGACGCGGCGAGCGCTCATCCCACCTGGTTGTATAACGCGATAACGCGCGCCTGGCCCGAGCAGGCCAACGCCGTGTTCGCGGCAAATAACACCCACCCGCCAATGTGCCTGCGCGTCAACCAACAGCAATATAGTCGTGACGCCTATTTGGCGAAACTAAGCGCCGCCGATATTGACGCCACCACCTGCCAATACGCGCCTATGGGTCTGCGCCTCAGCAGCCCCTGTGGTGTAGAAGCCCTGCCCGAATTTTTTGCAGGCGCGGTGTCGGTGCAAGATGAGGCCGCCCAGCTGTGTACCCGCTTACTCGAGCTGCAACCGGGCCAACGGGTGCTCGATGCCTGCGCTGCCCCCGGCGGTAAAAGCGGCGCCATTTTGGAGGCGGAACCGGCGCTACAGGAACTGGTAGCCCTGGATATTGATGAGGGACGCTTAGAGCGCGTGGCCGACAATCTGCAGCGCCTGGGCCTTCGCGCCCACTACCAAGTGGCGGATGCCGCAGACCCCCAAGCCTGGTGGGATGGCCAAACCTTCGATCGCATTTTGCTTGATGCCCCCTGCAGCGCCACCGGTGTGTTGCGCCGCAACCCCGATATTCGCTTGCACCGTCGCGCCAGTGATATTCCCGAGTTGGTTAGCTTGCAGCGCCGCATTCTGGATGCCATGTGGCAGTGCCTGGCACCGGGTGGCATATTGGTTTACGCCACCTGCTCGGTACTGCCAGAAGAAAACGAGCAACAGATCGCGGACTTTTTGCAGCGCCACGACGACGCCCACAGTGCAGCATTGGATGTGGCGTGGGGCATAGATAGAAAAGTCGGTCGTCAGCTACTCCCTTCAAATGAGGGTGCCGATGGCTTCTTCTACGCTAAGCTAGTAAAAGCAGCGGCAACAGGGCATTAACCCTTGAGCCCGAGCGGCTAAACAACGCACAATTGGCGCATATTCTGCGGCGGCGACAAGACAGACATGAAAATCATTATTCTCGGTGCCGGCCAAGTCGGCGGCACACTGGCTGCCAACCTGGCCAGTGAGCACAACGATATTACCGTTGTCGACCAAGATCAGGATCGTTTGCGAGAGCTGCAAGACCGGCTGGATATCGGCACGGTGTGTGGCTCAGCCTCCCACCCGGACATACTCGACCGCGCCGGGGCCGAAGACGCGGATCTGCTGATCGCCGTGACCAGCAGCGACGAAATCAATATGGTCGCCTGCCAAGTTGCCGCAACGCTTTACCGCACACCGACGAAGATCTCGCGCATACGCTCTAGCTCCTATACCAGCCAGTCGAAATTGTTCGGCAGCGACGCTATTCCCATCGATGTTTTTATCAGCCCGGAAGAGCTGGTTTGCCGCTATATAAAACGTCTGCTGCAATACCCCGGTGCCCTGCAGGTGCTGGACTTCGCCGACGGCAAGGTGCAATTGGTCGCCGTTAAGGCCTATTACGGCGGCCCGCTGGTTGGCAACGAGTTGGCGACAATCCGCGAGCACATGCCTCAGATCGACACGCGTGTGGCGGCAATCTTCCGCCGCGGGAATGCCATCGTCCCCAGCGGTACAACCGTTGTTGAAGCCGGTGACGAAGTGTTCTTTATTGCCGCCAAGAAGAACGTTATGCCGGTAATGAGCGAGCTGCGGCGGGTAGATACACGCTACAAGCGCCTGATTATTGCCGGCGGCGGCAACATTGGTGAGCGGCTGGCCAGTGCCGTAGAGAGCCGCTACAACGTTAAAATTATCGAGCGCAGCTACGATCGCTGTCGCACCCTGTCAGAGCAGTTGCGCAAGGCCATTGTGCTGCACGGCAGCGCCTCGGACCACGAATTACTGGCCCAGGAAAATATCGAAGAAACCGATGTTTTTCTCGCGCTGACCAATGACGACGAGGCCAACATTATGTCGTCGCTGCTGGCCAAGCGCATGGGTGCGAAAAAAGTCGTCACCCTGATCACCAACCCCGCCTATGTGGAGCTGGTGCAGGGCGGCGAGATCGATATTGCGATTTCCCCGCAGCAAATCACCATCGGCAGCCTGCTTACCCACGTTCGTCGCGGGGATATTTACAACGTTCACTCACTGCGGCGCGGCGCGGCGGAGGCGTTGGAAATTATTGCCCACGGTGACAGCCGCTCCTCCAAAGTAGTGGGCCGTCGGCTAGACGAAATAGACCTGCCCGAAGGCGTAACGATTGGCGCCATCGTTCGCGGCGACGAGGTGCTTATTGCCCACAGCCACCTGACGGTAGCCAGTGAAGACCACCTGATCCTGTTCCTGGTGGATAAAAGCAAAATTAAGGCGGTGGAAAAGCTATTCTCCGTCGGCTTCACCTTCTTCTAAACGAGACCGCGCATGCACCTGATCACGATAAGTCGCATTATCGGCATGTTGCTCATGGTATTTAGCCTGACCATGGCGCTGCCCGCGGCGCTGGCGGCGATCTATCAAGACGGTGCACTGCACGCCTTCGGTTACGCCTTTGCACTCACCTTTAGCGTCGGGCTGGTGCTGTGGCTGATCAGCCAGGGCAAGCAGCCCGACCTCGGCATTCGCGATGGTTTTTTGGTGGTGTCGCTATTCTGGACGGTACTGGGCGTTTTTGGCTCGCTGCCGTTCTTCCTTGCCGACAATCCGGGCCTGTCCTTTAGCGCGGCGGTATTTGAGTCGATCTCCGGGTTAACCACCACCGGGGCAACGGTAATCGTTGGGATCGATGAACTGCCAGTGTCGGTATTGTTTTATCGACAATTTCTCCAGTGGCTGGGGGGCATCGGTATCATCGTTATCGCCGTGGCGATCCTGCCGATACTCGGCATCGGGGGCATGCAGCTCTACCGCGCAGAAACACCCGGGCCGGTGAAGGATAACAAGCTGACGCCACGTATTACCGGCACCGCGAAAGTGCTGTTCCTGATGTATGTGGCGCTAACGGCAAGCTGCGGGCTGGCCTACTGGCTGGCGGGGATGACACCCTTTGATGCGATCTGCCACGCTTTCTCCACGGTGGCCATCGGCGGCTTTTCAACCCACGATGCCAGCATGGGCTTTTTCGACAGCCCGTTAATTTTGATGATTTGCAGCGTGTTCATGCTGTTGTCCGGCATGAGCTTTGCCATCCACTTCCACGCCTGGCGCGCGCGCAGCCCCCGCACCTATTTAATGGACTCTGAAACCAAGTTCTACCTTGGTGTAATGGCGACCGCCACGGTTTCTGTGTGCGGCTACCTATTACTGAGCGGCACCCAGGACTTGCCCGATAGCGTGGTGAACGGCATTTTCCACACCGTTTCTATTGCGACGACGACAGGGTTTGGCGCCGACGACTTCTCGGTTTGGCCCAGCTTCTTGCCAATCGGCTTGTTGATGCTGTCGTTTATTGGTGGCTGCGCCGGTTCAACTGGCGGTGGTATGAAGGCGGTCAGGATCATGCTGGTCGCCAAACAGGGGATTCGAGAGCTCAAGCAGCTGATTCACCCCAGCGCCGTGATTCCATTGAAGATCGGTTCACAGCGCGTAGAGGCCAAGGTCGTCAGCGCCGTGTGGAGTTTTGTCGGTGTGTATTTGATCTCTTTTATGGGCATCACGCTGGCAATGATGGCCTGCGGCCTCGACTTCTTGTCGGCGTTCTCGGCAACAGCCGCGTCGATCAATAATATGGGCCCTGGCCTCGGCGAAGTCGCCGCGAATTACAGCACTGTTAGCAACACCGGCAAATGGATTCTCTGCTATGCCATGTTGCTGGGGCGGCTGGAAATATTCACGTTGCTAGTATTGTTGTTACCGGCTTTTTGGCGCCGCTAATGTCCCGGCAAAAGTGGCAACAACGCTATACCGACGCCAGGCTGCCTCAACCGCCGTGCTGGCTGCTCAATACCTACAGCCACTGGCTGCCCGACAGAGGCTACGGCCTGGATGTCGCCTGCGGCCTGGGTGGCAATGCAGTGGCACTCGCCAGGGCTGGGCTGGCGGTCGACGCCCTCGACTACGCAGACAACGCCGTAGACAAGCTCAACGACTATGCACGCAGTGAGCAGCTGTCGATTAGCGCCAAATGGGAAGACCTGGAATCGCAGGGCCTCAACGCTGAGCGGCGCTACGATGTTATTGTGGTGAGTTACTATTTGCACCGGCCGCTATTGGCTCAATTGGCTGACGCCCTCGCTCCCGGCGGACTATTGTTCTACCAAACCTTTAATTCGCGCCGCCCGGCGCTCCGCGGCCCAAGCAACCCGGATTTTTTGCTCGGCGAGGGCGAACTGAGCCGCGCCTACGCCGGCCTCGAAACACTGCTGCACCGCGAAGACCTCGACTTGCGAGGCCCCGAGCACGCGCTGCAGACCGGCTATATCGGCCGCAAACCCGCCACTATTCGCTAAGGCGCAATACCTCAACGGTCTTTTCGGCAATCTCGGCCTCCGTCCACGGGAATTTGATCCAGTTTTTGGCCGAGTAAGCTTCCGTCATATTTTGGTAGTAAGGCGACGCCGGATCGGTCGATTGCGAATAGGTGATAAAGCCTTCGGCCTTGGGCGTGCCCTCCGCATCCCAAGTCACGGTCTGCACATAGCTGTTGCCATAGGTGACGTCATACGCACCATCTTGCAAGTCCCCTTCACTGCCGGCAATGGTAAATGAACCGGCAAAGCTCTCACCGCCAAAGATGGGAATTTCCTGCTCGTGGACGCCTGATCGCTGTATATCCCGAATGGCGGCAGTCTCGCTCACCCCCGCACTTTGCAGCGCCTGCACAGCATCGGCAAAGGCCCGGGCAATATCCGGGTTCAGCACATTGAGACCTCGAGGGGTATTCACCGGATCGTCGGCCGAGAAGGGCGTGGTCCAGCGCAGCGCAGCGGGAATCGAACTGGCGTTAACACCGCGCCAAAACTCTCGCCAAATATGACCGCCGACCGAATCGAGATTATTTTTACCATCCCAGGCCGACAGCACCGAACAGGCCTGGCTGATATCAACAGGTCCGCTGCTGCCGAGCAAGGTCGGCAACTGGCAGTAGCTATCCAACACCGCCTGCCGACCCAGCTCCGCCGAATACACAGCACTATCGAGCGCCACGGTTTGCAGCAAGTCTGGTGTAAAGCGGTTGCCCGGCAGCGCGTCACTGCCTTCTAAACGACGCTGAACCTGCAGCATGCACAGTCGCGTACGCAACGTTCGCTCGGCACCCTCATCGCCAATGATGGCAGCAAAGCCGGTCAGTGGCTGCGCCGGGTTGCTCAGCCAGTAGCTGTCGTTGCAATTGTGAACCCAGTCATTGCGCTCCAGCGACGGCAAATTAGCGGGCCCGAAAATACCCGGCGCCGGCGCATCCGGGTCAGTATCCCATTCACAGGCTGCCCGCGACCCATCGAGTATGGGCAAACCCGGCAGCAGCGCCCCCAGCGCCGTTTGCAGCGGCTGGGCACCACAACTCTGCACCTTGCTGTCGGGCACATTAGGCACCACCGTAATATCGCCATAGTACGCGGGCTTGCCCGGCCCTGTCGCCGTTGTATTCACCCACGGCACACCCAGCACACTGCCGTGTAAATCGACAAATTCCTCGTAACTTTGCGCGCGATTCCAGCGGAAGAACTGGTTGATTAGGCGGTTGTTCTCAGCATTGGCATCGCGCAGGGTATAAGCCTTAGCAGGTGACCATTCCAACACCGGCACGCCGGAAACGGCCAGCTCGAGCATGGGGCCGAAGTGCGAGCGGTACAAGGTTCGCGTTTCACTGCCCAAGGTACCGTCACCCTCGAGAATAGGGACGGTTATTTCGCTGGCTTCCATATCGCGAAGCTCCCCCTCATAGAAGTACTGAGTGGGATCAGCGGGATTCAGGGTAAGCTCGTAAAAAGTAAAGCGGTATGCGGTAGACACCGTGTGGCTCCAGGCAACATGTTGGTTGAAGCCAATTAACGCTGCCGGAACACCGTAAAGCGACGCCCCCATAATCTCGGCATCGGGCAGTTGCATATGTGCCAGATACAAGCGCTCAGTACCCTCCCAGGGAAAGTGAGGATTCACTAACAGCATGGATTCATCAGTGCTGGCCTCGGCGCCCAAGGCATACATATTGCTGGCAAAAGGCTGCTCACCTGCCAGCGGCATCTCAGAGGGGTCCAGCGCAGAGATTGCAGGAATGCTGATCGGTAGTGGCAGGTTATCGGGGGAGGGTGGCGCGGCATTGGCCACCTCGCTCACAAATACCGACGACGACGCCAAAATAGACAAGCGGAAATAGCGGCGGTAGAGGTCATCAACGCTGATTTCCGTCAGCCACGCGGCATCGCGACAGGCGAGGTGGCGGCCACTGTGTTCGCCCGACTTCAGCTCCCTCAGGTAGCGATTGTAACCGGCAACAAAGCCGCGGGTTGCCTCGACGACCTCTGGGTCACTGTTTGCTTTGATCGGCGCAATCGCCTCATCAGTCGCCACCGCCCGCCAAAAGAAGTCCGAGTCGACATTCGACGCCGTCGAGCCGTTAGGAATAATGGTATAGCTGCCGTCGCGACCGAGGTATTGGGCGCGCTCACCGCGAATGGTCATCAAGTCCTCGGCCAGCACGCAAATATTGTCCTGCGCATGCACATAGCCGTAGCCATAACCCATGCTGGCGTAATTGTCGGCCTTAATGTGGGGAATGCCGTGCTCGCTGCGCCTCACTTCAACATCGTATTGCTTCGCCTCGCCCTGGCCACCCCCGGAGCTACTGCCGCTACTTCCGCCGCCGCAGGCAGTGAGCAGAACCACGGCGCTCAGCACGGCGCCTTTCATAATTTGATGGGAGTGAATCATCCTTAGCCTCGTTTACAGCAGATTTATCGTTATTGGGCGACACTAATACCCTATTATCAATAAATGCGCCATTGCAAGGAAGGACAGTCAGCAACAATGCTGGCGAAAATGGCCCTTGCCTGCCATCATAGCGCCGTAATCTGACACAAAAGATGGACTATGGCTTACGCGCAACTCGCCCTAGCACTCGCCAGCTCGGCCTCCTTAGCAGCCGCAAGCCTGTTACTGCCTGAAAATCGCTACGATTCGGCGGTATTAGCCCTGGCCATCTTCACGATGAGTATGCTGTGTTTCCTGATCGCCTTTAGCGGCAAGCTGGACGCACTGCGCGCACGACTCGGCCGCAGCCAGGAGAAAGAGCAGCAATTGCAGGCCCTGTTGGATCACAGCCCCGCCGCATTGATTTTGCTCAACAAGCACTTTCGGCCCATCTACACCAACCAGAAGTTTCACAGCCTCAGCGGCATCAGTGATGACAGCGTTCCGGACACCGCCGACATAGAGCGACTGCTATCGCTGATTTCCGAGGAAACGCGCCAACGCATTCGCAGCACAATTGAGCAAGGCCGAAGCTGGGAGGGCGAGCTGCATATTCAGCTCGCCGACCGCGAGGAATATGTTGCCGCGGTGGCCTCGGCGACCAAAGACGAACAGGGCAATATAGAACACTATATATTCAGCTGTGAGGATATTTCTGAGAACAAGGCGATCGCCAACCGGCTTTTTGTTCGCGAACACTACAGCGTGTTAACCGGCTTGCCCAATCGCCAGCTGGCATTAAAAAATCTGCAGCGCACTATTGAACAGCAGGGCGAGGACGCCAGCGGGTTTGCCATTTTGCACCTCGACCTCGACCGAATCCGCTTTATAAACGACTCGCTGGGCCACCACGTGGTGGATCGCCTATTTCGCGAGACAGCCGAGCGCCTGCGACGCTGTATCAACGACGAACAGCTACTCGCTCACTTGGGCGCCGACGAATTCTTGATCATTCTCGGCGAGGGCAGCTGCAGTGATGAAGCCAGTATTTTCGCCGAAACCGTGCTGAGCAAGGTGAGTGAGCGCTACCTGATAGACACCAATGAGATTAACGTCTCAGCCAGTATTGGTATCAGCCAGTATCCCGACCACGGCCGCGACGCCGAAACCCTGTTACGCAGAGCCGAAGCGGCAATGTTTGCGGCGAAGGGCAAAGGCGGCAACCAATTCTCTTTCTATCAAGCGGGTATGAGCAGCCAGGCCGAATACCGGCTGGAAACAGAGTCGCAACTGCGCCGCGCGATAGAGCGCGATGAATTTAAGCTGCACTTTCAACCTGTTATCGAGCTTGGCAGCAACCGCCTGGTTGCCGCGGAGGTGCTGCTGCGCTGGCACAACAACGAACTGCGCAACCCCGGCCCGGATCAGTTTATCTCCGTTGCAGAAGAGTGCGGCATGATTGGCATGATCGGCGAGTGGGTGATGATCAACGCCTGCCAACAGGCAATGCGGTGGCGGCGCGCCGGGCTGCCCGAAATTAACATTGCTGTGAATATCTCTGCGCGGCAGTTTGAAGAGTCCGAGATTGTCGATACGGTGCGGCGCGCCCTGCAGCAATCGGGTCTGCCGGCACGGCAGTTGGAACTAGAAATCACCGAAGGCCTGTTGATCAACGATACACCAAATCTTCGCCAATGCTTTCAGGAGTTGAAGGCGCTCGGCGTTCGCCTGTCGCTGGATGATTTCGGCACCGGCTACGCTTCGCTCAGCTACTTGAAGCGCTACCCCTTCGATATTCTAAAAATCGATCGCAGCTTTGTTCACGATATCGACCAAAGCCAAGATAGCGTCACGCTGGTAAACGCCATTATTGCGATGGCGCACAGCTTCGGCATGTCGGTTATTGCCGAAGGTGTCGAAAACCTGCAGCAGCGACGCCTGCTAAAAGATCATCACTGCGACATGGTACAGGGCTTCCTCTACACCCCCGCGCTAAATGCCGAAGCCTTCTCAGACTGGGCTAAACGCTACGCCGACGTCCACGAAGCTCAGCATATTTAAGGCAGCTCTGATTAATTCGGTAATGGCTCAGCGGAGCCTATCGCGTGCACTGGCGAGGCTAAGGCAGCGTGGGATAGAGAAAACTATCCCCTTCCCAAACCGAAGGCGGGCGGCACAATGGCAGCGGCGCGTCGCCTGGCAGCAGCCAAATCGGCGCTGAAAACGCCACCGGACGGTTATTGTTCGCCGAATCTAACACCCTAACAAAGGCGTATTTTTTGCTGCTGCCAACGGAAAGTTGGCCCTGTAGCTCGCCGCCTGTCGCCTGTGCTAACACGGTGTTCCCCGGCCCAACCAGCTGCACCACCGCGCTCGACATAACTTGGCCATGCAGGCTCACCGACACTCGGTAAGGCAACACGCTGCCCGCCGGTTGACGAATTCTCGCCCCCAGGGTGGCATCAGCCACGCGGTAGTCCAAACGCAAGTCACTGTAGTGTTGCGCCACGGCATATATCCGCCTTGCCAACAGCGCCTCTCGCAAATCATCAAGACTGCGAGAGCGCGCCCGGATCACGGTTTTTGGTAAGTCTGGGTCACCCCAGTGAATGCCGTGATGGTCCTCTGAACTGATCGGCGCGAGGTGCCAGCCCTTATCCAGGGCATAACTCAACCAGCTCCCGCCCGGCCCATCGCTATCGTATTCACTGCCCTTGCCAAAGACCTCAATGCCGACAACGCGGTAGTCAGCGGTATCGACATAGCGAAAATCATTGAATGTAAAAGCCGGGTCACCGCCGGCAAACTCAAAGGCGGATTCCAACGCATCTTCACGGCCGGGGTGATTAAAGCTAAGTAGTCCATCACTGCCGCCGCCAAACTGCGCAGGGTAGGTAAACCACTGCCAGAACAAGGCCATACTCACCGCGTATCCGGGGCCGGTTTTGGCATTGATGATATTGCGCGAGAAGTAGACATTCGCATGGCCGAATCGGTCCGAGGTCCATTCGAAGCCGCGTATAGCCGTGAAATTATCGGTAGTGGCGGCATTGCTTTGACTCAGCGTCGCCGCCCACTTGGCCAGTGCATCCTGCGGGCGTTGCTCGTCAACCAAAAACAGGCAGTAGAGGAAGTTTTCAGGTGGGCATTCTGCCCGGCCTATGCCAGTGGAGAGCGGAATGCCCAGGTTATCGGAATGGTCAGAGGAGGCAACGAAGTCGTAGCCAAGTTCCTTCACCCGACGATACACATCCGCAGGCTTGGTTAGCGGCGTGCCGTCAGAGTAGGCGGTGTGCTCGTGCATCGCACCGATGTAATCCTCGAAGCTATCGGGATCATACGCGGGGGTGCAGGCATCGGCGGGTGCCTCCGGGCCAATTTGCTCAAGCACATAGCTTGGCTCGGTAACATCCAGCAGGGCCTCCGCGCAGCCCTCGGCAGAAGGTTGGCGCAAGCATTGGCGCAGCGACGGGCCGATGAGGTCGCCAAGTATGCAGTCGCTGCTTAACGGGTCTGAGCAGGCCAGAAAGGCTTGCGGATCAAGTATCGAAGACAGCGGGTAGAGGGGACAACCGGGTTGCAGTGGGTCCATTAAGCACGACAAAGGATCCGGGCTTTGCGCTTCCCGCGGCACCAACTGCAAGCTGCGTCGCTCCTCAGTGTGTGCGCGACCATCGCTCACCTGCCACGCTATTTCGACAAGCACGGGCTCACTGAGCGCTGGAACAATAAAGCTGGCATTGGGCTTGTCGGCATCGCGCAGGCCGATACGCACATCGCCGCTCGTTTCGCCCTGCTGCCAAATTGTTTGCAGGGCATCGGCGTCAGCGTCACTGGCGATGCCGCGCAAGAAAACGGTTTCGCCGCTGTAGGCAACCCCGGGGTCGACCTCAACACGCTCGATTTGTGGCGCCCGATTTGCGACCGGCAAAAGATGGATACGCAGGTCGGCGCTGGCACTACCGCCGCTATTGTCGGTTGCCGTCAACCTCAGTACCAGGTCTCGTGCCTCACTGGGATTGGGTGCGACAAAACTTGCCTGCAGGGTGTCGGCTCCATCTATCACAAGGTCGTTATCTTCACCCAAGCCCTGCCAACGCACACTGACAATGTCGCCATCGGGATCAATCGCCGATGCACGAAGGCTCACCCGCTCGCGGCCACGCGCGTCGAAACTATCGCCTACATCGACAATGGGTAGACGGTTTTGAAACACATTGCGCAACTGCACCGAGGTGTTGTCACTACCGATAAAGCCGCCGCTATCCCGGGCACTCAGACGAAAGCGCAGGGTGTCGCCTTGCTCGACCTGGGGCAGGCGGAGGTGCAAGCTGTCTTGGTCACTGGCGCCAATAATCGTGGCACTCGGTCCCGCCGTTTGCTGCCAGGAAAGGGCTCTGATACTGCGGCCGTTGCGCGCCGTTACCGAGGAATTGAGCGTAATTTCCTCCCCTTCATCAGCCACTTTATCTGAACCGGCATCCACCCGCGGCGCCATGACAGTATCGTTAGCCGGCCTTAACTGAATCGAGGTTTCGGCAGATCGGGGCTCGCCGTCGGCAGCTTGACGCTGCACACGCACACGAATACTGGCAGGGCCGTTTAGCGCCACGCTGCGATATTGAAAACGCTCTTCATCAACCTCGGCGGTTTCCAGCAGGGACTGGCCGGAGACGACCGTCCACTGCCACGGCGCAGTCGTCGCGCTATCACTGTTATCCTGCGCTAACAGAATTTGCGTACTTTGCGCGGCGACTTTCATTTCACCAATAATCGTCAGCTCGCTGTTATCAGCGGGCGCACTACTGTTGTCACTGTCCGATGAACTCCCGCCACCACAGGCGCTGAGAATGATACAACAGGCGATAAAACCGCTTCGAATGGCAAACACGTCGACAAGACCAATCAGTGAAAACGGGGAGTGTAGCGCCGCTATGTGACATCGATGTTAAATGTGACAGGAGGGTTACTTCACACCTCGATGACGGCGAATCAGATCGTAAGCCGCCCTGATTTCCTGAGACTTTTCGGTCGCTATCTTCAGCATATCCTCAGGTACACCGCGCGCAATGAGCTTGTCTGGGTGGTGCTCACTCATCAGCCGGCGATAGGCCTTCTTCAATTCAGCATTGCTGACATCAGCGCTAACCCCAAGGGCGGTGTATGCATCCTCGAGGTCACTGTGTTGCTGGCGGTGGGCCTGCTCTCGGGATGAATGTTGATGGTAATTAAAGTGCTGCTGAGCGCGACTCATTTTTAGCAGTCGCTCAAAGTCTCGCGTGGCAAAACCGAGGAACTGCGCCACGCGGGATAAAACAGCCTCTTCGGCGGCATCTATTTCGCCGTCGGCGATCGCCATTGCCAGCAACGCCTCTATCAGCATTTGCTTTAACAGCGGCTGAGCCGCGCAGTGTTCCAAAAAGCGGGACACCTCTTCCTCGAGCACAAAGGCGTCGCCGCTACCTTCCTTAAACCGCTCAATAGCGCTGCGCCGCCGCTCGCTGCTCAAGCCCAGCTGAGTAAAAATGGCTTCTGCCTGATGAATTTCTCGCTCGCACACGCGGCCATCGGCTTTCGCGAGATGCCCCATAATGCGAAAGGTGCTGTCAAAAAACGCCTGCTGAAGCTGCTCCCGGCGCGCGGCGTAGTTGAAGCCCATCGCCTGCTTCAGGCCTCGGTCGAAAAAATGCCCAATGGCCAATCCGACCACTGCCAATAGCACTCCGCCGGTAAAATAGCCGAGTACTGCGCCGATGAGTTTTCCCATGCTGTGTTGCTCCACACCACTGTGAACAGGTCCTAGATCATAACAAGTCTATTCCTCGGCCACACGCGTCGCCGCGAGCCACGCAACGCTGTATAATCCTCGCTTCTTTTATTCCACGCACAGCGGTAGACGGGGATCACAGTGAACCAGGCAGATGTAAGCAGCTTCCAGGGACTCATCCTGAGCCTGCAACAGTTTTGGGCCAAGCAGGGCTGCGTTGTTTTGCAGCCCCTCGATATGGAAGTCGGTGCAGGCACCTTTCACCCAGCCACATTCTTGCGGGCCATCGGCCCCGAGAGCTGGAATGCCGCCTATGTGCAGCCATGCCGACGCCCCACCGACGGCCGCTATGGCGAGAACCCTAACCGCCTTCAGCACTACTACCAGTTTCAGGTAGTCATGAAGCCGTCGCCCGATAATATTCAAGAGCTCTATCTCGACTCCCTGCGCATGCTGGGTATCGATCCAACGGTTCACGACATACGCTTTGTTGAGGACAACTGGGAGTCGCCGACACTGGGCGCCTGGGGACTCGGCTGGGAAGTGTGGCTGAATGGCATGGAAGTCACTCAGTTTACCTACTTCCAGCAAGTGGGCGGTATTGAGTGTTTCCCGGTTACCGGCGAGATCACCTACGGTCTGGAGCGTATCGCCATGTACCTGCAGGGCGTGGACAGCATCTATGACCTGGTGTGGACCGACGGGCCCGAAGGCAAAGTGACCTACGGCGATGTGTTCCACCAAAATGAGGTGGAGATGTCGACCTTTAACTTTGAAGAGGCAGACGTCGAACAACTGTTCAGCAACTTCGACCACTACGAGGCAGAAAGCCAGCGCCTGGTAGAGAAAGGCCTGCCTCTTCCCGCCTATGAAATGGTAATGAAGGCTTCACACGCCTTTAACTTACTCGACGCTCGCCACGCCATTTCGGTCACCGAGCGCCAGCGCTTTATCTTGCGTGTTCGTGGCTTGGCCCGCGCAGTGGCCCATGCCTACGACGAAGCGCGAAACCAACTTGACTACCCGCTGGCCAGCGACGAGCGAAAAGCCGTATGGCGCGAACAATTTCGCGCAGACAAAGGAACAGCCTGATGAGCAAGCGTGATCTGCTGATAGAGATCGGCACAGAAGAACTCCCCCCGAAGGCACTCAGCAGCCTGTCCGAGGCCTTCACCAACAGCATTACCCAGCAATTGGCCGCAGAGGAACTGAGCTTCGACGGCGTAGAAGGCTTCGCCTCGCCACGTCGCCTTGCTGTGGTCGTTAGTCAACTCGACGAACAGGCGCCCAGCAAAGACATAGAAAAGTGGGGGCCACCTGTCAAAGTCGCCTTTAAGGACGGCCAGGCCACCAAAGCCGCCGAGGCCTTTGCAAAGAGCAATGGTTTGGCACTGGATGAGCTGAGTAATTACATCGCCAATGACGGCAAGCAAGACAAGCTGTGCTTCCGCTCTACCGCTGAAGGCAGCCAAGCCAGCGAAAAACTGCCAGGCTTTATCGACCAGGGCCTGGCGTCTCTGCCCATCCCCAAGCGTATGCGTTGGGGTGCAAAGCGTGAGCAGTTTGTGCGCCCAGTACACTGGGTGAGCGTTATTTTTGGCGACGAGGTTGTTAGAGGTGAGGTGATGGGTCATCGCATCGGCCGCAGCAGTCGCGGCCACCGCTTTCACAGCGAAGGCGAGCTGCAACTGGGCAAGCCCGCAGATTACGCGCGCCAGCTTGAAGAAGAAGGCCGTGTTATCGCCGACTTTAGTCGTCGTCGTGAGTTAATTCGCCAACAAGTCACCGCACAGGGGCAGCGCCTCGGCGGTGAGGCGGTGATCGACCCGGCACTGCTGGACGAAGTCACCGCACTGGTTGAATGGCCGGTGGCCTTAGCGGGTAATTTTGAGCAGCGTTTCTTGCAGGTTCCCGCCGAGGCCTTGGTGTCCTCGATGAAGGAACACCAGAAGTATTTTCACGTGGTAGATGCCAAGGGGGAGTTGCTCCCTCACTTTATCACGGTGTCTAACATCGAAAGCCGCGAGCCGGAAAAAGTCATCGATGGCAATGAGCGGGTTATTCGCCCGCGCCTGAGCGACGCCGCTTTCTTTTTCGAAACCGACTGTAAAACATCATTGGCAGAGCGCCGCGAGCGGCTGAAGAAAGTCGTTTTCCAGGAAAAGCTTGGCAGCATTTTCGACAAAACCGAACGCGTTGCCGAACTCTCGGCGCTTATTGCCTCGCAATTGAACGTCGACGCCGCGCAGGCGCGCCGTGCCGCCGAGCTTAGCAAAAGCGATCTGGTGTCAGAGATGGTGCTGGAATTCGACGATATGCAGGGCATTGCCGGTACCTACTACGCCAAGAATGATGGCGAGCCCGCCGCGGTTGCCCAGGCCATGCAGGAGCAGTATCTGCCTCGCTTTGCCGGCGATGAATTACCGGCTGGTGATGTCGGCACAGTCGTCGCCCTGGCAGACCGCCTGGACACCATAAGCGGTATTTTCGGCATCGGCCAACTGCCCACCGGGTCAAAAGACCCCTTTGCCCTGCGCCGCGCGTCACTGGCGGTCATGCGCATTCTGATCGAAAAAGCCTTGGACCTGGATCTGCGCCCGCTGGTCGTTAAAGCCATTGCTCAACACAGTGCGGTGAAGGGCAGCGACGAGCTAGTAGAGAGCATCCTCGGCTACATGTTCGAGCGACTGCGCGCCTGGTATGACGACAAAGGCGTGGCCAGCGAAATCTTCCTCGCCGTCAATGCCAAAGGCATCACTCATGCCCTCGACTTTGATCGCCGCGTTAACGCTGTTCAAGCCTTTACCCAGTTGAAGGAAGCCAGTGCATTGGCCGCCGCCAACAAGCGCGTATCGAATATTCTCGCCAAAGCGGAAGGGGACGTAGTGCCGACAGTCGATGCGAGCTTATTGCAAGAAGACGCCGAGCAAGCGCTGCACTCAGCCTTGGGGGCGTGCTCGTCAGAAGCCCTGGCGCTATTTGAATCCGGCGACTACACCGGAGGCTTGAAGTCACTGGCGGTCTTGCAAGGCCCCGTTGATCGCTTCTTTGACGATGTCATGGTGAACGCCGACGACCCGGCTCTCAAGAATAACCGTCTCAGCTTACTCAAACAGCTACAAGCCTTGTTCTTGGAAGTGGCCGATATATCACTGCTGGTGCCTGCTAAAAAATAGCGGGCAAGCGATGCGAAGGGAGCAGGGATGACGTTACCGTACAAAGTGTGGCTCGGACTGCGCTCGGGGCTGTTTTTTGTAAGCTATGCGCTGATTACGCTGTTTTTTAGCGTTACAGGTATCGTGTTCACGTGGTTCCTACCCTTCCATGTTCGCGGCCGCTACTTTGTCATCGGCAATGCGCTGATCATTTTCTGTCTGCGGCTATTTTGTGGCGTACGCACGCGCGTCGTCGGCGAATTGCCTGCGCAGCAGCCCTATGTCGCCCTGGCAAAACACCAAAGCCAGTGGGAAACCTTTTATTTGCAGTGGTTTCTTTTTCCCGTTACCACCGTAGTTAAAAAGGAGCTGTTGTCCGTGCCGTTCTTCGGTTGGGCGCTGCGCATGATGAATGCGATCGGCATCGATCGCAGCAACCCCCGGGCGGCCATGCGCCAAACCATGGAGCAGGGCACTCGGCACCTGGCGAATAACTGCAATCTGCTTATCTTCCCAGAGGGAACCCGTGTGCCCCATGGCGTGCGCGGTAAATACGCCAGGGGAGGGGCAGGCATTGCCGTCAAAGCCGGTGTACCCATTTTACCCATCGCTCACAACGCCGGAAGGCTGTGGCCACCCAAGAGCCTGCTTATTCGGCCAGGCACCGTCACGCTGTGGATAGGGGAGCTGATTGACACTCGCGACGGTGACCCAAAGGCCCTGACCGAACAGGCCGCAGAATGGATCGAGCAACACTGCGATAAAATGCCTTAGCCGGAATCAGCACAAAAAAAAGCCCGCGAATCGATGCGACTCGCGGGCTTTTTTAGTGCCTGGGATCAGACATCCAAGTTAGCCACTTTCAGGGCATTACTTTCGATGAAGTCGCGGCGAGGCTCGACTTGATCACCCATCAAGCAGGTAAAGATCTGGTCGGCGGCAATCGCGTCTTCAATCGTGACCCGCAGCATGCGTCGGGCATCTGGATCCATGGTGGTTTCCCACAGCTGATCTGGGTTCATTTCACCCAGCCCTTTATAGCGCTGCACGTTGATACCGCGCTCTGCCTGGGCCATTAGCCAGTTCATCACCTCGTCGAAGCTTTCCACCTCTTGGGTGCGCTCACCGCGTTTGATATAGGCGCCGTCTTCGAGCAGCCCCTGCAGGCTTTCACCGAGTTCTGCAATGCTTTGATAATCTGAAGACTTGAAGAAATCGCGACCAAAGCGATAGTGGGTACTTACTCCGTGAGAGGTTATTTCCACTTCAGGGACAAAGATATTCAGTTCATTGTCTTCCACCACTCGCACATCGTAGCGGTGTTGCGGATCGCGGGCTTCTAGCTCTACGGTGACCTCAGCCAGTGCGGTGCACCATTTATCCATCACGGCCCGGTCGCCGAGTTGATCGGCCTTAACGGTGGGTAGGTGAACAACTTCACGCAACAATCGCGCAGGATAAATACGCGACAGCCGCTGGGTGATATCTTCAACTTTCCTGAAGTTGGTCACCAACTTTTCCAGGCCTGCACCAGTGATCGGGGCCGCGTCCGGGTTTACGTATAACGCTGCACCATCTAGCGCGTTCTGGGTTAAGTAGCTGGCTAGTGCAGCCTCATCTTTCAGATACTGATGCTGCTTACCGCGCCCAATTTTGTACAGGGGCGGTTGGGCAATATAGACATAGCCGTTTTCAATCAGCTCCGGCATTTGACGGAAGAAGAAGGTCAGCAGAAGGGTACGAATGTGCGAGCCGTCTACGTCGGCGTCGGTCATGATGATGATGTGGTGATAACGCAGCTTTTCTAAGTTGAATTCCTCTTTGCCAATGCCGCAGCCAAGGGCCGTAACAATGGTGCCAACTTCAGCAGAGGAGAGCATCTTGTCGAAGCGCGCCTTCTCAACATTCAATATTTTACCTTTGAGGGGCAGAATAGCCTGAGTGCGACGGTCGCGGCCCTGCTTAGCCGATCCACCCGCCGAGTCACCCTCCACCAAGTACAATTCAGAAAGACCGGGGTCTTTTTCCTGGCAGTCTGCAAGCTTGCCTGGCAGGCCTGCAATATCCAGCGCGCCTTTGCGGCGGGTCATTTCTCTGGCTTTACGAGCAGCTTCACGGGCACGGGCCGCATCCAGCATTTTCTGGACGATCTGCTTAGCTTCGTTGGGGCTCTCCAGTAGGAAGTCACCAAACTTGGCCGTCATTGCTTGCTCGACAACCGTTTTCACTTCGCTGGAAACCAGCTTGTCTTTGGTCTGCGAGGAAAATTTGGGGTCGGGGACTTTAACTGAAATAACGGCGGTTAGACCCTCTCTCGCATCATCGCCCGTAGTGGAGACCTTAGCCTTCTTCGCCAAGCCTTCACTTTCAATGTAGCTATTCAGGTTGCGCGTCAGACCGGCCCGGAATCCGGCCAAATGGGTGCCGCCGTCACGCTGGGGAATATTGTTGGTGTAACAGAATATATTTTCCTGGAAGCCGTCATTCCACTGAAGGGCGACCTCAACACCTATGCCGTCTGCTTCGGTAGTGAAGTGGAAAACATCGTTAACAGCGCTTTTGTTGTTGTTGAGATACTCAACAAAGGCGCTAAGACCACCTTCATAACAGAAAACTTCTTTTTCACCACTGCGCTCGTCGATCAGCTCGATGTTGATACCGGAGTTCAGGAATGCCAGTTCACGAATACGCTTCGCTAGATAATCGAAGTGGAACTCAATATTGCTGAAGGTTTCTTTACTGGGCTTAAAACGGACTTCCGTTCCGCTGCGTTCAGTATCACCAATAATCGCCAGTGGCGCGTCGGGCACACCGTGACGATAGACTTGCTCGTGAACTTTACCGCCCCGACGAATGGTGAGGCGCAGCTCTTCAGAGAGGGCATTTACCACGGATACACCAACACCGTGGAGACCACCAGAAACCTTGTAAGTATTGTCGTCAAATTTCCCGCCTGCGTGCAGGACGGTCATGATAACTTCAGCCGCGGATACACCCTCATCATGGATCTCGGTGGGAATACCACGCCCATCGTCACAGACGGTAACGGACTCATCGGGGTGAATAATAATTTGTATCTTGCTGCAGTGGCCTGCCAGAGCCTCATCAATCGAGTTATCGACGATTTCGAACACCATATGGTGAAGGCCTGAACCATCATCGGTGTCGCCGATGTACATGCCGGGTCGCTTACGCACGGCGTCGAGGCCTTTTAGCACCTTGATACTGGAGGAATCGTAATTTTTGTTTTCTTCTGCCATTCTTTGAACCTCTACACACAAGAGCCTTGCCCAGCAGCAAGTCCTTTTTATTTACCTGTCGCCCACACGCCATTGGCTGGAATCAGGCGTTGGTAAAATGTTCCACGTGAAACCTTCTTATCTCTTTTGCGTCACCCAGCCAAGCGTCATCAAGATCTGATGCTTCTATGGATGTCGCGAAAACCTGCATATCCATGCTCGCGATCACACCAAACAGGGCAGCGCGGCGCTCTCTATCCAACTCTGCGGGCAAGTCATCGACTAACAACAGCACATCTAGGTTTTGCCGTCGCATCAACCCGCATTGTGCTAATTTCAGCGCACATACCAGCGTTTTAATCTGCCCGCGCGACAATACCTCGGCCGCATTAGTACCACCGTAACTAAAGCGAATATCGGCGCGGTGCGAACCTACTCGCGTAAACCCTTGCCGCAGATCTTGCTCTCTGGATTCATTTAAGAGCCTACGCAAATCCTCTGCGCCCAAACGACCCTCGTCGTCATCCCAGCCACTGATAAAGCGCATAGTAAAACGCGAGGCATCCAGAAGGTGGCTTGCGTCCTGCCCAGACCCACCCTGAAGCTCGTTAAGCAGACTTACAAACGCTTCCTCTAGCTCCGCAAACTGAGCGCGGCGCATAGCCGTGATTTTCGCCCCTGTCAGCGCAATTTCCTCCTCCCAGGGGGAGAGCATTGCATCCGATAGTTTACCACGTCTGAGCAGTGTATTTCGCTGCTTTACCGCTTTTCTATACCTTGACCACTCCTCGTAAAAACCAAGATGTTTCACGTGGAACACTGACCAATCGAGAAACTGCCGGCGCACGGTTGGTGAGCCTTCAAACAATTGAAAGCTATCGGGGTTGATCAACTGCACGGGAAGTAAGCCCGCTAAATCCGAGAAGGACCGGAGTCGTTCGCCCGCATACTTAACCAGCAGCGACTTATCCCGCCCGCGCTGGATGCCAAGCATCCGACTATCGTCAAAGGCACCGTCAACCAACTCCCCCCTTACCAATAGAGAAGGGGAGTCAAAATTCACCACACTATTAATTTTTCGTGAACGAAATGACCGCGTGAGGGAAAGCATATGTATCGCCTCAAGCACCGAGGTCTTACCACTACCATTCACACCATGGATGAAATTAAAGGTAGAGAGATCACTCAACACACAGCGCCGCAAATTACGAAAATTGGAGATATGTAATTCACTTAACCGCATCGGGCGTCACAAACTCCGCAAACAGGAGGGAAGGGGAAGAATACAAAAACGGCCACCATCGCTGGCGGCCGCTATCAAAATCGCAAACATCCGTAATTGCCGACAGCTTACAAGCGCATTGGCATAACAACGTATTGGCTATCGCTGCTCTCAGACTCTTCAACTAAGGCTGAGCTGTTGGCGTCCGACAGCGAGAACTTCACGGTTTCGCCATTGATTGCCGACATCACGTCCAACAGATAGCTCACGTTGAAACCTATCTCCAGGCTATCGCCCTCGTAATCCACCGCTACGATCTCTTCCGCTTCTTCTTGCTCGGGGTTGTTAGCCACTATCTGCAAGTTGCCACTGCTGAGCAACAGGCGAATGCCGCGGTATTTTTCGTTAGACAAAATTGCAGTACGTGCGAAGGCTTGCTTAAGCTCTGCTCGGCTACCTAATACCGTTTTGGTGCTGCCACGGGGCAGTACACGCTCGTAGTCGGGGAATTTTCCGTCTATCAACTTAGACGTGAATGTGAAATCACGGGTGACCACGCGGATGTGGTTACTACCCACAAAAAGCTCCGCATCATCGTTTTCATTAATAAGCAGACGACCCAGCTCGATAACCCCTTTACGTGGCAGGATCACCTGGGCGCTGTTAGAAACATTGATGTCGCCATTGAAGCTGGCCATCGCCAGCCGGTGACCATCTGTCGCAACCACTCGCAACAAACCTGGGTTCACCTCAAACAGCATCCCGTTCAGATAGTAGCGAACATCCTGCTGCGCCATGGCAAAGCTGGTGCGATCGATCAAGCGCTTTAAATCACCTTGCTTCAGGCTGAAACGCTGACCGCCGTGACCCTGCTCAACACTGGGAAAATCACTGGCGGGAAGGGTGGACAGCTGGAAGCGGCTGCGTCCCGATTTAATAATGAGCTTCTGCTCGTCCTGGCTGACATCGATCACCGAGCCCTCGGGCAGGGCCTTACAAATATCCACCAACTTCTTGGCGGGTACCGTGATTTCTCCCGGCTCGCTTGCCTGGCCCTCTTCCGCCAAATCCACACGACCGATCAACTCCACCTCGAGATCCGTACCCGTCAGCGAAAGTTGCTGACCATCCAGCACTAACTGAACATTCGCCAAAATAGGCAGCGTTTGGCGGCGTTCTACAACACCGGCAACAAGGTTCAGGGGCTTGATCAAAGCGTCCCTAGAAATAGAAAATTTCATTCGTTGTCTTCCCGTTGGTTTTTGCTGGTCGCAGGGCCGCTTTCCCAGGCCATAACAAACTACACTTTATTATAAAAACTGACCTAAAAACATTAGGTTGTCAGAAGTCTTATCAAATTCTTATAGTCTTCCCTGATATCGGCATCAGCGTCGCGCAATTCTTTTATTTTACGGCAGGCATGCAACACGGTCGTATGGTCCCGACCACCAAAACCCTCGCCGATTTCGGGCAAACTGTGGTTGGTTAACTCTTTGGAAAGCGCCATTGCTAACTGCCGCGGACGCGCCACCGAACGACTGCGACGCTTGGACATTAAATCGGCGATTTTAATCTTGTAATACTCTGCGACGGTGCGCTGGATATTATCCAAACTCACCTGCTTATCCTGCAGCGCCAGCAAGTCTTTTAGCGATTCTTTAATAAGCGGAATATCGATGGGCTTGGCCATAAACCGTGAACTCGCGATAACCCGCTTCAACACACCCTCAAGCTCGCGGACATTCGAGCGAACACGCTGAGCAATAAAAAACGCCGCATCAGAGGGCAGGGGGATATTCTCTTGCTCTGCCTTTTTCAGCAAAATAGCCACCCGCGTTTCCAACTCTGGCGGCTCTACCGCAACGGTAAGCCCCCAACCAAAACGCGACTTCAACCGTTCTTCCAGCCCCTTAATTTCTTTGGGGTAGCGGTCACAGGTAAGTATCATCTGCTGACCGCCTTCCAGCAAGGCGTTAAAGGTATGGAAGAATTCCTCCTGGGAGCGCTCTTTTCCTGAGAAAAACTGAATATCGTCAATTAACAGCGCATCCACCGAGCGGTAATAGCGCTTAAATTCATTGATCGCATTGAGCTGCAAGGCCTTAACCATATCGGCAACAAAGCGCTCAGAGTGAAGATATACCACGCGAGCATTGGGGTTTTGTTGCACCAGGGAGTTACCCACCGCGTGCATAAGGTGCGTTTTACCCAAGCCAACCCCACCATATAAAAATAGCGGGTTATACGCGCGCCCCGGGTTCTCAGCGACCTGACTTGCTGCCGCGCGGGCTAGCTGGTTGGACTTACCCTCTACAAACGTTTCGAAGGTATAGCCCTCCATCAAGGAGCTTTGATGGCGAATACCGCCTTCAACTTCCACTTGCCGCTGGGGGGGGGTGGTCGGCGCTGCCGACGCCGCAGTGGAGGACTGGATAATTGCCGGAGCAGGAACCGGGGCGACGCCTTCATTCCCCGCGAGTGTACTTTCTGTGGCAGCAGGGCTTTGACTCAGATTCTCCCCATAACTGGCGGGAGGAGTAGGGCGTTGGCGCGCCATTGCCGATTGCTGGCGATCGGCAATGGCCAGCTCAACATTGAAGCCTTGGCCGCCGGCGAACTCTGCAACCAGCTCTTCAATCCGAGTAAAAAATCGATCGTTGACCCAATCTTTAACAAAGCGATTAGGCGCCAGCAGACGCAACCAACCTTCTCCAACCTCTAAACGCAGCGGCCGAATCCAGGTATTGAACTGCTGCGCGGGCAACTCCTCTTGAAGAACCGCTAAGCACCGCTGCCATATGGCGTCAGACAAAATAACACTCCCAAAACCAAAAACACCCGCCCAGCGAACACCAGCCTTACAACCACAACAAAGGCGCCGCGTAAACGAGGTAAAACCCAGCTAAACCTATAAACACGCCCGACATTCTACGCCTTCAACCCAAACTTATCCACACCTACGCGACTTTATCAACAATCGCGAATCGTTAAAAAATACCTAAATTTCAATGATATATAACAATAAACAATAAGACTCTATGGATAAAACAGAACAACATGTGGATAACCCCGGGGTCAAGATGTGAATAACTTGTCAATAGGGTGTTATCATCGAAAACATCTAGCGAAGACCCTCAACCAGCCGGAAATTCCGATAACGAAGCCGGTGAGAGGCTTGGCAAATAAACCCCTTACAGGCATTGCTATTAGCGGTGCTGTCCACTAAAATTCGCGATCCGATTTTTCGTGCTCCAGCCACTTATTCCGGCAGGAGACAAAGAACTCGTCGTATAACGACACTGTGAACGGACAAGATCATGAAAAGAACTTTTCAACCAAGCAACCTGAAACGCGCCCGCACTCACGGTTTCCGTGCTCGCATGGCAACCAAGAACGGCCGCAAAGTATTGAACCGTCGTCGCGCTAAAGGCCGTGCTGTTCTGTCTGCATAATTAAGCGCTAGATTAAGGTACCGGTATTGCAGTGGAATTCGGCTTTGATAAATCACTGCGTCTACTCAATGCCGGCGACTACCAGGCTGTATTCGACCAATCTCGTCTGAAGGTCTCTACCGCCGAGTTATTATTTCTAGCGAATGCCAACGGCCTCGACCATCCCCGGCTTGGCCTTGTTGTTGCCAAGAAGAACGTACGCTTAGCCGCACAGCGAAATCGCCTGAAACGCATCGTTCGAGAGAGTTTCAGAATGCAGCAGTCGCGATTGCCGGGTATCGATGTTATCGTGCTGGCTCGAAAGGGCGTCGACAAGCTCGACAATCCCACTTTGCATAGAACCTGCAAACAGTTGTGGCGACAGTTAGAAAAGCGCGCCGAGAAGCAACTGCGCAAGCAAGAGGGTTAAACCTTGCAGCGCCTACTTATTGCCTGCATCAAGTTTTACCGCCTGTGCATCAGTCCGCTGATGGCACCACATTGCCGTTTCTATCCCAGCTGTTCCCATTACGCTATCGACGCGATCCGCGAGCACGGTGCCCTGCGTGGCAGCTGGCTTGCCCTGCGCCGCATCGGTCGCTGCCACCCGTTAAATCCCGGCGGCTACGACCCCGTTCCACCCTGCCATCACTGCCAAAACGAAAACAACTCAATCAAGGCTATTAAGCAATGATCGATATTCAGCGCTACCTACTTATCGCCGCCATCGCCGCGCTCTCATTTATGCTGCTGGTTGAATGGAAAAACTTTGATGGCGGCAACACTGCTCCGCTGGCCGCGGCCGCTGCACTGGCTGAGCAACCGGCCAACGCCGACGTTTCTCTACCCACCAACGACGCTGGCAGTGACGATTTACCCACTGCCGACAATGTCGACAACAGCGTTGAAGACTTCGCCGACAAGGGCGTAGACAGCCGCTACATCCATATTCGTAACGATGTTCTGGACCTGAAAATCGATCTACAGGGCGGCGACATCGTCTATGCCGCAACCTTGGAGCACCGCGACAGCATCGAGGAAGAAGAAGCCTTCGTACTGCTGGAAAACAACCAGCGTCGCAGCTATGTGGCCCAGAGTGGCTTAATCGGTAAAAACGCCACCGACACGGCGCAGGGCCGACCCATGTTTAGCGCCAACCTTGAGAGCTTCTCCTTGGAAGAAGGTCAGGACAGTGTTTCCGCGAATCTGCGCTATCAATACAGCGACGACATTCTTATCACCAAACGCTACACCCTGCAGCGTGGCGATTATCTGGTAAAACTCGACTACCTTGTTGAAAACCGCTCTAGTGAAGCCTTTAGTGCCTCACTGTTTGGCCAGCTGAAGCGCGACAACAGTGTCGACCCCGGTGTCAGCGACGACGGCCTGTTCGCCATGAAACCCTTTATGGGTGTCGCCTATTCCAGCAGCGAAGACCCCTACAACAAACTGGCCTTCCACAAGCTGAAAGAAAAGCCACTCAACGAGCAAATGGAAGGTGGCTGGGTCGCCATAATCCAACACTACTTCCTTAGCGCCTGGGTGCCCGACCAATCTGCCAACAACAGTTTTAAAACCGTTGTTACGCGCCAGGGCTTAAATATTGTTCGCTTCACCTCGCCGTCACAAACGGTTGCTGCCGGTGAGCAGGGCACCTTGAGCGCGGCGATTTATATCGGCCCTAAAGACCAGTACCGTTTAGAGGAAATCTCTCCTGGTCTGGAACTCACCGTCGATTACGGCTGGTTGTGGTGGATAGCACAACCCTTGTTCTGGCTGCTGACCAAACTCTACAGCGTCTTCGGCAACTGGGGTTGGGCGATTATCGGCGTTACCGTGTTGGTAAAAGCCGCCTTCTTCCAGCTCAATGCCAAGGCCTTCACCTCCATGGCGAATATGCGCAAGGTTCAGCCTAAACTGATGGAGCTGCGCGAGCGCTACGCCGACGACCGTCAAAAGCAGTCCCAGGCGATGATGGAGCTGTACAAGAAAGAAAAAATTAACCCCGTCGGCGGCTGCCTGCCCATGCTGGTGCAAATGCCGGTATTCATCGCCCTCTACTGGGTGTTGATGGAAAGTGTTGAGCTGCGCCACGCACCCTTTATGCTGTGGATTAATGACCTGTCAGCGATGGACCCCTATTTTGTCTTGCCGCTGATTATGGGTGCGTCGATGTTCATTCAGCAGAAGCTGAACCCGCCACCGGCAGATCCTATGCAGGCGAAAATCATGCAGTGGATGCCCATCGTCTTCACCTTCTTCTTCCTGTTCTTCCCCGCGGGCTTGGTACTGTACTGGGTGGTCAACAACACCCTGTCGATTATTCAGCAGTACATTATTACCAAGCGCATCGAAAAAGCTGGCTTGCCGTCCCGTTAAGCCATGAGCCAGCAAGACACCATCGCCGCCATTGCCACGCCGCCCGGCAAAGGCGGCGTTGGTATCATCCGCATTTCGGGCAGTAAAAGCCTGGCCATTGCCGCTGCGCTGATGGATCGCAGCCCGCAACCACGGCGTGCCCACTTCGCCCATTTTCGCGAGATTATCGACAACGAAACGGATGTTATCGACCAGGGGCTGGCGTTGTTTTTCCCTGGCCCCAACTCCTTTACCGGCGAAGATGTTCTGGAACTGCAGGGTCACGGTGGCCCGGTAATTATGGACCGCCTGCTCAAAGCCTGCCTGCGTGCCGGTGCTCGCATGGCCCGGCCTGGCGAGTTCTCCGAGCGCGCATTTCTGAACAACAAAATCGATCTCGCCCAAGCTGAAGCCATCGCCGATCTGATCGATAGCGCCTCGGAACAAGCCGCTCGCCAGGCGATGCGTTCACTTGACGGCGCCTTTAGTCGCGAGATCGACCAACTGGTCGAAGCGGTCACCGTATTGCGGATCTATGTCGAAGCGGCGATAGACTTTCCGGAAGAAGAAATCGACTTCATTAGCGACAGCCGCGTCGCCGACGACTTGAGCGCCATCAAACAACAGCTTCAACACGTCAGCAACGCCGCCCAGCAAGGCAGTTTGCTTCGCGACGGTATGACCGTTGTTATTGCCGGGAAACCCAATGCGGGTAAATCCAGCTTGCTGAACGCCCTGGCCGGGCGAGAGTCTGCCATCGTTACTGACATTGCCGGCACCACGCGGGACATACTGCGCGAAAACATTCTGATTGACGGCATGCCGCTGCACATTATTGATACCGCCGGTCTGCGCGACAGCGATGACCCGGTGGAACAGGAGGGCATTCGCCGAGCCTGGCAGGAAATCGACAAAGCGGACCGCGTACTGCTAATCGTCGATAGCCACCAACAGCGCCACGCCGATATACCCGATACCTTCGCCGAGCACGCCAATGCCGGCAAGCTCAGCCTGATATTCAATAAATGTGATTTGAGTGGCGAAACGGTGCGCGAGGACACGCAAGGCGAGCTACCCACGCTCTACCTCAGTGCCAAGGCAGAACAGGGTATCGACCTGCTGCGCAACCACCTCAAGCGCTGCGTGGGCTTTGAAGACGGCGACAGCCCGTTTATTGCCAGACGGCGGCATATTGAAGCACTGAATACTGCCCGCGAGCACCTCCTGCAAGGCGAACACCAGCTCCACCACTACAATGCCGGCGAACTGCTCGCCGAAGAACTCCGCCTCGCCCAGCAAAGCCTGTCAGAAATCACCGGTGCCTTCACATCCGACGATCTGTTAGGCCGCATCTTTTCCAGTTTTTGTATCGGAAAATAGCTATCCCTATTATCACTTCATGCGCAGTACAATTTGCGACATAGTTGTGAGACCCCAGCTACACTTATCGTAAGTTACTACCGTTAAAATTTTCCGCCACAAGGACGTCTCTATGGCTGACGCTACCCGCCACTCTCTATTATTACTACTGGTCGCTAGCAGCGCCGCCACCATGCCCAGCCATGCCCAGTTGTGGGATAACGAGGCACTTCCCGTTGTGCTTACACCAGCCCGCCTGAAACAAAGCCGCAGCGAGGTTCCCGCCAGTGTCAGTGTGATCGACCGTCAAATGATCATCGCATCGGGAATACGCCGTATCCCCGAATTATTCCGACTGATACCCGGCAAATCAGTCGGCGCACGCGACGGCTGGAACCACGTGGTCAGCTACCACGGCACAAATTATCGCGACTCGCGGCGCATGCAGGTGCTGGTAGATGGACGCAGCATCTACCAAGCGGGCCTGGCAACGGTAAACTGGAACGATATTCCCCTGGCAATTGAAGACATCGAACGTATCGAAGTCGTCCGGGGCCCCTCCACAGCAAGTTACGGCGCCAATGCGTTTTTGGGCGTCATCAATATTATTACCCGTCACCCCGACGATGCCGACAAACTCTACCTACAAGCCCGCAAGGGTGATAACCAGGTCGAGGACTACCTACTCACCCACGCCGGTAGCTTCGAGGGCGGCAAGTACCGATTGAGCCTACAAAGCCGTCGCGATGATGGTTTTGAAGTCAACCGCGACGGTGAAGACCGCCGCGACAGCGATAATAGCGACACACTCAACCTGCGCTATGAAAAGGCCCTCGACCAGGCCAATATCAGCTTGGCGATGGGCTACAAACAGGGGTGGATAAGCGACGACTTTGCCGATATCGATATCACCGCTCCCGATACTCGTCACCGCAACCATTTTGTTTCCGCCAAAATTAGTTGGGACTTAAGCAAAGACCACCATCAACACTTGCGCATTGACTACTCCGGTCAAAAGCAGCAAAAAGAATGGCAGGCGGTACTGCCGCCGGCGTTTATTGGTCAGCCCACCCATCCCTCACCACTGGTGCGCGTTGATGCCAACGAAAACAGCCGACAAACTCGCCAGGACATTGAATTTCAGGACACCATGGTGTGGTCACCAGACTTAAAAACAGTGGCTGGCATTCACATCAAGCACAACCGCGTTAGCTCCGAAACGTACTACAATGGAAACCGCCGAAGCGACAGCACCCAGCTGTTTGCCAATGCCGAATACCGAATCAGCGACCGTGTTACGGGCAATGTTGGTGCCTCGTGGGAACAGGACAGCAACGACAACAAAGACCATCTCTCACCCAGGGTTTCACTGCACTACCATCTGAACAATCACCACAGTTTTCGCGCCGTCTACTCCGAAGCGGTGCGCAGCCCCGACCTACTGGAAACCACGGCCGATTGGACCTATCGCGCTAAAAACATCACCCCCACGCACAATGGCCAAACCACCGGCGAGTACGTTGTTAAAGCTACGGGGAACCCAGATTTGCGCGCGGAGAAAATTTCCTCTCGCGAAATTGGCTACTACGCCAACTTTCAACACATCGGCTTACAGTGGGATATAAAACTGTTCCGCGACCACCTAAGCAACCTTGTATCAGACTCAACGGCACTGGATAAATTCTCCCCGGAGAACAGCAACCGCCTGCGCCAGCAAGGCATAGAAACCGAACTGGATTATCGCCCGTCGCCCAGCTGGCTTTTCCACGCCAGTTACGCCTACATCAACTCCGACACCACAACCCAAAATGAAGAGAGCTTCACCCCCAGCAATAATTTCAGCGCGCTGCTCAGTTATAAATTTTTAAGCAATACTCAACTTTCACTCAGCCGCTACTACAGTCAAAACACACGTCGCCGGGGGAAAAATACCTTTTCACGGTCAGATTTACGGCTGGCTCACACCCTGAATCTACGCGGCACCGAAGTGCAGTTAGCCTACGTGGCACGATATCAGCATGACGATAACAGCGAACTGTTATCGGATAACTTTTACCGTGAAGAACTGCGGCAGCTATTCACTCTGAGCCTGCGCTATTAGCCGTGATACATATCAACCTCGAGGAAGGAATCCTTGAAAACACTGCTTAAAGGACTTCAATACGCGCTATTACTGCTCCTGGCAGTAGCGGCGTATGGCAGTGATAAACCCCCTTTAAAGGTCGACCTAGTGCTCCCTGTGGATAACGCTTCCCTGCGGCAACTTGCCAGTGAAATTGCCAGCCCGAGCGACTACCAACTACAGGTCTACATCAACGAACTCCCAGACCCAGCACAGGCCGGAGATGTGCTGTTGCTTGTCTCCGACGGCCTGCTGCCAATGATCAACAGCACTCACTACCCGGCCAAACTGGCGCTGTATGCAAACAGTGTGCGCTTTAGCCCCTATCGCACCGAAAATGCCAGCGCCGTTTACTCAGACCAACCTATATCGCGACAAATAAAGTTGATTGACGCAATACTCAAGGGCAAGCCGGCGCGCATTGCCATGGCCTGGGAAAGCCCCAGTTACCATCAACAACTCCACCAGCTCACCGACCAATATCCTCAGTACCAATTTAATAGTGAGCAAATACCCGCCGACGGATCCGCCTCGCAGCGCAAGCTAAACCGCTTGATCCAGCGCAGCGATGTACTGCTGGCAACACCCGAGCAAAATCTCTACAACGCCGCCACCATCCGGGGCGTACTGCTGGCAACCTATCGCCACCAGAACTTTCTTATTGGCCCCAACGCCGGTTTCGTCAGCGCCGGCGCCCTGGCGTCTGTGGTATCAGCCCCCAGCGACTACGCCGCTGAAGCAAAGGCAATGATCAACCATTACCGGGATCACGGCCGTCTGCCCACGGCGCGCTATCCACAGCGCTACAGTATTACCATCAACCGCAACGTCGCCGATTCTCTGGGCCTGGTTATCGACGATGAGCAAAGCCTACTCAACACCTTGAGGGGGCAGTAAATGCGCGCGCGAAGAAGCCTCTTTCAACAGATTTTAATTGCCAGCCTGGCTCCGATGCTGGTGTTGTTTATTGCCCTGTTTTCCTACTCACTTGCCGCACGACTCAGCGATGCTCAACGCTATCAGATCGATCTGGGTGAACGCATTGCGGAAAACGTCGCGGCCCTGATTGAGCTGCCACTGATTAGCGGAAACGACCAACAACTCAATGACATTCTCAAGTCGGCGCTGCAGGGCGATATCATCGCCTTACGCGTGTATCGCTTTGGCGATAGCAAACCCATTAGCGTCAGCCGAAACACCGCTAACGGGCCCGGCAACACCATCAGTATCCTGCTGGAGCAGCGAAGCATCGCGCTAACCGACGCCATCACCGGTGAACAGCTGCCGCCCATCAACAATATTCTGGGGCGACTGGAGCTGGATATCTCCAATGCCGGACTCAACGCATTGCAGCGCAGCATAATCGCTGTGTCCATCAGTATTGCATTGCTGGCAATTCTTCTTGGCGCCGCCTTTGCCCTTCGCGTCAGCCGCCGGTTGTCGCAACCGCTCAGCGAAATCCAGCACGTCACGCAAGAGATCGCCAGCGGCAAGCACGGCAGCCGTATCCAGCACTTAGAGCGTGGTGAACTCGGCGAACTGCAGCGCCACATCAACGACATGGCCGACGCCATCGAAGCCCAGCAGCGCGAACTCAGCGACTATGTCGAAGAGTTAAAACTCGCCAAAGGCAAAGCAGAAGAGGCCAGCATGGCCAAGAGCTTGTTCCTGGCCACCATGACCCACGAACTCAGAACGCCCATGAATGGCGCACTGGGCATGCTACAGCTGTTGGCCAAGAGTGAACTGAATGAATCCCAACGCCACTATCTGGATATTGCCAAAAGCTCCAGCGAGCATTTACTCCACATCGTAAACGATATCCTCGACTACTCGCGCATCGAAAAAGGCGATATGGAGCTCGAAGAGCGCTTCTTCCCACCCCAGTCTCTGCTGGGTGAAATCCTTCAACCCATGAAGCTGGATGCGCAAAGTAAAGGCATCGTTTTCAATACTCAGATCGACCCCATTCTGCGCCGTATCGAAATACGTGGCGATGAGACCCGACTGCGACAGATCGTTATCAACCTCGCGGCCAACGCGGTCAAGTTCACCCATCAGGGCAAGGTCGATGTCAGTCTGGAGCAACAGCCTGTCGATGCAGAAACCCTGCAATTAACACTGCGCGTTAGCGACACCGGCATCGGCATTACCCCAGAACAACAAGCCCACATATTTGAGAGCTTCCACCAGGCCGATAACTCCACGGTTCGCCGCTATGGTGGCTCAGGGCTGGGTCTGGCCATCGTCAAGCGACTGAGCGAGCTGATGAAGGCCGACATCCAGCTGAGCAGCCAGCCCGGTGAGGGCTCCAGTTTCACCGTGGTGTGGCGTACGCGCTATCGCAAGCTGGCTGCACAAGCGCAGGAAAACACGGTGGATGACGAGCAGTGTTTCTCTGGGCTCACCGCAATGGTGGTTGAAGACAACCCGGTCAATCAGCTGTTGGTCGCTCGCAGCCTAGAAGGTTGGGGGGCAGACGTCATTACGGCTAACAATGGCGCCGAAGCGATTAGTCAACTGGAGCAACACCACGCCGATGTGATCTTAATGGATCTGCAAATGCCGATTATGGACGGATTTGAAGCAACGCTGCAGCTCCGCAGGCGCTTGCACCAACACATCCCTGTGATCGCCCTAACGGCTAACACTGATCCAGAAACCCAACGTCGCTGCTTAAATGCAGGTATGAACGCCTTCCTCTCCAAACCGGTATCGCTAGAGCAATTGCGCAATAGCATTGCTGAACAGCTGTCCTAAGCCCTTTTTTCTACTATTTATCCCAAGGATAAGATCGGGATAGCCGCGTCTGAGCCTGTGAAAAACCCGTCGATAAGGCGGCACTTACTCACAAGCCCCCGACGCGCGCCGATTTATCCACATTTCATCCCCAAACGGCTCACACCAAGATGACAGGATATCTGTGGATAAAAACGGTAGTTATACATCAAGAAAAATATTTAAATACAATGACTTAGATACCTTACTCACAGAAAAGCGGTTCCTTAACATCAGTATCAAGAATAAAAAAACATAAAACTATCAACATATATATTCATAAAATATTATTCTTTAAGCACAAAAAAAGAATTGATTAAAAATTCACCAATTCATTGCAGCGCACCCAGAACCCCGTATAATTTCGCCCCCAGTAAAATTACTCATTCAGGTGTTTTGTGGACTATCCGCAGCGATTCGATGTCATTGTTATCGGTGGTGGCCATGCCGGTACTGAAGCCGCCTTGGCCGCTGCCCGTATGGGTAGCCAAACCCTTTTGCTTACCCACAACATCGAGACGCTGGGGCAAATGTCCTGCAATCCCGCCATTGGTGGCATTGGTAAGAGCCACCTTGTCAAAGAAGTGGATGCACTCGGCGGCGCAATGGGCCTTGCAACAGATCGCGGTGGCATCCAATTTCGAGTGCTTAACGCCCGCAAAGGGCCCGCGGTGCGGGCAACTCGCGCACAAGCTGACCGCGTGCTCTACAAAGCCGCCGTGCGAGAAATTCTGGAAAACCAAGCAAACCTCGCCATTTTTCAGCAGGCCGTAGACGACCTGATCGTCGAAGGCGACTGTGTTCGCGGCGTCGTGACAAATATCGGCCTGAAATTCTATGCCAGCAGCGTTGTCCTGACGGCGGGCACCTTCCTCGGCGGAAAAATCCACATCGGTCTGGATAACCACAGCGGTGGTCGCGCCGGCGACCAACCCTCCATTGCACTTGCGCACCGCCTTCGCGAACTGCCTTTCCGGGTAGATCGCCTTAAAACCGGCACGCCGCCACGCATTGACGCAAAAACCGTCAACTTTGCTGGCCTGGAGCAACAGTGGGGCGATGAACCCCGTCCGGTAATGTCGTACCTGGGTGACCGAAGCATGCACCCCGAGCAAGTCTGCTGCTGGATTACCCACACCAACGAGCACAGCCATGAGATTATTCGCAGTGGTTTAGACCGCTCGCCCATGTACACCGGCGTAATCGAGGGAATCGGCCCCCGCTACTGCCCGTCGATCGAAGACAAAGTCCATCGCTTTGCCGATAAAAACTCTCACCAGGTGTTCATTGAGCCCGAGGGCCTGAAAACACACGAGCTTTACCCCAATGGCATTTCCACCAGCCTGCCGTTTGATATTCAGTTGGCGCTGGTTCGCTCGATCAAGGGCTTTGAAAACGCCAATATGACGCGCCCCGGCTACGCCATTGAGTACGACTTCTTCGAGCCGCGTGACCTGAAGAATTCGCTGGAAACCAAATTCATTGCCGGTTTGTTTTTTGCGGGTCAGATCAACGGCACCACCGGTTACGAAGAAGCCGCTGCCCAGGGCTTATTGGCCGGTGCCAACGCTGCCTTGCTGGCGCAGGGCAAAGAGTCGTGGTGTCCGCGTCGCGACGAAGCCTACATCGGTGTGCTGGTTGACGACCTGATTACCATGGGCACCAAAGAGCCCTACCGCATGTTTACCTCGCGTGCGGAATATCGCCTGCTGCTGCGCGAAGACAATGCCGACCAGCGGCTCACCGAAAAGGGCCGTGAACTGGGCTTGGTCGACGATGCGCGCTGGGCCGCGTTCTGCGAAAAGCGCGAAGCCATCGAGCGCCAGCGCCAGCGTATGGCCAGCACGTGGATTCAACCGAATACCCCTCAAGCCGAGCAATTGGCGGCCAAGTTCAGCAAACCGATCAGTCACGAATACAATCTGCTCGACCTGCTAAAACGCCCGGAGCTGGGCTATGCCGATTTGGCGGACATGGTGCAAGATGGCGAAGCCGTGGTGGACGATGTCGCCGAGCAGATTGAGATTGGCGTGAAATACGCGGGCTACATCGAGCGCCAAAAAGACGAAATCGAGCGCCTGCGTCGCCATGAAGAAACCCCGTTGCCGCTGGACTTTGACTACAGCGTGATCGAAGGTCTGAGCAACGAGATCAAGCAAAAACTGGGCGACGCGCGACCGCAAACCCTCGCCCAAGCCTCGCGGATTCCCGGCGTGACCCCGGCCGCGGTATCGCTGTTGCTGATTACGCTGAAAAAGCGCGGTCTGCTGGAAAGGAAGTCCGCCTGAGGTGAATGACGAACGCCAATTTCTAACGCGGGGTGTCCAAAAGCTCGGGCTCTCGCTTACCGACGCCAATATCGACGCACTGCTCAACTACCTCGCCTTGTTGGTGAAGTGGAACCGCGCCTACAACCTCACGGCGGTGCGCGATCCGATGCAAATGGTCAGCCGGCACCTGCTGGATAGTCTGAGTGTTGCCGACCTGGTCGACGGTCAGCGTATTCTCGATGTGGGCACCGGCCCCGGGCTGCCGGGCATTCCGCTGGCAATACTGTTCCCCGAGCGCCAGGTTGAACTGCTCGACAGCAACGGCAAGAAAACGCGGTTTTTGATCGAGGCCAAATTACAACTCGGCCTCGACAATGTGCAGGTGCACTGTTGCCGTGTAGAATCCCTGCGCGACGAACAGGGATTTGACGGCATTACCTCACGGGCGTTTGCCTCGCTGGCCGACATGGCTCGCGGTTGTGAGCACTTACTCGCCCCGCAGGGAAAACTCTATGCCATGAAGGGCCAATACCCCGAGCAAGAGTTGAGTCAGCTGCCAAAACACTTTATCGTCGAAGCCTGTCATACTCTTTCCGTTCCCGGTGTCGACGAGGCACGCCACTTGATGGTGATCGCTTCCCAGCACAGCGGTGAACATTCTGCGAGCGATCAATAGGGACCGGGCCGTGGCCACCATATTCGCGATCACCAACCAGAAAGGCGGCGTGGGGAAAACCACCACCAGTGTTAACCTGGCTGCTTCTCTGGCGGCGACAAAACGTCGCGTGCTGCTTATCGACCTCGACCCGCAAGGCAATGCCACCATGGGTTGCGGGGTGGATAAAAACGCGGCGGAACACACGGTGTACGACGTGTTGGTCGCCCAGCGCGCCATAGCAGATACCCGCACCGTGGCACCCGAGAGCGGTTTTGATGTACTGCCCGCCAACCAGGATCTCACTGCGGCAGAGGTAGAGCTGATCAATGAGATCGGTCGCGAATTCCGCTTGCGTGAAGCGCTTGGCGATATCGCTGACGACTACGACTACGTGCTGATCGACTGCCCGCCGTCGCTGAATATGCTTACCGTTAACGCACTGGCGGCCGCCGACGGCGTGATCATTCCCATGCAGTGTGAATACTATGCCCTGGAGGGCTTGAGTGCGCTGCTCAATACCATCAGCCGGGTGACTCAGCTGATAAACCCGCAGCTGCGTATCGAGGGAATACTTCGCACCATGTTCGACGGCCGCAACAGCCTGACCAACCAGGTTACCGACGAACTGCGCCACCACTTTGGCGATAAACTCTACAGCACCGTCATCCCGCGCAATGTGCGCCTCGCCGAGGCGCCCAGCCACGGCCTGCCGGTGCTGTACTACGACAAACAATCCAAAGGGGCTCTGGCCTACCTGGCCTTGGCCGGGGAAATTTTGCGTCGCGCAACATCCACTGAAGCGCCTGCCAAGGGCGGCCAGAACGAACAACAGGTTGAACACATCAATGGCTAAGAAACGAGGTTTAGGACGAGGCCTGGACGCCCTGCTTGGCGCCTCCGCAGAACCGGTAGCGATCGCCGATACCGCGACAAGCGTGGAGCAAGCCAGCGAGACAACCTCTGCGGCAGTGAGCGACGCCGCCGTGGATGGCGAATTGAAAAACCTGCCCATCGAATACCTGCAGCGCGGCAAATACCAACCGCGCCGCGAAATGCCTGCCGAAGGCCTGGAAGAACTGGCCGAGTCCATCCGCTCCCAGGGCATTATGCAACCGATTGTTGTGCGGCCCGTCGCCGACAACCGCTATGAAATTATCGCCGGTGAGCGCCGTTGGCGCGCCAGCCAATTGGCCGGTTTAGAGTCCGTACCTGCGCTGATTCGCGAAGTGCCCGACGAAGCCGCGGCGGCGATGGCACTCATCGAAAACCTGCAGCGTGAAGACCTCAACCCCATGGAAGAGGCCTTGGCACTGGTTCGCCTGCAACAAGAATTTGAACTCACCCACGCCGAAATTGCCGGTTTAGTGGGCAAATCGCGCACCACCATCACCAACCTGCTGCGCCTTACCGGGCTGCGCGACGATGTGCAAACCCTGCTGGAAAATGGCGATATTGAAATGGGCCACGGTCGCGCCCTGCTAGGCCTGCCCGCCGAGCAGCAGAGCAGCGCCGCTGCTACCGTTGTCAGCCGCGGTTTGTCGGTGCGCCAGACCGAAGCCCTGGTGCGACGCTTGGTTGACGAGGCCAAAAGCCCCGCCAAATCCAGCCCGCGCATCGACCCCGACATCAAACAATTACAAGACAGTCTGTCCGAAAAACTCGGCTCCCCTGTGCAAATTCAGCACGGCGCCAAAGGCCGCGGAAAACTCACCATAAAATACAGCAGCCTGGACGAATTGGACGGAATTCTCAGCCATATGAAATAGCTTATTTGGTGGCAACAATGTAGCGGTGCTACCCCATCTGGTAGCCAGGTAAAATAACCCCGCGAATTGTGCTGCTAAATTCCTGATATTGTTAACGAATTGCGAATTGTGCTTATTGCAGACTTTGGTCGCATAAATGGTAAATCGGTTGATCCTTAGCCAATGACCACCTATAATTCGCCCCGCTTTTTGGACAAGCGAAAAATGCGTTGCAGCGGCAGGTAAACAGGGCAATGACAGCAACACAGCGGCAGCAGAAAACTGCGCTAGCCACCGTCAAACCCCCACTGCTAAAAATTTATGGCCTGCAATGCATCGTGCTGCTTGTCGCAAGCGGGTTTACATATTCAATTAACGGGGTGGTAGCAAAATCCCTGTTAATCGGTGGGCTGATTTCCGTTTTACCCAATGCCTATTTTGCGCGCCAGGTTTTTAAGTACGCCGGCGCGGCATACGCGCGCGAGGTAAATCAATCATTCTACCGGGCAGAAGCGGGCAAATTTATTGCGACGGTTGGGCTGTTTGCCGCCACGTTCGCAATGGTCAGACCCCTCTCTGCCGTCGCCGTATTTTCGGCATACCTGGTGGGTATGCTTTTAAACACCTTGCTGGTGGCCGTGTTGAGAAACCCCGGCGCAAGGTAAAAAACAGTTTCTAAGTTTTGCAATGAGAGTGACATATGGCAGCTGAATCGCAGTCGACTGTTGGATATATCCAGCACCATTTAACCAATCTCACCTATGGCAAGCTTCCCGCTGGCTACGAGCGCCTTGATAGCGAAGGCCACGTGCACGAAGTGCTGGCGGCAGACACTTGGACGCTGGCACACAGCGGCCAGGAAGCGGCAGACATGGGTTTCATGGCTATCCACGTTGACTCCATGTTGTGGTCAATTGGTCTGGGCTTTTTGTTCCTGTTGTTTTTTGCCCGCATCGCCAAGCGCGCTCACAGTGGCATTCCCCGCGGCGCACAAAATGCCGTCGAAATGGTTATCGGCTTTATCGACCAAACAGTTAAAGACGGTTTCCACCACAAAAACGCCATGATCGCGCCAATGGCACTGACTATTTTCATGTGGATCTTCCTGATGAACGCGATGGACCTTGTGCCCGTCGACTGGATTCCACAGCTTGCTGCATTGATCAGCGGCGACCCGCACTTCTACTTCAAAGTGGTTCCCACGACTGACCCCAACATCACCTTGGGCATGGGCTTCACCATTTTCGGCCTGATGGTTTACTTCACCATCGCTAAAAAAGGCTTTATGGGCTTTGTAAAAGAACTCACTCTGCACCCGTTCCACCACCCCAAGTGGTACGTGAACGTGTTCCTGGTGCCGATCAACTTCGCGCTTGAGGCGATCTCGTGGATCTCCAAGCCGATCTCACTCGGTCTGCGACTGTTCGGTAACATGTACGCCGGTGAGATGATTTTCATTCTGATCGCCACAATGTTCGGCGCCGGACTGATTCTGGGACTCTTTGCAGGTGTGTTGCAGTGGGCGTGGGCAGTTTTCCACATCCTTGTTATTACACTGCAGGCCTTCGTCTTCATGGTACTGACCATTGTCTACATGGCAACGGCGCACCAAATCGAAGAAGAAGACCAGTTCCACTAAGGTATTTGCTTTAACTAACTAAACTTTTCTTAACTTAAAATGTAGGAGAACTACCATGGGTTTGGCTCTGATTGCTGTTTCACTGATGATCGGTTTTGGCGCACTGGGTACTGCGATTGGTTTCGCACTGCTGGGCGGTAAACTGCTGGAAGGCTCTGCTCGTCAGCCTGAACTGGCGCCAATGCTGCAAGGTAAAATGTTCCTGATCGCTGGTCTGCTCGACGCCGTTCCCATGATCGGTGTTGGTATCGCTATGTACGTTCTGTTCGTTGTTGTTCCCGGCCTGCCCGCTTAATTGCACGCATACGGAATACGACACGTTCAGCAACTTGATATAGCAGAGGTATCGGCGTGAATATTAATCTCACACTGATTGGACAATCGATCACCTTCCTGTTCTTCGTATGGTTCTGCCACGCATTTGTGTGGGGATACATTCGCAAGGCAATGGAAGAGCGTGAAAAGCAGATTGCTGACGGTCTTGATGCCGCAGACCGCGCGGGTCGCGATCTTGAGCTTGCTCAGGAAAAAGCTGCCAAGCAGCTTCGCGAAGCCAAAGCGGAAGCGGCTTCCATCATTGATGCTGCCAACAAGCGCGCCAATCAAATTATTGATGAAGCGAAAGAGTCTGCACGTACTGAAGGCGATCGCCTGAAAGCAGCAGCCCAAGCCGAAGTAGAGCAGGAAATGAACCGTGCGAAAGAAGCACTGCGTTCACAGGTGGCGAAACTGGCATTGGCAGGTGCTGAAAAAGTACTGGAAGCGTCTATCGATGAGTCTGTTCATAAAGACATGGTCGACAAGCTGGCCGCAGGCCTGTAAGCGAGGTTGACATGGCTGAATTGAGCACAATGGCTAGACCCTACGCCAAGGCGGCTTTCGAGCACGCCCTGGCTTCTTCGGCATTAGGTGAGTGGTCACAAATGCTGGCAACGGCAGCCGCTGTCGCCAGCCAGGAAGCGGTAGCCAAGCTGCTGTCTTCTCCGGCCATCACCAGCGAGCAGCAAGCGCAGAAATTTATCGACGTCTGCGGCGATGCACTCAATGCCGGCGGTGAAAATTTCATCAGGATTCTCGCAGAAAACAAGCGCTTGGCATTACTGCCGTTAATCAGCGAATTGTTTGACGCGCACAAAGCCGTCCAGGAGAAATCCGTGGACGTCGAGCTGACGACAGCCTTCGCGCTGGACTCAGAATCCGAGCAACGTCTTGCCGAAGTTTTGAGCAAAAAACTGCAACGCCAGGTGAAGGTAAGCAGCCACGAAGATCGCAGCCTGTTGGGCGGCGTTGTGGTTCGCACCGGCGACCTGGTTATAGATGGCTCGGTGCGCGGTCGCTTAGCGAAACTCGCTGAAGCAGTAAATTCCTGAGCGTTTAAGAGAATAGGATTGAGGAACAGAGCATGCAGCAACTGAACCCCTCCGAGATTAGCGATATTATCAAGCAGCGCATCGAAAAATTAGATGTGACCGCTGAAGCCCAAAACGAGGGCACTATCGTCTCGGTATCAGACGGTATCGTACGTATCCACGGCCTGACCGATGTGATGTACGGTGAAATGATCGAATTCGAAGGTGGCCATTTCGGTATGGCACTTAACCTCGAGCGCGATTCAGTCGGCGCGGTAGTCCTGGGTGACTACTTTGACATCGCCGAAGGCCAAACTTGTAAATGTACCGGCCGTATCCTGGAAGTACCCGTAGGCCCCGAACTTCAGGGTCGCGTTATCGACGCACTGGGTAACCCCATCGACGGTAAAGGTCCCATCGACGCCAAACTCACCGACGCAGTTGAAAAAGTTGCTCCCGGTGTAATCTGGCGTAAGTCGGTTGACCAGCCCGTGCAAATCGGTCTGAAAGCCGTTGACTCCATGGTACCCATCGGCCGTGGCCAGCGTGAGCTGATCATCGGTGACCGCCAGATCGGTAAAACAGCTATCGCTGTTGACGCCATCATCAACCAGAAAGACTCAGGCATTAAGTGTGTCTACGTCGCTGTTGGCCAGAAGGCCTCTTCTATTGCCGCCGTTGTGCGCAAACTGGAAGAACACGGCGCAATGGACCACACCGTTGTCGTAGCCGCGACCGCGTCTGATCCTGCTTCTATGCAGTTCATCGCACCGTTCACCGGCTGTACTATCGGCGAATACTACCGCGACCGCGGTGAAGACGCGCTGATCATCTACGATGACCTGACCAAGCAAGCCTGGGCTTACCGCCAAATCTCGCTGCTGCTGCGTCGTCCGCCAGGCCGTGAAGCCTACCCCGGTGACGTATTCTACCTCCACTCGCGTCTGTTGGAGCGTGCTGCACGAGTTTCTGAAGAGTACGTAGAAAAATTCACCAACGGTGAAGTAAAAGGCAAAACCGGTTCATTGACCGCACTGCCTGTTATCGAAACCCAGGCTGGTGACGTTTCTGCCTTCGTACCGACCAACGTAATCTCGATCACCGACGGTCAGATCTTCCTCGAAACCGACATGTTCAACGCCGGTATTCGTCCGTCAATGAACGCCGGTATCTCGGTATCGCGTGTTGGTGGTGCAGCGCAGACAAAAGTAATCAAGAAACTGTCCGGTGGTATTCGTACCGCACTGGCTCAGTACCGCGAACTGGCGGCCTTCTCCCAGTTTGCTTCTGACCTCGACGACGCAACCAAAGCTCAGCTTGAGCAAGGTGAGCGCGTAACCGAGCTGATGAAGCAGAAGCAATACAGCCCAATGAGCATTGCCGACATGGCTCTGTCACTGTACTGCGCGAACGAAGGTCACCTGAAAGACGTTGATGTTAGCAAGGTACTGGACTTCGAAGCGGCGATCCTGGCTTACGCACACGCTGAATACGGCGACGTGATGAAGCAGATCAACGACACCGGCAGCTGGAATGACGAGCTGGAAGGCAAGTTCAAAGAACTGGTCGAAAAGTTCAAGTCAACACAGACTTGGTAAGACGGATAAAGCGCTCTCCCGGGAGCGCTTTACTGCTTGAGGATTTTTAATCATGGCAGGTGCAAAAGAAATACGCACCCAGATCTCCAGCATCAAGAGCACGCAAAAAATCACTAGCGCCATGGAAATGGTTGCGGCGAGTAAAATGCGTAAAGCTCAAGATCGCATGGAAGTGGGTAAGCCCTACGCGCAGCGTATGCGCGCAGTGGTTGGGCATATCGCCAATGCAAATCCGGAATACCGTCATCAATATATGGAAGAGCGCGACGTTAAGCGCGTTGGCTTTGTTATCGTTTCTACAGACCGCGGTCTGTGTGGCGGCCTGAACACCAACCTGTTCAAGCAAGCTATTAAAGAAATGCAAAGCTGGTCCAACAAAAACGTCGACGTTGATCTTTGCCTGATTGGTGGCAAAGCAGCGGGCTTCTTCAACAGCTTTGGCGGCAACATTGTTGCATCAGTGCGCGACATGGGCGAAGCGCCCAGCGTTAGCGACCTGATCGGCTCTGTTAAAACCATGCTGGACGCCTATAGCGAAGGCCGGATTGATCGTCTTTACCTGGTGGGCAATGAGTTTATCAACACCATGACTCAAACGCCGTTTGTTCGCCAACTGCTGCCACTGGAAGCAGAACAAGACGACAGCTTGAAACATCACTGGGACTACATTTACGAGCCCACTCCAGAAGAACTGCTGGAAGGTCTGCTGACTCGCTACGTTGAGTCACAGGTATACCAAACAGTGGTTGAAAACGGAGCATGTGAACAAGCTGCCCGGATGATCGCGATGAAGAGCGCTACCGACAACGCTGGCGAAATCATCGACGGTCTGCAACTGGTATACAACAAAGCCCGTCAGGCAGCCATTACGCAAGAGCTGTCAGAGATTGTTGGCGGTGCTGCAGCGGTATCGTCATAACACGATACCGGCAACGGATTTTGAAATTTTTAAGGTTTTTAAGAGGAACCTAACATGAGTAGCGGACGTATCGTACAAGTCATCGGCGCCGTTATCGACGTGGAGTTTCCGCGCGATTCTGTGCCACAGGTTTATGATGCACTGAAAGTGACTGACAGCGGCCTGACGCTGGAAGTACAACAGCAATTGGGTGATGGCGTGGTTCGCGCGATCGCGTTGGGTTCTTCCGAAGGCCTGCGTCGCGGACTGGATGTCGACAACACCAAAGAAAAAATCAAAGTACCCGTGGGCACCGAAACACTCGGTCGAATCATGGACGTACTGGGTAACCCCATCGACGAATGTGGTCCCATCGGTGAAAAAGAGCGCATGGAAATCCACCGCGCTGCACCGAAGTACGAAGAGCTTGCAGCGTCTTCTGACCTGCTGGAAACCGGCATCAAGGTTATCGACCTGGTTTGCCCGTTTGCCAAGGGTGGTAAAGTTGGTCTGTTCGGTGGTGCCGGTGTTGGTAAAACCGTAAACATGATGGAACTGATCAACAACATCGCAACCGAGCACAGCGGTCTGTCTGTATTCGCAGGTGTTGGTGAGCGTACTCGTGAGGGTAACGACTTCTACCACGAAATGCAGGAAGCCGGCGTTGTAAACGTTGAAGAATTCGCGAAATCTAAAGTAGCGATGGTATACGGCCAGATGAATGAGCCACCGGGCAACCGCCTGCGTGTAGCACTGACTGGTCTGACCATGGCTGAAAAATTCCGTGACGAAGGTCGTGACGTACTGTTGTTCGTCGACAACATCTACCGTTACACACTGGCTGGTACCGAAGTATCAGCACTGCTGGGTCGTATGCCTTCAGCGGTAGGTTACCAGCCCACACTGGCGGAAGAGATGGGTGTTCTTCAGGAACGTATCACCTCAACCAAAACCGGTTCTATCACTTCTATCCAGGCGGTATACGTACCGGCGGATGACTTGACTGACCCCTCGCCAGCAACCACCTTTGCTCACTTGGATTCAACGGTAGTACTTAGCCGTGACATCGCAGCAAAAGGTATCTACCCAGCGGTAGACCCACTGGATTCTACTTCACGTCAGCTCGACCCACTGCTGGTTGGTCAAGAGCACTACGAAGTAGCCCGCGGCGTACAGACTGTACTTCAGCGCTACAAAGAGCTGAAAGACATCATCGCCATCCTGGGTATGGACGAGCTGTCTGAAGAAGACAAAATGACTGTAGAGCGCGCACGTAAAATCGAGCGCTTCCTGTCACAGCCTTTCCACGTTGCCGAAATCTTCACCGGCAGCCCCGGTAAGTACGTGTCTCTGAAAGACACCATCGCCAGCTTCAAAGGCATTCTGAACGGTGACTACGATCACCTGCCAGAGCAGGCTTTCTACATGGTTGGTACCATCGAAGAAGCAATCGAGAAAGCGTCGAAACTGTAAGTCCGCGCAAGCGGGCTTCACGCCTAAGAGGCTGAAGATATGGCTATGACAATACATTGCGACATCGTAAGTGCCGAAGAAGAAATCTTCTCCGGCCGCGCCAAGCTGATCGTTGCCAATGGCATTCAGGGTGACCTGGGTGTGACCTACGGTCACGCCCCGCTGTTAACCTCGCTCGAGCCCGGCCCCGTACGCCTCGTACTGGACAACGGCGAAGAGCAGGTTTACTACGTCTCCGGTGGCTACCTCGAAGTCCAGCCCAATGTTGTGAGCATTCTTGCCGACACAGCATTGCGTGCCGACGACCTCGACGAAGCCGCAGCCCTGGAAGCACAAAAGCAAGCTCAGCAAGCCATGCTGAACCAAAGCGCCGACGTAGACTACTCGCGCGCCGCGGCTCAACTGGCAGCAGCCACTGCACAGCTGCGTACCCTGCAGCAAATTCGCAAGGCGATGGGCAAGTAATTCCCACCGGGAATTGCAGAAAAAGGCGGCTTAGGCCGCCTTTTTTTATGCCTGGAAAAAAGCCCTACCAACTCAATAATTCCCTTCCTTTCAAACAACATGTCCGCATCAATGTAGGAGTGCTTTAGCGCTGCCTACCATCATAGTGGTTGTAGGAGCGGGCCTGAGCGCGACCAATCCAGCTACGAACCAGGGTTACTTGTAGGAGCGGTTTACCCAAAGCACTCCCTACGGTCGCGGGGCACGCTGTTAACCGCGAAGACGTTGTCTGATGGACCGTTGAAACATTCATTCCCCCAGACGCTGATGGCTTTGATTTCGCCCTGCTGGGCGACCCCCTTTCTCTTTGCTTGCCCAAAGAGAAAGGGGGCAAAGACAATGCGTTTTCCGCATTGAGCGCCGCTCGTCGGCGACCCGAAGGGCGAGGCATGCAATGCCGAGTAAAAAGGGGCGCCCCGCATCACTGTCGTCGGCTGACCGCCGCCGATCCCCTGCGCGCGGCCCTGCCCAAGCGGTCGCTGCGGAACTCGCCTATCGGCTCAAACAGTTCTCGCTCTATTCCGCTTAGTCAGCGCCGTGCTCGGCAGTGCTGAAGGGGAGGTTTAGCCCGTGCCAAAGACAGTGTATTACACAAGCTATACATCCTTAGGCTAGTAAATTAAGCTGAAGTCAGCAAAGGAGTGTGCGTTAATCTTGGGCGCAAAAAGAAAGAATAAATAAAACAGCCACATAAGGATATGCAGGCAAAATTATGAGACCCCCTCGTTATTTGAATCAACGCGCATGCTCACTTTTTCAGCGAAAAAGCGCCGAAAAAAAAGACTTTTTCCTAATTAGTTAGAGAGCTAAAGCGATACTCATGTTTTAGCTAAACGAGGGTGCGCGATATGCAAATGTTAGCCAAGGAGATCAGAATGGTAGACAAGCCATCATTGTCTGAAGTTGAAAATGCTTTTCAGCCAGCTAAAGAAGTAACTGCCGTCGTTCGATTTGCTGGGCGTAAAATGGAGGTGGAAGATGGATATTATGGGCTCCTAGGTGACGGAGTTAACATTGCCATTGTTGGGAACCGTGGCGTAGGTAAAACTTCTTTATCTCGCCAGTTAGAGATTGCAGCCTCTGGTGACGATGGCCTCCTAGATCACTTAGGAATTAACCATGATAGACCTTTAGACTTCTTGCCGGTGTATTTTGCATGTGGCAACCGCGTAACAGATTTTGGGGATTTGCTCGAACGTCTCTTAACAACGTCTAATTGTCTGGGCGACTGGATATACGATATTCCTGGAGCAAAAAAAGAAGTTGTTTCTTATGCGCCCGAAATAGGTGCGAAGTTATTTGGCATCGAGGCGAAACTCGGTGGTGAAAAGGCTACCGAGCAAGAGTCTAGGCCAGCGGTCAACAACCACTCTATCGATACCGTTTTCACAAACGTTTGCCATGCAATTGTTGAAGAAGGAATAGCTAAAGACGGCTTGTTTATTATCGTAGATGAATTTGATCAGATTAACGATCCATCGGGTATGGCCGGATTCATGAAATCACTGGCTACCAATGTACCAAAAGCCAAATTCTGTTTGGTCGGAGTAGCTCAAGATATCCAAAACCTGATGAAAGAGCATGAGTCCGTTGATAGGCTATTTTCTGGCAGTATTATTCGTGTTCATCCAATGCAGCCTGAAGAACTACGAGAAATAATTCGGATTGCGGAGAATGAGATAGACGGCTTTATTACCTTCGACGATGAGGCTACTGATATACTGGTTTCCCTCGCACAAGGCCATCCTTATATGGTCCATCTGATAGGTAAGTACGCGTTTCGCTCAGCCTACCAAAAGGGCGTTAAAGTCATTGATCGTGCTGCGGTTCAGGAGACATTGAAATCGATAGCTGAGCGGGGTGCTGACCCAGTTCTAGAAGGCCGTTACAAAAAGGCTGTCGGCTCATCACGCCAAAGGGAGTCAGTCCTCCGCGCTCTTGCACAAGTCAGAGGAGAGGATGGCGAGTGTTGGACCACTGATGCCTACAAAATCGCCTTAGAGGATGAAGTTGATAATGCGAGTCAGTTTGTTGGTCATTTAGTGGCTGATGACTATGGCTCAGAGCTTGAGAAAGTTCGTGAGCGGTATTATCGATTTAAAGATTCTCTGTTTGCTACGTATGTTCTCGCTAGACCTAGGCTGTATCCGCCAGTTGGCTAACAAAGCCAGGCACGGCGACACCCTTTTTATTGCGGCTTCGCCTCCACTACAAAGTCGCGCATGATGGCGGCGTTAATGTCGAACAGTTTCTGTACGCTTAAACAGGGTGAAGTTTTTAGCACCGCCTATCTCATTCCAGTAAGTTTAACAGTCTACATTCGCGCGACTCTTATAGTCGCGTGTAGTCAATCCCATCTACCCGCAACAATACGCGCATGACTGCCAACACGACTCGCCTTGACCGTTTCATCCGCCAGCATACCGCGTTCGCAATGTCGGATACTCGGCTGTTATTGGCGCAGGGGCGCATTGTGGTGGATGGGGAGCTGGCGAAGTCGATTAACCAACGTATTGATCGCTTTAGTCGTATTGAGGTGGACGGGCTGTGTTTGCAAGCGGACACACCTTTGTACATTGCCTTAAATAAGCCCAGGGGGGTGGTGAGCGCAACGAAGGATGATGCTCACCGCACGGTGATTGATGTGCTGGATCATCCTCGCAAGACGGAGCTGCATATTGTCGGTCGCTTGGATTTTAATACCACCGGTTTGGTGTTGCTTAGCAATGACGGTGGATGGTCGCGGCGTATCAGTTTGCCGGAAACGAAGCTCGCCAAGGTGTATTGGGTGGAGGTGGCCACGCCGCTCTCCCAGGATTATATCGATGCCTTTCAGCGCGGTGTTTATTTTTCCTATGAGGGCATTACCACCCAGCCCGCGCAGTTGCAGATTTTGTCGGCCACCACGGCGCGCCTAACGCTTACCGAGGGTAAGTACCACCAGGTGAAGCGGATGTTCGGCGCTTTTGATAACGAGGTGTTAGCGCTGCATCGCGAGTCGGTGGGGCCGGTAGCCTTGGCGGACTTAGCCCTGGGTGAAAGCCGCTTGTTGAGTAAGGAAGAGCTTGCGGCAATAGCGCGATATACTGCCCCGCCAACGTAAGGACGCTAAGACGGCAGTGGACGCACTTCATCATCAACAAACACCTCGCGCGGCAGCTTGGATGGCTGGCGCCTTGGCGTCGTTCAGCACAATGGCGATATCGGCGCGTGAGCTGAGCGGCGAAATTGCCGTACACCAGCAACTGTTCTTTCGCAGCGCTATCGGTTTGCTGTGTTTGTTACTGATTATGCTGGTGGCCAGGTTGTCCCGCTCAAACCGAGTAGAGTCATCAGCGCTGCGGCTGCGCAGTCAGCGCCCGGGCTTGCATGTGCTGCGCAATGTTTTTCACTTTGGCGGCCAGTACGGTTGGTTTGTCGGCATTGGCTTGCTGCCATTGGCCGAAGTGTTTGCGCTGGAATTTACCGTGCCGTTTTGGACGATGCTGATTGCCGCCGTTGCCTTAAACGAGGCGATAACGCGCCGAAAATTAATAGCGATAGTCATGGGCCTGCTGGGTGTGTTGGCGATTGTTCAGCCGGGCTACAGCATTGTCGATAGCGCATCGCTTATTGTGTTGGCAGCCGCCATTGGCTACGCCGTTTCTCACACCTGCACGAAAGCACTCGGCGGTGCCGACTCGCCGTTCACGATTGTTTTTTATATGTGTTTGGTGCAGTTACCCATTGGTTTTGCACTGTCGATTGCCCACTGGCAGTGGCCTTACTCCGAGCAGTGGGTGTGGCTATTGCTGATAGGCCTTATGGCCTTGTCGGCACATTTTTGCATGAGTAAGGCCATGCACTATGCCGAGGTAAGTGTGGTGGTCACGCTGGACTTTTTGCGTTTGCCATTGATCGCGCTATTGGGTGTGGTGCTCTACGCCGAGGCGTTCGACTGGGCAATACTATTGGGCGGTACATTAATGCTGGCCGGAAATATCATTGCCTTACAGCCGCTACGAAAACACGGTCGGGCGCGTTAATGCAGTGCCGAATGGCCTGCAAGTTTATCAGATAACATATCAATAAAGGCGCGAACCTTTACCGCGGGATTGCGATCTTCCCGGTGGAGAATGGTGATCGGTTTGGCGGCTGGTTGATAGTCTTCCATCAGTATTTCCAGCTTGCCTGCCGCGACCTCGTCGGCCACTTGGTAGGACAACACGCGGGTAATCCCCAAACCATTCACGGCCGCTTCAACGGCGGCATCATTCGTTGTGACCGTGAGTCGCGGTGCAATAGCAATGCGCTGTTGCGCATGGGCTTTGTCCGGCGATTGAAAGTGCCAGTGCTGGTTTTCGCCAACCGCCAGTGAGGCGATCAAGCTGTGCTTGCGCAAGTCGTCCGGGCGTTGTGGGCGACCACAGTGCTGCAAGTAGTCCGGCGAGGCGCAGACCACCATGCGCACGCTGCCGACTTTGCGGCCGCGCAGCGACGAATCCGGCAGCTCGCCAATGCGTATACCGACATCAATCCCTTCTTCCAGCAGGTTAACCACGCGGTCGAGAAACACGGCATTTACCGTGGTTTTGGGATAGCGCTCCAGGTAACGAACAATACTGGGCGTAATAAAGCGCCGCCCAAACAGTACGGGCGCGGTGACGGTGAGCTGGCCCTGGGGTTCGGTGTTGATCCCGCTTGCGGTGTGGTCGGCGGCCTCCAGCTCGGCAAGAATCCGTTTGGCATCGTCCAGATAACGCCTGCCGATATCGGTCGTGCGCACGTAGCGGGTGCTGCGCTGCAACAGCTTTACGCCCAGGTTATCTTCAAGTGCGGCAATGGCGCGGGTAACGGCGGGGGGCGACAGCTCCAAACGCCGCGCGGCGGCGGCAAAACCCTCGGCCTCGGCAACGGCCACATACACCTTAAGCAAGTGAAATTTGTCCATAAGTCTTGCGCGCCATTATTCCGATTAAAGTAATAATGAATTGCAATGTACGCGTATTCTTCTTCTATGTGAAATTCGGCAAGGTAGCGGTGTCGGGCAGTTACGGCGGTAGCTGCACCAAACCACTTACTTGAGGATGCCACGATGAGCCGTTTACCTATTATCGACCATGACAACGCCAGTGCCGAGCAGCAGGAGTTGCTCGATGCGATTCAACAAAAGCTGGGCATGGTGCCAAATTTTCTGAAAATCTTTGCCAATTCCCCAGCGGCGCTGCGCGCCTTTCTCGGCCTGCACGGTATTGCCGGTGAGGGTGAGTTGTCGCCGGCTACTCGCGAGCGCATCGCTCTGGCGGTGGCCCAACAAAATGCCTGCCAGTACTGCGTGTCGGCGCACACGGCCATTGGTCGCAAGGCCGGTTTGAACGGCGACGAAATTGCCGCCAATCGCGCCGGTGGCAGCCAGGATGCCAAAGCCGCGGTGGCGGTGAAGTTTGCCAATACGCTGGTTGAACACAGTGGCAGTGTCACCGCCGCCGAGATCGCCGAGCTGCACAGTGCGGGCTACAGCGACGCGGAGGTGGTGGAGATTATCACCCACGTTGGCATGAATATTCTGACCAACTTCATCGGCAAGGCCAGCGAGGTGGAGATCGACTTCCCCACGGTAGAACTGAGCCTGAGCCGAGGCGCTGCCTAAGCGTTTATCCAGCCACGGCCCCTTGGCAGTCGAGGGCAAGGGGCCACCGGAGACAGAGCCATGGGACACCGCTACGCCAAGCTAATGTTTAGCCCCGCCGCCAAAGCACTGCAAAGCCAGGGCCGCAGCCGCGACACTTATGCGCGAATGGAGCAGGGCGAGGACTACAACTATTTGCTCAGCGACAAGGAGGCGCAATTTATTCGTCAGCGCGACAGCCTGTATATGGCCAGCGTTAGCGAGTCGGGCTGGCCCTATGTGCAGCATCGCGGCGGCCCACAAGGGTTTATCAAAGTGTTGGACGCGGCGACGCTGGGCTTTGCCGACTACCGTGGCAATCGCCAATACATTAGTGCTGGCAACGTGCAGAGCAATAATCGCGTGTCGCTGTTTTTGATGGACTACCCAAACCGCCGCCGCCTGAAAGTGGCGGGGCGGCTGGAGTTTGTCGACCCAGATGATGCGCGCTTACAGGCCTTGCTGGACCCGAACTACCGCGCCCGCATTGAGCGCGGCGTGCTGATACACATTGCCGCCTTCGACTGGAACTGCCCCCAGCACATTACCCCTCGTTATACCGACGCGGATATTGATCGCATGGTCGAGCAGCGCTTGCGCGAACTCGGCGTAGACCCCAACCAACAGTAAATGCCAATCCTAATAGCCAAGCACAAGGAAATGATGATGACCGACCCCAATACTCGCCCACCGCTACCCCCGTTTAGCTACGAAGAAGCGGTAGTGAAAACCCGCAAGGCAGAAGATGCCTGGAACAGCCGTAACCCCGAAGCCATCGCGCAGGCCTACACCGAAGATTCTCAATGGCGAAACCGCGCCGACTTTCCGGTGGGCCGCGCAGAAATCATCGCGTTCTTAGCCAACAAGTGGCAGCGCGAGCAGGAATATCGCCTGATTAAAGAAGTGTGGGCCCACAGCGGCAACCGCATTGCCGTGCGCTTTGCCTACGAATGGCGCGATGACGGCGGTCAGTGGTATCGCTCCTACGGCAATGAAAACTGGCAGTTCGACGAGCGCGGCCTAATGGCCTACCGTCACGCCAGCATTAACGACATGGCGATTAGCGAGGCCGAGCGCAAGTTCCACTGGCCGCTGGGGCGTCGACCGGATGACCACCCAGGCTTAAGCGAGCTGGGGCTGTAAGTGCTGGCCCTCGACAAATGCTTACAATGTTTACACATTCAACTTGCGGTGTGTATTTGCTTTATAATCGCCTGCCAGCTCGGCCGCGCGCATTCGCGCTGAGCGGGTAACTATTCTTAACAGTTTGGCGATAATTATGAAGCGTAGCGAGCAGGGTCGAGGGCTTATGCCCATTGAGTTTGGCAGCGGTGTGTGGCGCATGGTGCGCGCGGTGTGTTTGCCGTTGCTGGTGTTCACCTTGGTGGCCTGCGGTGGCAGTAGCAGCAGTAGTAGTAATAGCGGTAGTGCAGGTTCAGGCAACAGCCTTCGGGCGTGGCCGGCCTCGCAACCCGGTGAAGACCCCCCGGCTGCGCCCGAGGAATTGGCGCCACTGATCACTAATTTGTCGCTGCTGTCAGCGGCCCTGCCGCGCGATGTCGCCGCCCGCCTGTTCGACCCCGTTGCCCTCGGCTACACCATCAACGATATTAGCGACCCGGTGATTGTCGAGCACATGGTGCGATCAACCTTGGCGCAGGGGCAGGATGGCTCGCGCATTGAGCACGCTTACCACTGGTACGGTCACCCTTACGAAAACCCCAATGTGGCGCTGGTGCCGGTGGAATTTAATAACCGCTACGGCACTCGTCTGCACGGTGAAATCGTGCTGCCCAAACAGGGTTTGGTACCGCCTACGCAGGGGCCGTTCCCGGTGATTGTTGCCCTGCAGGGCTTAAACACCAACACCGCCATGTATCGTTGGTGGCACCGCCTGTTCGCCGACAATGGCTATGTAGTGTTCGCCTTCGACTTCAGCGGCCAGGGCCGCTCGGATGATTCCGGCGAGTCCGACCCGGACAACAACTTACACGATGCCCAAGATGCCATTCGCTACTTGTTCGAAGACTCTCCCGTGGCGGCTGCACTGGATGCCGACCGGCTGGGTGTGATTGGCCATAGCATGGGCGCGGCTGCGGCGCTGCGCGTGCAGGAACAAGAGGCCGCCGATGCCGCCGAGCCCAACCCGGTTCGCGTTCGCGCGGTCGTGGCGGCGGCGCCAGTATTCGAGTCGGTCACTGCCAGCCCGGTACCGGTGATGATCCAAACCGGCGATCACGATGGCCCCATTGCGCCACTGCCGTTTGTGAACCCCGCCGTGGTGCGCCCGCTCTACGACAGCCTGAGCAGTGACCGCGCCTTTATTGTTGCCGAGGCAGCCAGTCATGCGCAGCACACCAATTATCCCTTGCTGCCCACCTCAACCTGGGGCCGCGAAATTGCCGCGAACTACTCGCTGGCATGGATGGAGTACTATCTAAACAACAACACTCAGGCGCTGTTGACCCTGCTTGGCGGCCATCCGCATTTGTCGTATTTGCACGACAGCCTGGTGCGTATTGGCGACAGCGAGCAAAGCTATCGCGGCAATGGTCTGGCGCCCTCAGGCGACGAGCTGTAGCGGCCAATATTGCGTATGATGGTCGGCGCACTGCAACAGACTGAATAAGGAAGCATCACCGTGTCGCTAATGTTTGAAGAAATCGACAGCCAGGACTCTGCCCTGGGTGAAATTTCCCTGCGTCGGCGGCGCATTCCCGCACTGGGTGAGCGCGATATTTACGAGGTAAAACTGGGCGACGAGTTTCTGATGTCGAGCATGTTTTACGATGCCGAGGAAGCCCTGTCTACCCTGGGCTTAGCCGCTGTGCAGGGCGAAAATCTCAGCGTGGTGGTGGGCGGCCTGGGCCTTGGCTATACCGCCGTTAAAGCCCTGGAAGACGCGCGCATTGATGAGTTGTTTATCGTGGAGGCGCTGGACACGGTGATCGGCTGGCACCGCGACGAAAAAGTGCCGCTGGGTAAAATACTCAACGCCGATAGCCGCAACCACTATGTGCTGGGCAGCTTTTTTGAGCTGGCCACCCAGCCCGAGCTTGGCTTTGACCCGGCGGTGCCCGGCAAGCATTTCGACGCCATATTATTGGATATTGATCACTCGCCGTCGGAGTTTCTCAACGCCGCCAACGCCGGTTTTTATACCACGCAAAACCTCTCGCTAATGGCTAGCCAGCTCAAGCCCGGTGGCGTGTTTGCCATGTGGTCGCAGAATCTGCCCGACGCTGAATTTGAAGCGCTGCTCGGCAGCGTATTCGCTAGCGTGGCGTCCCATGTGGTGTCGTTTTACAACCCCTTCCAAAATACCGAGTCCACCAACTCAGTGTATGTGTGCACCGTGGCGGCCGAATAGTCGTTAACCAGGGCAGCAATATGTTTGAAATTCGCTTTACCGAAACCGTGGCGGCCCCGGCCGAAAAAGTCTGGCAGGTTCTACTCGATACCGCCCACTACGCCGAGTGGAATCCGTTTATCGTGGCCTGCGAATCCAGCTTTGTTGTGGGCGAGCCTATTATTATGCAGGTACAACTGCTGCCCTCGCGCTGTATTTCGCAAACCGAAACCATCCGCGCAAACACGGCGGCCGAATACCTGGAGTACGGCATTCAATTGCCGCTGGGATTGCTGGCCAGTTCGCGCCAGCACCGCCTAACAGCGTTGGACGACGACAGCTGCCGCTATGAATCGGTGTTTATCCTGCGCGGCGCCCTGTCGCCGCTGGTGCGCCTGCTATTGGGCAAGCACTTGGCGCGCGGTTTTCAGGGTATGACTCGCGGCCTGGTTTGCCGCGCTGAAGCGCTGACGTAACTAACGCACCCCGTAAATGTGAGGAGCAAGGCCATTAAAGCTATCTGGATTTTGGTGTTTACGGCGGTGTTGCTGTGGTCGGGTATTGGGCCCCACGACCCCTTTACCTGGCTGTTGGAAGTCGCGCCTGCGGTTATTGGCTTTGTTGTTATGGCGGCAACGTATCGGCAGTTTCCGCTCACGCCGCTGCTCTATACCCTGATTTTATTGCACTGTGTGGTACTGATGGTCGGCGGCCAATACACCTATGCCGAAGTGCCCGGCTTTGATGGTTGGTTTGGCAGCGAGCGCAATAACTACGACAAAATTGGCCACTTCTTCCAGGGTTTTGTGCCCGCTGCCCTGGCGCGGGAAATCCTTATTCGCAAAAAGGCGGTGAACGGCAGCCGCTGGTTGGCACTGTTTGTGGTGGCTATCTGCCTCGCGTTTAGCGCTTTCTACGAACTTATCGAATGGTGGGTGGCCGAGCTAAGCGGTGAAGGCGCGGAAGCCTTCCTTGGCACCCAGGGTTATGAGTGGGACACCCAATCGGATATGGCAATGGCGTTGATCGGTGCCATCACGTCGCTGATCTGCTTGTCGCGCTGCCATGACCGTCAGTTGGTGGGTGGCCGATTTGTGTAGTCGCTGGGTGTTGGTTCACTGAGCTTTTCCATTTATAGCAAGTACTTACGTTCACCGCGCTGGTCGCGGTGGGCGGCATTCGTTACCATTCTCCTGTCGCCACGGTATTGAAGGGATCATCGGTGTCTTTAGAAGTCATTATCCTTGCAGCGGGTCAGGGTACTCGTATGCGTTCGGCCTTACCCAAAGTGTTGCACCCATTGGCGGGTAAGCCGATGTTGCAGCACGCCATCGATGCGGCCGCGCAAACTGATCCGGCCGCTATTCATGTGGTGGTGGGACACGGCGCCGAGCAGGTGAAGGCCGGGGTTTCGCACCCCAACTTACAGTGGGCCTTGCAGGCGGAGCAGAAGGGTACGGGTCACGCGGTGGCTCAAGGCTTGGCCTCGGTAGCCGAGGATGCCACGGTGCTGATTACCTACGGCGACGTGCCGCTGGTGCGCCCCGAAACCTTGCAGGCCATGGTTGCCCGCTGCCGCGACACGTTGGTGTTGCTCACCGCCACGCTGGACGACCCCACTGGTTATGGCCGCATTATTCGCAATACCGACGGTGCGGTGCAGGCCATTGTTGAGCAAAAAGATGCCAGCCCCGAGCAATTGGCCGTTCGGGAAGTGAACACCGGCATGATGGCCCTGCCAGCCAAGTATTTGCGGGAGTGGCTGCCCGCGCTGTCGGCCGACAATGCGCAGGGCGAGTACTACCTAACAGATATTATTGCCATGGCGGTGGCGGCGGGAGTTGCCGTTGACGTGGCTCAGCCCGAGGCGCTATGGGAAGTGGAGGGTGTGAACAATCGCCTGCAACTCAATGCGCTGGAGCGCCAGTACCAGCGTTTGATCGCCGAGCAGTTAATGACCGATGGCGCGACTCTGGCCGATGCCCAGCGTATTGATGTGCGCGGCACGCTGACCATTGGTCAGGATGTCAGCATTGATGTGAACTGCGTATTTGAGGGCGAGGTCGCGCTGGGTGATGGCGTCGAGATCGGCCCAAACTGTGTGATCAGCAACAGCCTCGTGGCGGCGGGTACGGTCATCAAGGCCAACTCGGTGTTAGAAGATGCAGTGGTCGGTCAGCAGTGCACCATTGGCCCCTTTGCGCGTTTGCGCCCTGGCACTGTGCTGGCCGATACGGCGCGCATTGGCAATTTTGTGGAAACCAAAAACGCGCAGGTGGGCGAGGGCAGCAAAATCAATCACCTTAGCTATGTTGGCGATGCCAGCCTTGGTGCGGGCGTAAATATTGGTGCGGGAACCATTACCTGCAACTATGATGGAGTGAACAAGTCGCGCACCGAGATTGGCGATGGCGCCTTTGTTGGCTCCAATACCGCGCTGGTCGCGCCGGTGTCGGTGGGCGAGGGCGCGACGGTGGCGGCGGGCTCAACCATCACCGGAAATGTCGCCGACGGCGAACTGGGCGTCGCCCGTGGCCGCCAACGCAATATCAAGGGCTGGAAGCGGCCCGTTAAAACATCCTGATCGCTACTATTTATTAGGGCTCGAATATGTGTGGAATCGTCGGTGCTGTTGCCCAACGAGAAGTTGCTGGAATTCTGCTTGAAGGCTTGCGTCGCCTCGAATACCGGGGCTACGACTCAGCCGGTATGGCGGTTATCTCAGCCAATGGCGACAACGACTGCCGCAAGCGTGTGGGTAAAGTCGAGGCGCTGGCACAGGCGCTGGGCGAGCAGCCGCTGCCGGGCCACACTGGCATTGCCCACACCCGCTGGGCCACCCACGGCGAACCCTCGGAAGCCAATGCCCACCCCCACAATTCCGGCAAGCTGTCGCTGGTACACAACGGCATTATCGAAAACCACGAAGCGCTGCGCAGTAAACTCAAAGCGCTGGGCTATACCTTTTTATCGGCCACTGACACGGAAACCATTGTTCATTTGGTCCACCACTATTACCAGCAGCAGCGCGACCTGCTCGGCGCGGTCAAGCTGGCGGTAACGGAGCTGGAGGGCGCCTATGGTCTGGCCGTTATCCACGCCGACCAACCCGACAAACTGGTGTGCGCGCGCAAGGGCAGCCCGCTGGTGATTGGTATGGGTATTGGCGAGAACTTTATCGCCTCTGACCAACTGGCGCTGCGCCAGGTGACCGATCGCTTTGTGTATCTGGAAGAGGGCGATATTGCCGAAGTGACCGTTGGTCACTACCGCATTTGGAATGCCGACCTGGAGCCGGTCACCCGCGAAGTCAGCCAGATCGATGCCGCCGCGGAATCCGCCGACAAGGGCCATTACCGCCACTACATGCTCAAGGAAATCTACGAGCAGCCCACGGTTATTCAGCGCTCACTGGCTGGGCGACTGGGCAGCAAAAAAGTGCTGGCCGAGGCAATGGGGCCGCGCGCTAACGACATTTTACAGTCGGTGTCCTCGGTGCAGATTGTGGCCTGTGGTACCAGCTATCACGCGGGCATGGTCGCCAAGTATTGGATCGAAGGCATCGCCGGTGTGCCCTGCCGGGTAGAAGTGGCCAGCGAGTTTCGCTACCGCAAATTCAAAGTGCAGGAAAACACCCTGTTCGTCACCATCAGTCAGTCCGGTGAAACGGCCGATACGCTGGCCGCCCTGCGGCTGGCCAAAACCCTTGGTTACAGCGCCAGCCTCACCATCTGCAATGTGGCGCTCAGCTCGCTGGTACGCGAGTCCGATCTCTATTTAATGACCGAGGCCGGCCCGGAAATCGGTGTGGCATCGACCAAAGCCTTCACCACCCAGTTGGTGGCACTGTTGCTGCTTACTGTTGCGCTGGGTCGCCACCACGACCTCACCGAAGAGGAAGAGCAAAGCATTGTTGCCGCCTTGCACCAACTGCCCGCTCGACTGGATGAAACCCTGACCCTGGATGCAGCGATCCAGCAAATGTCAGAAGCCTTTGCCGACAAGCACCACGCCTTATTCCTGGGGCGCGGTGCGCAGTGGCCGGTGGCGATGGAAGGTGCGCTTAAGCTGAAGGAAATTTCCTATATCCACGCCGAAAGTTATCCCGCTGGCGAGCTTAAACACGGTCCGCTGGCGCTGGTGGACAGCGACATGCCGGTTATCGCTGTGGCCCCTAACGACGAGCTGCTGGAAAAGCTGAAATCCAATCTTCAAGAAGTGCAGGCGCGCGGCGGACAGCTCTTCGTATTCGCCGACAAAGCTGCTGGCTTTAGCCCCGAGCCCAGCTTGCAGATTATTGAGCTGCCCCATGTCAGCGATATCGTCGCACCGATTTTGTACACCATTCCCCTGCAACTGCTGAGCTACCATGTGGCGATTTTAAAAGGCACCGATGTCGATCAGCCGAGAAACCTCGCCAAGTCGGTAACGGTGGAGTAAGCGCCCTTAGCGGCGCTCTCGCTCACGGCGCGGTGACCCGCCCGTGCAGTGGGTTGGAGTCACACCGCTTTTTCATATTCACCAGGTGTTTTACAGGCCGCTATGAAAAGAAGATGCCCACACTGCAAAGAGACGTGCATCGCCCCGCAAGACTTTAAAGTGGGCGTCTTATATCGCTGTCCACGCTGTCAGACCGGGGTGGAAGTGGGGAGGTTTTATACGGTGGCGCTATCACTGGTTCTGGCGTTGCTCTGCGCTTACTTTTTCAGTGTGGGTAAGCCAGAGGTGGGATTTTTACTCTTTACCCTAATACTATTCAGAGCGTTTTATTCAAAAGCGGTGGATGCCCTTTTTCTGCCCTTACAAAAAAGTGTGGATAATTAGCATTTGGCTCATTGCCTAAGTTGCTGTTTTTCTGAGCGGCCTCGGCGCTGGTAGGCCGTATTTATCACAGCTAGATAAATACAATAAATGGTAGGGATTTCCTCTGTTTATTGTATTGATGTCGGTACTCGTTATAGTAGCGCCTACCTTGCGACGCCCTGGCGCAGTGCTGGTGGGGCCTGTACGCTACCGTTGACTAAACAGGAGAGAATTTCATGACCCAAGATGTTGTTGTATTGAGCGCGGCCCGTTCGGGCATTGGGACTTACGGTGGCGGCCTGAGCGGTATCGAGCCCCATGAGTTGGGTGGCCAGATTATGAAGGCGGCCATTGATCGTTCTTCTGTTGATCCTCAGAACATTAACTACGTGACAGTGGGTAACTGTATTCCCACTGACTCTCGCTATGCCTACGTGGCGCGTGTGGCGTCAATTCAGGCTGGCCTGCCGATGGATTCTGTGGCGATGGGTGTAAACCGTCTGTGTAGCTCGGGCCTGCAAGCCATTGTCACCACTGCTCAAAACATTATGTTGGGCGATTGCGACTACGGTATTGGCGGTGGTGTGGAAGTCATGTCGCGCAGCGCTTACTTGTCACCCACCATGCGCAACGGTGCGCGCATGGGCAATGTGGAAATGCTCGACGCGATGACCTCGGCGTTGACCGACCCCTTCGGCGTGGGCCACATGGGTATTACCGCTGAAAACCTGGCGGACAAATGGGAGATCAGCCGCGAAGAGCAAGACGCCTTTGCCGCCGAGTCTCACCGCCGCGCTGCCGCTGCCATTGAAGCGGGTTACTTCAAAGAGCAAATCGCGCCGGTGACGCTGAAAACCCGCAAGGGTGAAGTGGTATTCGATACCGACGAGCACGTGAAGCCCGGCACCACCGTCGACACGCTGGCGAAACTGCGCCCCGCCTTTAAAAAGGATGGCACCGTAACCGCTGGTAATGCCTCTGGTCTGAATGACGGCGCTGCCTTTATGGTACTGGCCTCTGCACAGGCTGCTGAGAAAGCGGGTCAGAAGCCCATCGCGCGTATGGTGTCTTATGCGGTAGCAGGTGTGCCCAACCATATTATGGGTGAAGGTCCGATTCCGGCGTCGACTAAAGCGCTGGCCAAGGCCGGTTTGTCGATTGCCGATATGGACGTGATCGAATCCAACGAAGCCTTTGCATCACAAGCCCTGGCAGTGGCGAAAGGTCTGGGTCTGGATTTGAGCAAAACCAACCCCAACGGTGGTGCCATTGCACTGGGTCACCCAGTAGGTTGTTCTGGCGCGTTCATCGCCACTAAGGCGATCTACGAGCTGCAGCGCACCGGTGGTAAATATGCGCTGGTCACCATGTGTATTGGTGGTGGTCAGGGTATCGCGGTTATCTTCGAGCGCGTATAAGCCTTTCAACACCGGCGGCTGCAATAGCCGCCGGTGAATTCCACGCTTACTTCTCTCCGTTCAGTTTCCCCAACACGCTTTTTCAGCAAGCTAGGTGCGTCGTCTTAGTGTGCAAACCAGTGGCGCGTGCGATTCGCAAACCACACCAGCGACAGCATTACCGGCACTTCTACTAACACCCCAACCACTGTGGCGAGGGCGGCACCGGAATGCAGGCCAAACAGCGAGATCGCCACGGCCACTGCCAACTCGAAAAAATTGGAGGTGCCAATCATGCAGGCGGGGGCGGCGACATTGTGCGGCAACTTTAATTGCTTGGCGGCAAAGTAGGCGATGGCAAAGATGCCGTAGGTTTGTATGAGCAGGGGAACAGCGATTAACGCGATCACCATGGGTTTGGCGATAATGGTTTCTGCCTGAAAACCAAACAGCAGCACCACGGTTGCCAGCAAGCCGATAATTGACCAGGGTTTCAGTGTGGCAACAAAGTTATTCAGACGGCTGTGGTCGTTAGCGCTGTCCAGGCGGTGACGGGTAATCGCGCCGGCAATCAGCGGCAATACCACATACAGCACCACCGAAAGCAGCAGCGTTTCCCAGGGCACTTGAATATCGCTAATGCCAAGTAAAAACGCGGTAATCGGTGCGAAAGCGAAGATCATAATAATGTCGTTGATCGACACCTGCACCAGGGTGTAGTTGGCATCCCCTTTTGTGAGCTGGCTCCAGACAAATACCATCGCGGTGCAGGGTGCTACGCCGAGTAAAATCATCCCGGCGATATACTCGCCAGCAGATTGCGGGTCTACCCAGTCGGCGAATATCACCTTGAAGAACAGCCAGCCCAGCATAGCCATGGTAAAGGGCTTGATAAGCCAGTTAACGGTGAGTGTTAGCAGCAGCCCCTTGGGTTTTTTACCCACGTCTTTTAGCGAGGCGAAGTCGATCTGAATCATCATCGGATAGATCATCAGCCAGATCAGCACCGCCACCACCAGGTTGACGTGGGCAAGCTCAAGGGCGGCAACCTGTGCAAATACTCCGGGGATGGTATTGCCCAGTACAACACCGGCGGCGATACACAGCCCAACCCAAAGCGAAAGATAGCGCTCAAAAAGTCCCATGGTTTTTCTCTCTTTATTACAGCTTAATTGCGGCTTAAATAGAGCGTTGGTTAACGCGTTCCATTAATTTTTCGGCGCTTTCCACGCGCTCGGAATAGCGGTCGACCAGGTAGTCGCTGTTATCGCGGGTGAGCAGGGTGAACTTCATCAGTTCCTCCATGACATCCACAATGCGGTTGTAATAGCTGGAAGGCTTCATGCGGTTATTGTCGTCAAACTCGAGAAAGGCCTTGGCCACCGACGACTGGTTGGGGATGGTGATCATCCGCATCCAGCGGCCCAGTACCCGCAGTTGATTCACCACATTAAAAGACTGGGAGCCACCTTCCACCTGCATCACCGCCAGGGTTTTACCTTGGGTGGGCCGCACTGCGCCCTGCGACAGGGGGATCCAGTCGATCTGCGCCTTCATAATGCCGGTCATCGCGCCGTGGCGTTCGGGAGAGCACCACACCTGCCCTTCCGACCAGATGGCCAGTTCACGCAGTTCTTTTACCTTGGGGTGATTCTCGTCAGCGCCGTCAGGCAGTGGCAGGCCCTCGGGGTTGAAGATACGCACTTCGCCGCCCATATGGCTAAGCAGTCGCGCGCATTCTTCGACCACTAAGCGGCTAAAGGAGCGCTCGCGCAGTGAGCCATACAGCAGAAGAAAGCGCGGTTTGTGGCCGGAATAGTTCGCGTTAAATTGCGCTGTGCTCGGGCTGGCGAACTGGCTGTCATCCACATTGGGCAGAGACATATCATCAAGACTCATTACTTTGCTCCCAGGTCTGCCAGCGCGGCAGTCCATTCAGATTTATCGAGGGTGGCAATGGTTTTTAACGCCGCGACACGCTCACTGATCACCGCAATGCTGGCGCGGAATGCCGCGTCGATCTCTTCCTCTGTGCCGGTCAGTTTCGACGGGTCCTCCAGGCCCCAGTGCACTTTCAGTGCCTTGCCGAACCACAGCGGGCAGGACTCGCCAGCAGCGGAATCGCAAACGGTAACCACCAGGTCGGGGGCAAAGCTCTCCAGCTCGTTCCAGGACTGGCTTTGTAGGCCGCTGGTATCAATACCGGCGGCGCGCAGGGCTTTTAGTGAGGTGGGGTGCACTTCACCAGCGGGCTGGCTGCCGGCACTGCGCGCCTCGATAAGGTCGCTGGCAAGGTGGCGAGTGATCGCCTCGGAGAGGATGCTGCGACAGCGGTTGTGGGTGCAGATATATAAAATCTTCATAGTAGCCTCGTGACAATTAGCACTGGGAAGACAGCTCTTCCAGGCGGCTTTTTAGGTAGTTGGCATTGTTGCTAAGGGTGACCTTGAGTATGTCGTGGGCCCACTCAGGCAGTGCCGGATGAAGTTGGTAGTACACCCACTGCCCCTGCCGACGGTCCTGAAGAATGCCGCGCTTTCGCAGCTGCGCGAGATGGCGGGAGATCTTGGGTTGCGACTCGTTAAGTGCTTCCATCAGGTCGCACACGCAGAGCTCGCCGCGCTCGGTAATTAACAGCATTGACAGCAATCGGGTGTCATCCGCCAAGGCCTTAAAAAAGTCCACAGGGCTGAGCGGCGGTGTGCTGACCGTTTTGCTGTTCACCAATAAAAACAGCCGAATGCGTTCGCTGATCTCCTGCAGGGTGTGAGCGAAGGCCTGGGGTTGGTCGCTGGCTTTCGGGTCTGGAAAATCCCAGGCCATGACAACACCAGCACCTGGCCACTGCTGACAGGCATTGTGCGCTTTGTCGCAGAGCGTAATGACATAGTCAAAATGCTGATCGGCGAAGTTCTCCACTGGCTTTGACGACAGCCCAGCCGTGGACACCCCGGCGTCGGCGAGGGCGGACAGCGTTCTCGGGTCGATGGCCTGCGGCGCAGTGCCAGCACTAAAGACCTCTATGCCTTCGACTGCCTGGTGGCGAAGCACCGCTTCGGCCATTTGCGAGCGCACGGAATTGCCCGTGCACAGAAAGAGTACTTTCATGGTGATCTCAAGCTGAGAAATGACGTGATTCACATGCTATCAGCTATATATATGAATTTCCATATATATAGCTTTTGAAATATGGCATGCCAGATTTTGGCATTAGGTTTTGGTTCAGGGAGGGGTAAATGAGAGTTGAATAGTTGAACCAGTCGAAGCCGGGCAAAAATATTTTTTAATGAATTCGCCTTAACTGAAGTGTTTTCTTATTGCGGAGTACGACTCGGTTACAGGTCAGTAACCCGATTTTTCGTGATAGAAGCCAGCTATTTCGCACTAGTTCACGATTGTTAGCGCCTGCTATTACTCAGCATTTTTATTATCGCTGCGGTAACTACGTATCCCATTAAGGGTTACGGATTATTAACTTGTGCGCCGCTGAAAAAGCAAAAACCCATAAAAATTAGAAGTTTAACAACCCACTGACAAAATACTGGCAGGGAGAGTGAAAGTGAAATCTAACGAAAATGATAAGGGGTGGCTGTCGCTAGTGGCATTGCTGGCCGCGCCAATGGCCATGGCACAACCCGGCGACACCCACCGTTACGCATTGGAAGAGGTTGTTGTCACCGCGCAGAAAAAAGCAGAGTCACTGCAAGACGCGCCCATTTCGCTAACCGCGTTTGGCCAACAAGCACTGGAAAATAAGGGCATCAACAGCCTTGCTGATATCGGTGCCAATGTGCCGAGCATGAGTATTGAACCCTTCCCCATTAACAATGCGACCCTGCGTATTTTTATCCGTGGTATTGGTATTTCCGACGCGCAAATCACCCAAGACCCGCCGGTGGGCATCTACATGGACGGTGTGTACATCGCCCGTTCTACAGGCACTGCGCTGGACGTTGCCGACCTGGAGCGCATTGAGATTTTGCGTGGCCCACAGGGCACACTTTATGGCCGCAACACGACCGGCGGCGCTATCAACCTGGTTAGCAAGCAACCAAATACTGAAGCCTTCGAATTCGAGCAAAAATTCACAGTGGGCGACCGAGATCTATTCACCTCAAAAACCTCGGCCAATATCCCTGTGCTAGATAACCTGGCGCTCAAACTGGCCTATATGACGACCGAAAAAAGTGGTTTTGTCGAGAACGAAGGCCCCGGTGGCGACTTTGGCGATCGTGAAGTTCAGGGTTATCGGGTTGATATGCGTTGGGATCTCAGTGATCAACTGACTATGGATTATGCCTTCGATAAATCCAACCTCGCGTATTACAACTCTATGTACCAAGCGATTACGCCGCCGAACGGTGATAAAGGTCAGGCGGAACCTATCAAAGGTCACGCCAGTAAGCGCACGGTATATAGCGAAAGCCGCTTAGACAGCTTAAAAACAACTAAGCCTCTGGAAGAGTCGACCACGGAGATAAGTGGGCACGCTTTAACATTTGCCTATCAGCATGAAGACTTTGACCTCAAATATATTGCCGCATATCGCGAACTGACTGATGAGTCTTATGCAGACCTTGGAGGCGGTAAGGGTCGCTCTAAATTCCGGCTGGATAGTCACAGTTACTCCGGGCCCGAGGGTACAACGCCACTGGTGAAGCCAGTAGTGACACAGAAGCAGCTCTCACATGAACTACAGCTCAGTGGTGACGCTATGGACTCTCGTTTCGAGTACATGGTGGGCCTGTACTACTTTGACGAGTCTGCCGAGGAAGATAACTCGCCCCTTCATCATCAAATGAGTTCGCGAACAGAGGTACCCTGGTATGCGGCAGGGTTTAAGGGCTTTTTGGTTAACTTCTTATCTCAACACTACGAAGTGGATAACCAATCTATGGCCTTTTTCGGTCAAGGTACGTGGACACCCAATATACTTGAGGATCGACTCCATCTGACCTTTGGCGCGCGTCATTCTCGCGATGAGAGGAAAGCAATTAAAAACCAGACTGACATCAATAAAGTAAGTCTTTACGGCCATTTGTTTAACATTCACTACGGCGTCATCGACGCGACTGACCCATCTCGTCAGTTCGACAACGTAAAAGCGGAGAAGGATTTCACCGATAACTCCTTCAGCTTTGTGGCCGAGTATGACCTGAGCGACACCGTGAATATCTACGGCAAAATCAACGAGGCCTATAAGAGCGGCGGCTTTAATACCCGTGACCCACAGCGCGATGGTAACCAGGGGCCGGCCAGTGATGGCGTGAATTACGGCTTTGGTTTTGCTGAAGGCTTTGATGAAGAAAAAGTGCGCTCCATGGAGCTGGGTATTAAGAGCGAGCTGATGGATCGCCGCCTGCGGATCAACGCCGACATCTTCCGCAGTGTGTACAGCGATATGCAGCTGAACTTTATTCTGGCGGGCACCGTGGCGGACACCAAGATCACCAACGCGGGTGAAGCAGAAATGCAGGGCTTTGAAGCCGATATCACCTTCATGGCAACGCGCAATCTGTTGCTGATGCTCAACTACGCTTACCTGGATGCCGAGGTCACAAAAGCTGAAGACGTGTCTGGCAAGGATGTCAGCGACGAATTTGTATTCTTTGCTGCGCCTGAGCAGTCCTATACCGCAGCGGCGGATTGGACACTGGCCGATGCCGACTGGGGCCGTACCTCGTTGAACCTGAGCTACAACTACATGGATGAGCGCAACGGTGGCTCGCGGGCAGAAAATGTGAAAAACACGCGCCTGGAAGCCTACGGTGTGTGGAATGCGCGCTTCGGTGTGAGCGACATGCCCTTTGCGGGTGGCAACCTCAGTGTTGCGGCCTGGGGTAAAAACCTCACCGACGAGGAGTACGCGATTACTGCCATCGACAATCAGCCGCAATCCGACCGCTCGGTATTGTGGGGCGAGCCACGCAGCTACGGCCTCGACCTGATTTACCGCTACTAATCTCCCACCCATCACCCTTCGCCGCCTACGGGCGGCTTTTTTATGCCTGGGTGAAACGCGCGCGTGCATCGCCGCGGTGGCAGTTTAAAAATCTGCGCCCCGGGCGTATTTAGGCGCTGTGCGGCCGTTAAAGGTTTGACGGTGTTCACCATCGAAAATACAGTGCCGTAAGCAGATCAGGAATGGCCGCCCATAACCGAGCTAACTAGCTGAGCTCAATAATAGCTGCGCCAAATAATAATGGAGAATTGCGATGCAACTAGGCTTTACCTCAATGAATACCGTGCACGACCAACGCCCAGCGGAGCTGGCGCGCATTGTGGAAGATGCCGGCTTTGACTCACTTTGGTATGGCGAGCACAGTCATATTCCCATGTCGCGGAAAACACCCTATCCGCCCGGGGGTGAGTTGCCCGAACCCTATAAAGAAATGATGGACCCCTATATTTCCTTAATGGAAGCCGCTTCAGCGACCACAACGCTAAAGCTGGGTACTGGCATCGCCTTGCTTATGGAGCGCGAATTGCTCTCTCAGGCCAAAACCATCGCCACCCTGGATAGGTTGTCGGGTGGCCGGGTGATTATTGGCACCGGGGTTGGTTGGAATGAAGAGGAATTTACCAACGCCACCTCACTGCCCTGGAAAAAACGCTACAGCGGCTTGCGCGAAACCGTTCAAGCGACACGCGCCTTGTTTCGCGACCCTGCGCCGGAATTTCACGGCGACATGATCGACTTCGATCCCGTGTGGTTTGAGCCCAAGCCCGTGCAGGCGGGCGGCCCGAAGTTTCTGTTCGGTGCGATGGGGCCGCTGGGCATTAAACACGCTGCCGAGTGGGCCGACGGCTGGATGCCGGTGGATGTGGTGATGCCCGATGTCGGTGAGGGTATTGCCCAATTTCGCCAAGCCGTGCGCGACAACGGTCGCGATCCCGACCAAATAGACATCACTATGGTGGCCATGGGCGAGCTTAGCGTCGACCTGCTCAAGCGTTATCGCGATATGGGCATCAGCCGAGTGAACATCGGTGTGGGCATGGAAAACTGGAACAAGCCTGAAATTGTTATGCCGATGATCAGCAAGTTCTCAAAGATCATTCCGCAGCTATAAACCCCACGCGGAACGCCGCGGCTCGACAGGTGTCGTAATTCCAACACCAGAGAGAGCCGCCATGACCGTATTCCGCCGACCCTGGTGTGGCGCCGTTATTTTATGGCTGGCCGCACTGTTCTGTATGCTGGGTTTTCAGCAAATTGGCTCCTATGTGGATGAGCAGGGTGTTCTTCGCGAACCCTTTGGCCTGATTCCCCTCGGCTACCTGTTTGCCACTGCCGCACTGTGTTGGACGGTGTGCTTAGTAATCAGCGCGGTGCGGCGCCGCAATTGACGTCAAAACAAGCCAAGTAAATGATTCGGTATTGGCTGAGCACTAGCGGCACAGTTGCTGGTGCAGGGCGCGGCGATAGGCACTGATGCCGGGAATTAGCGCAATAACGACGGTGCTTAATAGTAGTAGCGCCAATACGATCGCGGCGGGTTTTGCCAGCAGCGCATAGTCGATAAACAAACTGAATTTCTCTGCCAGTAGCGGCGCGGCGAGCGCGGTAGTCGCCGTCAACGCGCCGCTCGCCAAAACAAAACCGCTCAGCGCAATCAGCGTGGCCTCGCCTTCAATTAATAGCAGTAAAAACCACGGCGGCGCGCCAATAGCGCGCATAACGGCAATTTCCTGCTGGCGCTCGCGAATGCTGGCAAGCAGCATCGCCGCCAGGCCAAGTAGCGCAGCAAAAAACACCAGTGCGGAAATCAGCCGCAGGGTATTTTCCATCACCGACATTAACTGCCAGAGCTGGCTGAGTGTTACCCCAGGCAAAATGGCCAGCAGTGGCTCCGCCTGAAAGCCGTTAATTTGTCGCTGTAGCGAGAAGGTGGCCATCTTAGATTGCAGCCCCACCATAAAGGCGGTGATGCTCTCGGGGGTAAGGTCAACATGCTGCGGCGCTTGATGTGCACTCAGATGGCGGGGCAATTGAACACCGTTTTGCCAGCCCAGATGAATCGCTTCGATCCCCTCGAGGCTAACGGTCAGCGTTTGGTCGACGGGGGTGCCGGTGGCGTTGAGAATGCCCACGACGGTAAAAGGCTTATCGCTGTGTTTGCTGAAACTGGTACGACCCAGGCCGTGGGCCAGAACAACCTCGTCGCCAAGTGTGTAGCCCAATGTTTTGGCGACTTCGCTGCCTAACACCAGGTCGAAGGTGTCGGCGAAGGCACTGCCTTTTGCAAAAGCCAGCGGCTGTTTTTGGCCATAGCGAAAGTGCTGAAAATAGTCGCTGCTGGTACCCATGACCCGATAGCCTTTGTGCGAGTCGCCCAGGGAGATGGGAATGGTCCAGGCCACTTCGGGCTTGTCGGCGATCTGCCGATAGCTTTCCCAGGAAATAGTATTGGTGGCGTTGCCAAGGTGAAACACCGAGTAAAGAAGAAGGTTGATGTCGCCGGTGCGCGCACCCACGATAAGGTCAATGCCGGAAACCGTATTATAAAAGCTGTTTTTCGCTTGGCCGCGTACCAGCTCGACCCCTAGCAATACGAATACGCTAACGGCGATGGCCAACAGAGTGAGCAGGGCTGACCCTTTGCGATTCCACAAACTGGCGATGGCGAGGCGTACTAGCATTACAGTGCAACCTCGGCGCGGTTGATATCGAGCAGCGACTCCACGCGTTCAAAGGGCTTGGCCAAACGCGGGTCGTGACTGACAAAAATCAGCGCGGTATTGCCCTCGCTCAACTGCTCCATTAATAGCCCCATAAACTTATCGGCATTTTTTTTATCCAGCGCCGAGGTGGGCTCGTCCACAATTAATAGCTCGGGCTGATTGATTAGCGCCCGCGCTATGGCGATGCGTTGTTGCTGACCAATACTCAGGCGGCCCGTGGCGCGGTGCTGATCGGACTCCGCCAAACCGAGTGCGGACAGCAACGCTTTGGCGCGGGCGGTGGTGTTTTTGTTGCCGGCGAAATGCCCGGCAAGCTTGATATTGTCTACCGCGCTAAGAAAGGGAATGAGATTAAACTGTTGAAAGACCACACCGATATGTTTGGCGCGCAGCGTATCGCGTTGGCGGCCGCTAAGCTGTGCGGTGTTGTTACCGAGTATCTCGATGCGGCCCTGACTCGGCAATAATACCCCGGCGATCAGGTTTAGCAGGGTCGATTTGCCGGTACCGGAGGGGCCGTGCAGGAACACCTGCTCACCGCTGGCGAGCTGCCAGTGAGGAATATTAAGAATGGCGGCGTGATCGGCGCGGTAGTGAAAACGCAGATCGTCAATCGTCACGAGCAAGGCCAGACTCCGGTTCTGATCGTTTGGCAAACTATGATATAACATTTCTTTTGTGAGATATCTCGCCACATAGGCCTGCGGTTACGATGCACTGCGCGGCCGGGGCCGAGCTTCGGAGTTACTTTGATAAACACACTGATAAAGATGCTCGCGGCGGTAGTGCTGCTGCCTGGTTTGCTGGCGCCCAACGCCGCCCTGGCGAAGGACTACCGCACCATAGAGTGGACGGATCTCATGCCAGCGGACGATCTGGATGCACTGCTGAACCCGCCGGAGTACCTGAACGAGATTGAAGACGGCTCTGAGGAAGACCGGATTGCCAGCCAAGTGTATTCAGCCGTTAAGCAGGCGAATGACAGTGCTTATCAACGCGCGCTCAGCTCGACCAGGGTCCGGCCCGAATTTGATGGCCAGTCACTGCGGGTGCCGGGGTTTATCGTGCCACTTGAATTTGGCGCCACAGAAAAACACGTAACGCGCTTTTTCTTAGTCCCGTATTTTGGCGCCTGTATTCACGTACCGCCGCCCCCGCCGAACCAGATTATCTACGCCGAATACGACAAGGGCTTTGTGCTGGAGTCGCTTTACGATCCGTATTGGATCTCGGGCGTACTGACGACCAGCCTCACCGAAAACGACACCGCGACCTCCGCTTACTCGATAAAGGTCGAGAGGGCGGCGCCCTATACCGAGTAAAGCGTTGACGGGGCCTGCTCAATAACGCAGTTCAACAGCGCGGCTTCCATGCCCTCAAATACAGCTGGGTCGGCGCTAATGCATTCCACGCGGCTATCCATACACTCATCCAGCGGCACCTCCGTTAGCACGTCGTCGGCTTTGTTGTAGGCGGTGATACCTCGGTCAGTAATAAACACGCCTTTTAGGCGCTCCGCGTTAATACCCAGCAGCAGGTCATAAAGTTGCTGACTGTTGAAGGTCCACTCCGGCTTGAATATCCAGCCGCGACTAAAGAAGCCCTCGCCCTGATTGTCGATACTGAGATAGCCCGCCTCGGGTATTTCCGGATCGATAACCGTCGCTTCGGCTTCATGGTGGTGATGGTGATGAGGGAGCTGATGTTCGCGGGCCGGCGCTGCCAACCACTCCAGCGCCAATTGCCCGTGGCTCACTTGAAAGACCGACTTCGCGTCCAGTCCGATGTCTGCTTCAAGAAAGCTCAGCAGGGCAGGAAAGTCCTCTGCCTGGTATTGGTCGGCCTTGTTGGCAACAATCACGTCGGCAATCGCCAATTGCTGCAAAAATGTCGGGTGTTGGGTGTAGCGCTCATCACTGACTTTGCGCGCATCTACCAGGGTAACGGTGGCGCGAAGATCGAGCAGGTCTTTGTAGTGGTCGGCAGACAACACCGCCAACACCTCTTTGGGGTGACCGAGTCCCGTGGGCTCGATAATGAGTCGATGGGGCCGAGAGCGGGACAGCAGTCGATTCATCGCGATCTGCATGGGCAGCCCCGCTGCACAACACATACAGCCGCCGGGTACTTCGCTGATGAATACGCCGGAGTCCTCCGACTCGCGGCCGCCTAATACACTGCCGTCGATACCGATTTCGCCAAATTCATTGACTAGTACCGCCCAGCGCTCATCGGCGGGTTTTTGCTTAAGCAAATGAAGAATGGCGGTGGACTTGCCCACGCCGAGAAAGCCGGTAATGACATTCGTGGGGATGGCGCTCAGTTTTTCTTTGCGGGAACTCATTACATACCTTTATGGCGGGTTGTCTTCGCGCCGTCGCTACAAAGACCGACCGCAGCATTTTTTGAATTTACGTCCATTGCCGCAGGGGCAGGGGTCGTTGCGGCCAACCTTGGGCTGGGCGCGGCGGCTGGGTTGGCTGGGGCAACAGCTACTAGTGCTGCAGCAAGATTGCGCGTTGGCCCCGTTAGTTTGCGTGTTCATACGTTGCTCGCGTGATGAGTGGTTTTTTGCAGCGGGAAAGTCCTACTCGCCATCGAGGGTGACGCTATTTTTGTGGCGATCAACAGATAAATAAAAACAGTTGGATCGGCCGGTATGACAGGCGGGGCTGACTTGCTCAACGTCGCACAGCAGGGTGTCTCCGTCGCAATCGATGCGCAGCTTGACCAGGCGCTGGTGATTGCCGCTGGTTTCGCCCTTGCGCCAAAGCTGAGCGCGTGAGCGCGACCAGTAAGTGACGTTGCCGCTCGCCAGGGTGTGTTCTAACGCCTCGCGATTCATCCATGCCATCATCAACACCTCGCGGCTGACGTGATCCTGGGCGATCACCGGCAGCAAGCCATCGCGGTTAAACGACAGCTCTGCCAATAAGGTGTCCAGCGGAAACTCAGTGCCTTTGGCAGAGTTCTCAATAGACCGAAAATAGCGGTTCTCCATCAGCTTACTCGCAGGGGCAGTTCTGTTGCTGGCAGAGTCGATGATTTATCCAGTGCCCGACAGCAATAAGTGACGCGCCCAGTAGCGACGCCAGTTTTTCCCCGGTTTCGCCCAGTAGGTCGTGGCCCCACAGCGCGGTGAAGGAAAGAATCAACAAGCCGGGAATACCCCAGCGCAAGGTGCTGAAATTGTGATGCCGGCGGCAGCCAAGGCCAAGTGCCACCACACTGATCGGCAACACGGCGATCAGTAGCCATTGGTGGAAAGCTTCGCTGGCAAAACCGGAGGCAGCCAGCGTTGGTGCCATTACCAGTGCTACAGGTAATAACAGGCAATGTATGGCGCAAAATAAAGAAAGGCCAATGGCCGTTTTATCCAAGGTGACAGCGGGTGTCTTCACATGGTCTCCAAAATCACGGGTAGAGGTATTTCGTATTCCCTTGCCACATCGTAGGTTGGGCTACTTAAATACAATGTGTTGTTGGTTGTGGTTTATGTTGGCCGCTCCCTGACGATGATTCAGTACCCACTGAACGTTCAGCGAATGTATGCTGGGAAAGACGCGTTGGATGCCGGTAGAAAGCGACTGCAATGTCTCGGCGCGCTTGCACTGATACACATAGCTTGCGACAACATCGTTGTGACGCTGATGGGCGCTGTCGTTTGACGAGCCCGCGATGTCGATCGACACCGTTGCGAGTTGGCAAGCCCCGCCTTCTAAGCGAAAAAGTGAACCGCTGTCAGACAGTTTTGCCCGCGCTTGCTCGGCGGCCTGCAAGTAGTCGGCGTGCTCTACCGGGTGTTCAAATCCCAAGATGTTCAGCGCTGGCGAGCGCAGCTCGATACTCAGCATTTCGCAATCTTGTAGTAGCTGAAGTTCCGCCACACCGTGAACGTGGGCATGGTGCTGAGCATGCAGCGGACTACCCGCTAGGGCGCAGACAGCAATGGCGAGATACGCGGTGTATCTCGCCACGCGTGTTGCTAACCGGGAGCCCGCCGGCCTCACTTAGAAGCTACCCCGAACGCCGAGGCTAAAGCCGCGGCCTGGCAGTGGTGCGCGATCCTTCAGGAAGGAGGAGTGCACGCGCGCTTCTTCATCAGTCAGGTTGCTGCCCTTTACGTAGACAGTGACGTCGCCGGGGTATACCGCAAAGGTATAGGCGAGCTCCGCATCGATCATGGTGTAGGCGCCGGTAACGGTTTCCAGCTCAGCCACTTGGTCTTGTTCCAGATAACGCGTGGCGCTGATCTCTGCATCCCAGCCATTGCTGCTGTAAGCCAACTGGCTGCCGAGTCGCGCGGGCGGAATGCGGGGCAGGTCGCCGCCGTCGTCGAGTTCACCCCAGGTGCGGTCCGCCCACAGGCTCAGTTTAAAGGGTGACGCGAGTTGCCATGCCAGCTGAGCTTCCATGCCGTACAGTGTGGCATCGGCCTGTTCAAATACGTAAAGGGGTAGCTCGCTGTGCGCGTGCTCTTCCTCTGCGCCGGCGTCGTGCTCGTCATGCTCATGGCCTTCAATATCTTCGCTGCTTAGGCCGGTATTGCGCTCGTAATAAAAGTTATCCACTTCGTTGTAGAACACATTCAGCACCCAGGCGACATTGCCGGTGTGTTTGCGAAGGCTTAGGTCAATGTTGTTTGAGGTTTCTTCTTCCACATCGTTTAGGTAGTGGAAGTGCGGATCGTCGCCTTCGTGTAAGCGCAGCAGGGCGCCGACTTCAAAATTGCCGGTGGCTATGTGCGGGCCGTAGGAAAACAACTCCGCAGCACTCGGCGCGCGCTGGGCATGGGTAAGCGAGATACCGGCGTTGTAGTCAGGTGCGAAGTCCCACACTACGCCAGCGGAAACACTGTAGGGCGTGAAGTCGAGGTCGTCGAAGTGCAGTAACTCGTGGTCATGCTCTTCTTCCTCCATTGCCTCTTCGCCGTGGTGGTGCTCCTCCCATTCAATGGGGTCGGCTTCAATGCTGACTTTCTCGACGCGTGCACCCAGTTGCCAGAGGAAGTTGCCGACATGTTTTTCTTGCATCACCGCAATGGCAAAGCTCTCGGTGCGGCTCGGTGGCGTAAAGGCTTCCTCGCCAATTGCTTCGAAGTCAGTGCTTTTTGCTTCAAATGACAGCGCGCCTTTCCAGCCGGAAAATTCCTGCAGCAATAAATCAATGCGGGCTTGCAGCGTTTCGTTTTTAAATACGGTGCCGGTTTCGCCGCCTTCAATTTCAGCGTGCTCGTAGTCGGTGTAACCAAGGCGGGTGTTAATACCGCTCAGTAGTGCGTTGTCCAGCGACAGTTCGCTGATCAACTGCCAGCGATCTTGTGTAAGGTCGGAGAGCACGCCTTCATCGTCGTGGTGCTCTTCGTCATGGTGCTCGTCTTCGTGAGCGTCTTCATGGCCTTCCTCTTCATGGTGTTCCTCTTCGTGCCCACCATGACTGTGACCCGGTACGCCATTCAGGCGCTCAAGGCGACCGTAGGAAATACCCACATAGCCGTTGTCCAGCAGTAGGCTACCGCCGATATTGAAGCCTTCGCTCTCTGATGCGCTGTCTTCAAGTACACCTTCGCGGTGCTCCTCGTGACCTTCTTCCTCGTGCTCTTCTTCGGTTTCCAGAACAGCGATGCCGGGGATCTCGTAGTCGTTACCCTCGCGCCAGAAGCCATCAACATGAAAGGCGAAGAACTCATTGCCGCCGGTAAAGGCCAGAGACGCTTCGTTTTCGTCGGCGACCGTATTGTGGCCAATCGAGAATGCGCCAGTGGGCTCGCTGGAGGAGGGCACGCGGTCATCGACGATGTTGACGACACCGCCAATGGCGCCAGAGCCGTAAAACAGGGTGGCCGGGCCGCGCAGAATTTCAATTTGCTGGGCGGTCATCGCCTCGGTGGCAACCACGTGATCCGGGCCAACCCGGGATGCATCGCTGACATCCAGGCTGTTTTGGGTGATCAACACCCGTGGGCCGTTAAGGCCGCGAATAATCGGGGTGCTGGATACCGGGCCGAAGTAGCTGGAGTGAACACCCACTTCGTTTTTCAGCGTTTCGCCGAGGGTGGATGCCTGCTTACGGCGCAGTTCTTCGCCGCTGACAACGGTAACCGGCTGAGCCGATTCCATTACCGAGATGTGCAGTGGCAAACCCACAACATCAACCTGCTCAATGGGTGAGCGACGCAGGGTAATACTCAGCTCGTCGCTGCCGGCATCCAGGTGCAGTGTCTGGTGGCTAAAGCCAGGCGCGCTGATGTGAATCTCTTCAGGCAGTTCCGCGCCGGTATCGAGGTTGAAGCGACCATCGGCAGACGTGCTGGCGGTTTGCTTGCTACCCACCGCATCAATGGTTGCCCCGTAGACGGGTTTACCCTGGGTATCGCTGACCTGGCCGGTCAACGCATGGGCGGCGCTGGACAGCGCCAGCCCCGAAATGCCGATCAGGGCGCAGTGCCCCAAAACTACTTTCATTGTCCGCTCCTATTGGTATTGGGTTTTGCCTGTATGTTCAGGCTTATAAAAAGTCGAGAGTTAACAGTAAGCGCTGTTGGCCCGGCGCGACGGCGGGTGAACGGTGAACCAGGCCAGCGCCTTCGTTCCCCTCCCAGTTTTCGCCTTTTAGCAGGGCCACATGGTGTGTTTGCAAGGTATTGATGTCGCTTGCCGCGGGATACAAACCGCTATCGGCATCGCTGAGGCCGCGGCTACCTGCGCCCAATTTGCTGCGGTCTACGCAGTGGTGCGGCAGCCATTGGGTGCCGGGGCCGCTGTAGCTGGTTACCAGCCGACAAGCCACGTTGTCGATGTGGAATTTGGGGCACATCTTGCCGCTCAGGGGCGTGAGCCGCAGGCCGACGGCGTCCAGTTCAAATAGCAGGCTAAACATGTCGGCCAGAAGCTGGATGTCGCTGCTTAGTGCTGGATACGCTTTTAATACTGGCTCGGCCTCGCTCAGTGTACTGAGCTGGCTTGTTGGCAAAGAGAGACTGCAGCCGCGAAAGCGGCCTTCGTTTAATAAGGCGTCGCACTCGGCGTTAAGCGCCGGTCTAACGGCGCGCTGCCAAACCGCCATATTGACGTCGGCCCGGTAGATATCGCCGAAGATTTCCGCGGTGTCACCGGCGACGGTGTACACCTCGTGCATCGATGTTTGCAGTGGGATAGCCATATTGTCGCGCCTCCGCGGTGGTCACGCCTATCAGCCTGTTGTGGTCACCCGTTGTTTTCTCGTGGTGTTCTGCAACGCCGGACAAACAAAACGGGTTCTGCCAGTGAGTAATTCGGACAAAATGATATGTTATAACATGTCTAAAGAAAAGAGGGAGGTGACATTTCTCAGATCGGGTATGGGTATTGCTTGCTTAAGAGGAGAGTGGCCGGGTCTATCAATAGCGGCTGTGAACAGAGCCGAGGGGCCGCGAGTTGACCAAACGGTTGTTGGGCCGCCCTCTAAATTGGGGATTCATCTGCCGTTGAGCGCTGCTAAGATGATCCGCGCCGCCGAAAACTTTCTCTGGGAGCCGCCATGACTTGCATAAATACCTTGTTCTCCAAAGGCTTACTCGCCCTTTGCTGCGTACTGCTCTCTGCCTGTGCCAGCTTCTCGGACTACACCACCGCTGCAAACCAGGGCGATATGGCTTTTATCGACAGCTACCTTGCCGAGGGTGGCGCGGTCGATGAGCGCGATGGCATGGGCTACACCGCCCTGCACCGCGCTGCACAAAGCGGCCGCCTGGCGGTAGTGACGCGTTTGCTTGATGCCGGTGCGAACCCCAATGTGGAAATGGGCGAAAGCCGGGAAAATGCCCTGATTGCGGCCGCGGGTGCCAGTGCCAATAGTGCTGACATGGTGGCGGCTCTGCTGCGCAGTGGTGGCGACCCCAATCAGGCCAATGCATTTGGTAAAACGCCGCTGTGGGCCGCGGTGAGCATGAATAATGTTGAGGCCGCCCGCCAGCTGATGGATGCCGGTGCCGACCCCGACACGCAAGTGACCGGCTATACCCCCCTGATGTTGGCCGCCCATAACAAGTACAGCGAATTGGTGCGCTTGCTGCTGGTGCGCGGCGCCGATGTTGAGGCCGTGAGCAATGGCGTTGTAGCTGGTTACAACGCGCTGTACTTCGGTGTTGAACGCCGCAACTGGAACCAAAAAAGTGGCTGGCAGAGTGCGACCCGCCTCGGCCCGGTGGCCGCCTCTCATCGCGGTGTAAACGGTGTTAATGAAGCCTTTTTGCACAGTGAGCAGCAAAAAGTCGTGGATATGTTGCTGGCTGCCGGTAGCGACCCCAATATCAGCGGCAAGTGGACGCCGCTGACACGAGCGGCACGTCAGGGCGCGGATGCAGGAGTTGTTGAGTCGCTGTTGCTGGCAGGTGCCGAGGCGGATAATAAAACCCCCGACGATTACAGCGCCCTGTATCTCGCTGCGGGCTGGAACCGCGACGAGCAGGTCGGCCTGTTATTGGCGGCGGGCGCCGATGTGAACCTGGGCAATGACAACGAATTTGAGACCGCCTTATTCAACGCGGCAAATAACGGCCATGTTGGCCCGGTAAAACGCCTGCTGGCGGCTGGGGCAAATGTCGAGCTAGCCGATACGGAAGGCTTCACGCCGCTTTATTTGGCCAGCTATGAAGGCTATGCAGAAGTGGTTCGACTTCTGCTGGCGGCGGGTGCGAATACTGATACACGCAATGGCAAAGGCGACTGGAGCCCCCTGCAAACGGCAGCGGAAAAAGGCCATACCGACGTGGTTCGTGAGTTGGTGGCCGCAGGTGCCGATGTGAATCAACGAAGTAAGCGGGGTTCGACAGCGGTTTACTTTGCGGCGAAGTCCGGTAAGAAGGCCGCAGGCGATATTATCAAGATGCTGGTGGTGGCGGGCGCCGATGTTAACGCGCGCTGTGACGGCTATTACGCGTTGCATATTGCCGCTGACAACGGTTACTACGACACCGTAAAAACCCTGCTTTCCTTAGGTGCCAATCCCAACCTGCGCGACAAAGACAATGAGTCGGCGCTGGATATTGCCATGCGCCACGGTTACAAAAATACCACGGCCTATATTCAGCAGTACGGTGGCCAGACTAACTCCTATAAAAAGTCTAACAGCGGCGATATGTTCGGCAAAATCTTCGCCACGGTGGCGATTGGCGCCATTGCCGGCAGTGCCGATATTCCCATCGAAAACTCGCTGGATGTGATGGGGGCGGCCGTTGGTGATATTTGGGTAGACGATGGCAAGGGCACGCGCCTGGCGCAAATGCAGCAACAGGTTGCTCAGGGCACTTACCAAATTAAAGACCCTGCGCTACGCCGTTTGGCGGAAACCCGCGTGCAACTTGAGCAGCAGAATCGCGAAATTCAACAGCAGGTTGCGGCCTATAACGCCGAACAAAAGCGTCGCCAGGAAGAACAGCGGGCGCAAATCGCAATGAAGCAGGCCCAGTACGCCGAACAAAAAGCGGCGTATGAACAACGCCAACGAGAAGCCGCAATAGCACGCCAGGAAGCTGCTCGCGCGGCAGAGCAGGCACGCCGCGAAGCGGAGCAGCGCCGCCGAGAGCAACAAGCCCAACAGCAAGCCCAGCAACAGCAGGAGGCCGCGCAGGCACGCGAGCGTGAGGCCGCCAAGCGCGCGGCAGAAGCGGCGCGACCTAAACCGCGCTCGGGCAGTATTAACAGCGGCCGCATGAATACCGCAGAGAAGGCGAATTGTGATTGTGAGGGAACACTGACCAAGCAGAACTTCTCTGTTGGCGCGTGCCAAGTGGCCTCGTTGAAGGTGGCCTACGAGGTGAGCCACTTCTTTGGTGAGCCCTTGGTGAAAGGCGACTACAAATGGCAGAAGGGCGGCGCAGAAGATGACTGCCTGCCGAGCGACTTCACCCTATGGCTGAAAATCCAAAATGGCGATGCCTTTGGCTATGTGGAAATCGACCCCGCGATCCCTCGCGCGGGCCAGGTGTCTTTTTCTGGTACCGCCAGCAGCCCCGACTGGGACAGCTTCATCTGCGGTTACCAGGGTGGAACACGCACCGCCTGCTTCGACGCGGAAACCGCGAAAACCCTCTACAAGCAGGGCCGAGTGGTTGGCTTTGAGGTGTCCCACCAATGATCGCCCCCTATGAACCCCGCGACTGCCAGTATCTGGATACATGGCAGCTTGGGGATTGGCGCATGAAGGCCTATGGCATTCGCTATGGCATTCGCTATGGCGACGCGCCAATCCAGCCGCAGTTGTTGCGCGCAGCAAAACAACTAACTGCAGATAGGCTGGCAGAGAGCGCCGATGTTAGTGCTCACTATCACGTGGGTTATGTCGGCGTTCATCAGGGTAAAACGGCGCACTTTATCTTCGTTGATTGGTGGGCCGATGAAAACGAGCTTCACCACCATGTGTACGTGGCACCGCTGGAAGACCCAACTGCCTTTCGCTATACCACGCCCTCGGGTTTAATCGCCTGTGTGTGGGATATGAAACTGATGGCCTTTGAGCGCGACGCCTGGGTGGGAACGGTATTGGCAAACCCGGCGGGCAGCGTTGAGGACTACCTGGCTCGACACATGAACGGGCCGCTTTAACGGGAGCACGCGGTAATGGAACACCCCTTTGCAGAACATATCGGCTTGCAGGTGCTGGAGCAGCGCGACGGATACAGCGAATGTGAACTGACCCTGGACCCCGCCCGTCACATGAACCCCCATCAGGTGGTGCACGGCGCCGTGCTGTATGCGCTGGCCGACACCGGCATGGGGGCCGCGGTATACCCCGGTTTGGCGGCAGACGAGTACTGCGCCACCGTCGAGATCAAAATTAACTACTTTCGCCCAGCAACGGCAGGCACCGTGCGTTGTGTAACGGAAATGGTTAATCGTGGGCGCAGCCTTGCTAACCTTGAGTCGCGACTCTACTGCGGCGATAAGCTATTGGCGCAGGCAAACGGCAACTTCGCCATTATTCCCCGCCGCTGAAATTCCCCGCGCGCCCAGGGTGTACGGCCCACAGCAACCGGGCCACCAGCGTAGACAGTACCAGGCCGAGTGAACTCAGCAGCCACACCAACACCGCGATATCGCGAATGGCGTGTTGGGAGAGGGTTGCCTGCACATTTATCGCAAAGGCCACGGCCGCGATGGGCGCCAGCGCGGCGGCGATGGCGACGGTGGTATAGGGCTTGTGAAATAAAGAACGGCTGCGGAAGTAGGGCTTGATGGCCACCGCCAGCACCAGGCCGATCAGGCTGAGCAATACGCCGCATACCCAGGGCGTGATCGCGAGCAGGGAATCTGAGGGCATCCACAAACAGGCTGCCGCGCCGAGAAGCCCCCAGCTGGGCAGTAGTGTGCGGCAGGCAATGGTAAACACGATCTCTCCAAACCTTGGCGGTTAAACCACGTTTTACGGTATATCGCGTTGGGGAGATTTTTCGCCGCAAACCGGCGGGCTGGAGCCATTCCCTGAGAGTAAGCGGGCCCTAGGTTCTTACCTTGGAGAACTCTTCATCCATTCGCATAAACATATACACGCCCATGCGGTTCTCGTCGTCGTTGAAGTTGTCGGTGATATTGCGAATCACCTCGCAGGCACTGGCGATCATATCCTCGCAGTGCTGCTTGCCCGCCGGGGTCATGGTAATCAGCTTTTCGCGACCGGAGTTGGGGTCTTCGGTTAGCTCAATATACTCCAAGGGGGCTTTCGCGAGTGCGCGAAGAGCCTTGGACACACTGCTGCTGGTAATGTCATACCAGTTGGTCATCAGCCGCACAATTTCCTTGCGATTGATCGACTGCTTACCGCTGCGCTGCATCTCTGAGCGCAGAATCCACATAATCACGGTTTGGTGTCTATCCAGCTGGCCACAGCTCATTAGGCCCGCTTCAATTCGCATGCCTATAGAGAAGTGAATCGGATAGAAATAATCCAAAAACATCCTCGGTGCATTGCTGCTGTTGGCTGGCACATCTTCAAATTTTTGCCATTCCTTGTCCAAGTTGACCTCCAACATGCTGATTTATAAGGGCATTCTCTTCCTGGAAACAATTTTTGTCAAGAATAATAACCAATAGAAATATTATTAAATAATTAATAGTGTCCAGTTGACACTATTTCCAAAAGAAAATAATATCGCCCCAACAATAACAAACAGAGACGGATATTCAGGTGGATATGTCTTCGCTTAACCAGGCTTTCGCTGGCCTGCGCGAAGGGGCCCTGGCTTTGCCACACCCCTGCGCGGCACAACGCCGAGATCGCTTGCGTCGCCTAAAGCAACTTTTGTTAGAGAACGAGACCCGCTTTTGCGAGGCCCTGTCGGAAGACTTTGGCTATCGCTCGGCAGATCAGACGCGCTTTGCCGATATCACCACAACCATCAAGTCGGTGAATCATGCGCTGGATAACCTTGGTTTTTGGATGCAGCCACAGCGTCGCGCGGCGGATTTGAGCTTGCGCATGGGCGGTGGCCGCGCACGCGTTCACTTTCAGCCCAAGGGCGTGGTGGGCATTGTTAGCCCCTGGAATTTTCCGGTGAACCTGGCGCTGTCGCCGCTGGTGAGCGCCCTTGCAGCGGGCAACGTTGCCTTTATCAAGCCCTCGGAGCTCACCCCGCGCTGCGCTGAGGTACTGCGCGAAGGGGTTGAGAAATGGTTTTCGCCCCAGGAAGTCAATGTCGCCTGCGGCGATGCCGAGTTGGCCCGCGCCTTCGTTAACCTGCCTTTTAATCACTTGATCTACACCGGCGGCGAACGTATTGCCAAATCGATAATGCGCGATGCATCCGAAAAGTTAACGCCACTTACCTTGGAGCTGGGCGGTAAGTCACCGGTGATTGCCGGGCGCGGCACCAACTTGAGTGAGCTCGCGGAAAAACTCATCTTCGGTAAGTTTTTCAATGCCGGGCAGGTGTGCATTGCCCCCGACTATCTGATGATCACCGAGGAGCAATTGCCGCGCCTTATTGCCGAGCTGCGCCGCGCGCTGGACGCGATGGACAGTAATACCGGCCGCGATGCTGTGCAGGTGATCAACGACAACCACCGCCAGCGCCTGCAGCGGCTTTGCGAAGATGCCGAGTTCTACGGCGGCAGCATTCACCATCTGGCGGTAGATGGCTCCCCCTATGCGCTGACCCTGGTGGTAAACCCCGGCGAAGATGCGCTGATCCAGCGTGAGGAAATTTTTGGCCCCGTGCTGTTGGTGAATACCCACGACGACTTTAGCGACATGGTAGATGACCTTCGGCATCGGGAATCGCCCCTGGTGTCTTACTACTTTGGCCGCAGCAACGATGAATTTACCCAGTTGCGCGAATCGACCCGCTCCGGCGCGCTGGTAAAAAACGATGTGGTGTTTCAGTACGCCAACGACGATCTGCCATTTGGCGGTGTCGGCAACTCCGGAATGGGTCGTTACCGGGGCATTGACGGTTTCCGCGAATTCTCCCATGCGCGCGCAGAGTTCCACGCGCCAATTCTCGATGTGGCTGCAATGGTGACACCGCCATTTACCGGCCTTTTCTCAACAATAAATAAGATGATGAGGTGGCTATGAGCGCTATCACTGCTGCGCCGCAAAATGCGGCCGACATTCTCGACAATATGTTGTCGCCTGAATGTATCCAAAACCCCTATCCGGTTTACAAGCAACTTCGCGAGCTGGGCTTGGTATTTGGTTTGCGAGACTTCCCTCCCGGCACGGTACCGGGTGTGGATACACCGTTTCCGGCCTGGGTGGTGACCCGTTATAACGACGTCGATTTTGTATTGAAAAACGCCGACCTGTTTTCATCAGAAGACCCAATGCAGGCAAACTCCAGCGCCCCGAGCTTGATGCTGGTGAATCACGACCGACCACGCCATACCTCACTGCGTAATCTGGCCAAGGCGGCCTTCACGCCGAAACGCATTCACGACGATATCGTCGATCGTCTGCGCGACGATGTCGCCGGAATCATTGGCGGTATTCAGGGCAAAGAAGTCGACTATATGGAGGCCGTCGCCGGTGTCATTCCCGCACTGGTTATGACCTATCTGTTCGGCTTGCCGAGAGAAGACTACAAAAAGCTCGTCAACTGGGCCAACGCCTTTATGGTGTCGTCAGACTTTACCCCCGAGCAGCGCCTGGCCTGTAACGAAGAGCTGTTCCACTACTTTGTGAATAAGGTCGAACTGCGCGACCGCGCGATCGCCAACGGTGAAGAGGTGCCGGATGATTTGATGTCGGCCTTTATTCGCGCCGAATGCGATGGCGATGTGTTGACCAAAGATGAAGTGGTGTTGTTCTGCATTACGCTGGTTGTGGCCGGTGCAGAAACCACTACCTACTTCCTCGGCAACCTGATGGGCGTGCTGCTGGAAGACAAGTCATGGTTCGACAAGCTCAAGCAGGATCGCAGCTTAATTCGTCCGTTTATGGAGGAATGCCTGCGTCGTGATGGCCCGCCGCAGCGTCTGTTCCGCGTGGTGAAAGAAGACTGCGAAATTGCCGGACAGCCAATTAAGGCCGGTGAGTGGATCGCTTTCTTTATGGCCGCGGCGAACCACGATGAAAGCATGTTCCCCGAGCCTGAAAAATTCATTATCAACCGCCCCAATATTTCCCGTCACCTGACTTTTGGTCGCGGTATTCACCACTGCCTGGGTGCGCCGCTGGCACGGGTAGAGGGCGAAATTCTGCTCAACACACTGCTGGATACCTGCGCGGGCATTGGTGGCTCATTGGATGACTCTCGCCGTCAGTCCGGCGGTTTATTGGCCTACGGATTTGCCTCATTACCTGTGCGCCTGCTCACGGAGGCCGAGGCATGAGCGACTGGCAGAATTTTTCCCTGAGCACTGAGGGCGGTCTCTACCGCCTCACGCTGGATACCCAGTGCAAGGGCAATGCCTATAACCGCTTGTTCTGGCAGGAGCTTGACGCGTTGTTGCGTGAGCTCAAGCAAGATCGCGACTGCCGAGTGCTGATACTCGATGCCGAGGGCCGCCATTTTGGCGGCGGTATGAATGTGGATTACCTCGCCGAACTCAATGTGAGCAAAGGCGATGATCCCGCCCGCTACAACCATTGGGTACGAGAAAAAGTGCTCTATTTGCAGGCGGTTATCAGCCGTCTCGAAGCGTTGCCGATGCCGGTTATTGGTGTGGCGCGCGGCGCTTGTATTGGAGGCTCGCTGGCGATATTTGCGGCCTGCGATCTGCGCCTTGCCGACAGCAGCGCGTTCTTCTCCATCCATGAAACCAACATCGGCATTATGTGCGACCTGGGCACTATCCAGCGCCTGACCTACCTCTGTGGTGAATCGGCATCGGCGCGCCTATCGCTGACCGGCGAACGTATCGACGCTGCCGAAGCCAAGCAATTGCAATTGCTGAGTGCCGCACCTAGCGCCCCCGAGGAATTGGACGCCACCGCGCAGGCAATGGCACAGCGTTTATTAAACCTGTCGCCGCTGGCCTTGAGTGGTGTGAAGCGCACCTTGATAGAAGGTCGCGATATGCACTTCTCGTCATCGCTGGCGATGTCCGCCACCTGGAATGCCGGTATGTACACCAGCAGTGAAATTAGCGAAGCCATTGATGCCCAGCGTCAACGCCAGCCAATGCGCTACCGCCCGCTGTACGGAGAGCTTGAGTAATGAGAATAGAAGTAAAAGATCGCCAGCAGCAGAGCGCCGAATACCTGGTGGAGGATTTTCAGGAGTTGTTTGACGAGCTGTCATCGCAAATGAAGATCGACGCCCTGTGTGGCGGCTGTTGTTCCTGTGCTACCTGCCACGTGTATGTCGATAAGCCCGACGCCGTTGCGCCCGTGCAGGACGCCGAACAAGAAGTATTGGAAGGCCTGATTCACTACCGTGAAAACAGCCGACTACTGTGCCAGCTGGAAGCGGCGCAAGACATTAACGAGCTAAATATTGAAATCGCCCCCGCTGAATAAGGAGATAATAATGAATAATCTTGAGGTCACCCAGGAAATCTTTGCGCGCTTTGGCGCTCACGATGTCGACGGCATTGTCGAGTTGCTGCACGAGCAGTGCGTCATCGATTTCTACGGCCCGGAAGTGATTCCCTATGCCGGTCACTATGAGGGTTTGGCTGAGTGTCGCGGCTTCTTCGATACGGTGCTGTCGTCGGTGGATATTCATGTGTTCGACGCCGACCAGTTTATCTGTGAAGGGGATCACGTTGTCGTGGTTGGTAAGTTGCGTTTAACCACCAAGCGCGACGGTCGCGAGATAAAATCTCCCTTCGTTCACGTTATTCATTTGCAGGACGGCAAGTGGAAACACTTCCGCGACTTTATGAATACGGCGGTTGCTCAGGAGGCATTTCGTGAGCTTTGAAAACCGCCATCGCCTGGTTTACCACGCTGACTTAGGCCTGTTTCTTGTGCTTGCTGCGCCATGGGTGAACGCGCAGCTACTGACGCTGATATTTTCCTTCGGTAATACCGAGGTCTATCAGGGTAATTCGGCACTGGCAATCAATGCTTTTGTTGGTTTGATGGGCGTACTGGGATTTGGATTAAGTTATTTGCGCCTGAGCATAGACGATAGTCGCGTCGTCGTTGCTCGCAGTGCACTGGTTAAGGCACTGGCAGCCATGTGGCTGTTCTACGCCTATGCGTGTGGACTGTCGCCGCTGTTTCTTGTGTTGGCGTTGATGGATGCAGGCGCACTGCTGTTACTGCTAAGTAGTTTGCGCCGGCGGTAGCACCGGCTCGAATTGCAAAATAACTAACGATAAAAAAATAACTAGGGTGAATGAAAAATGAAACAACAGCCCAGAAAACTGGCCTTGTCGCTGTTGGTCGCCGCGGTTACCGCCGCGCAATCAACACAGGCTGCTGAAGGTAATACAACGCGTGGTAGTCGCCTGTTGGAAGAAGTCATGGTGACGGCGCAAAAGCGTGAAGAAGATTCGCAAGACATTCCTATTATGATCAGCGCCTTCGGCGCAGATAAACTCGATGCCTTCGGTATAGAGGCGACTGCCGACCTGCAAAAAATCACTCCGGGACTGACCTTTACTTACGCCTATGGCTACACGGTTATTTACCTGCGCGGTGTGGGGACGGACGCCTTTCTACCCAATGCCGACCCGAGTATCGCTACCTATATAGACGGTATTAACATTGGCCCCAGTCAGGGTAAGCAAGACACCCTCGGCGCCGTTCAGCGGGTAGAGGTACTTAAGGGGCCACAGGGCACCCTGTTTGGTCGCAACGCGACGGGTGGTGCGATCAGCATCGTGACTGAAGATCCACCGGAGGAGTTTGTCGGCACCCTGAAAACGGAGTTCGGTAACTACAATGCCGAGTCCTACCAGTTGTATATGGGTATGCCGATTACCGACAATATCGGTGCCACGGTATCGCTGTTTAAAAGTCATCAGGACCTCTACGGCCGCAACGAGGTGTTCGGTGAGCCGGGGCCAATGCGCGACGAGTTCGCCGAAGGCGCGCGGGTTAAAATTCGCTGGGATATCAGCGACACCTTTAACGCCACCCTGATCGGTTCCTACGGTAACCAGTTCACCAGTAACTCACTGTCGCAGGAAAATACGCGGCCATCGCCCGTGTTGTTGGCTGGTGTTGAGCCCGACGAGCGCGACCGTGTTTGGCACAACAACAAGCTCGGTGGTAACTCCACCATGAACGAGCTTTACGGCGGTATTTTTGAGTGGCTGCCGGGCCCGGTTGATGTGAAGTTCATCTACTCTGAAAACTACGCCGATGTTGATGAGGCGCACTACGACCTGGACTCCACCGAAAAGTCGGAGGCCTACTTCTACAGCGCGGACCAGTTCAACAATCAGAAAACCTACGAATTGCAGGTGCTTTCTAACGAAGACACCTGGCTGTCTGAGCATGTTGAATGGGTAGCGGGCTTGTACCGCTTGGAAGGCGAGGGCGGCTTTGGCAGTTTGTACCTAACGCTTAACCCGCTGGGTTTAGGGACTAACCTGGTGGGCTTGCCACTGCCTGATTTACTCGAGCCAATCCTCGGGCCGATTATCAACCAAAGCCCGGATGTGGTGCTGGGTAATGGCGGTATCCTGACCACCGAGTCCAACTCGGCCTATATGCAGGCGACGTGGTTTACCACCAGCTGGTTGAACCTGACCGCCGGTGTGCGCTACCAGGAAGAGACACGCGGTATCACCAATAGCTATCTCGATGTTGTGAACCCGCTGGTGGGTAACCCCCCCAACGAGTACTACAAGTCGGGTGATCAGTCGCAGAATATTCGCCTGGCGGATTTCAGCGCGCCCGATCTGGAAGAAAAAACCTTGTCGCCCCGTTTGGCTGTGCAGCTTTTCCCCACTGAAAATCTGCAAATTTTCGCCTCGGCGCAGCGCGGCTATAAGAGCCCGACTTACAATATCGTTAACTTCTTCACCAACCCCAACCCGGTGGAGCGCGAAGAAGTTACCGCCTTTGAACTCGGCTTTAAGTCCGACCTGCTCGATGGCGCGCTGCGTTTGAACGGCGCAGTGTTTAAAACGAAAACAGAGGGACTGCTGACCGCCTTGGTGGCCATTCCTTCGGGCGGTATTGTAAGTTTCCGCAACGCCGGAACCGCTGAAATTGAAGGTGCAGAAGTCGACTTCCAGTGGCAGCCAATGCCTAACTGGAATGAAGGGCTGGTAATCACCGGTGGCGCGACCTACCTGGATGCGTACTACACCGAGTACAAAGACGGTGCGGGTTTCGACGACGACACCGGCTTGTACTTCGGCCCCGACAGTCTGCTAGGGGATACCTCGCGCGACTTCTCGGGTAACCGCATTGTGCGCACACCGCGTTTGACCTCAAGCTTGTCGTTGAACCAGTTCATTCACGCTGGCGACTGGGGTGCCTTTGAAGTGGGCGTGGATTACTACTTCAACAGCGGTTTTAACACCACCGCGCAAAACTCTCCCCACTATGAGCAGGATCAGTACGAGCTCTGGGATGCGCGTCTGTCTTATTTCTACGACCCATTGGGCATTCAAATCACCGGCTTTGTTCGCAATGCCAAAGACAAAGAATATGCCCAAGCCATTATTCAGCAGGACTTTGGTCGCACCGAAACACTGGCGCCACCCAAAACCTATGGCGTGAAACTGAAGTGGGACTTCGACACCTTGTTCTAAGCATGTTGTAGGGCGTGTGCCCAACTAGCGTTTTGCCGGGATCCCTGCTTGCACATCCCGGATTTTTCCACCATCCAATAACAAGAGGAATCGCTATGAAAACGTTAACTACCCACCTTGCGGGTTTGCTCGCTGGCGCGACATTGTGTGTAGCCAGCGCATCGGCGCAAGCGCAGCAGGGCCTGTTGGCGATCTTGCCGATCGGTGGCGGAGCGCCGTCGCTGTCTGCACTCGATCCGGTAATTATGCCGCTGACCGATGCCGGCGTGCTGCCACGCGGTTTGCAGAACATGGACCTGTTAATCGGTGTGGGCATGGAAGTGCTCACTAATGAAAACGGCCCTATGGATACGCTGGGCGGCCTTGGCGGCCCCATCACTGCCCAGTTTGTGCCAGTGTTGGATGTGCTGATGACTGACCCCGGCAATACACCCAACTATTTGTTCTTTGAGGGCGGCACCATCATTGGCCCCAATCTCGCTATTCCGTTTGATATTCCCTTGGTTAACGCGCCGCTGTAAGCGGCGATAACCACCCCTCCACTCCAGTGTGACCTTTGCCAGCGCTGACCCCGCTGGCCTTTTTTTGCCTGCTATTTTCTCCGTCACGCCTATTGAGGCGCTGTGCGTTCTGCGTTTCACTAAGCGCAGCACGGTGTCGGGGTGGGCAAATGATCATTGCGCGAAAAACAGCTTACTTGATTGCTACGGGCACTCTGATTGCTGCGGCTGCGCTTTACCTGGGGCGCGGCGCTGATACCTCTCCCAGTGCGGTAACGCCCACTCCAACTGGCCAACAACGCGGCGAGAAAAGCGTACGTCACCAGGCGCTGGTGCAAAGCCCAAGGGGGGATGCCAGCCAAGCAACTGAGGGTTTGACCGACATGCAGCGTCGAGCCCAGCAGCGCGAGCAGGCATTCACGGCGGCGTTTACGGGGTGGTATCAACCACCCGCCGAGTGCGAAGACATCCAGTCGGACGCGCAAATGCTGAAATGCGCCAGCGATAAATTGGCCGCCAAGCGCCGTTTCCGCCAACACTATGAGGCCGCGGAGCCCTAGGCTGCGTGGAAGGCAAGTCAATATGGATTACTCATTGATCAAGGCGCTACACATCAGCGCGGCGCTGAGCAGCTTTGCATTCTTTTTGCTGCGCGCCACGTGGTCACTGCGTGCCTCGCCTATGATGCAGCGGCGGTGGGTGCGGGTGTTGCCCCATGTGCTCGACACCGGCCTGTTGGCGCTGGGTGTCAGCCTGATGATTATGCTCAGTGCCTGGCCGCAGCAAACGCCCTGGCTGGCGGCAAAGCTCTCTGCCTTGCTGCTGTACATCGTACTGGGCAGTGTTGCGATAAAGCGCGGCCGCAGCCCTCCGCAAAAGGCGGTTTTCGCTGCGTTGGCGGCGCTGGTCTTTCTCTATATGCTCAGTGTGGCCTTTAGCCATAACCCACTGGGGTTCCTGGCGCTGCGCTAGTAGCGCTTTTATGCCACGCGTTGCAGCCGTCGCGGCGGCCTACTGGGGTAGTTGGGGCCGGTGGGTTCGGAGTGCTCCAGCAGATAGGCCTGCACCGCATCGCGTACCGCGCGTCCGCCACCCTCAACACCGTGATGCCCAAACAGCCGATTAAACTCCAATACATAGGGATGGTTGCCCACCATGGCAATATCGAACCCTGCGTGATTGATATCCAGGCTGCGGGCTAAGTGCAGGGCGAGCTGAGTGGCCGCCTCGGGAACGGCGCCGTGGTCGCACAAGCCGCCCTTGGCGACATTGTTGTAAAAGCCCTGTTCAGATTGCAGACGCCAGTACGCCGAGAGTACCTTGTCGCCGATCACTACCACGCGAATATCGCGGTCGATCGGCAGGTACTCCTGAACGTAGATCACGTCACTGCGTTGCAGGTAGCGCTCCCAATCGGCGCGATCGCCGATCAGCCATACCCCGTCGCCCTGGGAGGCCTTGGGTAATTTGGCCACAAAGGGCAGCAACATGTCGTGCCATACCCGCCGCGCGTTTTCAGGCGTGTTCGCCAGGATAAGCGTTTGCGGGCAATGCCCGGGGGCGATAATTTCAAAGGCGCGCGTCATCTCAATTTTATTGTGGCCGAGCCGATAACTGGCCTCGCTGGGGAAAACCCGCGCGTTCAGGCCATAAACCAGTGCATTGAGCTGCCAGTACTCCGGGTAAAGCACCCAGTCGGCATTGCTTATATCTTCGCGACAACGAAAAATATCGTCGGGTTTGAGGACTTGTGTATCGGCGAAGCCGAGGCTGCGAAACACATCGAAAGAGATCCAGGCCATGGTATAACACACGCAATTGAACGGCGGGTTTTTACGGTGAAATGCCCGGTCCGTCAATAGTAGTAAAACGGAATTTTTAGCAGTTTTTTCAAGGAGTGATCGGCAGTGAAACAATGGTTATTCAAAGGGGTGATTGTCGTCACCGGGGTGGCGTTGCTGTGGATGTTTCGCGTGGCAATTATCGAGCAGTTTGGTCAGCGCATGATGAATAACGTCCAGCAGTTACAAACGCAAAATCTGGAGCGCATCGCCGCGCACCAGGCGGCCCAGCAAGCGCAGCGGGACGCCGAGCAACAGCGCATTCTCCAGCGAAAAGCGGCGGCGCGGGCAAAGGCAGAGCGGCAGGCGAAATTAGAGCGGGCTTTCGAGCAGCAGTACACGGCGCCGGGCGGCTGCCATAACTGGCAATCCGATCGGCACATGGTTGAGTGCGTTAATCACCGCATGCGCGCCAGGCGGGCATTTTACGAGGCGCAGGATAAGCGCCTGCCGCTAACGCAACGTGACGGGGCGAGCGTGCGCAGCGCCGGCTGACGGCGAGCACGATATACCGCCGCCTAAGCCGTTTGTGCCTTGCGACGCTCCAGGTAGCAGGGCAGCATAACGAACCACTCTCACCGGACGAGCGCCGCAATGACCGCCTTTACCGACAGCAGCTACTACTCACAGACCTTCTCAGAGCTTGAGATGCAGGATCAATGCATCGAGGGTGTGGAGTTTGAGGGCTGTCACTTCAAACAGTGCAATTTCTCTCAGGCCAGTTTTCAGCGCTGCAATTTTGTCGACTGCGAATTTGAACAGTGCGACCTCAACTTACTGGACCTTGGCTACAGCAAATTTTCAGACAGCCTGTTTCGCGACTGTAAAATGCGCGGCGTGGATTGGTCGAAAGTTTCCTGGCCACGGGTATTGTTTGCCGCGCCGGTGCAGTTCTTTCAGTGCCTGTTAGACGACGCCTCGTTTTACGGCCTGCAATTACCGGAATTGATCGTGGAAGACTGCCGGGCCTGTCGCGCAGATTTTCGTGAGGCAGATCTGAGTCAGGCCAGTTTTCAACGCAGTGATTTAAGCGGTGCGCAGTTTTCAAAAACCGTTCTTGAGCGCGCAGATTTTCGCGACGCACAGAATTATCACATTGATATTTTTCACAATCGCATTAGCGGCGCAAAATTTACCCGCTACGAAGCGCTTAGCCTGCTCGACAGTTTGGAAATTGAACTGAGTGACTAGCATTTTTCGCTAAAAAATCCGCTTTTTTCCGCGCATTGATTCACCGTCTCAATACTAATTATTGCTGCGCTGAATGCGTAAAATGTATGTATGATCGCGACATAAATAATGCGGTAGAATTTGTCCGTTTTTCCCTTGCGATCCGCTTTTTCAATCTATATCGTGCCCGACAAATTTGCTGTCGATAGGTGACGCGCGGTGTGTTTCACGCTCTGCATAAACTATCGAACAGCGTGTTCATTCCCTGGCGATGTAGAAGGAAAACACCATGCGTAACACATTCTCTGCTTTGGTTCTGGCGAGCGGTATTGCTGCAGCGTGCCCAGCGCTTGCTGAAGAAGACCGTTATTTTGGCGCCGCGGCGGGACAGTTCTCCGTAACCGAAAGCGGTGAAGAAGCGGAGCCGGCCTTTGCCTTTTTGCGCTATGGCATGGAATTTAACGACTACCTGGCGGCCGAGTTCCGCGCAGGTATGGGGCTGGGCGATGACAGCGTCAATATCGAGGGAATGGCAGTGGAAACTGAGCTCAAGCAACTGCTCGGCGCCTACCTGAAAGTGGGTTACCCCGTAACAGAAAGCATTTATCCCTATGTATTGCTCGGCGCGTCGCACACCAAATTTAATGCCTCAGTGGCGCAGCGCCTCGGCCGAGTCACGGTTAGTGAAAAGCGCGACAGTGTTTCCTACGGCCTGGGCGTCGCGTTTGAAGTGAGCGACCTGCTGGCGATTACCGTTGAGCAAACCCGCTACACCGATAAAGACGAGCTGGAAATGGACGGCTTGAGCATCGGTTTTAGCCGCAACTTCTAACGCAAGGCGGGCCTCGTGCCCGCTTACTGCCGCGTTTTCAGCAGGTAGTCAAAAATCGGCAGGGTGATGTTGAAATTGCACGCGGCCATTTTATCGCGCTGATGATGAACGCGGTGGCTGTGTCGCAGAGAGCGCCAGCCAGGAATACAGGCAAATACCCGTTCGGCCGCCGCGCCCTCGGGAATGTGATAGCTAAAGTGCAGCACCTCGTACAGCAGGTAGCCGCCGATCGCGGCGATCACATAGAGGTAGGCGATGTTTGGGTTGGCGATCTGGTTTAACACCAGCGCGCCGGGTATTGCCAAGCCGACAATAAACGCCACGATCAAATAGCTGGGAAACAGCACCACGCGCCAGTCCCGCGAGTTGGCGTAGTCCATATCGTCGTGCAGAAAAAAGCTGTGATGATCGCCGGTGTGGCGTTTGTAAAATAATCCGCCCAGTCGGGTTTTGCGGTGCCCCAGCCAGCGATGGGCGTAGTACTCGGCAAAGTTCACCACTATTAAGGTAATCGGCAGCGCCAGGTACTCGGCAGGCGAGGGCTGCTCGGTTTGCATAACGGCGTAGGCGATCACGGCTAGCCCCATCGCCGCCACAATAAACATGTGCAGCCAGCCGGAATAGTAGGGGCTGATGTCGCGGCGGTAGCGCTCTCTAAACGCCAGCATGGCATCGCGTTGCATGGTGTCTCCTCCTGTAAAGCTGCCCAGAGCATAGCTATTGAAGTGGGTCTTGGGTAGTGGCTTACGAGAGTTGTTTGAAGCACCGACTTTCAATCTTGAGCGTGGCGCGAGCCGGGCGGTAGTGGAAGTGGCGGCAGGCCGTTACTATAAGCGCTACATATTTATCGCCATGGACCCTGCCAGTGCCGAGCCAACCTGCTGATACCCCGTCGCCTGCCAGCACTCTGCGCCGCGTTGCGCTGCTACTCGGCCCTGGCTTGCTGGTTGGTGCGATGCTGCTGCCTGCACCGGCGGGTATGAGCGACTCCGCCTGGCTGTGTGCGGCGCTGGCGTTGTGGATGGCGCTTTGGTGGGGCACCGAGGCCATTGCCATTCCCGCTACGGCGCTGCTGCCGCTGCTGTTCGCACCCATCATCGGTCTGTCGCCCCTCAAGGCGGTGGCGGCGGCCTATGCCCATCCGATTGTGTTTCTGTTTATGGGCGGCTTTATGCTCGGCCTGGCCATGCAGCGCTGGCAGTTGCACCGGCGTTTGGCGCTGACCATATTGTGCCGCGTGGGCGCGGAGCCGCGTCGGCAAATTGCCGGCTTTATGGTCGCTACCGCCTTTCTAAGTATGTGGGTAAGTAATACTGCCACCTCGGTAATGATGCTGCCGATAGCGATGTCGGTAATTGGTCTGTTGCCTGAGTCCCTGGGCGCCGCAAGGCGCAATTACGCTATCGCGTTGCTGTTAGCCATTGCCTACAGTGCCAGTATTGGCGGCATGGCTACCCTGATTGGCACGCCTCCCAATGCCCTGCTCGCCGCCTACTTGCAAAGCAGCCACGGCATTGAGGTGGGTTTTGCCCAGTGGATGGGCTTGGCGCTGCCGCTGTCGCTTGCAATGTTAGCAATCTGCTGGCGGCTATTATGTCGCCGCGACTTTAGCGGCGTTGCCGACTACAGCAATGCCGATATCAGCCGCCAAGCGCTGAGGGAAATGGGGCCAATCACCACTGCCGAGCGCCGCGTGGCCATTGTTTTTTGCATGGCCGCTGCGGCCTGGATCGGCCGCCCCTTTGCCGAGCAACTGCTGCCGGGCTTAAGTGATACCGGTATTGCACTGGCGGCGGCGCTGAGCTTGTTTGTGATTCGCTCCGGTGTGCCGGGCAGCGCACTACTGGACTGGAAAACCACCGAAAAGCTGCCCTGGGGTGTGCTGCTGTTGTTCGGTGGCGGGCTTGCGCTGGCAGCGCTGATTGGCAGCTCGGGGCTGGCCGAGTGGATCGCCAGCCGTTTTGAACAACTGGCGGCGCTGCCACTGGCGCTCATATTACTGTTGATCGTGAGCGTAATGATTTTCCTCACCGAGCTAACCAGTAACACCGCCACCACGGCGGCGTTTTTGCCACTGCTCGGTGCGCTGGCGGTGGCTCAGGGGATATCGCCCCTGTTGTTTTGCTGCGCGGCGGCGTTGGCGGCCTCCTGCGCGTTTATGATGCCGGTGGCGACACCGCCCAATGCCGTGATCTTTGGCAGTGGCGAGCTGGAAATTCGCGATATGATGCGCGCCGGTTTCGCCCTGAATCTGCTGGGTATTGCGCTGGTGTCACTGTGTAGTTACGGTGTCATCACGCTGCTATGGCTGGCTTAGGAAAGCGCTGATGACGCGCACACTAACAACAACGATAACGAGGTAAACATGAATATTCCGATGATCTGCATCGCGGTACTGGGGCTGCTGTGTTTTGTGCTGGGTTTAAACGTCAGTATTGCGCGCACCAAGGCCAAGCGCGGTAGCGGCTGCCCAGACGACCCGAAAGACCCACTGCACAAAGCCATTCGCGCCCACGCCAACACGGTTGAATACGCGCCGGCGCTAATGGTGTTGATCTACATTGCCAGCCAGGCACAAATGGCCCTGTGGGTGATGTGGACCATGGTGGCCGTTACCGCCTGCCGCGTGCTGTTTGTGCTGGGCATTCTCACCACGCGCACCATGGCGCGCCCCAACCCCATGCGGTTTATCGGCGCACTCGGCACTTATGCGGGCGGTATTGCGCTAGCGGTAGAGGTGCTGTTTCAGGCGATGGGCTGGCGGGTAATGTAAGCCTGCCCTAGTCATCAAAGCGCGGCGGCCGTTTCTCAAAAAAGGCCGCTGCTGCCTCTTCAACATCCCCGCTTAAACCGTTCAAAATCTGATTGCGATTCTCCAGTTGCAGCGCCTGCTGCAGTGACTGGGCGTTAAGGTTTTCCCACATTGCCTGCTTGGTCGAAATCACGCCATAGGGACTGAATTCAGTGAGCGAGCGCGCCAGTGCCCGGGCGTCTTCGGCCAGTGCAACATCGCTGGTCAGGCGGGTGACTAAGCCCCATTGCTCGGCGCGCTCGGCATCGACCACACGGGCGGTCAACATCATGTCGTGGGCGCGACTGGCACCGATCAAACGCGGCAGGGTATAGCTCACGCCAAAGTCGCAACCGGAAACCCCCAGGCGAATAAACTGGCTGCAAAAGCGCGCTGAGCTTGCCGCTATGCGCAGGTCGCAGGCCAGTACCAAGGCCAGTCCGCCACCGTAGGCGTGGCCGTGCACGGCGGCAATAATCGGCTGCTGAATGCGGCGCATCAGCAGCGCAATATCGGCCATGTATTCCTGGGCGCGCATACCCGCGCGGCTTCCGGCTTTGATCTCGCCAATGGTGTCGCGCAGGCTGTCCGGGTTGTTTTGGTCGAGTAAATCCAGGCCAGCGCAAAAGGACTTGCCCGCGCCGCTGAGAATAATCACTCGCACGCGGTTGTCCTGATCAAGCAGGTGCAAAGCGGCCTTTAATTCGCGCATCAGTTCCCAGCTCAGCGCATTGCGGGACTGCGGGCGGTGCAGTTGCAGCTCGACAACCTGGCCTTCCAGCGGCGTGATGCGCAGGCAGTTAAAGTCGGGGTAATTGCTCATCGTATTAGTCCTTTTACGCCGCCTTACAGCACCATAAAGCCGCCGTCGGCGACGACGGTACTGCCCGTGGTGTAGCGCCCCAGGTCGCTGGCCAAATACAGTACCGGGCCGAGAATTTCGTCCGCGTCGGCAATACGTTTTTGTAAATTGCTCTGCAGAGTGGCCTCTTCAAAGCCCGGTACCTGGAAGCTGTTTTTCACCATGTCGGTCAGGTAGGTGCCGGGGGCCAGCGCGTTAACGCGAATGTTCTTATCGGCCCACTCGGCAGCCATCACTTTTGTCATGGCATTCAGTGCGGCTTTGGTGGTGGCGTAAAAGCCCATCAGTGCCGAGGGCTTTAAACCGCTAACAGAGATGACATTAATAATGCTGCCGCCGCCGCTTTTTGCCATATGGGGCGCCAGCCGCGAAGCCAAATACCAAGGCCCTTTCAAGTTCACATCCACCATTTTGTCGAACATGGCGGGTTCCAGTGCCGACAGCTCGCCAAAGGCCGGATTGATGCCAGCGTTGTTGATCAAAATATCCACCTTGCCCATCGCCTCCAGTGCTTGGCTGATTAAGGCGTCGAGGCTGGCGCAGTCGCCAGCGTGGGCAGCAATGGCCACGGCGCGGCGGCCGCAGGCGCGCACTTCCTCGCAAACGGCTTCGCAGGCCTCCAGCTTGCGACTGGCCACAATAATATCGGCGCCGGCTTTCGCCAGGCCGAGGCTCATGGCGCGCCCCAGGCCGCGACTGCCGCCGGTAATTAACGCGACTTTGCCGCTGAGGTCGATGTTATGCATGGTGATGGCTCCCTGTTTTTATCGTTGGTGGGCTGCGACCATAGTAGGTGGCAAAGTGGCGGCCCGCCAATGGCAG
>NZ_DBTD01000009.1:387168-726878 GCF_002306875.1 Spongiibacter sp. UBA1325
CGGCCCGCCAATGGCAGAGTCGGCCAAGCTGTTAGCCACACTACCGGCCGTGCTATAAACCTTGGCAGTGCCACTACCTTCAGTTTCGGGCAGCGCCAAACTGCCGCCAAAGGATTTATTCATGTCTGCACCGCTATACGACGAGATTCACTGCCTCACCCTCAATCTGATGCGCGCCGCCGAGGGCAACGACCGCAAGGGCGAGGCCAAAGCCTTTCAGGCCTTAAGGGCGTTGTGCGCAGACAATGCCGACACCGAGGCCGACCACCCCCTGCAATGGGAGGCCCTGGGGGATTTTTCCAACAACGTGGAGCAGGCCATTACCGCCTACGAAACCGGCTTAGCCTGCGCCGAGCGCGCAAGCCTGGATGAATATATCGCCTCATTAAATTTCGCCCTGGCAGAAGTGTTTGCCGAGCAGCAAGACCTGGCGCGGGCGTTAACGCATGCCCAGCAGGCCAGTGAGCTGAGCGAACAGCTCGACGACAGCAAGTTTGCCGAGGCGGTTAGCGAGCTGGTGGCGCAACTGGAGCAGGCGACAACCGAGCAGTGAAACTACCCCAAAAAGGAGAGTGTGATGGCTAGTGAAACGCAGCAACAAGGCAGTTGTTTATGTGGCAAGGTGTCGGTGTTTGCCACTCCGTCCTCTATGCATATCGATGCCTGCCACTGCGACATGTGTCGCCAGTGGGGCGGCGGTCCGCTATTGGCCGTGGAGTGTGATGGCGAGGTGCGGTTCGGCGGCGAGGAATATATCAGCCGTTATCAGTCTTCTGAGTGGGCCGAGCGCGCCTTTTGTAGCCAGTGCGGCACCCACCTGTTTTATCGATTAACGGCCGACAATCATTACGCTCTGCCGGTGGGCTTGTTTGGCGATGTGGACTGGCAATTTAGCAAGCAGATCTTCATCGACCAAAAACCAACCTACTACGCGTTTGCCAATGCCACCGAGAAGTTGACCGGCGAAGAAGTGTTTGCCGCCTACGCTGCTAAGTAGCGTTGCTACGGCGGCAAAAAAGCACCCGCGGCGCAATGCCAGCGGGTGAAGGGGTTAGAATTGATAGCGCGCCTTGATCCAGTACTGGCGTCCGGGTTCGTTTACGCGAACGGCCGTTGGGTCGAAGGGATCAGATGAGGCGGTGTTAACGTGGTAGGCGTAGTTCTTATCCGCCACGTTTTCCACACCGGCTTCCAGAGATAGCGCGTCGGTCACTTCCCAGTTCCCGTAGATATTCACCACACCAAAACCGGCAGTTTCTTCCGGTACATCGTTGTCGACATCAATACGGTTTTGACGATCGGCAACAACCCATTGAACGCCCACCGACCAGCCATCGCGCTGATAATCAACATGGGTGGTGGCTTGCAGTGGCGAGATATTCGCCAGGTCGCCGTTGTCGCCTTCACCCTCGGTATAGGCAATACCCACCCGCGCAGATACGCCGCCAAACAGTGGTTTGCCCGCCTCCAATTCCACGCCGCGCAACTGTGCGTTGGTGTTGCGGTACAGGGTGGCAGTGCCGCGATTGTAGAGCTCGATGTAGTCGGTCACTTCGTCCCAATACACCGTGGCCGACCAGTGGCTGTCGCCCTGGCGAGACAGCAAGGTCAGGTCTAGCTGCTGGTGAATTTCCGGGTCGATATTGGGGTTGCCCACCCAGCTCTTGCCCATGGCGCTGCGGGCAATAAAGTTCTCGCTGGCATCCGGGTGGCGAACCGAGCGGCTAAGGTTGGTGCTAAACAAGGTGCTTTCGCTCAGCTTGCGGTCCCAGCCCAATACCAGGCCCAGGTCATTGGTAGTGGCCTTGTTGCTGCGCGTGCCGTAGTTAGCCTGATAAAGGTTGGCGGGGGTGGCCGCGCCCATCATGCCGGCGGGTTTTTCGCTGGAGGTAGCCTCAGAGCGGAACTGGTCATAGCGCACGCCTACACGCAGCTCATCCACCGCGTTCAGCTTGTAGTCCAGTTCGGCAAACAGGCCCGTTAGGCGCTGCTCGATATCGGGCCACATGCGAGACACCAGCATATCGAAGCTGCCGTCTTTGCCGGCATCCATAAACAGGTCGGCACCGCGGTCGTTGGCGCGGTGGTCGATACCCACTCGCCATTCGCTGTTGTCGCCATTTAGCGTGGCCATAAAACGGCCGCCCCAGGTGTCAGATGAACTGGGCGCTGCCATGCCGTTGGGCATCGCGTTGCGCGGGCGTAGCGTGTAATTGTCCATCAAGTGCGTAACATCGCTGCGATACAGATTCAGCGACAGCGCATCTACCGGGCCGATCGAGGCGTTGTAATCCCACTTAAAGCGGCTGGTGGTGGAATCGGCATAGGGTGCGTCCATGCCGTTCCCGGCATAGAACAGGTCTTCCTCGTTGGCCACCTCATGAGAGGCTTCAAGATAGTGGTTGCCGATATCGCCACCTACAATCACGCCAAAGCTGTTGGAGTCGAAGGCCGACGACACGGTGTTGCCGTCACCGTCATCGTAGTTGTCCGATTCAATGTTCTCGCCAAATACGCGAACAAAGCCGCGGTCATTGCCTGCGGCAAAATCCACCGCTGCGCTGCGCAGGTCTGAGTTGCCGGTATAGCCAAGGCGAACATTGCCGCGATAACCGCTTTCATCAAATTCCGGGCGCTGGTGTTCAAACAACAGCGTGCCGCCGCTGCCGCCAGCGCCGTAAATCACCGAGCGATTACCCTTAATCACCGAAACCTGATCAAAACTGTCAAAGCCGACATAAGTGGTCGGTGGGTCCATGCGGCCGGGGCAGGCGCCGTAGTTAAACGCGCCATCGGAAATAATATTCAAACGGTTCTGGCTCTGGCCGCGAATAATTGGCTCAAAGCCGCGACCGCCACGCCGTGTGGCACTCATGCCCGTTACCGAACGCAGCAACTCACCGGCGTCGTGCACCGGCTTGGTGAGCGGCGCATCGCTAAAAATCTGATCCGCTGTTGGGTCCAGGTCGCGCTCAGCCGTCACCTCAACCAATTCAATAGCCAAGTCATGGTTGGCCAAACCCAGTGCGGGCGCCATTGCGAACGCCGTCAGTAAAAATTGCTTCTTCACAGAAAAATCGCCTAATTATAGATGTCGGCAATAGTCTAATGACTGACTCAACGCCTGAGGATGTGACATGGTGTCGCAGCAACCCCGCCGCAAAACACCGGCTTCGGCAATTAAATTCACAAATAAAAGAACGCTTGGCGGTTAGCGCACCGTTAATTCGCCGGTTCCAGGCCGCCAAAGAGTGTGGAATACTCAATGCAGCATGAGTACCTGATTATGGCGCTGCAGGCCGCAGCAAAACGCCACCGCGTGCTTCAGAATGGAGGCAATAGTGACTACGGCATGGATGTGAAGCCCTCCTTAAAGTATACCCCACAGCAAGCCCGCACCTGGCGTGTTTCGCCATTGTTATCGTGAAACGCTTTTTTTTTAGCCTGTCTTCTTAGTCGATAATAATATTACGTGACAGCAGGTAGCATTTGATCCGATGACTCATGCTGGTGTAAAAACTCAAAGTAAGTGGAAAGGATTAGACAATGATTTTTAAAGCTTGGCTGCTAAACGGGTTATTTCATAGTGCCCCAGGTTACTTGTCGATTGAGGGTGACGAGATTGCATTTTCACTCATCGACACAGGGACGTTTGGTAAGAAGAAGTTCGACTCGATGGTGAATAAAGAGGGAGCCTTTGAAGAGATCTCCGAGGGTCAAAATATCGAAGTGTTTCGCACTCAGCGGTCAAATGCCAATTTCCACTCGCCGTGGTATATGTTTATGGGTGGTGGCGTGTTGAAGCTTCCTAATGGGACACACAAGTTGTCATTCATGCAACCTCAGAATACGAAATTTCCTTATCAGCGTTTAGGTATTATTCGAGAGAGTGATATCACCGACTTTAAGGACGGGCGGGAGCTAGGAAAACGGTTTAACGCGTATATTAATAATAATGAAACTTGGTAAATCGATAAAGAAATCTCCACTCAATTAAGGCTTTCTAAAGCAGTGCGCTACACCAGATATAGAATATTTTTGTCATTTTGATAACTAACCGCGTAAACCATATCCAGATGAGCTGGCTGGTATAGAGTAATAGCATCCGACGCTGACAAGGCGTTGTAGATTTCCTCAGTCACGTCCCACCGCCCTTCAGCCGTCAAAAGCCGAAATTTAGTTTTTGCCAGATTCGATGTTGTAGCGAATTTGTCTTTTACCCTCGTTCTAATTTCCACTTTGCCAAGATCAGTATTCGTAAACCGTCGGTAAAGATTGTAGGCTGAGAAAAGACCTAAAGCCTTGTATAGCAGAACAATGGCCAAAGGAAATGAAAAGAGGATCAAATTGGTCGTAAAGATAGGGAAAAACAGAACCAGCATGGCGATAAAGAAATAAAGCTTCTTTCGCCATTGTTTGAAGAAAAGCTTCTTAACTATTGATCGTTCAGTAGGAGAAATATGTAATTCTCGTTTCTTCCGCGAAGAACTAACCTTTCGAGATTCAGGAGCTTTTTCAGTTCGCTCATGAATGTGAGAATTTAAAATCTCAAAATTCAGAATCAGCTTTTTCTTGGGGCTGATATGTAATGAAATTTCGTCCCCTACGGAAGCTTGATGATATTCTTTAGGCGTTACCTTTAGCTCTTCGCCATTAATTGACAAATAGTGCGTAATGGTTGTTCTGGTTCGACTGCCTCCGTTACCTGCGCGATTTGGGGAGCGATGATTTCCTGTTCTGGAGGTATGCTTGTTGACACGCTTATTGGTTACCGCCCCTGTGTAGCAGTGTTTGACCCCGTCTCTGAGCTCGATGTGGTTTTGCCGGGCGATGCTTGTAATAACAGCGAAAAAAATCACAGCGAAAACACTAAAAATGATCATTGGAATGGCGCTGTTATGGGAAGAATAAACAATCGAGGTAAAAATTACATAGAAGATCGCTCCGGCAAATAGCGAAAAACCGCCAATCAACCAATATTGATTTTGTATGCGCTTTCTATCTTGGGGTGATAAGCGTTTTATATCGTATTTAGCCCTTTCCATGTTCTTCCCATAAATTAGCTAATAGTGTTTCTAATTTGCAGTTGTCGCACTCGACGCCACTCTCGTGCCGCCCCCATTGACGTGCCCACAGGAAATACAGAAATAGCAATTAAAAAATAATTGAAAGCTCCACTCCTGAATCCCTCAAATAACGCGATTGCGAACAGCTGAAGAAACCCAATTATCCCTAAGACCCAAAAGGCAGTGATGGTTCGGCTGATAAACGGTGTGACACGCTGCGTAGTCGAGCTTTGAAACACGAACAGCCACCTCAGTAGAGCTGCGGCCAAATAAGCCAGCGCTACAGCCAGGCAGGGATAAATAAACGTCGACAGCGGATCTTGCTGCGTCACCAAGCCAAATAGCAGCGTTATTGCACCCCAAAGCCACACGACACGAGGCATCCACCACTCAGAGTGTACGATCCATTTCGTCATGACGAACTATCGCTTTGAGGTAAAGCAGGTTTCTGTGCCGTCATAATTGTTGTAACAGTCCCGTCTGTAGCCGTTGTAACTGTTGTTGCGGTTATTGATCTGACCTTGCTTAATCATCGCATCACCCCAGGCATTCAATGCATCGCCAAAGCTCTGTGAGCTGTTACGATTGGACGGGTGGGCGGCTTGAAAAGCCTGTTGTTTACGCCACTCTTCTTGTGCTGCCTTATACGCACGTTCACGCTCTTCCTCTCTACGGCGCTTCGATTCAGCAATTTTTGCCTCGTAGGCCCTCTTGCGAGCCAGACTATCTGCACGGGACTTTAGCGCATTCTGGTAGACAGTTTGAATCGCGGTAAATCTGTCATCCCATCCGTATCGATTTTGTCCATATGCCGTTGCCAGTTTCGCTTTATAACCCGTATCTACCACCATGCGGCTTCGTATCCATGGTGATAGCGAGTGCCATTTCCCGGGATAGGCGCTAGGCTTTGGTGTCACACCATCGGCTTCGTAGGCGGTATAGAATTGAATAAAATAGGATTGCCAGATATCGCTATTTGACTTGTACTCCCGCGCTCCTTCTTCTCTCTGATAATCAAAATCAGCCAGCATGACGTAGTCAGCCTCCGAGGCTAAGATACTGATTGGAGAAGATTCGCTATTGTTTTTGACTTTACCGCGCGTAGCCAGCCCGGCAATTTTGTAACTGAAGCCAGTGGGTGTTTTGTACACTAGCAACCAGTCTTTATATTTTTTCTGCCGCTCATTAAAGCCCCAGTAATTATCATAAAGCGGCGTCATACCCACAAAGTTTTTAGGGCCCTTCACGGGTTCTCCATGTTCATCCAGTGGTACATACAACGTGTGATCGGGCAGATCCGTTTGCAGAGGAAGGCGTCCGACTGCCTGCATCAGATAATTAGTGAATTTCTTTCTGTCTAAGTCATAGATCGACTCAATAATATCGATCTTCGGATAATAGCCGAGAAAGTCTCCCATAGGTCCCCAGCGGACGGAGGCCTCATTCCCGGTTTTAGGGTCAATCGCTTTGGCAAAGATCAAGCCGGATTCATTTTGTGTATAGAAGGTCAGCTTTGCCTGAGAGAAGATAATATTGTCGTAAGTCGCGACCACTCTTCCATCTGGCCCCAGTTGCTCAAACTTGACAGTATTCTCACCTACACTCGTAGTGCCCCTGGCAATAAAGACCCTTACCGGGCTCTGCATGGAGTAGCCACCCATGGTGTAGTAAGTTCTACCCTTTCCCAGTGGCTCTTTGAGCTTTTTGAGTTTGTTATCAATTTCCACAAGGTAGTATTCATCGTTCCAATGACAGTCGATGTCCTTGTAGGGCTGGGCGATTGCAAATTTATCCGATATTGGAATGATGAGTTGGTAAGCGGCAGGCTCTACCGGAGAGGCACCATTTGCTTCGATTAGCCCCCATGGGTGTTTCCTTCCCCAGTCTTTTTTGCATTTACTCTCCGGGATTCTCTCGCGTTTGCCTCCAAACTTTTTGGAGATCTTTTTCATGTCCTTATAGGTAGGCGAACTCCTCACAAACCCCATCACCATCGTGCCAGAGCCATCGGCCTTCATGACTAGCCAGCGCTCTCCGGCTTCGCGACAGAGCTCAGGCTGACTTTCCAGCGGGATACACTTTCCTCCGGTCATCGACCGTATCGGCCCACCTGCGTGGGCCGTCAAAAGAGGTAGCGAGAGAAGCAATAACACACTAATAAGATGACTTTTCATTCGGATTCCTTACCGCAATACATAATTTTTATTCCATTCATAAATGATGAAGACATTTGAAAAATATCCGCAACACCTTTTGTACTACTAGGATGAGAGCTGGCACTGGAGCAGGTAGTTACTCAGGTCCACAACGTCTCGCAAGCCTTTCTATGTATGGTCAATTTCATAGCGCGCTACCAAGTCGCCAAGTTGGCGAATTTGAATGGCCTCGATACCGTGGCTGGAGAGGGCGTCTGAAATCACCACCACTTTATCGGTTTCGCTGAATTCGTCGCGGCTCATCATTATGTGGGCGGCGTTGGCGAGTGTTTTCTCTGGGTCGGAGCTGAAGTTGATGCGGTAGCTAAGCACGTTGCGGTTTAACACCAGCTTGCGGCGGGTGCGACTGTCGTTAGTAAACGCGCAGATGATGGAGCTTTGGGGGTGGCAGTTGGTGACCAGGCTGGCCATCAGCCCTCGCCGTGTTGGCACAACAATCGCCTTGGCCTGAATGGACTCAGCCAGCTTCACCGCGGCGGCGGCAATTTCCTGTTTGTCGTTGCCCATGATCAGTTCATCGCTAAAGCGCAGGCCGCGATTCTTCTCAATGGAACGGGCAATGCGGTCTAACACCTCCACGCATTTCACCGGGTATTTGCCCACGGTGGTTTCCCCCGACAGCATAATGGCGTCGGCCTCTTCGTACACGGCGTTGGCGACATCGGTAACTTCGGCGCGGGTAGGCATGGGGTTTTCGATCATCGATTCCAGCATGTGGGTGGCAACAATCACGCGGCGGCCGTATTTCGCGCACTGGGAAATAATTTGCCGCTGAACAATGGGCAGCTCTTCAAAGGGAATTTCCACACCCAGGTCGCCCCGGGCGACCATCACACCGGCGGCTTCTTGAATAATGGCGTCGAGGTTTTTAACGCCTTCCTGGTCTTCAATTTTGGCGATAATTTTTATCTTATCGACCTTGTCGCCCAGCAGGGTTTTCAATTCTCGTATGTCGTCGGCGCTGCGCACGAATGACAGGGCGATAAAGTCCACCTCTTGTTCCATGGCAAACAGAATATCGCGGCGGTCTTTCTCGGTAATGGCGGGCAGGTTTACGCGAATACCGGGCAGATTAACGTGGCGCTTGCTCTTTAATACGCCGCCGTCGATCACTCGGCACTGCATGGTGCGCTGTTCTTTGCTGAGCACTTCCAGATTGATCAGGCCGTTGTCGACGGTGATCTTGTCGCCGATATTCACGTCGTTGATCAGGTCTTCGTAATTGATCTGGATCGAGCTGGCCTCGACATCGGCCTCGCCCCGCGCGACCACCGAAATCACATCGCCGGTTTTCAGGCTGAGTTCGTTATTGATATCGCCGGTGCGAATCTCCGGCCCCTGTGTGTCGATCAGCACCGCGACCGGGTGGTGGAGTTTGCGGTTGAGGGTTTTGATGGACTTAATAATTTGCGCGCAGCTGTCGTGTTCACCGTGGGACATATTCAGGCGCACGATATTCATCCCGGCGTCGGCCAGTTTGTGCAGTGACTCGTAGTCGCTGGTTGCTGGCCCAATGGTGCAGATGATCTTCGTTTTGCGCATAGCTTGCCCGCTGTTTGATTGTCTATGCAGTGATTATGGCAAAAAACGTCGTGGGCGAAAGGCCACTTTAGGTGTGTTTATCGATTGATTCGCCGGTTTTTTCGAATCGTGATCAGGGCGTTAAGCGTGTTGGGATGATGGCGAGCGTCTTCGGTGGGACTTCGCTGCTCTGACTCCCGTTTTTGCTCATATTTGCCTATTTGCGCAATAACAGGTCCACTGGTAGGATAAGTTACCTCAAGGGAGAGTAGCAGCTATGTTCAAGGCCATACAGAAGCGGTCTGTGTCGGATGAAGTGTTCGACCAATTGCGTAATCGCATCGTCTATCAGGAACTGAAAGCCGGTGAGGAATTGCCCTCGGAGCGGTTGCTGTCTGAAATGCTAGGGGTGAGCCGTAATGCCGTTCGCGAAGCGATCAAGCGCCTGCAACAAGCGCGCTTGGTTGAGGTTAAGCACGGCGGCATGACAACGGTGCTGGACTACCGCAGGGAGGCCAGTGCCGACTTGCTCCCCAGTTTGTTGTTTGACCAGAACGGTCAAATCCAAGTCGACGCGGCGCGCAGCATTGTGCGGATGCGTCAGGTCTTGTCTCCGGCGATTGCCGCCGATGCCGCGGTGAATGGCGGCGCAGCCACCGCTGATCGTTTAGATGCCTTGGTCGATGACATGACGGCGGCAGTGGCCCCCGTCGACTTGCAGCGCCTCGCCTTTGAATTTTGGGAGGTGCTGGTTGATGGCAGCGGCAATATCGCCTACCGCCTGGCCTTTAACTCGCTGCGCAAAACCTACGAGCCGCTATGGGAGCTACTGACCCAGATGCTGGATCGCGACCTTCGCAAGCTGGACTCATTCCGTGGCCTCGCGATGCTGGTGCGTGAGGGGAAAGCTGACGAGGCGGCAGAGTTAGCACGCGACTATATCGATGGCAGCAGCAACGCCATTAACCAGTTTTTAGATCTGTACGAGCAACACACGCAAAATCATTTAAATAACAATGCGTAGAGGACTATCCCATGACGAGCAGCGTTCAATCATCTGGCGGCGCGGCCCAACCGGCCAACCCGGCAACGGCTAGCGACTTTTTTAAAGCCTTTTATGGCCATATGAGCCCGATCATTCTTACGGCATTGGCACTGGGCTTTACCGGCTTTCGGGTTTACCTCGGCAACTGGCGCTATGCGGATCTAATCGCTCCGCTGTGCATTCTGGCTTTCTGGCCGATACAGGAATGGCTGATTCATGCTTACATTCTGCATTCCAAGCCGCGCAAAATTTTTGGTAAAACGATCGACCTCAGTGTGGGCCGTTCTCACCGTGCCCACCATGTAAACCCCTCTGACCTCAGTGATATCACCATCAACAAAGAGGTGTTCCCCACCGTGGTGCCGGTGCTGATTGCGCTTGCCTACCTGTTGTTGCCCAGTGTCGAACTGGCAACCGGTGCCCTTGCCATGTTTTTTACTTTGGCGCTGCACTATGAGTTTTGTCATTTCATGGGCCACACCACCTGGTGTATGCCAGTGAATTACTACCGTCGCCGCCAGCGAATGCATCGCCTGCATCATTACCGCGACGAAAAATTATGGTGGGGCGTGTCAACCGGATTGGGCGACTTGCTGTTGGGGACCGCGCCTGACCTGAAGGCCGTTGATAAGTCGCCAACGGTGCACAATGTTCACGGGCTGCTCTCGGACGAACCGCGCTGAACACAATTATTTCTAGCGTCAAAAGTATAAATACAATAATAAGCAGTAGGGGAAGCGTAAATGTCAGTCGACACAAGAGGGTGTTTCAGCGCGCTCAATCACTTTTTATTTAAGCGGAGCAAACCCTGCTTACAACCACTGCTTGTGGCGAGCCTACTGGCGGCTCCGGCTCTGGGTTTCGCAGCGCCGGCCGCTAATCCCGAGGTTAGCGCGGAGGAGCAATCGCTTAAGCGGCAGCGCAATGCCCTTGAAGAAGTTGTCGTCACGGCGCAGAAGCGAGAGGAAGACATACAGTCCGTACCGCTATCTGTTACCGCGATTAGTGGCGATGACATTGTCGACAAAAACATGGCCGACATGAACGAAGTGGCGGTATATGTGCCCAACCTGGACGTGCTGGCAACACCGTCGTTTCCCAGTATTTATATGCGCGGTTTGGGGTCGAGCTATAACCGAGGTTTTGAACAATCGGTGGCATTGCTGATCGACGATGTTTACTACGGTCGCGCTTCATATATTAATCAGGCCACCATGGACCTGGCGGCGATTGAAGTGCTGCGCGGCCCGCAGGGTACCCTGTTTGGTAAAAACGCCTCGGCCGGTGCGATACATTTTCGCACCGCCATGCCCGACACAGAATTTGGTTTTAAGGGTGACGTGCTACTGGGTGACCTGGACCAACAGCGCGTACGCCTGATGGCCACGGGGCCCATAACGGATACGCTCAGGTGGCGAGTCGCGCTGATGAGTCAGCTTCGCGATGGCAGTGTTTACAACACCACGGCAGAGATCGATGAAGAGAATATCGATACCCAAAATGCGCGCCTGCGCGTCGTATGGGACGCCTCCGAGGATTTGACCATTGGCCTGACACTGAACGCAGCGCTGATCCGCCAGCATGGCGAGGGTAGTCAGCTTATTCGCGCGCGTGACCGCCATCTCGCGGCCATGCAGGTGTTTGACCCGGAAACCACGGCAGACCCTTTCGACGAGCGAACAGCGAAAGATACGCAGGGCCGTGTAGCGCGCGACGCCTATGACGTTACCTTGAAAGCCGACTGGAGTTTCGGCAATGACTACCTGCTTACCAGTATTACCAACTACACCTGGTTGGACGAAGAGGTGAGGTTGGATGCCGACTTTTCACCGATTCCTTTTCTTATCCTTGATAACAATGAAGTGCTGGAGCAGTACAGTCAGGAATTTCGCATCACTTCACCACCGGGGGATGTTGAGTTTGTCGGTGGGTTATTTTTCATGAAGTCGGACTTGCAGGCCGATTACAACATTCAACAATTTTTACTGCTGACCGAGTTGCTACAGGTGACGGGTGAAGGCGAGCGCATGGCCTGCTTGCAATCGCCCGGCCCGGAAGCGTGTCAGGATCAGGTGCTCAACGATGCCAACAGTGGCCAGTTGGCAGGTCAATTGATCCAGGCGCGACAAACACTGGCCGGTGGTCCGTCACCCATCGAAACGGCGTTAACGCGCTTCGACCAGATCACCGACAGCGCTGCCCTGTTTGGGCAGGTCACCTGGCATTTCACTGAGCGCTGGTCGGCCACTTTTGGTGGGCGTTTAAATTATGAAGACAAAACCCTCGATACCGGCCACCGACTGATTAATAACGTTACCGGTGGCGAGGGGAATGCGGTTATCTCTGGCGCGGCGTGCAACCAGCTGCTGCCTGTGGATTTGCCTGGGCTTAGCGGCATCCCGTCCCCAGCGGGTTATTGCCTCGGCCCGAACCCTCAAGGGGCGACTATCTTTCCGGTGATTATTGCCGGGGATACACAGTTTGAAGCGGAGCGTGAACGGGAAACCTTTAACTTCATTCCCAAATTCTCTGTGAAGTATGACTTCGCCGATGCGGCAATGGCGTATTTTACTGCCGCCAAAGGATATAAGTCTGGTGGCTTCACCGGCCAGCCAAGCAACGACATAAACCTGGAGTTTGACGACGAAACCGCGCTGACTTACGAGCTGGGCGCTAAAACCGAATGGTTGGGCGGCGCGGCGCGTTTTAATGCGTCACTGTTTTACACCGACTTTCGCGATCTTCAGGTATCGACCTTCAATGGCGTGGCCTACGTGGTGGAAAACGCAGCGTCAGCAACGATCTACGGTTTGGAATACGAGGGCATGTTGATGACGCCCTACGGGATCCTGCTCGGCCTGAATGGCGCCTTCACGGAATCGGAATATTCTGAATTTAGCCAGGCCGCCTGTACGGCTGAAAATACCAACCCACCTCCGTGTGACCTCACCGGCCGACGCCTGCGGTTGGTACCGGAAATTAAGTCCACCTTCACGGCGGGCTGGCAGGGGCAGCCCTTCAACTGGCCCTTCCTAACGCTGGCAGGCATTACCGCGAGCTACTCATCCGAGGTGGCCCTGGCCACTGACCTCGACCCAATCGATACGCGCATTTCTGGCACTACCTACGGTGTGCGGCTTGGCCTTAAGTCGATGGACGACACTTGGCATATTAGCTTTTTCGGCGACAACATTACCGGCCGTGAATCGCTGGCTGCCGCTCAGGATACACCGGGCTTTCGGGGTACTCACTTCGGTGGCGCTTATGTAGATACAACCTATGAAGTCGAACTTGGCTACCGTTTTTAGAGGCCGCGTGCGCGCCAGCGGCGCGCTTCGTCTGCTGCTTCGCTGCGCCGCAACAGTGGCCTTCTTCGTCCCGCTCAGTTTGTGGGGCGGGGAAAGCATGAAGGTGTGGCGGGTTGATAAGTATGAGGACGGCATAAAAGTCTCCAGCCGCGAGATCCATGACTCGGCAACGCGTGAAGTGAAAGCCGAGGTGGACATTAATGCGCCCTTCGAAAAAGCCTTCGCTCTGTTACTCGATACCGGTCAGCGGCCGCGCTGGGATAAGGTGTGCACCGAGGCATCGGTATATAAAAAACTGTCGGAAAGCGAAGATATTATCTACGTGGTTAATGACTTGCCCTGGCCGGTTAGCGACAGAGACATGCTGCTACGCCGACAGTGGTCGGTAGCGCCCGATGGTTCGCAGGCGCGCATCCTCTCCCACGCTGACAACACCATACCGTCAATTGTCGATGACCGCGTACGTGTGGAAAAAGCCGAGGGAACATGGACCCTGGTACGCACCGGTTCCTCTAGTGTTCGCCTAAGCACGGTGATCCACGCCGAACCGGGTGGGCCGATCCCAGGCTGGCTTATAAACGCGCTTTCGGTCAATGGGCCGTACAATGCCTTGCATAGTCTTCGCCAAATTCTCGAATCTGAAAATCAGGCCTTGGCGGCAAGTGGCGATAATTATAAAAATCGAAATTCGCAGCATCGTTACCATGTTGGTCAGCCGGAAGAGGCGGAGTGATGAGGAGCCCACAAAAGTCATTTTCACTCGATCAGCGCAGTGAACTGTATACCCTCATTACCTTGAATCTACTGAAAGCCTTGACGGTGATGGCGGCACTCGTCGCGCTGCTTTGGCTAGTAAGGCCGTATCTCGCGGTATATCAGGAAGGCTTGCGGATTTTTATTGAGCAGCGCTTGCCGCCGGCCTATGTCTTCCCGCTGTTTTATGTTTCTGAATCCATTCTCGGTATGTTACCGCCCGATCTGTTTATGCTGTGGGCAAAGTCCCGCTTTCCGGAAATACCTTACCTAATGGTGAGTATACTCGCGGCTATCTCTTACCTGGGTGGTATTACGGCGTACGGCATTGGCAGTCGCCTTGAACACATTCCCTCTGTGCACCGCTACTTGTTTGACCGCCATGCTGAGCACGTCGAGTTTATGAAAAAATGGGGCGGTGTCTTCATCGTCATCGCTGCGCTATTGCCAATTCCGTTTGCTCTAGCGAGCACCATTGCCGGGATGATCGAGTACCCCTTCCGAACTTTCCTATTGGTCAGCTTAACCCGCTTTTTGCGTTTCTACGCCTACGCCCTGGTGCTGTTCAACATCCTTTAAGCGCTGAGTTCGCATCGCCCTTTTGCAGACGTGGCGAACCTGCCGCCACCGAGAGTCTATTCGCCCCGCAATGGGGTGGCACGCAATGGCTGAGCCTGTGGTATCCCGAGAATGAGTCCGTCTGTGCTGAGTTGGGTAGATCTGTCAGATGTAGCTACACTGGGAGGCAGGTTTTGCTACGACACGGGTGAAATGGATGACGACTTTTACATTGAACGGCAAGAAGATGTCCTCAGATGCGCCGGGAGATACCCCCTTACTTTGGGTTATTCGCGACGAGTTTGGGCTAAAAGGGACCAAGTTTGGTTGTGGTATCGCGATGTGTGGCGCCTGCACGGTGCACATGAACGGCAATCCCATGCGTTCGTGCTCGCTGCCGCTAAGTGCGGTAAACAATGCAGATATTCGTACCATTGAGGGCTTGGAGGGTAGCCACCCCTTGCAGCAGGCTTGGGTGGAAGAGCAGGTGCCGCAATGTGGTTACTGCCAGTCTGGTCAGATCATGCAGGCGGCGGCGCTATTAGCGAACAAGGCGAACCCCTCAGACGAGGAGATTGTGCAGCATATGTCGGGCAATCTCTGTCGGTGCATGTCATATGTGCGCATTAAGCGGGCGATAAAAAAGGTTGCCCAGAGCAGTGATGGCACTATTCAAATTTACGACCCTAAGCGCAACACCGTGGTGGGCAGCGCGGCGGCTCAAGCGTCTGAAAAGCAGGGGGTAAGTTGAGATGTCACGAATAAAAAATGCCGAAAGCGCGGGTGTGAATCGCCGTCAGTTTCTCATTGGATCGGCGGGGGCGGGTGTAATGCTGGCCTTTGCGCCACTCTTGCCCGCGTGCAGTGCGGATTCGGCTTCCGAGCGCCTGAATAAAAAGCGTTTTAACCCCACTATCTGGTTTGAGATTGACCAAAGTGGCGCCATTTTAGTGAATGTAACCCGTGCGGAGATGGGGCAGCACGTGGGCACGGCGCTGGCGCGTATTGTGGCCGATGAACTGGGCGCCGATTGGAATAGGGTGAGCTTTAATCACGTGGATACCGACCCCAAGTGGGGGTATATGGTGACGGGCGGCTCCTGGTCGGTATTTCAGTCGTATGTGCCGATGTCGCAAGCCGGTGCTGCGGGTAGAGAGGCGCTGATTGAAGCGGCTGCCGAGCTGCTTGGCGTGGCAGCGAAAGACTGCCGCACGGAAAACAGCCAAGTGATTTGTGGCAGCCAGCGTTTGGATTTTGCCGATATTGTGAAGCGCGGCAAGATTGATAAAACCTACAGCGAAGACCAGCTCGCCAAATTCTCTCCGAAAAAACCTGACAACCGCCAGTTAATTGCCAAGCCGAGTCGGGCCTTGGATATCCCGGTGAAAACGACCGGTGAGGCGCAGTATGGTATCGACGTTGAGCTGGAAGGAATGATCTACGCGCGCCCCCTCATTCCGCCAACCCGCTACGGTTCGACTGTGTTGAATGTTGATGACAGCGGCGCAAAAGCCGTGAAGGGGTATTTGGGCTACAAGGTGCTCAGTGATCCCAGTGATATTTTGCAGGGCTGGGTCTCTGTATTGGCCGACAGTTACTACGGCGCGGTTAAAGCTGCCGATGCTATCAAAGTGGAATACCGCGCGGGGGAAACGGCCAATGTCAGCGAAGAGGATCTTATCGCTGAAGGTGAGAAGTTAGTCGCCGATAAAACGGTGGGTGGCTTGTTTGTCGATCATGGAGATATCGACGCTGCGGCGCAGCGCGCGAAAAAATCCATTGAAGGCAGCTATCGAACCGCGTCGGCACTGCATTTTGCATTAGAGCCCGTCAATGCTGCGGTGGACTTTAAAGATGGTGTTTGCCACGTGTATACGGGCAACCAATGGCAGTCATTGTTCTTGCCGGTGGTGGCTAAGGCAGTCGGCCTCGGCGAAGACAAAGTGGTGATCCATCAGCACTATCTCGGTGGTGGTTTTGGCCGGAGGTTAGCGGGCGATTATATGGTGCCTGCCGCGCTTACTGCTAAGGCGACCGGTAAGCCGGTTAAGTTAGTATTTACCCGTGAGGATGACTCTCGCTTTGACTGCATTCGCTCACCGTCTGTGCAGCACTTTACGGCCTATTGGGGTGGCGAGGGTGATCTGCTGGGCATCGAGCACGCCGCCGCGGCAGGCTGGCCAACACTCACCATGGCGCCTGGCTTCATGCCCGATAGCGTCGATAAGAAAACCAAGGTCGATAGTTTTTCTATCAGCGGCGCCGACCATTGGTACAGTCTCGACCATCACCGTGTGCGGGCCATCAATAACCCCTTGGCACAAAAGACCTTTGTACCGGGATGGTTGCGTGCCGTGGGGCCGGGCTGGATAGGCTGGGGGGTTGAGTCTTTTATGGATGAGGTCGCCCACGCCCAGGGCGAAGATCCCGCTGAATTCCGGCTGAGCTTGCTCGACGCTAAGGGCAAGAATGCCGGCAACGCGCCGGAGGCGGTAGGTGGCGCTAAGCGGCTGGCCAATGTCTTGCGGGAAACCACTCGCAAGGCGGGCTGGGGTCGCAAGCTACCGGCCAACGAGGGCCTGGGTGTGGCCGTTGCCGCCGGTCAGGAGCGCACCATGCCAACGTGGAGCGCCTGCGTGGCCCACGTCAAAGTGGACCCCGAATCGGGGCAGGTTACGGTGCTTAAGCTCACCAGTGTTATGGACTGCGGAACCGTGGTGCACCCCGACGGCGCCCTGGCGCAAACTGAAGGTGCCATGTTGTGGGGCCTGAGTTTGGCCTTGCATGAGGGCACGGCAATTAAGGATGGCCAAGTTGCTGACAACAACCTCAATAGCTATCAACCCTTGCGTATGAAGGATGTTCCAGACATGGATATCAGCTTTGTACAAAACACGGAGTTTCCCACGGGGCTCGGCGAGCCGGGTTTGATCGCGGTGGCTCCGGCAATTGGCAATGCCATTTTTAACGCGGTGGGTGCGCGCTTGCGGAACTTGCCAATTCGTCCCGCGGATGTCAAAGCGGCGATGCAGGCATAGCTGGCTGCGCGGCGGGACAGTCTGCCCGCCGCGCGCCCGTTTTGTAACGGTATTTGTCGCCATGGCGGGCAAATCGCATCCGGCTCAGGCCTTTTTATCCAGCGATTTTGCCCACAGTGCCAAGCGGTGGCGAATGCTTTGCTGGGATACTTGTAGCTCGGGCATGGGTTGGATGAGTTTGTCGCGCACTAACAGGCGGTAGATAAATTCCAGCCGTTCGTTGCTGGAGTCGCCGTCTTCAAACTGGGCGGCGCCGCGCTTCTCTGCGTAGGCGCTGCCAATATTGATGGCCTTTCTTACCCACTCTTTCTCGTTATCGATTTTTTTCATTGGTCGTTTCCCCGCGCGCAAAGTGAAAGCGCTGCACTCAAGGTACAGCAGAAACGCCAGGCATTGCGACAGGAATACAGAAATAAGGCATCACTCATTCGTCAGAAGGGGTTTTCCCCATCCGCCGAGGCCCTTGCTACACTCAATGCAGTTAGAAAATTTTGTGCTGAGGAGATGGAATGCGAGTCGCGATATTTGGAGCCAAGGATTACGATCGCGAGTTTCTCGCTAAGGCGAACCAGCCCCACGGCCATGCGCTGGCATTTTTTGATGCCCACCTGGGTGCGGCGACGGCAGGTTTGGCCAAGGGCTTCGATGCAGTTTGCGCCTTTGTAAACGATGAGTTGGGCGATGACTGTTTGGCGGAGTTGGCTGCGCTGGGCATTCATACGGTGGCGCTGCGGTGCGCGGGCTTTAACAATGTCGATCTCGACGCCGCAGCGGCCCACGACATTACCGTAGTGCGTGTGCCCAGGTATTCGCCGGAAGGTGTGGCAGAGCACGCGGTGGCCTTAATTCTGGCGCTGAACCGAAAAATTTATCGTTCATACAACCGCGTTCGCGAGGGCAATTTTTCATTGGAAGGACTGCTGGGCTTTAACCTGCACGGTAAGACGGTGGGGGTGATTGGTACGGGTAATATCGGCGAGGCGTTTTGCCGCATTATGAGCGGCTTTGGTTGCACGGTGATTGCCGCCGACCCCTTTCCCAATGAGCGCTGTACTCGCCTTGGCGTGGAATACACCGAGCTGGACGCGCTGCTAACGCGCGCGGATATTATCAGCCTGCACTGCCCTCTGACCCCGGACACCCACCACCTGATCGATGACCGCGCCCTCGCCAAAATGAAGCCGGGCGTGATGCTGATTAACACCAGCCGCGGCGCACTGGTGGATACCGTCGCGGTGATTGCCGCGCTAAAGACGATGAGAATTGGTTATCTCGGGTTGGATGTCTACGAAGAGGAGGGCGATATGTTTTTCGAGGACCTGTCGGGCAAGATTATTACCGACGATGTGTTCTCGCGTTTACTGACCTTCCCCAATGTACTCATTACCGGCCATCAGGGCTTTTTCAGCGCCGAGGCGCTGGCGAGCATTGCCGCTACCACACTGCAAAACCTCAGCGATGTGGAGCAGGGAAAGGCCTGCAAAAATGAAATTTCAGCCGCACAATTACGCGGCTGAAAAGTCCCTTCCCGCTGGACTTAGATATCCCAGTTTTCAGTGTTATCGGCGTTTTGTTGGTTCATTTCCTCAACAATGCCGGTAACGGCCAGGTGCTGCGACAACCATACTTTGCCGGTAAGTTGCTTGAGGAAGTGGGTTTTACATAGCACATCCATTACCGGCCCTTTTAGCTCAGATAAGTGCAGGGTGATATCGCGCTCGCCCAAACGCTCGTTGATCGCTTCCAGTGCCTCCAGTGCGCTGAGGTCCACCTCGTTCACGGCGGTACACATCAGCACCACGTGGCGGGTGTGCGGGTAGTCCTCCAGCAGGGCGTAGATGCGATCTTCAATAAAGCTGGCATTGGCAAAATACAGACTTTCGTCAATGCGCAGCGACAGGATCTCGTCGTGGGTAATCACCGAGTGGCGGTTGATATTGCGGTAGTGCTCGGTGCCCGGCACCTCGCCGACCACGGCCATATGGGGCTTGGAGGTTTTGTACAGATGCAGGGCTAACGAGGCAAATACCCCGCAGGCCACGCCGCTTTCAACGCCGGCCACTAAGGTGACGAACAGGGTGCTGGCAACGGCGATAAAGTCAGAATAGCCGTAGTCCCAGGTTTTTTTCAGGATCGATAAATCGACCAGCGACAGCACCGCAACGATGATGGTTGCCGCCAGCGTCGCCTTGGGAAGATAAGCCAGATAGGGCGTGAAGAAGATTGCCGCCAGCCCGATGCCGATGGCGGTAAACATGCCCGCTGCCGGGGTTTCTGCGCCGGCATCAAAATTCACCACCGAGCGCGCAAAGCCGCCGGTAACGGGGTAGCCGCCCGATACCGATGAGGCGATATTGGCAGCGCCGAGGCCGATGAGTTCTTGGTTGGGGCTGATCTTCTGGCGTTTTTTCGCGGCCAGGGTGTGGCCCACCGACACCGACTCCACAAAGCCAATGACCGAAATGAAGATCGCCGAGATCAACAGTTCCTGCCAGGCCTCGTGGTGCAGTGGTGGCAGGCGCAGGGCGGGCAGGCCGCTGGGCACATCGCCGACCAATGCCACGTTTTTTGCGCCGAGGTCGAAGGCGACAGCGGCAACACTGGTCATCACCACGCCAACAACGGGGCCCGCTTTACTGACCATGGCGGCGGCAAAGGGCGACAGGCCGGCTTTTTCCAGCAGCGGTTGCAGGCCTTTACGTATCCAGAATAAAAAGACCAGCATCGGCAAACCGACCGCTAAGGTGTAGAGGTTGGTATGGCTGGCTTGCTCGGCAAGGCTGAGCAGAATTTCGTAGAGGTTGTCGCCGTGGGCGTGCACGCCCAGCAGGTGACGAAGCTGGCTGACGGCAATAATAATGCCCGAGGCGGTGATAAAACCGGCGATCACCGGATGGGACAGAAAGTTAGCGAGAAAGCCCATTCGCAGAACGCCCATCAGCAGCAGGAACGCCCCGGAGAACAGTGCCAGCAGCACGGCGGCATCGAGGTAGCCCATGCTGCCGACCTCGGCAATGCGGCCGACGGCGCTGGCCGTCATCAGCGAAACCACGGCCACCGGGCCCACCGACAGGCTGCGGCTGCTGCCCAGCAGGCCGTAGGCGATGAGTGGCAACATACTGGCGTAGAGACCAACTTCGGGAGGCAAGCCGGCAAGCAGGGCGTAGGCCAGCGACTGCGGGATAAGCATGATCGTCACAATGACGGCCGCCAGCAGGTCGGAGGCGAGCTGGCCGCGGTTGTACTGCTTTCCCCATTCCAGGATGGGTAAGTATTGGCTGAGTGCGCCTTTCAAAATGCTGTCCTCTCCAGTCGCGGCTGTGGTGTTGCACATAAACGAAAAAACAGCGCCGCATTAGCGGCGCGAAAGGGTGGGTTATTTTTTCGCTGGTGCGTCTTCACCAATGGTGGGCTTAACCAGCCACTCGTGTCCCTTGAGCATGCCCTGCCAGTAAATGGGCGGCAGAATTTTCTCTTTCAGCAACCACGCCAGGCGAGATGGCTTGGTGCCGTCGAGCATCATTTTGGGGAAGCTGGGTAGCAGCTTGCCGCCGTAGCCAAATTCCGCCAATACGATCTTGCCGCGCTCTACGGTAAGCGGGCAGGAGCCGTAGCCATTGTAGTGGGCAATGTCGCCGCCGCGACCGCTGATATCGGCTGCGATGTTATTGGCGACAATGGGTGCCTGCATGCGTGCCGCCGCTGCGGTTTTGGCGTTAGGGGCGTTCATTACATCGCCCAGTGCCCAGATATTGGCGTACTTCTTGTGCTGTAGCGTGGCCTGGTCGACATCGACCCAACCGGCGCCATCGACCAGCGGGCTATTGCGGATGAAGTCGGGGGCGACTTGCGGCGGTACCACGTGGATCATGTCGAATTCGCGGCTGACCTCCACGTCGTTACCCTGTTCGTCTTTGGTGGCGAACCAGGCGGTTTTTGCCGGGCCGTCAATGCGGGTCAGGGTGTGGCCAAAGTTGAGTTTGGCCTGGTATTTGTCGATGTATTTCATCAGTGCTGGCACGTAGTCGGCAACGCCAAATAGCACCGCACCAGCGTTGTAGAACTCCACGTCGATATTGTTTAAGCGCCCCTGACGGTGCCAGTGGTCGCACGACAAATACATGGCTTTTTGCGGAGCGCCCGCGCACTTAATCGGCATGGGCGGCTGGGTGAATATCGCGCGGCCGCTGCGAACCTTGTTTACCAGCTCCCAGGTGTAGGGTGCGAGGTCGTAGCGGTAGTTCGAGGTGACGCCGTTCTTGCCCAGGGTTTCGCTCAGGCCGGGAATGGCGTCCCAGTTCAATTTGATACCGGCGGCAACCACCACGCGTTGATAGTTCAGTAGGCGGCAGCCTTCAAGTACCACGGTGTTGTTGTCGGGGTCGAAGGCGGCGACGGCGGCCTTGATCCATTCCACACCCTTGGGAATGAGTGAGGCCATGCTGCGCCGGGTTTGCTCAGGGGTGAAGACACCGCCGCCGACCAGGGTCCAGCCGGGTTGATAGTAGTGGTTTTCTGCGGGGTCGATAATGGCAACGGAGATGCCTTTGCAGCGTTTCACCAAACTGGCGGCCGTGGAGATACCGGCGGCACCGCCTCCGACGATCAGCACATCGTAGCTGGCAATGCCCTCGGCGGTATTGTCGCCATTGCGGGCGGCGGCGATACGCGCGGCCACGCCACTCATGTCGTAACCGGCCTTGGCGGCAGCATCGACGATGTCTGTCAGGCTCATCTCTTCACCGCGGCTCAGTGCCCACAGGGTGGTAGAGCGCATGCCGCTGCGGCAATAGGCATGGACCGGAGCGCTTTGGCCGCTGAGTAACTCGCCAAAGCTGGTGGCATCTTCGTCGCTGACTTTGCCACTGACGACCGGCAAATAGTGACAGCTCATGCCCAGCTCGGTGGCTTTGGCTTCGATCTCTTTAAAACCCGGCTGATCGCCGCCCTCACCGTCGGGGCGGTTGCAGATCAGCGTTTTTACGCCTTTTTCTGCCAGTGCCGGCAGGTCGTTAACGGTGAGCTGGCCGGAAACCGTCAGCCCCGAGTCTATTTGCTTGTATTCCATGCCTTGCCCAGCCCTTAGAGTACGTTCAATGGTAATTTTAGATACACCGTGCCGTTGTCGTCGGCGCCGGGTAGGTGGCCTGCCCGCATGTTTACTTGCAGAGATGGCAAGATCAGCCGCGGCATATCGAGGGTGGCGTCGCGGGCCTCGCGCATGGCGACAAATTGCGCCTCGCTGGTGCCAGTGTGTACGTGGATGTTGGCCTGTTTCTCGGCGCCGACGGTGGTTTCGTATTCGACCTCGCGGCCGCCGGGCATATAGTCGTGGCACATAAACAGGCGGGTTTCATCGGGCAGCGATAGCACGCGCTGAATGGATTGATAGAGAACACGAGCGTCGCCGCCGGGGAAGTCCGCGCGGGCGGTGCCGCCGTCAGGCATAAATAGGGTGTCGCCAACAAATGCCGCGTCGCCCATTACATGGGTCATGCACGCCGGGGTGTGGCCGGGGGTGTGAATGGCGCGGCACAGCATATTGCCCACGTGGTATTCGTCGCCGTCGTTAAACAGCTTGTCGAACTGCGAGCCGTCGCGAGCGAACTCTGTACCGGCGTTAAAGATTTTGCCGAAGGTTTCCTGCACCACGGTAATGTTGGCGCCAATGCCGATCTGACCACCGAGCGCTTCTTGAATATAGGGCGCAGCTGACAGGTGGTCGGCGTGCACGTGGGTTTCGATGATCCATTCGAGGCTCAGTTTATTGTCGCGAATGTGCTGAATGATTTTGTCGGCACCCACCAGCGACAGGCGGCCCGCGGCATAGTCGATTTCCATTACCGAGTCCACGACCGCGCAGGCGTTGCTGCTGGGGTCTTTCACCACATAGGAAAAGGTGTTGGTGGGTTCGTCGAAGAAGGCGATAACTTCGGGTTTGTGGTCGAAATCGATGGAGATATTGTCGAGCATGATGCAATCCTCTTACTGTTGTCGCGAGCGGTATCGGTCCCTGATGCGTACAGCGATAACGCGGCCTCGGTTATGAGTAATTGGAATAACTATATTCCGTATTATTGTAGTAACAGGATTCGTGCCAAGACACGGCAAAAACGAATATTTAGCGTAACTTGTTGTAATTGCTGAAAATTAAAATTCATTCGGGTTTGCTTGAGCTGCCGTCGCAAATAAAACCTTTTTGCTTTTGCCAGATCTGGCAGAAACTTCGTCATATTTGACAGAGTTGTGTTCTGTGGGGGCTGGAAGCGGCTGATAGTGACGTCGACTGAAGGTGCGGGCATAAAAAAGGCGGGCCCGCTTGCGCGCAGCCCGCCAATGAGCAGTGGCTGTTGCTGCTCAGTCGTAGGAGAGGTGGGTCGCCTTACCGTGGAAGATGCGGTAGACGAAAATGGTGTAGCCGATAATGATCGGCAGGGTCAGTACAACGCCAACCAGGGTGAATTGCAGGGCGTTGACCGAGGCGGCGGCATCCCAGATCGTCATTTGGCCAATGATGATGTTGGGGAACAGGCTGTAGCCAAGGCCGAGGCTGGCCAATACGCAGATGGCCACAGTGCTGGCATACAGCTTCCAGCCGTGGCCGCGGTAGATGCTGTTGTCGCTGTTAAGCAGGGCAACAATCGTGGCAAACGCAGCGAGAGACAGCACCGGGATGGGCGCCAGAATCAGGAAGTTGGGCCAGCTGAACCACTTCTCAGCAATCGCGTCGCTGACCAGCGGCGTGGCGATCGACACCAGCAACAGGCCCAGGCCCATTGGCCACACGGACTTGCGCGCCCAGCCAATGGCCTTGGTGAGCAGGTCGCCTTCGGTTTTCATCAGCAGCCAGCCACAGCCCAGTGTGAGGTACAGCGCGGGCAGGGTTAACGCGATGAGGGCCGAGAACAGCAGGCTGGTGGTATTGGATTGCAGGCCCGTGACGTAGGCGCCGAGCATCCAGCCCTGAGCCATTGAGGCGACCAGTGAGCCGACGAAAAAGGCGCGGTTCCACAGCGCTTTGCGGTGGTCACCCGCTTTGACGCGCAGGTCAAAGGCCACGCCGCGCAGTATCAAGCCCATTAGCATGATCGTTACCGGCAGATACAGCTCGGTGAGCACGATGCCGTGGGCCATGGGGAAGGCGATTAATAGAATCCCCACGCCAAGCACAATCCAGGTCTCGTTGGCGTCCCAGAAGGGGCCAATGGAGGCGACCATAATGTCTTTTTCGGCGTCGTTGGCCAGCGGCATAAGCATGCCAACACCGAGGTCGTAGCCGTCGAGAATAACGTAGATCAGCAGGGACAAGCCCATTGCCGCCATATAGATAATCGGTAGCCAGTATTCCATTACGATTCTCCCCCTTTCGCGGTGTTATCGCCGGTGTTGGCTGACGCCGTGCCAGCCGGGTTTAAGATCAACGAGGCAGCGGGCTTGGCTGACAAATTGCGCAGCGCGCCGATGTAAGAAGCCAGTAAGAACAGGTATAGAAGGATGTAGCCGAACAAGGTGCCGCTAACGGTGGCAGCGCTGTGGTCGGCGACAACGTCCTGGACTTTTAGCACGCCGTCGACGATCCAGGGCTGGCGGCCAATCTCGGTAACGTACCAGCCGGCCAGCACCGCGATCCAACCGGAGAAGGTCATCGCTGAGAGGGCCGCGAGTACGGGTTTACTGGCCTGCCGGCCGCTTCGCAGTGCCCAGGCGGCCCACCACGCGACCAGTACCATTAGTCCGCCGATGGCGAGCATCACACGGAAAGACCAGAACACGATCGCAACGGGTGGGTGCTCGCCAACAAACTCATTCAGGCCCTTAACTTCGCCCTTGAGTTCGTGGGTAAGTACCAGGCTTGCGGCGTAGGGAATTTCCAGCGCGAATTTATTGCTGCGGCTCTCTTCGTCGGGAAGGGCGACAACAGTGAAGGGGGCGCCCTCCTCAGTTTCCCAAATGGCTTCCATGGCGGCGACTTTTGCCGGCTGGTGTTCAAGGGTGTTGAGGCCGTGCAGATCGCCGATGAAAATTTGCAGCGGGGCCAGCACCGCGGCAACCATCACGCCGGTGCGCATAATCTTCCAGGTGGCGGGGCCGTCGACATTCTTCAGTGCCCGCCAGGCGCTGACGCCAGCAACGAGGAAGGCGCTGGTTAGTACAGAGGCGATTACCATATGGAAGAAGCGGTAGGGGAAAGAGGGATTGAAGATCACTTCCCACCAGCTTTCCACCATTACCACGCCGTCTTCCAGGTAGTAGCCGGTGGGGGTTTGCATCCACGAATTCAGGCTGAGAATCCAGAACGCCGAAAGCGTCGTGCCGAATGCCACCAGAAAGGTACTGATCAGGTGCATGCGATTGGATACGCGGTCTTTGCCGAACAGCATAATGCCCAGGAATGAAGCCTCCAGAAAGAAGGCGCTCAGTACCTCATAGCCCAGCAGCGGCCCGGCGACATTGCCGGCTTTTTCCATAAAGCCCGGCCAGTTGGTGCCGAATTGGAAGCTCATGGTAATGCCCGAGACCACGCCCATGGCGAAGGTCAGGGCAAAGATCTTCACCCAGAAGTAATAGGCATATTCCCAGGCCTTGTCGCCGGTTTGGGTAAAGCGCACCCGAAAAAACAGCAGCAACCAGCCCAAGCCAATGGAAATGGCGGGAAACAGGATATGAAAGCTGATATTGGTGGCGAACTGTATGCGCGCCAGCACAAGGGGGTCGATATCCATAAGCTCCTCTCTCTATATATCTAAACGGAATTCCAATATTCCGATTTGTACTAAGATGCACAGCAATGTGTGTGCCAGTGCGCGAAAATTCCGCAAGGCATTGATTTTGATGGATAAAAATCAGGCGAGCGGTTTGCAAAAGGCAATGTGTATCGCAGCGTGCCAGGTTTTGTGTCAGTCTTGTCAGAATACCTGTCATTTCTGGCAAAGACGATGCGACAAATTGCTACAGACCTCGACCTCGATTTTCGGTCTCTGCTCGACGGCTTAGAGCACCCGGCCATTCTACTGACGCCCGATTACCAGATTGTGGCGAGTAATCAGCGTTACCAGCAAAGCTTTGGCGATGTGCCGGTGGGCGATCACTGTTTCAGGGTGTCTCATGGCTACGACAAGCCCTGCGACCAGGCGGGCGAGAGCTGCCCCCTTCAGGCGTGTACCCACAGTGGCGAGCGCGAGCGCGTGCTGCATATCCACAATACCCCCCGTGGTCGCGAGCATATTGATGTAGAGATGCTACCCATTAAAGGTCGCAATGGAGAGTTGCGCTACTTTATTGAAATGCTCAAGCCAGTGCGCAGCGCCAGTGCGGAGATCAGCAGCGACCATATGGTGGGACGCAGTGCGGCGTTTAACACCATGTTGGAGTTGATAAATCTGGTTGCTCCCCACGACACCTCGGTGTTGCTACTCGGCGAGTCCGGCGCCGGCAAGGAGCTGGCAGCGCAGGCGATCCACAGTACCGGTGGGCGCTGCGACAAGGCGATGGTTACCGTTGAATGTGCGGGCTTGACCGACACCCTGTTTGAAAGCGAGCTGTTTGGCCATGTGAAGGGCGCCTTTACCGGCGCGGTGAGCAATAAGCCGGGCCTGCTTGAGTCGGCCCGTGGCGGCACCCTGTTTCTGGACGAGATCGGCGATGTCCCGTTGGGTATGCAGGTAAAATTGCTGCGCCTGCTGGAAACCGGCAGTTATCGCGCGGTGGGCAGCACCCAGCCTCAGCTGGCCGACTTCCGCTTGATCTGTGCCACCAACAAAGACCTGCCAGCGATGATCGCCGGTGGGCAGTTCCGCGAAGACCTTTACTACCGGATTAATACCTTTCCCATCCACCTGCCACCGCTGCGCGAGCGCCGCGCCGACCTTGCGTTGATCTCCCGCTCGATCTTGAAAAAGCTCAGCCCCAATGGCGGATATCGCCTCACCGATTCTGCGGTAAAGCGCCTGCAGGACTATGATTTTCCAGGCAATATCCGCGAGTTGAAAAACATCCTGGAGCGCGCCACCATCTTCGCCCATTCCAGTATTATCGATCTCGCGGTGCTGGAGCGCTGCTTTGGGCAAGAGGGTCGCCAGGCAGAGCCCGCGCCAAGTCCCGTCGCACCTCACAAGGGCCCCTGGCTGGACTTAAAGGCGCAAGAGCAACAGTATCTCAAGTCGCTGCTGCAGCATTGCAATGGCGACAAGGAAAAAGCCGCCGACATTGCCGGTATCAGCCTGCGGTCGCTGTATCGGCGGTTGGAGGAGTAGGTCGTCGCGACCGGTGGCGACAATAAACGATTCATATACAGGATGTTCCCATGCACGCCTTAAAACACACGGCACGGTTTGTACTGTGCTGTCTTGCGCTTCCGGCTGTTGCCGAGAGTTACAGCTATCAAGCCATCAGTCAGCGCCACAGCGGTGCGCAGCTCAACGGCGTTAAACGACGCGAAAATGCAGGGCGAGTGTCTGGTTGGCTTGAAGCAACTTAATTTCAAACGCCGGGGCAGTTTTGATCCCGTTGCTGAGTGGACCAACTATCGCTCGCTGTCCTCGCTGGAGCAGTTTCCGCCCTGCGAGGTCCTGGTCATGATGGAGGTTGCGCGCAGCGCAATCATAAAACTGGAGCCACCGGCGAAAACCCGCCCGTAGCTCCGCTTCTGCCGCGCTGGGTCGGCCTTATGCCGGCCACGCGGAATTCAGAATAGTGCAGCAGAAGTCCTGCCGCACAAACTGCTTGTCCTTCCTGGCCAGAACGTCGGCCTTCACATTGCCGAACGTGGTGTTCGGTTTGTGGCGAATACCCTCGTAGAACGCCTGAATAATATCGTTTTTAAAGTCGGGGCTACGCGGGAAGGCTTCCACCACCGCTTCGCGGTCGCGGGCACTGAACTGTTTGTAAGTCAGGCCCAGCACATCCATTTCCACGCCCTCGGTTACCAGCGCAACCAGGGGGTGCATATGGCAGGGAATGCCGGGGGTGGTATGCAGGGCAATGGCCAGCCAGACGTTGTTGGCATCCTCTTCTGAGATTCCCCGTGCGCGCAGAAAGGCGCGAGCCGCATTGGCGCCGTCAACTTCAAAGCGGTCGGCGTCACTGCTGTGGCTGGCAAGCAGGCCCAAGTCGTGAAACATGGCGCCGGTGTAGAGCAGGTCGGGGTCACAGCGCAGGCCCAGTTTTTCTCCCCTGAGGGCGGCGAAATAGTAGACGCGGCTGGAGTGGTTAAACAGTAATTCGGTGGAGGTGTCGCGAACAAATTCCCGTACGTCGCGGGCGAGCCGACTATTGGGAACAGCAATACCAGCAACGCTTCCGGCGTTGTGAGCGGTTTGGCACATGATTGAGCTTCCTGTGGTGTGTGGCTGGAGGTTTTAATTTAGCGATGTGGCATAATTGGCTCAATATGAATGTTCCGTCGAATTAAGACATTCCGCCAGATGATACGGCCAGGGGCCGCAGGAAGCCGCGTTATGACCGAATCTTGTCCGCTCACCATTGCAATTGTTATCCCACAGCAGGCGCAATCACTCGACATTGCCGGGCCGCTGGCGGTGTTTCGCGAAGCAAACCGCCTGGCCGAAGGACGCGCGCTGTACGACGTGCAGCTGATTGCTGCGCTGCCCGATGCTGCGGTGGAGATTGATGGGATGCGGGTGCTTGCCGACAGCTCGATTCAGTCGCCATTGCCTCCTACCGATACCCTGTTGGTGGCCGGCACCCATGCCTACCGTCAGGCTGCGCCTACCTCGGCACTGAGCGTGTGGCTGGGGCGGCATGCGCCGTCTGTTAGGCGGTTGGGGTCGGTGTGTACGGGTGCATTTTTTCTCGCGGCAGCGGGCCTGTTGCACGGCAGGCAGGTGACAACGCACTGGCAACAAGTCGACGAACTGGCGGCGAGCTACCCCGGCACCGTTGTTCACGGGGATGAAATTTATGTGCAGGATTGCAAGCTGTGTACCTCGGCGGGTGTCACCGCGGGTATCGACTTGTGTTTAAAACTGGTGGAGGACGACTACGGCCGCGAGCTGGCCATGCGGGTTGCTCGCCAGCTGGTTGTGTTCCTGCGTCGACCTGGCGGCCAGTCCCAGTTCAGTGCCCAGCTTGCCGCGCAAACCGCCGACGACAACACCGTGCGCGGGATTCAGCAGTGGATTTTGGAGAACTTGGACGCCGACCTTTCGCTGTCGGTATTAGCCGAGCGCGCGGCGATGAGCGTGCGCAATTTCAGCCGGGTATTTCGCCGCGAGACGGATCGCTCGCCCGCTGACTTTGTCGAGCTGGCGCGGGTGGATGCCGCCAAACAGCTACTCGCCGACAGCGAGCTGCCACTTCAACGCGTGGCGAGCCGCTGTGGTTTTACCAATGTGGACCTGATGCGACGCGCGTTTATTCGTCGCTTGGGCACCAAGCCCAGCGACTATCGAAAGCGCTTTGCAAATTAATCTGATCATTCGTGTCAGGGGCGATTTCGACCGAGCTGATCGTGGCTGGATACCCATTCATCGGAAACCACGGCAGCTGCCAGCGATAGATCTCCGGCTAGGACTGTTGCCGCGATAATTTCCGCGAGCTTGTGGGCTTTGCCCTCACCGTAACAGCCCATCATTTCCAGGCACTCGCGCTGGGTTGCCAAGCCAGTGCCGCCGCCATAGCTGGCGCAGATAATCGAGGGCAGGGTGACGGAATAATACAGGTCGCCATTGTCGGTAAGATCCATAAAGGCGATACCGGCGTGGGACTCAACGACATTGGCTTCGTCTTGTCCGGTGGCGATAAACATCGCGGCAATGCCGTTCGCCGAGTGCGGGCCATTGTAGGCTGAGCCAGCCAATAAGCTCCCAACAATTGTGCGTTGGCGCAGGCGCACCATGCGTTCGGGTTCGGCGCGCATCAGGCTCTGCAGCAGCTCTTTTTTAATGACGGCTTCAGCGACCACCTTTTTTCCACGGCTGTGAAGCAGGTTCATATGGGAGTGCTTCTTATCGGTTTCTATGCCGCCCGACAAGGAAAAATTTTGAATGCCGGAGAAGTTTGAAAGGACCCACTGGCACGCTTTGTGGGTCGCTTTGCCCGTCATATTTTGGCCGGCGGCATCACCGGTTAGGTAGTTAAAGCGGGTAAACAGTTTATTGGCGATTACCCAGCTTTGAATATTTTCCAGTGTGCCAACGCGTGTTGTGCTTTCGGCCTCGGCTTTAATTGCCGCAAAATTTTCCTCAAGCCATTGTGATAACGCGCGTGCCTCGCGGGCAGAGGCAAGCTCAAACAGGGGCGCGCGCTGCATGGCTTCGCCAACGACGGTAACAGTGCATCCTCCTGACTCGCTAACCAACCTCATGCCCCGGCTATACGAGGCGATCAACGTTCCCTCTGTGGTTGCCATGGGGATGTAAAAGTCGCCTTGAGCATGTTCGCCATTGATGCGATAGGGCCCGGCCACGCCCAGCGGCATTTGTACAACGCCAATAAAGTTCTCGGTGTTTCCTTCCACGCTTGCTGGGTCGAGAGAGTAATGCCGGGTGTTCGTCAGTGACGTACCCGTTTGCTCTTCAAGGAAACTGCGGCGTTGTTGCGCGGCCTGTTCCGAGTAGTCATTGCCTTTGAGGCGCGGGATACGCTTGCGCTCGCTCATCGGCGGTTGCCCTGTTCAATGGCAATGGCTGTTTGTTCGCCTTCACTACGGGCGATTACCACGGCGGCGCAGGAGTCGCTAAATACATTCACCGCGGTGCGCATCATATCCAGAATCCGGTCGGTCACCAGCAGTAGGCCGATGCCCTCCAGTGGCAGACCAATGGTGCCAAGGATGACGGAGATGGCCACCAGGCTGGCAGCGGGAATGCCGGCCACGCCGATCGAGGTTAGCAGGGCGACCATTACCACGGTGAATTGCTGGGCGAAGCTCAAGTCCAGGCCGTAGACCTGGGCGATAAACATGGCTGCTACGCATTCATATAAGGCGGTACCATCCATATTTACGGTTGCGCCTAACGGCAACACGAAGCCGCTGGTGCGTTTGGAAACACCGGATTTGTCCTGCACACACTCCATCGTAAGCGGCAAGGTCGCAGAGCTGGAGGCGGTGGAGAAGGCGGTGAGCATTGCCGGTGCCATGGCCTGATAGTGTTTGACTGGCCGCACTTTGCCTAGGTAGCGAAGCACCAGCGGCATGGCTACAAAGGCGTGTAGCGCCAGTGCCAGCGCGGCGGCAAAAAAGAATTTGAGCATGGGCGCAAAGGCGTCAAAGCCGGTGCCGGCGACGGTTTTTGCCACCAGACCAAAAACCCCAATGGGGGCAAATTTCATCACCCACATGGTCATGCTGGTCATAATATCCATCAAGCCCTGCCAAAAGTTCAGCTGAACTTCCGCGTGCTCGGAGTCGCTGCGGGCGAGGAAAAAGCCATACAACAAGCTGAAAAATATCAGCCCCAGCATTTGGCCATTGGCCGCCGCCGCGATCACATTGGGGGGGATCATGCGCTCAAACACTTGCACAATATCGGCGGCGCTGCGGCCTTCGACCTTGGCGAGGGTGGCGTTGAGCTCGGCGTTGTCGCTGCTCAAGCTGGCGGCGAGGGCTTCGGTGTCGCCGACGCCGGGCTGGATAATATTGACGACCGTCAGTCCGATCAGAATCGCAATGAGGCTGGATGTGGCGTAAAACAGCAGGGTTTTACCGCCCAGGCGCTCCAGATTGTCGCCGCCAATACCGGCCATGCCGCTGATAATCGAGGCGCTGACCAGAGGCACGATTAACATCTTCAGAGCGTTTAAAAACAGCGTGCCGAGAAAGGCGTATACCGCCAGTAATTTAATGCCGGCAATTTCGGCATCGGCGCCGCCGAGTAGGCCAGCGATAACGGCGAGGGAAATGGCAATAGCAATTTGCCAGTGCAAAGCGAGTTTGGGCATAGTGCGTCCGAATTTTTTATTGGTGGGGCCCAGCGTTTGACGGGCCTATGCCGCACTCTAGCGTGCCGATGCCGTAGAGGCTAGTCCGCAACGCGTTTGTGGGCACTGCCGCTGTAGACATAACCGGCGATACGCGGGGCTTTTTCCAGATAGCGGCGCTCGAGTTGGTCGATGGCGAAATGGCCTTCTTGCAGTAACTCGGCAATGGGGCGGTTCAGGTGGCAGCCTCCGGCAAAGCGCTTCCAGACTGGCGTAATGCGATTTTGCCAGCGCGCCACCGCAGGTTCTTCTGACAGGCCGTGCTCGCAAAACAGCAGTTGGCCGTCCGGTTTGAGCACGCGGTGCATTTGCGCCAGTGCACTGCGCCAGTCGGGAATGGTGCACAGGGTGAAGGTTAACAGCACGGTGTCGACACTGTTGTCGGCCAGCGGGATCTTCTCGCCCGGCAGATCGAGCCAGCGTACATCCAAGGCGCTGGCGGCCAGGTTCTTTTGCGCTTTGCGGCGCATTCCCTCTGAGGGTTCCAGACCCCAGATGTAGTCCACCTTGCTGGCATCGTAGAGGGGGAGATTAATACCACTACCCATACCGACTTCCAGCACTGCGCCCTGGCATTGGGGCACCACGTCGCGGCGGGCCTCCATAACAGCAGGCATGGAGCAGGCTCTGTCGATCACAGCGGGTAGCACGTAGGTATCGTAAAGGCTCATGGCGGTCTCGTTATTATCGTTTTGTGATGGCAAAGCAGCGTTATGCCCAGGCATTTCAGCGCAGCGCTGATGCACTGGCAATGTGCAAAGCGGACAGTAGCGCCTTTGTGCAGGCATAATAAACCCCGCCGTAGCGGGGTTTATTATGCTCAGCCGTTAAGGCTTAGGGCATGATGGCGGGCAGTTCTTTCTGCAGCGCCATTTTTTGCTTGGTGCCTTCGCCGGTCAGTGCAAAGCCCAGCAGGTCGCCGGTGGCCGTGTCGACAAACTTGGCGACAACATTGTTGCCGTCTTGCTCGATTTGCCATTCGCCTTTCGCGTCGCGAGGAGCGGGAGACACGCACACGGGGCACGCCGGCGTTTTAATGGTGACAGGCATCGCCGGGTAGCTCACCTCGGTCGGCTCGCCGGTGAGGGTTTTGGCCAGGGCGCGAGCCTGAGCCATCAGCGGTGCGACGTATACCAACACGTGACCAGCGACTTCGGCGCAGTCACCCATGGCGTATACATTGGGTGCATTGGTTTCCAGCAGGCGGTTGGTCACCACGCCGCGATTCACTTCAATGCCCGCAGACTTGGCCAGCTCGACTTGTGGGCGAACACCCACGGCTGACAGTACCAGGTCACAGCTGATGGTTTCGCCATTGTTCAGCGTCACTTCCACACCGTTGTCGGCTTTGTTCACCTCGGTGACCAATGGGCCAAAGTGGAATTTGGCGCCTTTGTCTTCCAGTGCGCTCTGCACGGCTTTACCGGCAGCTTCTGGCAGCAAGGTGGGCAGGCAGTAACCCAGTGGGTCAACCGTTTCTACTTCGAAGCCGCCATTGATCAGGTCGTTGGTGAACTCACAGCCGATCAGGCCGCCACCGATGATGCAGACCTTCTTCACATTGTTGGCGTCGACGGCTTTGCGGAAGTCGTCGTAGTCCAGCAGGTCGTTGACCGAATACACGTAGTCCTGACCGTTGCCGCCAATAGGGGGGCGAATCACGTCGGCACCCAGTGCCAGCACCAGCTTCTTGTAGTGCACCTTGGTTTCGGCGTCGCCGGTGGAGATGGTCTGTGCCGCTGTGTCGATCGCCGTGACCTTGGTCATGGTCCAAACGCTGGCGTTGAGGTCTTCACCCATGCCGCCGGCGTCTTTCTGCGCCAGTGCATCGGCATCTTGTTTCTTGGTGTAGCCGGTAGACAGCATGGGCTTGGAGTAGGCGCGGCCGTCGTCAGCAGTGATCATTATGACTGGGGTTTCTTTGTCTTGCTTGCGCAGTTCGCGCACCAGACCGTAGCCCGCCAAGCCGGTACCGATGACCACGATGGGGGCATCCTGGCTGGCAGTGGAGGGTTCGTCGTGGTGAGGCAGGCTGCTGGGCTCAGATTGTTCGATCATTTCGAAGTCTTCTTTGCCTACGCCGCAGTCCGGGCACAGCCAGTCATCGGGGATATCTTCCCAGCGAGTACCGGGCTCAATACCAGAATCCGGATCACCGGTTTCTTCGTCGTATACCCATCCGCAAACAATACATTCCCACTTACTCATACTCTTTCGTCCTGCCGTCATCGGTTTGTCTTATGCGGCCACCTTTATCGACACTCTGTGCCTTATGGTTACGGCGGCGGCTGGCTTGCAAGTCGGCGGCGATTCACGCATTCTGCCGCACTCAGCGAATTGGCTGTCTGTGTATCAACAGCCAGTATTCAGTGATCTAGCCACTGGAAGCCCGACATTGTACGCCCTTCGATTAAACCGATGCTACCGCCAAGAGCCCAACTGGCGGCCAGCTAATCAATTTGTAGGAGTTCCAGCGCTTCAGGACGACGCGCCCTGGCTGCTGGACACCGGCTCATTGACCGCCCATTTGCGCCGCCAATCGGCGGGAAATTTCCGTGTGCAGGTGCTCAGTCAGCACTGGGGGCTGCCTCGCTTGTCGGAGCGCAGGCTACTGGCCATGGGCGATCGCGACTGGGGTTTAATTCGCGAAGTGCTGTTGTGCTGCCACGACGAACCCTGGGTTTATGCCCGCAGTGTGATGCCAGCGCGCAGTTTAACGGGGCACCTGCGTCGCCTGCGCGGCCTGGACAGCCGGCCGTTGGGACACCTCCTGTTCACCGACCGCTCGATGCGTCGCATTCCCTACGAGATCTGCCGATTGCCTGCAGCGCAGCTGCCTTTGGAGGGCTTGCCTGACCAACAGGCGGCCTTGTGGGGGCGCCGTTCCTGCTTTGTTTTCGATCAGCGCCCGATCATGGTCAGCGAGATTTTTCTCCCCGAGTTTCAGCCGTGGTGTTAGCGCTCTGTTGATAGCGGCGGGACGCGTTATACTCTGCGCCTACGTTCAACGATGAGTCACGGAATGAAGGTGCAGTTCCCACAATTTTGCCAGCAGCTTCCCCACTATTTAGCGCTGATGCGTGTTGATCGTCCCATTGGCACTTATCTTGTGCTGTGGCCAACCCTCTGGGCACTGTGGCTGGCGGCCGAGGGCCTGCCCGATTGGCATTTGCTGCTGATTTTCGTTCTGGGCACCTTTTTAATGCGCTCGGCGGGCTGTGTGATCAATGACTACGCTGATCGCCACATCGACGCCCACGTAAAACGTACCGAGGCGCGGCCCTTTGCCACTGGCAGTGTGACGGAAAAAGAGGCGCTGACCGTGTTTGCGGTGCTGTGCGGCGCGGCCTTTGTGCTGGTGCTGTTTACCAATATTCAAACGATTTTGCTGTCGTTTGCGGCGGTGGCGCTGGCGGCGTGTTATCCCTTTATGAAGCGCTACACGCACCTGCCCCAGGTGGTGCTGGGCGCCGCGTTTGCCTGGGGTATACCCATGGCATTCTCGGCGCAGCGCGGTGAATTGCCGGCGAGTTTGTGGTTGATCTACATCGCCGTGCTGATGTGGACGGTGGCCTACGATACGTTCTACGCAATGGTTGACCGCGATGACGACCTGAAAATTGGCGTGAAGTCGACGGCAATACTCTTCGGCGACGACGACAAGGCGATCACCGCCATGCTGCAAGTCTCGGTGATTCTGGTGATGTTGCTGGTCGGCAAGCAATTTGCCATGAGCTTTATCTACTACGCCGGCTTGATGGCGGCCAGCGGCCTGTTTATCTACCAGCAAAAGCTCATTAAATACCGGGAGCGTGACAAGTGCTTCCAGGCCTTTCTGAATAATCACTACGTCGGCATGGCGATCTTTGCTGGCATTGCGCTGCACTATGCACTGCCGGCATAACATCGTGCGGCTTTGCTAGCGCGTATGCACAGCTGATGGCTTGTTGGATATAGAACATGCTGGAATTGCAGTTTATCGACAGCATTCACCGCGTTGCCGCCGACGAGTGGAATGCGATCGCCGGTGACGACTACCCGTTTTTGCAGCACACCTTTCTAGCCGCGTTGGAAGACAGTGGCGCAACCACCGCCGAGACCGGCTGGCTACCTCAGCATTTGGTTATTCGCGAGGGTGGCGTGTTGTGCGGCTTATTGCCGCTGTATATCAAGTCACACAGCTACGGCGAGTATGTGTTCGATTGGGCCTGGGCCGATGCCTATCGCCGCCATGGCCTGGAATACTACCCTAAGCTGTTGTCGGCCATTCCCTTCACCCCGGCAACGGGGCCGCGCCTGTGTTTGCGCGATGACCTGGAGGCTGACGCGCTCTTCAGCGTGGTGGTCGAGCAATTGCAGCGCCGCGCCGAACAGCTGGGCGCCTCGTCAGCCCATATTCTATTCCCCGATGTTAACGACGCCGAGCGCTGGCAACGCGCGGGCTTATTGCAGCGCGTTGGCCCGCAGTACCATTGGTTTAATCGGGGTTATCAAAGCTTTGACGACTTTCTGGCGACCTTCAGTTCGCGTAAGCGAAAAAACCTGCGCAAGGAGCGTCGTACAGTGGCCGATCAGGGGCTGCGCCTGGAGCGCCTGTCGGGCAGTGATGTGAGCGAGTCGCAGTGGCGCTTTTTCTTCCACTGTTATCAGATGACCTACGCCAAACGCAGCGGTCACGGCGGTTATTTATCGGAGGCCTTCTTTCAGGCCATTGCCCGGTCAATGGCAGACCGGCTGCTGTTGGTATTGGCCTACGAGGGTGATGTGCCGGTGGCGGCGGCCCTGAATTTTCAGGGCGCCGATACCTTATTCGGGCGCTATTGGGGCTGTATTCGCGAATACGATTTCCTGCATTTTGAAGCCTGCTACTACCAGGGCATTGAGCATTGCATTGAACAGGGCTTAAGCAAGTTTGACCCGGGGGCGCAGGGCGAGCACAAAATTCAGCGCGGCTTTGAGCCCATTACCACTTACTCCCAGCACTGGTTGGCCGATGCCAGTTTTAGCGACGCGGTGGCGCGCTTTCTTCATACCGAGCAGCGCCATATTGCTGAATACCTGCAAGAGGCTGCGCAGGCGCTACCCTTCAAGCAGGGGGAATAGCGGGACTTATTGCTGCGCTTTTTTCAGGCTGCGTTCCACCAATAGCAGGCAGGCGATAGGAATGAGATAGCTGCAGCTGATTTCCACCAGCATCAATACCTCGGTGGCGCTCCATTGGGAGTCGCTGCCGTACCAAAAAATGGCGACGGGTAAGATCACAAAGGTGAGGGTCGGCAACAGCCGCCAGAGTGTGTAGGCCAGTCGGCTGGCGTCCTCGCGATCGGCGCGGCGGTAGCAGTAAAAGGTGAGCAGTACGCCGAATGCGCCCAAGGCCATCGCGCCGTAGTTGCCGAGCAGGCTCGCCAAGATATGGATGGCGGCGCCGAAGATCAGGCTTAACAAGCTAATGTTAATTAAGCCGCGCAAGCTGCGCAGTTTGCTTCGCTCCATGGGCGTCTCCTGTTCGGCCTTTACTCAGCGTAACAGCCTCAACCGCCGGCGTGAATATCCTTTACGATCAGCCCGTAACGCAGTGCCTGTTCGTCGAGTTGTCCGTCGAGAGGAATGCGCATGCGATGGCCGGAACCGGGGGCAACGTCTGCCGCCTTGCCGTTTTTGTCGAGCAGGGTGTTCAGGGTGAAGCGCTGGTTGCCCTGGGGCGTCATCAGTTGCACGGTATCGCCAACGGCGAAGCGGTTTTTCACGTCAACGACAATATCGCTACCGCTAACATCCACCACTTCGGCAACAAACTGTTGCTGCTGGGCGCTGCTGCTACCCATCTCGTAATTTTGATATTCCTTGGGAGGGTGGCGCCGGTAAAAGCCTTCGGTGTAGCCGCGGTTGGCCAGGGTTTCCAGCTCGTCCATCAAGCCCATATCGAACTCGCGACCGGCGACGGCGTCGTCGATGGCGCGGCGGTATACCTGAGCTGTACGCGCCACGTAGTAGTGCGACTTGGTGCGCCCTTCAATCTTCAGCGAGTGAATCCCCATTTCCTGCAAGCGCTGCACATGTTGCACGGCGCGCAGGTCCTTGGAATTCATAATATAAGTACCGTGTTCGTCTTCGTAGGCGGGCATGTATTCGCCGGGGCGCTGGGCTTGTTGCAGCAGCACCGGCTCGACCTGGGGCTGTGGCTCGTAGTTTTGCACGGCGATCAGGTCGCCGGTGGCATCTTCCTTCGCTTCGTGCGCTTGATACTGCCAGCGGCAGGCATTGGTGCAGGCGCCTTGGTTCGGGTCGCGGTGGTTCATATACCCCGACAGCAGGCAGCGCCCCGAGTAGGCAATACACAGCGCGCCGTGAACAAACACCTCCAGCTCCATTTCTGGTACGCGCTGGCGGATCTCTTCAATTTCGTTCAGGGAAAGTTCGCGCGACAGAATCACCCGGCGAATGCCATTGCGATGCCAAAATTTCACGCTTGCCCAATTCACCGCGTTGGCTTGAACAGAAAGGTGAATGGGGAGGTCCGGCCAGCGTTCCTGAACGAGCATCATTAAGCCGGGGTCGGCCATAATCAGTGCGTCGGGGCCGAGCTCGACCACGGGTTCTAAGTCGCGCAGATAGCTGCGAATCTTGTCGTTGTGTGGCGAAATATTCGACGCCAGATAAAACTGCTTGCCCTGGTTGTGCGCCTCGTTAATACCAGTGGCGAGGGTTTCCAGGTCTTTGAATTCATTATTGCGCACGCGTAGGCTATATCGAGGTTGGCCGGCGTAAACGGCATCGGCACCGTAGGCAAATGCGTAACGCATATTGCGAAGGCTGCCAGCAGGAGAGAGCAGTTCAGGCGTCATAATCAAAACCCGTATAAAAAACGCGGCTATAGTAACGTATATCGGCGTTGGGGGTGGCGGCTACAGAGAACAAATCTTCTGCAAAGCGGCAAACTTAGTGGAAAAATACCAAGGGAGTGACTCTTTTCGCTAAACGTGAGTCGTAATATCGGTTAGTATCAGGGGCTATCAAGCCTTTGTTGAATGTAAATTTATAACTAATAACTGGGGGATTGCTATGAGCAAGCAATGGATTTCTGCTCTGACAGCGGGTGTACTGCTCGCGTCTGCAGGTGCTGTCAGCGCCGAAGAAGAGAAAGGTTTTTACATCGGCGGCAAAGCCGCTTACACCGAAGTATTCGATGCCGATGGCACGCTGACAACTGAAGCGGCTGCGCCTGGCGACCCACTTACACAACTGTTGACCGACCTCGGCCTGTTGCCACCGCCAGTGGGTGCTTCGATCGAAGTGGATACCGAGTACGACGACGACTGGGGCTACGGTGTTAACTTCGGTTATAAAACCGCCGGTGCGCTGCGTCTGGAACTGGAATACAGTGAAGGCGAGAACGACGTAAGCAACTCAGACTCTGCTCTGGAAGTACAGTCTCTGTTGGGTAATGTTTGGTACGACTTCCGCGCTGGCGAGCGTCTGCGCCCCTACGTGGGTTTCGGTCTGGGTATGGCCAACATGGAACTCAACGGCAGCGATGATGACGTATTCATGGGCCAGTTGGGTGCCGGTGTTAACTACCACCTGACACCACGCCTGGTGATGGATGCCGGTTATCGCTACGCGGTATCTGAAGATCCCGAGTTTGCCAGCAGCGGCTCAAAACTCGAAACTGAATACGAAGCACAGAGCCTGATGATCGGCCTGCGCTACAACTTCTTCGACGCCCAATACGGCGCCAAAGACGGTGACGGCGACGGTGTTGTTGATGAAACCGATCAGTGCCCAGGCACACCGCGCGGTGTTCAAGTAGACAGCGTAGGCTGCCCGCTGGATGGCGATAACGACGGTGTTGCTGACTACCTCGACAAGTGCCCCAACACGCCTGCCGGCGAGCAAGTGGATGCCCAGGGTTGTTCACTGGATAGCGACGGCGACGGCGTTGCTGACCGCGACGACGCATGCCCCAACACACCTGCTGGTGAGCAAGTGATGTCAAATGGCTGTGGCCAAGAGCAGTCAGTGGTTCTGCGCGGTGTGAACTTCGAAGTGAACAGCGCACAGCTGACCGTGAATGCAGAAACGATTCTCGACGGTGTTGCCTCAACGCTGAACAGCTCGCCCGGCTTCAACGTTGAGCTGCAAGGCCACACTGACAGCTCAGGTAGCGATAGCTACAACATGAACCTGTCTCAGAATCGCGCCAAGTCAGTGAAAAACTACTTGGTTGGCCAGGGTGTTGACGGCAGCCGCCTGACCGCTCGCGGCTACGGTGAAGAGCAGCCTATCGCCAGCAACGACACTAAAGACGGCCGTGCGGAAAACCGCCGCGTTGAGCTGAAAGTGTTGGGTGATGAAGAAATGGTGGTAGAGCCCGCTTACGTACCGACCGTTGAAGAAGAGCCCATGGTCGAAGAAGCTGCGGCTGAAGCACCTGCTGAAGACGCCGCGATGGATGAAGACATCTATGACTACGACCCCTCTGCTGATGTTCAGGAAGAGGAATATGACTACGACTATGATTACGACGCAGAGGAAGAGCTGTAAGGCCTACCTTAGCAAGTAATTGGAAGTAATCAGAAAGCCGCGACTCGGGTCGCGGCTTTTTTTTGCCCGACGTTTAGCGCTTCCAGATTAGCAGGCGGTTATTGGCGGGCATTTCACAGTCGCTGTGAAGTGCAAAACCTGCCTTCGCCGCCAAACCACTCACCGCCTCGGCATCGCGGATGCCACTCATCGGATCGCGGCTTTTTAACCACTGATCAAACTCGTCGTTGCTGGCCGAGGTGAATTGCCCTTGGTAATTGAAAGGGCCGTAGATAAAAAGCCACTGCAAATCGGCGCCGTGTTCAGCAATGCGGGCGAACAGTCGCTCCACAGAGGCCCAACTCATAATGTGTAGGGTATTGGCTGAGTAGAGTGCCTGAAAATCGCCGCTGGGCCAGGGCGAGGAATTCACCTCAAAGGGCTGCGGCGCTGGAAGGTTGTCGAGCTTGGCCTCGTCCAGCCACTGTTTTATGCCGGGCAGGTATTCCGCCTGGTCGCAACACTGCCACTGCAATTGAGGGTGAAGGCGGGCGACGTGCACCGCGTGTTGCCCGGTGCCGCTGCCAATCTCCACCACGCTTTTTAGAGTGTTAAGAATGGGCTGCAAGGTGCTAAAGATAGGTAGTTTGTTGTTTTCGCAGGCCTGGGAGTAGGGTTTTTGCATTTCAGGTACCTAGCTGGACTTTCCAGGGAGGATGGACGGCCATAGCGACCGGCCGCTACACTTTTTGTTGGTGCACAGTGTCAGTGCAGAGGAGGAGTGATGCAATACTGGTTGGTAAAATCCGAGCCGGATGCTTTTGGCATTGATGATTTGGCGGCCTGCAAAAATGCCACCGAGCACTGGGATGGGGTGCGCAATTACCAGGCGCGCAACATCATGCGCGACAACATGCAGGTGGGCGATCAGGTATTTTTCTATCACTCTGCCTGTAAAACGCCGGGCATTGTCGGCATTGCCGAGGTCGTGCGGGAGGGTTATCCCGACCACACTGCGCGCGACCCCGAGTCCAAATACTATGATCCCAAGGCCAGCGACGAGGATCCGCGCTGGTATATGGTGGACATTCAGCTGCGCCGCAAGCTGGGGCGCCTGATTCCCTTGAGCGAACTAAAAAGCCATCCGGCGCTAAGCGATATGGCGTTGCTGAAGAAGGGTAATCGCCTGTCGGTGATGCCGGTAGAAGAGCGTCACTGGCAGACGATACTCAGCCTGGAATAGGACTTAGGCGACCTCGTCGCGAAGGAACACCCACTCCGTGGCAGTGGACTGCTCAGGGCAGTAATAGTAGCCGTCGGTGTCGAATTGCTTCAGTTTCTCGGCGTCGGTAATGCGCTGCTTAATCACATAGGCGCTCATCAAACCTCGGGCCTTTTTGGCGTAGAAGCTGATAATTTTGTACTTGCCGTTTTTGTAGTCTTTAAACACCGGGGTGATAACGTCGGCGTTCAGCAGCTTGGGTTTCACGGCGCTGAAGTACTCATTCGACGCCAGGTTAAGCAGCAGCGGGCCGGCATCGCTAAATTGGGCATTGATGGCATCGGTGATGCGCTCACCCCAAAATTCGTAGAGGTTTTTGCCGCCGCTATTGGCGAACTTTGTGCCCATTTCCAGCCGATAGGGCTGAATCAAATCCAGCGGCCGCAGCAGACCATATAAGCCGGAAAGAATGCGCAGGTGCTGCTGGGCAAAGGCGAAATCGTCGTCGCTGAAGTCGTCGGCATTCAGTCCTGTGTATACATCGCCGCGAAAAGCTAACACCGCCTGCTTGGCGTTGTCGGGCGTAAACGGCGTTTGCCAGTCGGCAAAGCGCTGGTAGTTGAGTGTTCCGAGTTTGTCGCTGATCTTCATCAGCGCGGAAATATCTTGAGGCGCCAGTTCGCGCAGCTCATCGATAAGCTGCTGCGAAGCGTCTAGAAAATCCGGCTCGCTGCGCTGCTGAGTGTGAGCGGGGGTGTCAAAGTCCAGCGTCTTTGCCGGTGAAATCAGTATCAACATGCTTGGCTCCTTTCGCCGCTACGCTTTTAACAGGTCCTGCCACCAGTTCAGCGGCTCGCCTTGGTCGTCGTAGACATTGCCGTACAGCCAGCGGGCCTCGCCGGTCTTTACATTGGCATCGAGTAATTTTTCAATCGCCTGAAAACCTACGCCAAAATGAATGCTGTAGACCAAAGCGCGTTCGCTGCTAATGTCCAGATGGCCGCCCAGTTTTTCGATCTTGCCGGTCAGTTGCTGCTCCAGCGCTTCATTGGGCTCGCGCATAAATACGCGCAGGCAGAGGTTGCCGCCGCGCTCAACCACTTTAAAGCGACCGCGCGATTCATTATTCAGTTCCAGGGTGTCCAGTGCCGCCACGCCGCGTACAAACAGCGGTGACTTTAATAAGCGATACTGGCCCTCGGTTTCGCAGGGGCTGGCCAGGCACTGTTCAAACACGGGTTGCTGGTTGTTGGGGTGAATGCCGGCGAAGAGTTCCAGTCGGGTTTCTTTATCGGCGAGAGGCGGATGGCTCATAGCAGTAATGAATTTACCTTAAAAGGCGCAATGATAGCGTGTTTGCCGGTCATTCGCATGGCGAGAGGGGGGCTGCTGCGACTATAATATTGCCCCACTTGGGTCGACATGCAGTTAATTACAATAATGAGAGCGACACTACGTTTCATCGACGCCTTCACCGAGGCGACTGGCCGCTTACTGGCTTGGTGTATTCCCATCATGATGCTGGTTACCGCCGCGGTGGTGGTTATGCGTTACGGCTTTGGCTATGGCCTGACGGCCATGCAGGAGTCGGTCAGTTATCTGCACGGCTCGGTATTTATGCTAGGCGCCGCCTATGCCCTGAAACACGGCGCCCATGTGCGGGTGGATATTTTTTATCAGCGCTTTTCTCCGCGCCAGCGCGCGTGGATCGACAGCCTGGGCACGCTGATATTTTTGTTGCCGCTGTGCGGGCTTATTTTGCTCAGCAGCTGGGATTTCAGTGCCAAGGCCTGGGAAATTCGCGAGGCCTCGGTTGAACCCGGCGGCATTCCAGCCGTGTTTCTACTCAAGAGTCTGATACCGCTAATGGCGGTCAATCTTGCTCTGCAGGGCCTTGCTGAACTGCTGCGCAATGCTTTGGTGTTGATAGAGGGCGACGGCGCGGAGGTGAACCGTGCTGATTGAGTTGTTGCCACTGCTAATGTTCATCACCATATGCCTGGTCCTCATGCTGGGCTACCCGGTGGCCTTTAGTCTGGCCGGGGTGGCGATGATCTTTGCTGGCCTGGGTATCAGCCTCGGCCACTTCGACCCCAGTTTCCTCGCGGCGCTGCCCAACCGGATATTTGGCACCATCAACAACATCACCTTATTGGCGGTGCCGCTGTTTGTATTAATGGGCGTGCTGTTGGAAAAGAGTCAGCTCGCCGAGGAATTGCTCAGCAATATGGCGGCGCTGTTTGGCCGTCGGCGCGGCGGTTTGGGTATCTCGGTGATTGTTGTCGGTATGTTGCTGGCGGCCAGCACAGGTATTGTGGGGGCTACAGTGGTGACCATGGGCCTGCTCTCGTTGCCGTCGATGCTCAAACGCGGTTACGACCCGGCACTGGCCACCGGCACCATCTGCGCCACTGGAACATTGGGGCAGATCATTCCGCCCTCTATCGCCCTGGTACTACTCGGCGACACACTCTCCAGCGCTTATCAGCAAGCGCAGTTGGATCTTGGGGTGTTCAGCCCCAAAACCCTGTCGGTGGGCGATTTGTTTATCGGCGCGCTGATCCCCGGTTTGCTGCTGGTGAGCTTATACATTTTATATATGGGCGGCATGGCGATTCTTCGTCCGGAAAAAGCGCCGCCCGCCAGTGACCTGCAAGCGCCGCCAATTGGCCAGTTGCTGCGCGGCTTTGTTCCGCCAGTGCTGTTGATCGTTACGGTATTGGGTTCCATTCTCGCCGGGGCCGCCACGCCTACCGAGGCGGCGGGCGTTGGTGCCCTGGGTGCAGCGCTGTTGGCGCTGCTGCGCGGCCGTCTGTCGCTGGCGCGTTTGGCTGAAGTGTCGCGGGAAACCATGAAGGTCACCTGCATGGTATTTATGATCCTGATTGGCGCCGCGGTGTTTTCCCTGGTGTTTCGCGGCTTCGGTGGCGACGAGCTGATTCACGGCGCCTTTACGGCAATGCCCGGCGGCGTGGTGGCAGCCACCGCGCTGGTGATGTTGGTGATCTTCCTGCTGGGCTTTATTCTCGACTTTATTGAAATCACCTTTGTGGTGGTGCCCATCGTCGGGCCGATTCTGCTGGCCATGGGCGTAGACCCAATATGGCTGGGCATTATGATCGCGCTCAACCTGCAAACCTCTTTTCTTACGCCGCCGTTTGGCTTTTCGCTGTTCTACTTGCGCGGTGTGGCTCCGGCCTCGGTGGCAACCTCGGACATTTATCGCGGCGTGGCGCCCTATATCGTTCTTCAATTAATGGTGCTGGCGATCCTGGCGCTGTGGCCCGGTTTGGCCACGTGGTTGCCCGCGCTGGTGCGAGGCTAGAAATTAGATTGACAATACTAGGCGTCATCCGTTAACTGGGCGCTCGACCAATAATTCAAACAGTAGGAATACAAACCTATGCGTGACATAGATGATGTGCCCCGCCCCAACGGCGAGTTAGCCATGCAGGTGATCGCTATGCCTGCAGATACTAATGCCGACGGAGATATCTACGGTGGCTGGTTAATGTCGCAAATGGATCTTGCAGCCGGTATTACTGCCGGGCGGCGCGCAGGTGGCAGGGTCGCCACAGTAGCCGTTGCGAGTATGGCGTTTTTGTCGCCGGTAAATGTTGGCGCGGTGGTGAGCTGTTATACCGATGTGCTCGAAGTTGGACGCAGCTCCATTCGCATCAATGTGGAAGTCTGGATCACCGAATACGACGACGAAGAGCCGATAAAAGTCACTGAGGGCGAATTTGTATTTGTCGCCATCGACGACAACGGCCGCACGCGGAGCGTCGATTAAGTTAAACCAAAACCAATAGTGCAAGGACAATAATAATGAGCATGACGGGAAAAGTGTGTTTGATTACCGGCGCGACCAACGGCATTGGCCGTGCGACCGCCAAGGCGCTGGTAGAGCAGGGTGCTGAGCTGTTTATTCTCTGCCGCAATGAAGAGAAGGGCCAAGCGCTATTGGACGAACTACGCAGTATACGACCCGACGCCGAGTTGTCTCTGTTAATTGCTAACCTCGGTAAAATGGCCGATATTCGCCGCGCCGCGAAACAGTTTCTCGATACCGGCAAACCGCTTCACCTGTTATTGAACAACGCCGGTGTGGTGAATACCGAGCGCAAGCTCAGCGCCGACGGCATAGAAGAAACCTTCGCCGTGAACCACCTTGCCTATTTTCTACTGACTGAGCTGCTTCGAGAGCGCATCGTCGCCAGTGCGCCAGCGCGCATTGTGTCGGTGGCGTCGGAAGCTCATGCTTTCTGCAAAGGCGTACAGTTCGACGACCTGGAGTTTGCCCGCCAGAAATACAAAACCTTCAAAGTGTACGGCCACTCCAAACTCTGCAATATTCTGTGGACCCGCCATCTGGCCAAGCAACTCGAAGGTACTGGCGTAACGGTAAACTGTGTGCATCCTGGCGCAGTCAGCACCGGCCTCGGCCAGCAAGACAATGTCATCATCGGGAAAGTGTTAGGGCTCGTGTTAAAACCCTTTTTCCGCAGCCCCGACAAGGGCGCCGAAACCTCCATTTATGTGGCGACCTCGCCCAGCTTGGATGGGGTTACCGGCGAGTACTTTGCCGACTGCAAACCCAAGCGCATTAAGCCCTGGGGCAAAGACGACGCGGCGGCGGAGAAGCTGTGGTCGTTCAGCGAGGCCTACACCAAAACCACCGTTAGCTAATGGTGTGAACAGGCGCCTAGAGAGCGCCTTTCTCTATCTGCCGCTCAATCCACTGCGTGGACTTGGCGACGCCAACGCCCGGTAACCATTGCCGGGTCAGCCTGGCCGCCGTTGCCAAATCCGCCAGGGAAATTCCGGTGTCATAACCTTGCTGATTCAGCATCAGCACCAGATCTTCCGTGGCAATATTTCCCGAGGCTCCCGGTGCAAAGGGACAACCCCCCAAGCCTGCAATAGACGCGTCAAAGCGCCGCACACCGCTTTCGAGTGCAGCATAGGCATTGGCGATACCCATACCTCGGGTGTCGTGAAAGTGACAGGCGATTAAAGCGCTACCAAATTCGCGACATAATCTATTGGTTAGGGTTGCGGACTGCTGCGGTGTCGCCGCGCCAATCGTATCGGCTAATACAATTTCTTTTGCGCCTGCGGCGATTAATACCTCGGCTTGTTGCAGGATGATGTCTTCATTAATGCTCCCTTCAAAAGGGCATTCCCACGCGGTGGCGATATAGCAGCTTGCATGCACGCCATCATGGCTGGCTCTGGCCAGTACCGTTTTGGCAAAACGGAAGGCCTGTTCGTTGCTCATGCCAATATTCTTTTGGTTCATGGTCTCGCTGCTGGCCACCACAATAGCGATGTGGCGTGCGCCGGCTGCGGTCGCCAAGTCGTAGCCCTTCTCATTCGGAATCAGCACCGAAAATTCACCGGTGGTATTTGCCAGGGCGCTCACCACGTGGTCGCTGCCTGCCATGGCGGGAACGGCGCGCGGCGATACAAAAGCGCCCACTTCAATCTGGGTTAGCCCTGCTGACAGCAAGGCCTGAATAAGTTGCAGGCGCTGCTTGGGGTCAAGAACCTGCGTTTGATTCTGCAAGCCGTCGCGGGGGCCAACATCTCTTACCCATACTTTTTCCATGGCGTTTTCTCCTGTCAGGCGATGATGCCGTTGCTGCGCAGGCGCGCTATCTCATCGTCCGGCATCGCTAGCATCTCGCTGAGAATGTGTTGGGTGTCCTGACCGAGAAGCGGGGCGGGGGTGTAGGCGCTCTCTTCGCTGCGCGACAGTTTAATCGGGCAGCCCGGCCCCTTGGTGGTTTGACCGTTGGGGTGGGCAAGATCGACCACCATATTTCTGTGCAGCACTTGTTCGTCGTTCAAAGCCTGGGAAAAGGTATTCACCGGCGCGGCAGGTATGCGTTGCGCATTCAGCTTTTCCATCCAGTACGCGGTGCTCTGGCTGCGGAAAATATCGGCCAGGGTGGTATCGATAAAGGCTTTGTCTGCAAGGCGTCCCGGTTGGGTGTCGTATTCAGATTTTTCCAGCGCCTCACAGTGCAAAAGGCCTTTTAAATTGTGCCAAAAATTATCGGTAATCACGCAAATGACCAGGTGGCCGTCGGCAGTGGGGTAGCTGTTGTAGGGCACATGCACAAAGTGGCTGTTGCCAATGGGGTGGGGGTTGTTGCCCGACATAAAGTGCATGGTCGCCATGTAGTTAAGCAGGGAGATTTGTGCATCCAGCATGGAAATGTCCACGTGCTGGCCACGGCCCGATTGATAGCGTTCGATCACCGCCGACAATATGCCCATCACACCAAACATGCCGCCGCCAAGGTCGCCAATCGGGATGCCGGCGCGCATCGGCTGCGACGCGTCTTCGCCGGTAATCGACATGCCGCCGCCGTAGGCCTGGGCAACCTGATCAAAGGCGGGCCGTTTGGCACCCGGCCCCTGTTCGCCAAAGCCGGTAATGGAGCAACTGATAATACGCGGGTTGATCTCGGCGAGCCGCGGGTAATCGATCTTGAGTTTTTCCGGCACGCCGGCGGCATAGTTATTCACAACGATATCGGCCCGCTCAACCAGCGAATAAAACAGCGCCAGGCCGTCCTCGCTTTTCAGGTCGATGGCGATACTTTTTTTATTGCGATTCAGCGTAATAAAGTAGGCGCCCATACCGTCAATGGAGTGCTCGGGGTCGGTGGCCAACAACTTGCGCGTGCCTTCGCCAGCAATCGGCTCCACCTTGATCATCTCCGCACCCATGTCACCCAATATCATCGTGCAATAAGGGCCGGACAACATATGGGTCAGGTCCAATACCCGCAATCCGGAAAGCGCATTGTTCATAACATACCTGCTGTATTCACGATCGAGTTGTTAGCGACTGGCGACAATACCACCGTCGAGTACCAAGGTGCTGCCGGTCATATAATTCGATGCGGCGGAGGCCAGAAAAATTGCCGTACCCGCAATATCATCGGCGCTGCCCATACGTTGCAGCGGGATGCTTTGCAGTAACGATTGGTCATCCAACGGCGCCGTCATATCGCTGGGGAAATAGCCCGGCGCGATGGCGTTCACATTAATGTGGGCGTCGGCCAGGTCGGCCGCAAGTTGACGGGTCAGCTGGATTACCGCCGCTTTACTGGCGCCGTAGGAATAGGTTTTTAGCGCCGAGTGAACCATGCCATACACCGAGGCAATATTAATAATGCGGGCGGGCCTGTCTTCGGCGGCGGCGTTCTTGAGTAGTGGCAGCAATTGTTGGCTGAGGAAGAAGACCGACTTCACATTCAAATTCATCACCTTGTCCCAGCCCGACTCGGGAAAGCTGTCGATATCAGCACCCCAACTGGCCCCGGCATTATTAATTAAAATATCCAGCCTTGGGGTCAGCGATGTGATGGCGGCGGCGAGCGTTTCCACACCTTGCTGGGTGGATAGATCCGCTTCAATGGCGGTGCAGTCGCCCAGCGTTTGCAAGTGTGCACAGCGTGCGTGAAGTTCTGCCGCTTTTCGTGCGCTGATAATCACCTTGGCGCCGGCGTTAACAAAGCCCTCTGCCAACATGGCGCCAATGCCGCGAGAGCCGCCACTTATGAATACGGTTTTGCCGCTTACCGAGAATAAATCTGTCACGCTTGCTGCCCCCGTTCGCGTTCCTTGTACTGCTCCTCGCCAAAGGAGTAAGACCAGGTCTTATCGTCCAGCTCCATATAGAAGTTCGGCGGCAGGTCATAGACCCAGCCGTTGATGACATCCTTACCGCGCTGAAAGGCCGGTCGCTCTGCCAGCGCATTAAACCAGCGATGAATACCGGGAAAAGTCTGTTCGGGGTGAATACCAATCAGTGGCAGGGCGCGCAGCCACGGCCACAGTGCGATATCGGCAACGGAGAATTGCTCTCCGGCGATATAGTGCTGCTGGCTAAGCTGCGATTCAATCACCCGGCACTGGCGAAGGCTTTCCTGCAGGTAGCGCTGTTTGGAATAGGGCTGCTCTTCACGAGCGTAACGCACGAAGTGGTGGGCCTGACCCTGCAGCGGCCCAACGCCCGCCATTTGAAACATCAGCCATTGCAGCTCGGCGTAGCGCTGGCTGGGCTGGCGAGATAGCAGCTGGCCGCTTTTCTCTGCCAGGTAAATCAGAATCGCGCCGCTTTCAAACACTGTGATCGGCCCGCCTTCGGCATCGTTATCGACAATCACCGGCAGCTTGTTGTTGGGGTTTAAGGCCAATAGCTCGGGGCTAAACTGGTCGCCCTGGCTAATATCGTAGGGAATTACGCGATAGTCCAAGCCCAGCTCTTCCAGCGCAATAGAAATCTTGTGGCCGTTGGGGGTTGGCACCGTATGTAAGTCGATCATCGCAGCTCTCGTTTGTTATTATGTCAATAATATTGACATTATGCTGAGGCGATTGTCTACCCCCAAGATTTTGCTAATTCTCATATTGGCGAGTTGACGCGCCGAGAGAAAGCCGCTAATAATGTAAACTTAGTTGACATTAATTCGGGCCGTGCAAGGCGCTTCACTGCACCGGATGGCTCAAACGCAACAACAATAATAATAGAAAAGATGGGTGCCTATGTTTATCAACAGCAGTACATCGTTACGTCCTCACTGCGTAGCCATTGCACTAATACTGACGGCTCACAACGCGTTTTCCGCGCCGGTAAAAGAGCGCCGGGTGTTGGAGGAGGTCATCGTTAGCGCGCAGAAAGTCGAGCAATCGTCTCAGGATGTGCCCATCTCGCTCACCGCCGTGAGCGGCGAATTTATGAAAGAAGTGGGCGCGGTTAACCTGCAAGACCTCGCCCCGTATATGCCCAATGTGCGCTTTTCCTCCGATACCGATCCGGCACTTACCCAGGTAAATATTCGCGGTTTTGGCTCCAACCCGCTGAATGCCGCTTTCGAAAGCTCGGTGGGTTTCGTGCAGGACGAGGTGTTTTACAACCGCCCTTCATACTTTAGCGAAGCCATGTTCGATATTGCCCGTATAGAAGTCCTGCGCGGGCCGCAGGGCACCCTGTTTGGAAAAAACACCGTGGCGGGCGTATTCAATGTTAGCTCGGCTGACCCCACCGACGACTTCTCCGGGAAACTGCAATGGCAGGAAAACGACGCCGATGAGCGCTACCTGGAAGCGGCCGTAGCCGGTGGCGTGGGCGACCACCTTTCGCTGCGCTTTTCGGCGATGGACCGCGACAAAGAGGGTGACCTGTATAACCAATTTTTGCAGCGCCGCGACGATCAACACGAACAAAATGCCCAGCGTTTGAAGATCTTTTTCGACCCCAGCGATTCGCTGCATATGGAGCTGAATGCCTACCAATCGGAAACCATGGCCAATTACTGGGGACTGCAAATCTTCAAACTGGACGACGACACCCGCACCTTTCTTGAAAACTACGACCCGAATATTGAAGACAATCCCTACGACTTTCGCAGCTCCTACAATGTGCCGGGCTTTATCGAAAAAGCATCCGACAGCCTGTCATTGCTAAGTGAGTGGCAGCTGGGCGACGTGGCCGGATTGCAGAACAGCGCGTTGACATTAATTGTTGCCGACAGCGAGTTATACATCGACAGCCTTGTCGACCTCGACGCTTCCCCTGCCGACCTTGCCAAACTAGCCGTGACCTCGGACTACAATCAGCAGTCGCTGGAGCTTCGGTTTACTGCCAGCAGCGAGAGCCTTTTCGGGTTGGGCGAGGGCGTTAATCTGGTTGCCGGTATTTACGCTCTGCATTCAGAATTTGAACAACAAACGCAAATTACCGCCGGCGACGACCTGCTGGCCTACCTCACCACCGACGACGCCCTGCAACTGATCAGTGGCAATACCAATGCCGGCTCAGGCGGCTTGCTCGGCGGTTTAAACCTGGCGGGCTTGGGCTTGATCTCCGGTCTGGGTTCCACCTTGATTGGCGACGACAGCTACCTGCTGGACTACTTTCTGGATGTGGAGGCCTACGCGGCCTTTGCCCAATTCAGCTGGTACATCACCGATAAGTGGGTACTCACTCCCGGGCTGCGCTACAGCCGCGAAACCAAAACTGCCGACGCCTCGGGCACCTCGCGCTGCCGCACTGGCAACCTGGGGCTGCCGTGTTTGATGGGCACCGCGCTAAGCGCCGAGGAATATCAGGAGGAAGGGATCGAGCGCGAAGAGAGCGATTTGTCGCCCAAGCTGTCGCTTCAGTACTATTTGAACGAAGACACCAATGTCTTTATCAGCTACGCCCGCGGTTACAAAAGTGGTGGCTTTAATGCCTCGTCCTTCGGTGGTGAAGACCTCAATTTCGAGCCCGAAAAAGCCGTCACCGTCGAGGCCGGTTTAAAAGGCAGCTTCTTGGATAACACCCTGCGTTTTAACCTCGCTGTGTACCAAACTCAGTTTGAAAATCTGCAAGTGCTGGCCTTCAACGGTGCCTTCTTCGATGTAAAGAACGCCGCTACCGCCACCTCTGACGGCCTTGAAATGGACGTTATGTGGATTACGCCAATGCCGTTTCTGCGCCTTGCCGGTTCTGTAGGCCTGTTGGATGCACGCTACGACAGTTACCCCGCCGCGCCAGCGCCGATTAATGAAGGTGTCGACGCCCAGCAAGACCTTGGCGGTCGACGCATCTCCTTCGCCCCCAAAGAAACCGCCAGCTTTACTCCAACATTGGAGTTCCCGGTCTTCGGCTTAGCCATGAGTACCAGCGTCGATATTCTCTACCAAGGCGATCAATACACCGACGGCGACCTGGATAAAAACACCTTTTCGCCGGGCTACACCACCGTGTCGGCGCGGGTAAGCCTGGCATCGCTGGATTCCGGCTGGGCAATTACCGTTGGCGGCAGCAACCTCACCGACGAAGAAGTGCTGGGGCAAGTGCTCGATACCGTGTTTTTCCCCGGCACTTACAACACTCGGCAGAAGTCGATGCGGAAAATTTTTGCTTCGCTGAATTATCAGTGGTGAGCGAACGGGTTTCCGCACAGGTGAGTTTGGGGGGCGGAAAGTGCTAGGCTAGCTGTCCAATAATCAGAAGGGCATTTGCTATGCACGACACGCTTCCCGATACCGGCCTGCAACTGCGCTCGCTGGTCACCGACGACGGCTACCTCAAGCTGATACTGAAATCCTCGCCGATCCCCGAGCCAGGCGACGATGAGGTGGTGGTGCGCATTGAGGCGACCCCCATCAACCCCTCGGATCAGGCCACACTGATTGCCCCCGCCGATGTCAGCACCGGCAAAACCACGGGCAGTGGTGCCGATACCGTGTACACCGCCAAACTGCGCCCTGGCCTGGAGGGCCGCGTTAAACCGCGAATTGGCAAGCCGCTGGCGGCGGGAAATGAAGGGGCGGGCACCGTGGTCAAGGCCGGTGCCAGTGCCGCTGCGCAGGCACTGTTGGGTAAAACGGTGGCGGTAATGGACGGCGCGCTTTACTGCCAGTACCGCAAAGTGAATGTGATGCAGTGTCTGCCATTGAATGAGGGCACCTCGGCCCGCGACGGCGCGTCCTGCTTTGTGAATCCCCTGACGGCACTAGGTATGGTTGAGACGATGCGCCGTGAAGGTTTCAAGGCGCTGATCCACACGGCGGCGGCGTCCAATCTCGGGCAGATGCTCAACCGTGTCTGCCAGAAAGATGGCATTGAACTCATTAATATTGTGCGCAAGCCCGAGCAGGTTGAGTTGCTGAAATCCCAGGGCGCCAAATACATCTGCAATTCCAGCGACGACAGCTTTATGAGCGATCTGACCCGGGCGATTGAGGAGACGGGTGCCTATATGGCGTTTGACGCTACCGGCGGCGGTGAGCTGGGCAGCCGTATTCTCACCTGCATGGAAAAAGCGGCGCTGAAAGATGTTGTCCTGCCGGGGCCTTATGGCTCCGATACCTTCAAACAGCTCTACATCTACGGCAGCCTGGATTTGTCTCCGACGATTGTCCATCGCAACTTCGGCTTTAGTTGGGGCATTAATGCCTGGCTGCTGACGCCGTTTATTGCCAAGGTCGGGCCAGAGCGCGCCGGCGAATTGCGCCAGCGCGTGGCCGATGAGCTACACACCACCTTTGCCAGCCACTACAGCGATGAAGTGTCGCTGCTGGATGTATTGCAGGCCGATGTGGTCGCTGAGTACAGCCAGCAGGCCACCGGCAAGAAATACCTGATTAATCCCAGCCGGTAAGCGGCTTCGCGTGCCGGGCGAGCAAGCCCGGCACGTCCTTCCTTACAGCACTCAGTCCGCAAAGCCTTTTTTCTGCAACCACGCATCGCAGCGCGATATGGCGTCGTCGAGTTTATCGGGTTGGCCGAAGTAGTAGTGAGTGGCGCCCTCCACTTCGTACAGTTCTTTGTCGTCGTGGGCAATGGCGTTGTACAAGCGGTGAGTGTGGCTGGGGGTGCAGGCATCGTCGGCGGTGTTGCCAATGACGAGAATTGGCACGCTGATTTTCGCTGCACAGGCTTGGCCGTCGGCATTGGAGTCGTCGTAGCTCCACTGTGACAACCAGCTTCGCAGGGTACAAAATCGGGCCAGCCCAACGGGGCCATTGTTCACGACTTTGGGGTCGCCGAGGTAGCACCAATTTTCCTGTCGGTCGTTGGGGTCGACGCTGGGGTCCAGCCAGCGCGGGTCGGCCATGGTGCCGTGTACCACAAAGCCAAATTCGTCGTTGGGTCGGTCGCTGTCTTTCAGGTATTGCAGCTTGTCTTTTACCCAGGCGGTAATCTTTCTGTTGCGGGCAATTTGCGCAGCGCGATAGCGGCTGAGGAACTCTTCGCTATAGGGCGGCTGATTAGGGTTGGCCGGGTCGTAGAGGTCCAGGCCTGGGTCTTTGTTGTCCGGGTTGGCTTCATCGAGAATTGACGCGTCCATCCACTCGGTGAGGGTATGGGCGCGGCTAACGTGGGCGGCAAGAATCATCACGCCGTCGGCGGGAATCAGCCCTTGAATGGTGAGGTCTACCGAGTCGCCCGCGGGAGTGAGGGTAATGGTCGGGTTTTCCGCCTGGCTTTGATAAAACAGCGACAGTGAGCCGCCGCCACTCCACGCCGCAAGAATCACTTTGTCGTAACCCAGTTCTTCTTTGGCGTGGCGGATGCAGTTGCCCATATCGATGGCGACTTTTTCCATAATCAGTGCGCTGTCGTTACCGGAGTAGCGGCTTTGGCAGTAAATGACCGGGTAACCAGCCTTGGCCATGGCGACCACCATCGGCAGGTATTCACCGCCGCCAACGGGGTGCATAAACAGAATGACGTTGTTGCAGCGCGGTTGTTTGGGCTTGAGATGGTGGGATTTAAGGGCGCCAAAATCCAGCGGGCCGCCGTAGGTTTCCTTAAACGGGCTTTTGTCCTGATAGAAAATTAAATAGGGAATACGCTCGTAGCTTCTCGTCGATTCGCTCATTATATTTATCCTATTGGCGAGGCTGTGCTCTGATTTATTGTCAATATAGTTTACAAAAAAATAAACGCTATGGCATGCTGGTAGGGTGTTTTTTTTCAGTTTGCCCTACAATCGCTGGCACCACAGAGAAAGTGAAATGAACTTATGAAGAAATTGGTTGAGCAGGATCAGGGCTATTTGATCGGCACACTTGCCTACGCCCTGTACTGGGTGGACGAAAGCTTGCAGGCGAGTTTGGCTGCGGCCGGTTGGGAGCGGATGAACCGCACCCGTTCGATGATTATGTTGAGCGTAACCGCAGGCATTAACCGCCCAGCTGATATGGCGCGCAACCTCGGTGTGAGCCGTCAGGCGATCCACCAGTTGCTGCAGGGCTTAAAGGACGAAAACATTTTGGAGCTTGTGCCCGACCCCAAAGACAAGCGCGCAAAAATGGTGAAGTTCAGCGCCGAGGCGGATGATATTCGCCGCGATGCCCAGGCAATTTTATTGGGTATTGAGGAGGAACTTCGCAAGCGAATCGGCAAAACCGCCTTCAATGGTTTGAAGCAAGCGCTGAACAGAAGCTGGGGGCCGATCGCCATCGTTGAGCCGGAAAAATAATCACCCTTTTACCAAAAATAATAATAGGAGCGGTTAATGACTAAGATTTGTGTGTTGTTCCACAGTGGCTACGGCCATACCCAGCGTCTTGCAGAGACCATAGTGGAAAGCCTTGCCGAGCAGGCCGAAGTAACGGCGATTGCGATTTCCCAAGACGGTGAGATCAGCGACGCGCACTGGCAGGCCTTGGATGACAGCGACGGTATTTTATTCGGCTCGCCCACGTATATGGGCAGCGTGTCCTGGCAGTTTAAGCGGGTGGCTGATGCCTCCAGTGGCCGCTGGATGATGCAAAACTGGAAGGATAAATTGGCCGGTGGTTTTACCAACTCCGCATCAATGAACGGTGATAAGTCTTCAACGCTGGCCTATCTGCATACCTTTGCGATGCAGCACGGTATGTTGTGGGTGGGCACCGCGTTGCCAGCGGCCAATACCAAAGCGGCGCAGCGCAATGACGTTAATTACCTGGGGGCGTTTAGTGGTTTAATGGCGCAGTCGCCCGCCGATGCCAGCGCCGACGAGGCGCCCCTGCCCGGCGATCTTGAAACTGCCAAACTGTTTGCTGCGCGTTTTGTTGCGCAGTGCCAGCGTTTGGCCTAATGCAGGTAAGGGCGCGGTAAGTGCCGCGCCACAAACTTAGCCTCGGCCGCGTTTATCCAGCCGCTCTGCGCCGAAGACTTCTTCTTTTTGTTTGCGTGTTTTTGCCGTCCAGGCATTCAATGCATCACGCGCGCTCGCGGCTTCGTCTTTCATAATGGCGTCGCTATTTTCTGCGCGGCAGGTGATTTCCACCTGAATGCCATTGGGGTCGTACATATATACCGAGTGAACAAAGCCGTGGTCGATGGGGCCAAGGCAGGTTTTGCCGGCGGCGTTTAAATAGTCCTGCCATTCGCGCAAGCTATCCAGCGATTCGGTTTCGAATGCCAGGTGCATGTCAAAGCTATCTTTACGGCCAAAATGCTCGGGCTTGGAAATTCCGGGTTCGTCAAAAAAGGCAATGTAGTTCCCGTCTGCCATTTCAAAAAAGATATGCAAGAAGTGGCGATTGCGGCCGAGGTTTTCGCCAAAGTCGATGTCTTCTTCAAAGGCAGCGGCGAGTGTTAAGCCGAGAAGGTCTTCATAAAACCAGCGTGTTTGCTCAGCATCTACACAGCGATAGGCGGCGTGATGAATGTTTCCCAGGGCCTGAAGTGGTTTGTTCATCGCCTGTGGTTCTCCCATTTTTAATTATCGTTTTTAGTATTGGCCAGCTGATTGCAATAAGTCAATATACTTGACAATAATGAATCATGTTGATTGTATAAGCAAGAACTAGCAGGCCTCTGCAATACACCCCTTGAGGGTTCGCTGGCTTGTGTAGTGGCTCCCTAACAGCGCAGATAAAGAGAAGAATATGGCGATGTCTCGAGACTGGATGCAGATACGTAGCGAGTTGGTGGATTTCTTGGAGCAGGAGATTTATCCGCGCGAGCCGCTATTGCAATCTGCCGATAAAACCCTTGCCGAGGCGGAATTGGCCGCGCTGGTTAAGAAGGCCAAGGCACAGCACTTATGGGCCTTTGGTCACCCCGAAGAGATCGGCGGTATGGGCTTGCCGTTTTTGGAATACGCCTACCTGAATGAGGTTATCGGCCGCTCGGAATTCGCTCAGCGCATTTTCGGCACGTATTCCTTGCAGGACTCCATCATGCTGAATGCCTACGCGTCAGACAGCCAGCGCGAGCGTTATTTACTGCCGCTGGTTGCCGGTGACATCAACCCCAGTTTTGCGATGACCGAGCCAGGCATTTCCAGCTCCGACCCCACGCAGCTGCAGACCACCGCCGAATTAAAAGACGGTTATTGGCATATTAATGGCCGCAAGTGGTTTACCACCGGCGCCGATATTGCCGCCTACACCACGGTAATGTGCCGCACCGAAACACAGGCGCCCGACCACAGCGCATTCAGCATGATTATTGTGCCAATGGGTACGCCGGGCTATTCCATCCTTCGGGATACGCCGGTGCTGGGCATCGCGGGCGGCCACTTTGAGGCCGAATATGTGAATGTGAAAGTGCCTGCCGACAACCTGTTAGGTGAGCGCGGCGCGGGTTTTAAAATCGCCCAGCGGCGCCTCGGACCCGGGCGAATCTTCCATTGCATGCGCTGGCTCGGTCAGGCCCAGCGCGCCTACGACCTAATGTGTAAGCGCTTGCTGTCGCGCAGTGCGTTTGGTTCTGGCCTCGCCGATAAACAGTTAATGCAGCAGCATGTGTTCAACAGTTACCAGGATATTCAGGCCTGCCGCCAGCTAACTTTGCATGCCGCTAAGCGCATCGACGCGGGCGATATTGCCAGAGTGGAAATTGGCGCAATTAAAGTGGCCGGTGCCGGCATGTTGCACCGGGTAATTGACCGCGCTATTCAGGTTTATGGGGCCGAAGGCCTTACCGACGACACTCCGCTAAGCCGCATGTATCGCCATGCCCGCGAAGCGCGGCTCTACGACGGCCCGGACGAGGTGCATGTTCAGTCGGTGGCGAAGCAACTGCTGCGAGCCTATGAAAAAGGTCAGGGCTGGGACTTCGGCCAGCGCGATGCCGAGTTTGCGTCATGACGGATATGGCCTTAGTCCGCTTGCTGGAAGAATGCCTGTCCGGGCATTGGCAGAGTAGCGTGACCATCGACAATGTTAAGCAATTAACGGGCGGCGCAGCGTCGCAAACCACCGCGTTTGATGCCTGGGCAGAGGGCACGTTGCAGCCGCTGATCTTGCGTTGTGGCGACGATGAACACCAGTTTGAAAATGCCCTGACCAAACCCACCGAAGCCAGTTTGCTGGAGTTGGTGTATCAGCAGGGCTTGCCGGTGCCGGAAGTGATCGCTCACATACCGGCCAGTGACGTGAGCGGTGCCGGCTTTGTGATGCGGCGGCTCGCAGGCGAGGCACTACCTAAGCGCATTCTTACTGACGCGCGTTTTGCCACTGCCCGTGAGCTACTGGCTGGTCAGTGCGGCGCTGTTTTGGCGTCTTTGCACAATATTGATCCGCGTCGCGCCGCTATGCTGGAGTCAGTGTCGGTAGAAGACGACGTGCTGCGTTACCGGGAACGCTATCGGGAATTTGGCCAGTGTTTGCCGGTGTTTGATTTGGCCTTTCGCTATTTATTGGACACCCCGCCAACGCCGCGCCAAGCCGCCATCGTGCACGGCGATTTTCGCAACGGCAATATCCTGGTGGACGAGCAGGGCCTGAGCGGGGTGCTGGATTGGGAGTTGGCGCATATCGGCAACCCGATAGAAGACCTCGGCTGGCTGTGTGTGAATTCCTGGCGTTTTGGCCACGTCGACAAAGCGGTGGGCGGCTTTGGTGACAAGCGTGCCCTGTTGGAAACCTATAACCGCGGCCGCGAAACCGATGTTACTGAGCGGGAGCTGGCCTATTGGGAGGTGTTTGGCGTGCTGAAATGGGGGGTGATCTGCCTGTATCAGAGCGCCATTCATTTGCAGGGTAAGCAGCGTTCGGTTGAGCGGGCGGTGATCGGCCGGCGCTTGTCTGAGTGCGAGGCCGACCTTATTCGGCTGCTGAAGGAGCGTTAATCATGGCTATTGAGCATCCCAGTGCCGAGCAATTACTGGAAGCGGTTAGTGAGTTCTTAAAACAGTCGATACTGCCCGCCGTGGACGCGCCAGCCCTGTCATATCAATTGCGGGTGGCAATCAACGGCCTTGGTATTGTCGGTCGCGAGTTGAACGCGGGGGGAAGTCAGCAGCGCGACGAGCAAGTTTTGCTCGCTGAATTTCTCGGCCAACAGGGCGAGTTGGCAACACTGCGTGAACAGCTTCGCGACCACATTGAGGGCAGCGACGCGCCCCACCGCGACCCGGCTTTGCTGGAAATGTTGCAAAAAATCAGCGACGCCAAACTGGCTATCGACAACCCGAAATATCAACCGGTGCCGCCATCAGGTGCGGGCATTCGGTAATAACCTGAACGTGTTTTAACAAGCAATACAACAATAAGGAGAACAACATGGATATGAATAACAAAGTGGCACTGGTTACCGGCGGCGCGTCGGGCTTGGGAGAGGCGACCGTACGCGCCTACGCTGCCAAAGGCGCCAGGGTTGCCATCTTCGATATGAACGAGGTTCGCGGTAACGCCTTGGTGGAAGAGTTGGGCAGCGACCGCGCGGCGTTTTACAACGTCAACGTCGCGGATGAACAGTCGGTGGCCTCGGCCATCGATGCCCTGGTTAAAAAGTTTGGTGGCCTGCATATCTGTAACAACTACGCCGGCATTGGTAACGCGATTAAAACCCTTGGCAAGCAGGGCGTGTTTCCGCTCGATGCCTATAAAACCGTTATCGATGTGAATTTGATTGGCACCTTTAATGTTGCCCGCCTCGCTGCAAAAGCGATGGCTGACGCGGCGCCGTACCAGGACAACGCCCGTGGCGTCATTATTAATACCGCTTCGGTTGCCGCCTACGAGGGGCAGGTAGGGCAAGTGGCCTACAGTGCATCAAAGGGTGGTGTAGTTGGCATGACCTTGCCAATGGCGCGCGACCTTGCCAGTTACGGCATTCGTGTAAACACCATTGTGCCGGGTCTTATTCATACGCCGCTGTTTGAGACTCTGTCGGAGGTGGCATACAAGTCGCTGGAAGCCAGTGTGGTTAACCCGCAGCGTTTGGGTCGCCCAGAGGAAATTGCTCACCTGTCGGTGATGATCGCTGAAAATGAATACATGAACGGCGAGTGTATTCGTCTCGACGGTGCCATTCGTATGCAGCCGCGCTAATCGCGCGGTACTCCTTCTATAAAGCAACGGCGAGGCGACAGCCATGTTTACTAATTTTAATCAGTACCACGCCTTTCATGCGCAGCGTCGCAGCGACGCCATGATGCTGCAAGACGACAGCCAGACACTAACCTTTGGCCAGGCCTGGGACTACGTGGGTACCATAGCCGGCGCCATGCAAGGCCAGGGCATTTGCAAAGGCCAACGCGTGGGCATACTGGCAAAAAACTCTGTCGACAATTTGTGTGTATTCCTCGCCTGTGCGCGCATTGGCGCGATTGCGGTGGGCCTCAATTACCGACTGAGTGAAGGCGAGCTGGAATATATCGCCGACGACGCGCAGCTGGTCGCGCTGTTTCTCGACGCAGAGTTCGACAGTCTGTGCGGGCCTGTAATGCAGGCACTGCCGCGCATTTACCTGGCGCCGACAGCGGGGCAAGACGACCTTAAAAACTGGTGCAAGGGAGCGAATGCCGCCGCCGAGGTGGATATTGCAGGCGACGATATCCTGTTTCATATGTACACCAGCGGCACCACCGGCCGCCCAAAGGGCGTGCTGATTAGCCATAGCAATGTGCTGCTGAATAGTTATCAGGCGTCAATGAGTACCGGCGTGTGGCCGGCCGAAAACGACAAGGCCTTGGTGATTGCGCCCACCTTCCATGCGGTGGGCTTGGTGGGAGCGATGCTCGGTGTGATATACGGCTCGGCGATGGTGATTCACCGCGACTACGATCCGGTGGGCATGATCGAAACGCTGGCCAACGAGAAGATCACCACCGTGGCAGTGATTCCGGTAATGCTGCAGTTTTCGCTGGCAATGGTCGAGAATATTGAGCGCTATGATTTCTCTGCGCTAAAAACCATTAACTACGGCGGGTCGCCCATTTCCGAAAGTTTGCTGCAGGATTGTATGCGCATATTTGGCTGCGACTTTGTGCAGGGTTACGGGCAAACCGAGGCGACGATGGGCCTGACGTTTCTCACTGCTGACGATCACCGCCGCGCTTTGGCGGGTGAGCCGGGACTGCTGCGATCCTGCGGTCGCGCGGTGTTTGCTACTGCGCTAAAAGTGGTCGATACCGACGGTGGTGAATGCGCGCCGGGCGAAGTAGGGGAGATACTCGCCAAGGGGCCGCAGATTATGCAGGGCTACTGGCAACGCCCCGAAGCGACCGCCGATACGATTGTTGATGGCTGGCTGCATACCGGCGATGCGGGCATTATCGATGAGCACGGCTATGTGTTTATTCAAGACCGCGTGAAAGACATGATTATCTCCGGTGGCGAAAATATTTATCCCGCGGAAATTGAAAATCTATTGATGTCGCACCCGGAAATTTCCGACGTGGCGATTATTGGTGTGCCCGACTCGCGGTGGGGGGAAGTGCCCCTTGCCGTTGTAGTCTCGGTGCCGGAGTGTGAAATCAGCCTTGCGGAAATGAAAACGTTCTGCGAAGGAAAACTGGCGGCATTTAAAGTACCTAAACATATCTGTTTTGTTCCAGGACTGCCGCGCAATCCATCGGGAAAAATTTTGAAGAAAGAACTCCGCGAAATGTTTGCCGAGCAATACCGGCTAGACAACAGCGAAATGGCGTAAGGGAGTTAGGACATGTCGACAGCAGAAACCATCAAGGCAGCGCGAAAACCCACTTCTGATATCGATCACCTGCCGGGAGATCGCGGGGCATTGCCAATTTTGGGTGACACCATACCGTTTCTTACCGACTACTTTGCCATGTCGATGGATAAGTATCGCAAGTATGGTCGAATTTTTCGCAGCAACGCGCTGCTGCAAAAAACGGTGGTAATGGTCGGGCCAGAAGCCAATGAAATATTGCTGAAAGACAGCGAAAAACTATTTTCCAGTAAGCGTGCCTGGGATCCTTTCCTGGATCGTTTGTTTCCCAACGGGCTGATGCTGATGGACTTCGCCGACCATAAACTCAATCGGCGAATACTGCAGTCGGCGTTTAAAAAAGATGTACTGGCAAAGTATGTCGATACCATGAACCCGATGATCGATCAGCGCCTTGCGCAGCTGCCTGCTGGGCAGCAGGTCATGTTTAAAGACGAGATTAAAGCGATCTTACTCGATGTGGCGGCCCAGGTATTTATGGGCGTCGATATTGGTGACGACGCGCAAAAAATTAACCGCGCCTTTGTTCACGCAATGGAGGCGTCGCTGGCTGTTGTAAAGTTGCCGATTCCCGGAACAACGTGGAAAAAAGGTTTGGATGGCCGCAAAACACTGGAACGTTTTGTCGAGCAACATATTCAGAAAAAACGCGAGCAGGAAACCGATGATTTCTTCTCGCAGTTTTGTCACGCCAAAGATGAAGATGGCAACTTCCTCGATGACAAAGCCGTTCGCGACCATATAATCTTTCTGCTGTTCGCGGCCCATGACACGACCACCAGCACGCTGTGTTCAACAATATATTTATTGGCAAAAAATCCTGAATGGCAGGAGAAATTGCGCGAAGAATTTGCCAGTATCGATAGCGACTCGCCGAGCTTTGACCAGCTTGCTGAGTTTTCCCTGGCGGGCTTTGTAATGCAGGAAACGCTGCGTATGTACCCGCCGGTGGCGGTGGTGCCACGGCGCACGGTGCGCGAAACGGAGATATTCGGCTACCGTATTCCAGCCAATACCTCTATTGGCATTTCGCCGCTGATGACTCACTACCTGGAGGAGTGGTGGAGTGAGCCCACGCGCTTTGACCCAATGCGTTTCTCGCCAGAGCGGGCCGAGCACAAAAAGCATTTCTACCAGTGGTTACCTTTCGGTGGTGGTAGCCACAAATGTATCGGCCTGAATTTTGCGGAGATTCAGGTGAAGATTGTGTTGTTTCATTTGTTAAAGCGCTACCGTATTGACGCGCAGCCCGGCTACGAAATGCCCTACAATCCGGTGCCGATTTCCTTCCCAACCGATGGCCTGCCGCTGCGCTTTATGCCGCTAGCGAAGTAGTTTGGCGGCGACCCAGCGCGCTGCCTCGTCGGCACTACCGGCGTGTGGCAGGTGCTGGATTTGCGGTTCAGCGATACCCACTGCGATTAATAAGCGTGCTCGATGATGGGCGTCGGTTTCATCGTGGCCCATGGCGACAAATAGCTGCGCGACAAAGTTCATTAGCAGTTGGTCGGCATGGTGCACGGCCGCGGCGACGGCGTTTTCTTCGCGCGCCCAATTGCGCATGACTTGATCCAGGCGTGAGAAATTACTGCTCAGCCAGAAGCTGATCAGCTCTTCAAACGCGCGCTCGGGTTTGTCGTGGGCACTTTGGCGAATGCGCTGATGAATGCTCTGCTGAAACTCGTCGGCCCAAAACGCCACCAGCGCCTCGATCAGTTGCGCCCGCCCTTTGAAGTGCCAGTAAAAGCTCCCCTTAGAAACACCCAGCTGCTGACATAGGCTGTCTATGGTCAGCGCTTTCACATTGCCTTCATTGGCCAGTGTTTCCAATGCAGCGTGAATAAACTGCGTTTTTGATTTGCGGCTTTTTTGTGGCTGCGGGTCGCCCATGCATCACCTGATTTAGTCAAATATATTGACAATGTTATTTCCGTACCATAGGGTATGGTATGTAGTGGTTGTACTCACAATAATCGATAAGAATGAGTAGACGCAATGTTTGTTGAGCAATTATCTGCAGCGCTGGTGCCCTACTATCTGCAAATAAAATTTTTCCATGTGGCTTGTGCCATGATCTGGTTGGCCAGCACATCGGTTGCCTATATCAATTACCTGCTGCCGGCGATTAAGGCCTGGCAGCGCGCGCCGGACGACGAGCGCTTGCTGCGTCAGCGCAATATTGCCATGGAGCGCTTTGATCAGGGCGTGGTACTGGAGCACGTGGCCTTTCCGCTATTGCTGCTAAGTGGTTTGTTGCTGCTGACGGCTGGCCCCTGGGGGCTGGCACATTTCTGGCTTAGCCTAAAGTTGTGCATCGTGGTGCTGGTGTTTCTGCCTATTGAGGCCATGGATTATTGGTTGTCGCATTTCGGTGGTAACAAGCGCGCTATTCGCGTGTCGGGGCAGGGGGATGTCGCCCTGAGCTACGAACAGGCCATCGCCCATCATTGGTTGTTCTTAGTAGTGAGTACGCCGGTAATTTCAGTCACCGGCTTATTGGTTCTTTACCTCGCGGTTGTTAAACCCGTTTAAAACGAGCGACTTGATAATGAATAATAAAATGTCTGCTGCGCCGTCCCCGCAAACGCTGAGCAAAATCGCCATTGCTATGGGGGCTTATGTTTTGCTGGTGATCTGGCCCTGTTTTGATGCCCTGCGCCTGTTTATTGCTGAAGACAACCGGGCGTTTAGCCTGCATCACTTAGCGGTGGCTGTAGGCAGTGCACTGGCGGTAACTATTTTTTCCCAGCGGGTGATGCTGTCGCTATGTCGGCCGCCCGTCGATAAAGCGGTTCACTTTGCGGAGGGGGAAGTGCGATGAACAAGGCAATGAAAACGCACTGCTTGTGTGGGCTGGTTATTGGTCAGTTGTTGGCGTTACCTGCAATGGCAGCAGAGCACAAGCGCGCCTCTCATATCGAAGAAGTGATCGTTACTGCGCAAAAGCGTTCCGAGTCGATTCAAGATGTTCCCATCGCGGTATCTGTGCTCAGTGCTGAGCGCATGAAAAATTCTGCCATCGCGTCTTTTGAAGATATTTCTCTGGCCAGCCCGAATACGGAAATTAATATGACGCCTGGTTATGTGCAGGTGGGTATGCGCGGCCTGAACTCGCCGATTAATGATGGCATGGAGCAGGCGGTAGGGATCTATGTGGACGGTATCTACTACGGCAAAATGGCTTTCCTGCAAGATGCCTTTCTCGATCTGGCCCGAGTGGAAATGTTGAAAGGGCCGCAGGGCACACTGTTTGGTAAAAATACGGTGGCCGGCGCAATAAGCATCAGTACCGCCCAACCTGAGGAAGAGTGGCGGGTATCGGCCAGCGCCGCTCATGGGCAGTTTTCCGGTGAAAAATATGACGCCATGATCAATGCGCCGCTGGTAGAAGACCGGCTCGCTCTGCGCGTCGCGGCAACCAGCGACCGCCGCGATGGCTATGTAAACAATGTGTTGCGCGGCACAGATGAAAAGCGCGTCGACAAAGAGGGGTTGCGCGCCAAGCTGTTGTTTACGCCGCTGGATACCTTGACGGCCGTGTTGACCTACTACCAAGGCGAGTCACGCGACAGCGGTCAGGGATGGGAGCCCTTCGTGCTGGGTGGCGACGCCGCTCTTGTACACGGTTTGTTTGACCCGAATCTGGAAGCCAACTTTGATTACCGCAGCCACGCCGACGCGCCGAATGAAAGCTGGAGCGACACCGAAGTGTGGAATCTGGAGGCGAACTGGGATGTCGCCGAGCACCGGCTAACGCTGATCGCCAGCGACGCGCGCGCCGAGGAATGGCTATATCTGGATGCCGATACGGCGTCGGCACCTATTGCCGACTGGGGACGAGAAACCGACTACAGTCAGCAAATGCTGGAGCTGCGTTTGAGTTCGCCACCGGGCAAGCTTGAATACTTAGTGGGTGCTTTTGCTTTTCAGTCTGACAATGACCTGACCGGCGAGCTGCGCATGCTGCCCAAGGGGCCGCTTCAGGGCTTGTTACTCCCTGCGCTCGGTTTGGATGATGTGACCGATCTGCTTGGCGGCGTGCTGACGCCATTGCTTGACCCCCTCGATAATCTATTGGGCGCGTTAACCACGGATGCCTTGCACCAACGTTTTATTCAACATACCGAAACCCTGGCGCTGTTCTCGCAACTCACCTGGAATATCACTGACCGATTGAGCCTGGTGGCGGGCTTGCGGGCATCGGAAGAAAAGAAAGCCGTAGACCTGGACCAGAATTATGAGCAAACCGGCTTGCTGTTGCAGTCCGCCTTCGGGGTGACCGAGTACCAGCTGAAGGACACGCGGGAAGAATCCAATATCGCCCCCAAGCTATCGATGAAATACAGCCTGGACGACGATTTGATCTACGCCAGCTATTCAGAAGGATTTAAAGCGGGAGGCTATAACCCGCTGGCACGCACGGCGGATGAGTCCGGCTTTGATCAGGAACGCGCCAAGGCCTATGAGCTGGGCTACAAGCTCACTGCCTACGACGGCGTGCTTACGATTAATACCGCGCTCTACCACACTGAGTTTAGCGATATGCAAATTCAGGCATTTATCGGTAACGGCTTTATTGTGAACAATGCCGCTAAGGCGACCACTGAGGGGGCGGAGATTGATATCAGTTGGCAGCCCTGGCGTGGCAGCCAGTTCTTTGCGAGTTGGGGCTATAGCGATGCCCGCTTCGACAGCTATAAAGACGGTCCCTGCCCGGCGTCATCCAATGAAGAAACCTGCGACCTGAGTGGATCGCAGCTACCCCGCGCACCAAAAATCAGTGCCACCGCCGGCTTTAATGTTGCCGTACCGTTGTGGCAGGAAAAAGTCGCCATGATGCTCGGCGCTGATATGAGCTGGCGCGACCGGATATTGTTTGACCTGGATGCCGACCCCATCGACAGCCAGGATGCGTATCATCTGATTAATCTTCATGCCGGCATCGTCGATCCCAATGGCCGTTGGCAATTTATGGGGCATATTAAAAACCTGGAGAACAAAACCATCCGCCATTTTGCCGCAGATATGCCCATCTTTAGTGGCTCTCATATGGGATTTTTGATGCCGCCCCGCATGTTCAGTGCTGAGCTGCGGTTCGCACTTTAGCGATTTTCTTGGAGTAATTAACGGTGCTGTGAAGCGATGGCTATTTTGCACCTCTCGCGCTTGCTAGGCTGGAAAAATTCTAACAAAAAGCCAGTAGTGCAGAGGCGCCATGACTTCCCGCAGAGACTTTATTCGTTCTAGTGCCGCCGTTGTTGCCTTGGGCGCCACGGCCTGTGGCGGCGGTGGAGGTGGCGCCGGCAGTACAAATAATGATGAGGCTAACGACATTATTATGTCGGGGGTTTCGTCGACAGATACTCCCCAGCCCGATCTTCCCCCGGCACCCGCGGAGCTACACTTGCTCAAACGCGCCACGTGGGGGCCTACACCGCAAAGTATGCAGGCAGTGGCGGAAGCTGGTGCAAATGCCTGGCTTGAGCAGCAGCTGTCGATGTCGGCTGCGCGCGACGCGGACGTTGAGGCAGAGGTTAATTTCCGCTGGCCTACGGTCAACTACGACGGCTGCCGTCTTGCTCAGCTCAATGATGATCGCCGGGCGATGCGAGAGCTGCGCAGTGCGACGCTGTTTCGGCGGGTTTTTAGCCGTCGCCAGTTGTTTGAGGTGATGGTCGATTTTTGGAGCGATCACTTCACGATCTATCACGGAGATGGCATTGCGCGTCATATGAAGACGGTGGACGATCGCGATGTTATTCGGGCAAACGCGCTGGGAAGTTTTCGCGGCTTACTTAATGCGTCAGCTAGAAGCCCGGCAATGTTGGAATACTTGGATAATCGTCGCTCCACCAAAAAGCACCCCAACGAAAATTACGCCCGCGAACTGATGGAGCTACACACATTGGGTGTGGGCGGCGGGTATACCGAGGACGATATCTGGGAAGTTGCTCGGGCATTTACCGGCTGGGGTATTCAAACCGATGGCGACGACCGTTTGTGTTTGGCGAATAACCACCACGGCTTTCTATTCGACGACGAACAACACGATAGCAACGAAAAGCGCGTACTGGGTCGCACCCTGCCAGCAGGCAGAGGCATGGAAGATGGTGAGCAAGTGCTGGATATCCTCGTCGCCCACCCTTCAACGCGGCGATTTATTGCCAGTAAGTTATACCGGCGATTTGTGCGCGATTCTGCTGCGCCGGAGGCCTTTATTTCCTCGGTAGCGGCAGCCTGGGGGGAGCATGGTGATATTCCAGCAATGCTTCGAGCGGTATTTAGCAGCGAGGAATTTCATAACGCGGCAGACGCAAAGCTGACACGGCCACAAGAGAGCGCAATTGCGCTGGTGCGCGCTCTGGAACCGGAGATGAATGACAGCCTCACCTTGTCGGATTTATTGCGGGCCTCGGCTATTCCCGATCTCTACAGTATGTTGGGCTTGGCGAATATTGATGCCCTGCCCGAACTCGACTTTGGCTTGCTGGACCCGCTGGATATTGACCTGAACCCGACCTATGAAGGGCCGAATAGCGACAGCATGATCTCGCGTACTGGCCATGTTCCCTTTCAGTGGCCTAGCCCCGACGGCTACCCGGATAGCGAGGGCTACTGGGCCAGTGTTAATGGCCTACTCGAGCGTTGGCGCCACGTTATCAGTGTCGCGGGGCAGTCCCGCAGCGAGGGCGTGAGTAACGCCGCTTGGGCTGCAGACCAGCAGGAGGAGCCCGGCGAGGCACTGGCGGCCATGCGCCGGAAGTTGCTGATGCGCGATATCGACGACGCGACGGCCAGCCGTTTGCTGGCGGCTGCCCAGACTCACGCGAGCGGCGAACGCGCGGCATCCACCGAACAATTTTGGCGGCGCTTAATGGCGCTGTTGCTGATCTCTCCCTATGCCCAACGGCGTTGATGGACTTCGGTAGTAAAAGAAAGGAAATACGATGACTTATACTCGCCGAGAACTTTGGAATACCCTCGTCGATAGTGAGGTGAGCAGGCAGAGCCAGTTTACCTCGGCAAAACACACCCTGGTTGTGGTGTTTATGCGCGGCGCGGTGGACGGCTTGAATGTTGTGGTTCCCCACGGCAGCGACGACTACTACGCGCGCCGTCCGGTGGTGAGAGTGCCGCGGCCGGATCAATCCAACGGTGCCTTGGATCTGGACGGTTTTTTCGGTTTACACCCGTCGCTGGCTGGGCTGCTGCCCGCCTGGCAAAACGGCCGTATGGCCGCTGTTCACGCCGCTGGGTCGCCCCATGAAAGCCGTTCACATTTTGATGCTCAGGCGATTATGGAAAGTGGTGTTCAAGACCCCAGTGCGACCTTAACCGGGTGGCTTGGTCGACACATTGCGCATACTCACAGCGGCCCGTCGGCGTCGCCGTTTCGCTCGGTAGCCATCGCCTCTGCGGCACCACAGAGTTTGCAGGGCTCGGTGCCGCCACTGGCGCTGGCGCAGTTTGACCGTTTCAATTCGATAGTGAAGCAGGGCGATGACTTCCTGGACGCCGTGCGCAGCATGTACGGTGACGAGACGGCGTTGGCGATTCAAAGCCGTTTGTCGTTGGATGTAGTGCAGGCGCTTGCCGCCGCCGATCCCGCGTCACTTGAGCCCCAAAACGGCGCGCAATACGCCAACAATGCCTTTGCCCGAAATATGCGTAAGGCTGCACAGTTGATTCGCGCGGACATAGGCAGTGAATTTATCAGTGTTGATATTGGTGGCTGGGACACCCATGTGAATCAGAACGGGGCGTTGCGCAATAACCTGGCGGCAATGGGTGATGGCTTAGCGGCTTTCATGCAAGACCTCGGCGACGCCATGTCGCGAGTGACGGTGGTAACAATGAGTGAGTTTGGTCGCCGCGCGACAGAGAACGGGTCGCTGGGTACCGACCACGGTCACGGCAACGCCATGTTGCTAATGGGCGCCGGCGTCAACGGCGGGCAGGTTGTCAGTGACTGGCCCGGCTTGCAAGACGATGACCTCGATCGCGGTGACCTGCAGGTCACCACGGATTACCGCCAGGTGTTGTCGGAGTTGCTGCAGACCCAAAGCAGTCGTCTCGATATCGCCAGGGTATTTCCCGGATACAACTACCCCGGCGGACTTGGTCTTTTTCGCTAAATTATAAATCGCGAGCGTTGATGTAGGCCTGCTCGGAAATATGGTGGTAGTTTTTCGCGCCTTCCAGGAATTGCTTCCAGCTGGTGTAAACCCGCTGGGTGAGTTCATCAGTTTGCGCCAGCTCCGCCAGGTAGTCGTCAGAGGTTTCGTGCAGCGCGCGAATGACATCATCGGGCAGCTTGCGTAGCTGCACGTCGTGTTGCTCTACCAATTCCTGTAAGGCGTTATTATTGCGCGCGGTATATTCGTCTAGCATGTCGGCGTTGGCGTAGCGCGCCGCAACCTCAACAATGGCTTGCAGGTCTTCGGGCAGAGCTTCAAAAGCCTGCTTGTTCACGATTAGTTCGAGAGTCGAGCCGGGCTCATGCCAGCCTGGATAATAGTAATAACGCGTGACCTCGTGAAAGCCGAAGGCCAGATCGTTGTAGGGTGCCACCCACTCGGTGGCGTCGATCACGCCGGTTTGCAACGAGGTGTACAGCTCGCCGCCCGGCAGCGTTACCGAGGTGCCGCCCAGGCGGTTTAATACTTCACCGCCCGAGCCGGGAATACGCATTTTCAGCCCTTTGAGGTCGTCGACCGAATTAATCTCTTTGTTAAACCAGCCCGCCATTTGCACGCCGGTATTGCCGCCGGCCATGGGGATCAAATTAAAGGGGGCATAGGCCTCGCGCCACAATTCCAAGCCGCCGCCGTGGTAGAGCCAGCCATTCATTTCCTGTGCGCTCATGCCAAACGGCACAGCGGTGAAGAAGATTGATGAGGGCAATTTGCCCTTCCAATAATAGGCCGCGCCGTGGCCCGCCTGAACGCTACCAGCAGAGACGGCATCGAACACGCCGAGGGCAGGAACCAGTTCACCGGCGCCATAAACGCTGATTTGCAGGCGGCCGCGGCTCATCCGGTTGACGACCTCGGCAAACTTTTCTGGTGCGGTGCCCAGGCCGGGAAAGTTTTTCGGCCAGGTGGTGACCAGTTTCCATTGATACACTCGCTCACCGCCCAGGGCGGCAGTTCGCGCGTTGTCATCGGCGACATAGTGTCGGCTGCGCTCGCCCACATAGAGCCAGCTCATGGCGACCAGCGCGGCAACCAGGGCCAGAATAATGAGCGGGGTAGTGCGCGCGTTTGAAGAGCGGTTCATAGCGTTACCTTATTATTGTTGTGAGCCGGTGCGATTACAGCAGCTCCAGATTGGCGTACTGCAACACCAGCCATTTGCTGCCTTCGTCCTCAAAATTTACCTGTACCCGAGCGCTGGCGCCCTGCCCCTCGAAGCTGAGCACGGTGCCCGCACCAAAAATACTGTGCAGCACGCGCTGGCCCAGGGCGATACCACAGTCGGCGGCGGCCTGAGCAGCAATATTGCCACTGGCAAAGCTGCTCGGACGGGTCACAGTATTGTTAATACGCACTTCGTTGATGAGGTCATTGGGAATCTCGCGGATGAAGCGCGACAGGCTGTTGAAGTTCTCTTGCCCGTGCAGTCGCCGCGACTCGGCGTAACTCAGAAACAACTGCTGCTCGGCGCGAGTAATACCCACATAGGCGAGGCGACGTTCTTCTTCAAGGCGTGCGGGGTCGTCCATCGACATCTTGTGGGGGAACAGGTTTTCCTCGACGCCCACCATAAACACGATGGGGAACTCCAGACCTTTGGCGGAGTGCAGAGTCATCAGTTGAATGCTGTCCTCGTGCTCGTCGGCCTGCTGTTCACCGGCATCGAGGGCCGCTTGGTCGAGGAATTCGCGCAGCAAATCGGCATCCGGGTCTTCCGGGGTAAAGCTGCGCGCGGCGCTGACCAATTCCTGCAGGTTTTCTATGCGCGCCTGACCCTTCTCGCCTTTTTCCTTTTGGTGGAAGGCGATCAGTCCGGCTTTGTCGATGACTAAATCCACCTGCTCATCCAGCGACTGGTCACTGCTCTGTTCGGCGAGGTCTTCGACCAGTGACAGGAAGCCGCGCAGGGCGTTGCCGGCGCGCGCGGTTAGGGCGCCGTTTTGAATCATCGCCATGGCCGATTGCCACAGCGACAGTTGGTGGTCGCGAGCGTATTCACGCAGCATTTCCACCGTGCGATTGCCGATGCCGCGCGTGGGCGTGTTGATCACCCTTTCCATGGCGGTGTCGTCGTCGCGCAGGGCGATCAAGCGCAAATAGGCGAGGGCGTTTTTAATTTCCAGGCGGTCATAGAAGCGCTGGCCGCCGTAGATGCGATAGGGTTGGCCGCTGCGAATCAGCGCCTCTTCCAATACCCGCGACTGGGCATTGCTGCGGTATAAAATACCGATGTCGGCGCGGCGATAGTCCTGGCGGAGCAACTCGTCGATACGGTCGGTCACAAAGCGCGCTTCGTCCTGCTCATTGAACGCGGCAAACAGGGTGATGGGCTCGCCGTCTTCGCCGCTGGTCCAAAGCTCTTTACCCAGCCGCTGACTGTTGTTTTTGATCACCGCATTGGCGGCACTGAGAATGGTGCCGGTGGAGCGGTAGTTCTGCTCCAGGCGAATAATGCGGGTATCGGCAAAGTCCTTCGAGAACTGCTGAATGTTCTCAATGCGCGCGCCGCGCCAGCCGTAAATGGACTGGTCGTCATCGCCCACGGCGGTAATGGGCATGCCATTGCCGGCAAGAATCTGCAGCCAGGCGTATTGCACGGCGTTGGTGTCCTGGAACTCGTCGACCAGCACATGCTTAAAGCGCTGTTGATAGTGGGCGAGTACCGCCGGGTTGTCGCGCCATAACTCCAGAGCGCGGAGCAGCAACTCGGCAAAGTCGATAACCCCCTGCTGCTGGCAGATCTCCTCGTAGCGCCGATAAACCTTCAACATGGTTTGCAGGTACAGGTCGCCACCGGGGTCATCAATGTGGGCGCTGCGTCGGCCCTCGTCTTTGTGGCCGTTGATAAAGTAACAGGACTGGCGCGGTGGCCAGCGCGAATCATCCAGTTGCAGTTCGCGGTGGATGCGCTTCATCAGCCTAAGTTGGTCGTCGCTGTCGAGAATCTGAAAATTCTCCGGCAGACCGGCTTCGCGGGCGTGGGCCTTCAATAGGCGGTGGGCAAGGCCGTGAAACGTGCCCACCCACATACCACCTTGCAGGCTGCTGCCCAGCAACTCCTCAATACGGCCGCGCATCTCCCGCGCCGCCTTGTTGGTAAAGGTAACCGCCATAATGCTGTACGGCGACAGGCCCTCTACCTTTATCTTCCAGGCTATGCGGTGAACCAGCACGCGGGTTTTGCCACTACCGGCCCCCGCCAGCACCAGTGTGCCAGGGCTATCAGCGGTTACTGCGTCGCGTTGCGCGTCGTTGAGTTGATCGAGAATATAAGATACGTCCATGGGCGGCTATTCTATCGGGAATGGCCGACGCTGGCACCTGACTCTCAATCATCTATGCGCTGGGGAGTATGGGTTCAACCGATACAGGCGTGCCATTGAGGCGGGGGACATTCGATAGGGGATCGACGTCGTCATTGGAGACGAGTAAGTTGCGGTTAACGCCGCCATGGTGGCGACTGCTACCCCGACTAGCGTTAAACGTCCGATAGCCCCAGCCATGCTCCATGACGGCGACACCGCTGCGCACTTCGTCGGACAGCCTTATCTCGGCCTCAATACTGCCGCTGGCCGAAGACAGCTTCACTTTTTGGCCATCGATTAATTTCAGTGCTTCACCTTCTTTGCGATTGATCTCGACGTTGTTGCCTGTCATCTCGCGTGAATTCATACCTTCCATGCTGGTTTCGATAGACCAGGAGTTCATCATTTTCATGCGCCGTCGGGAGATAAGTTGAAATGGTCGCAATGGGTTGTGTGTTGCTGGTTCTGCGAGGCGATGCCGTAGCACCTTCACAAATGCGGAGGGCGCTAGGTCTATGTGACTATTTTGTTCACGTAACTTACTAAATAGCAGGCCGAATTCCGGACGTTCGGTAGGGTCGCCTATGCCGTGGGTAGCATCGACAATATCGCGCCAGCGAATCTGTGAGTTGCTATGTATTAACAGCCTTGCCATAAGCATTGGGTTAATCGTTAGCTGGTTCCAGCCGGTCCATTTGGCCAGATGTTTGCTAGCCTTGATCAGTGGATTCAGCCAAGCCTTGCCGGGTATCAGTGGTTTTCCCATTGCCAGGGTTAGGTCGCGTAGAAATTCCCACTCATATCGCATTCCCTGTGGTGGTGATACCGCCGCTCGGCTTAGTTGTGCTCGCGGGCTGGGGCTCAACGCTTGAATTAAGGGATTGATCTCTGTGCGCTCCAGAAAATGGTCGCCGGGAATTAGCCAGTCGGCGTGGCGATGGCTTTCTCGCTGGAATTGGTCGATCACCACCAGGCAATCCAACTGCGCCAAGGCTGCATCTAGAGCGTTGCCGTCTGGGCCGGAGACTACCGGATTGCCGCTGTTGATAATCATGGCGCGAATCTGCCCAGGGCCCGGCGTGGTGATTTCCTCGGGAAGCTCCGCGAGGCTATGTGCTCCGGCTACATTTTTGTTGCCGCGTACACGACTGACGGCCTCTGAGTGGGGAAATAGGGTGTCGCCGACATCCAGCAAATCTAAAATACCGCTAACATAGTAAAGTCCTCCTTCGCTTTCGACGCGCCCGGTGATGTAGTTCAGGACCTTTACCAACCACAGTGCTAGCACGCCATTACGCCCTTGGCTGACTCCTGTTCTGGCAATGGCCATAGCGCTGGGTGCGCGGGCAAAATCTCTAGCCAGTGTTTTAATGTCATTCAATGGCACATCGCAGCAGGCACTGAGCGCATCAAGGTCTGCTGTTGCCGCGATGGCTTGGATGGTATCTAGACCTTTGAGAATGTCGTTGCGTTGGGGGGTGTGCCAGCCGTTTTCCAGAATCAGTTTTATCATGGCGAGCACCAGCGCCCAGTCGCTCTCTGGCAGCGGAGCAATGTGGCGAGTCGCTTTCGCCGCGCACTCTGTCCGGCGTGGATCGACCACTACCAGTTCGGCGCCTGCCGCTTTGCGAGCGAGTACGCGTTTCCAACCATCCGGCGAATAGCCGATCCAGCACATGGTGCTGATCTGTGGATTGGTGCCGATCAGCAGATAATAGTCGCAGTGATCAATATCTGCTTGAAGACTCACCCAAGCATTGCCGTACATGGCGTCGGAGACCACATGAAGGGCGTTCTGATCTACCGACCCCACCCAGAATCGACTCTCTGTGCCGATCGCATCCAGCAACATGGTATGAAAAAGTGCGCTACCGAAGTTGAAGCCATTGGGATTGCCGGTGTAGCTACCGATGGCATTGGGACCATGCTGATCGATCAGGCGGTTGAAGCGGGCGGCGATATCCGTAATTGCCTCTTCGTAGCTGGCAGCAACATAGCGGTCGCCTACGCGTTTCATTGGCGTGGTAATTCGGTCGGGATGACGGAGCGACAAGTGCGACTTGGCGCCCTTGATGCAGTAGTCACGCCAACTGTAGGGATTGTTCTTGTCTGGCTCGACTTTCAGTACTCGGTTGCTGTCAGTGGTGACCGTTAGCCCACAGCCCTGTTCGCAAATGCCGCAGATCGTATGGCAAGTTTTCATCGTCAATTCCTTTTGTTTTTATTAAATGAGGACTGATGAGATGACCATACTAGGTATGTACCAAAACGATGTCAAAAAGAAACTATTTCCAGGTGTGAATAAAAATGAATGCGCAACCCGTGTCTACCTGTAAAGTATGCATAGGGTACAATCGCGTTATATCTGCCAGTTTGAGTGTGTCGTGAAACCCAGAAATATCATCCGCGCCATTGAAACCAGCCGCGAGGCCATGCGCCGCAGCGAGCGCAAGGTGGCCGACTATATCCTCGCCAATCGCCGCGAAGTGATTCATATGCGCATTGTTGATCTGGCGCAGGAAGCCCACGTTAGCGAGCCAACTGTGGTGCGCTTTTGTCGAGCGGTCGGTTGCGACGGTTTTCAGAATTTCAAAGTGGCCCTGGCTCAGCATGTGGCGCACAGTCCTGAATATGAGGCGGTGAGCTACGGCGATGAAGACAGTGCTCGGCAGTACACCTTTAAGGTTTTCGACGCCACTATGGAAGCGCTTAAGCGGGTGCGCGACAGCATAGAAGTGGATGCCATTGAAAAAGCGGTGGAGCTGCTCAGCAATGCGCGCCGGGTGGAGTTTTACGGTTTTGGTGCTTCGGCAGCGGTTGCCCACGATGCTCAGCACAACTTCTTTCGCCTGCAAATCAGCGCCAGCGTCTATGCCGACCCCCACGTGCAGGCCATGTCGGCGATGTCCCTGCACGCCGACGATGTGGTGGTGGCTATCTCCCAGTCCGGCCGTACCCGGGCCTTGCTAGATGCCATCAAACTGGCCAAGAACAACGGCGCGCCGGTTATTGCCCTGGCGCCGTCTGGCAGTCCTATCGCAGAGCTGAGCGACCTACCAATCTACGTAGATGTCGATAACGACAAAGGCGCTTATACGCCGCTACCTTCACGGCTGGCCCATATGACTGTGCTCGATATTTTGGCGGTGGGTATTTCCGCCAGCAAAGCCGGCTTGCGCGAGCACCTTGAAAGTATTGAGCAGGGCCTGCAGTCGTTGCGCTTGGATGGGCCGGATAGTTAATGTTGCCAGATCAAGACTCTTCTATACCCCAGTCTTGGGGCCAGGCAGAAGGAATGTCTTGATAGATGGCTTCGCGGCCGTCGCGGCGCGCGGCTTTCTTCTCTTCTAGGTTTGTGGTGATGCCTAGCATAATCTGGTTGCGATTCTCTAACTCCATCGCCGCCTCTAAACCAGGTACTTCAAGGTTCGCCCAGCAGGTTTGCTTGGTCATCGCTAGGCCGTGGGGGCTCCATTTGCACATAGCGCTAGCGATATCCAGCGCGCGCGCCAGGACTTGGTCGGCAGGCACAGTTTCGCTAACTAGACCAATTCTCTCCGCTTCCTGGGCGCCTACATTGCGTCCGGTGAGTAAAATTTCATTTGATCGGGAAGCACCTATTAATCGAGGTAAAAGCCAACTTACGCCTAGCTCAGTGCTGGTTAAGCCATTCACTATTCCAGTGCTATTAAATACCGTATTGTCAGCGCAAATCCGCACATCTGCGCCAAGAGTAAGGCAAAAGCCGCCCCCGTAGGCGACGCCATTTACCGCTGCAATGATGGGTTGTGGAATTCTACGCATCATCGGGACGACCTTAGAAAAATGCTCGATGGCACGCATGGCCAATCTGGGAACGGTTAAGCCATCAATATTTGGGATAACACCGGAATTATCGAGGTCGAGGCCTGAGCAAAATCCTCTGCCTTCACCTGTCATAATGACGACTCGCGTGCTGTTGTCCTGGCCGACTCTTGTCAGGGCATCCGCAATACCACTCATTAGCTCCGCGTTCATTGCGTTAAGCTTTTCTGGCCGATTGAGCCGGATAACACTGATATATTTTTCGGGTCTTTCTAGTTTCACGCACTCATTGCTATTCATGTGTTGACCTTTTTATTGAAGATTATGATTAGTGTTGACGATATGCATTGACGCAGTATCGGTAGGCTTAATGCGCCAGCGGCTGAGGCAATAAGTCAGCCGTCTAAAATGAGGCTGGCAATGTGGTTTTTCAGTTCTTCCATTCTTTGAGAAGCGGGGTAGCTTGGGTCGCTAACCCAGCTCAAGATAATCCCGACCGCTGCATTTACCGTGAGGTCGGCAATAAAGCTCTCATCAAAATCATCCCTCGTATCACTACATTTTTTGCATTCACTGAAGTAGTGAACAGCGGACTGTCGAAATTCAGAGAACTTGCCCGAGTAAGAAGAGAGGCGCATTGTCATGTTTTGAATCAGTTGAATAAACGCACCCATTCTCTCGCCGGTATACGCAGTGAAAGGCATGCTTAGCTGAGTAAACGTTTCGTCTATCCGTGCCCGAGTGCCTGCAACTTCACTTAGGGTGTTGGTAAAAGCAGCAATAGCTCCGGTAAACATGACTCTTTGGCTTACGCTATCGAGAATCTCTTCTTTGCTGGAAAAGTGGCTATAGAGCGTCTTTCTCGCAACGCCTGCTTCCTGGCAAAGGGCTGTAACGGTTATCTCTTGGAAGCCCATTCTGCCAAGCAACTCCAGGTAGGCATCAATAATTTTTAAACGGGTCTGTTTCTTACGACTGACGCTCGCCGTCATGTAGGTTTCCTTAAAACTCTTATTAATCAGTGCCTTGCAGTAGTTTTCAGAGGTGCGCAAGGAAAAGTAGACTGTCGGTCTACTTTGGGTATAATTAGGTAGACTACTAGTCTACTTGCAGTTGTCCTAGTTGGCGAGCCTTGCTTGGTGTGAGGTTTCTCAGAGAACGATAAATACAGAGACTGCAAAGTGGAAAGCCCCATCTGCTGAAGGACATAGCTATGACGAAATGCCCGTATCACAACCTTTTGGACCCTGATTTTTACGCCGAGGGCAATCACCATGCTGCGTTAGCAGAAGTAAGAGCCGCGAGCGGAGAGCTGGCCGATCTAGAAGATCCGCTTACCGGTACGCCATATCGCGCTGTGATGAAACGCGGACTTGCCGACAAAATCTGCAAGGAGCCGCTGATATTTTCGAGTGAGCGAATGACCGCAGTGCCAAAAGAAATGCCTGAAGAAGAAATGGCAATGCAGCGGTTGATGATTGTCAATATGGACCCGCCTAACCATATCAAATACCGCCGTATTGCTCGAAAAGCGTTTACGCCAAAAGCTGTGGAATCCTACGAGGCGCGCTTCAGAGAGGTCGCTAAGGAAGTGGTCGATAAGGTGGCGCCAAAAGGGCGTTGTGAATTTGTTTCGGAGGTTGCGGCGGAACTCCCCCTTATCGCGATTATGGAGCTTTGCGGGATTGGCATGGAGCACAAACAACAATTTTTTGACTGGACCAATACCATGTTCTTCACAGAAGACGAAGACATGAGTGGTGACGACAGTGCAATGGCGGCGCAGGCTGCTGCAATGGAGGTGTATGCCTTTGCTGCCGCCCTAGCCGAAAAGCATAAAAGCGAGCCGTTGACAGATATTGTCGGTGCGTTGCTAGACGGCGAAGTCGATGATGAAAAGCTAACCGCTGAGGAATTCCAGCTATTTTTCCTCATGCTAATCGCTGCGGGGAACGAGAGCACTCGATCAGTAACTGCTCACGGTATGCGTTTGCTCATTGAAAACCCGGATCAGCTCCAGAAGCTCGTTGACGACCCAACCCTGATTCCCTTTGCTGTCGAAGAAATGCTGCGCTTTAACCCGGCCTTTGTACAGATGCGTAGAACCGTAACGGAGGATGTAGAAATTGATGGCCATCAGTTCAAGGAAAACGACAAGATTGTGTTGAACTGGCACTCAATCAATCACGATGCAGATATCTTTGATAATCCAGAAAAATTTGATGTTGAGCGTTATAAAAAAATGCCTGATCTACACGCTCAGCACCGGGCATTTGGCAATGGCGAGCATTTCTGTATCGGTGCTCATCTAGCACGCCTAGAGCTTAAGGTCATGTTCGAAGAGGTCATTCCTAGGTTGAGAAACCCGAAATTCAGCGCTCCGGTCGAATATGTCAGGGACTTTTTTGTAAACGGTATTAAGACTATGCATATCGAATTTAACGCCGAGTAAAAGGACGTTTGGAAGATGATTATCAATTCAAAGACTAGCCTCAGTCGGCTGCTGTAGATAAAAGCTAGGAATCGCCAAAAATGAGTAAAAACTTTGATTGCACTCCTGTTGGCGTAGAGTTTCTAGAGGAATCTAGAAATGTCTACAAAGCAGAGGAGGTTATACGAGCGACCCCCGAACAGATATTTGAGGTCTTTGAAGACCCTGTATCTTGGGTGAAATGGGCTCCACCGATAAAAAAAGTAGAGTGGACATCACCAAAGCCCTTTGGGGTGGGTACAACGCGAACCGTTTTTATGGCAGGGGGTATTACGGGGTACGAAGAGTTTGTTGCCTGGGAGCGTGGCAAACGAATGGCCTTTACGTTTCTGTATTGCAGTAAAAAGGACCCTGAAAAATTTCTCGAAGATTATCGCGTGACGGACTTGGGAAACGGAACTTGTAAGGTTGTTTGGTACATGGCGATGGAGGGACGTGACGGAGCGCATTGGTCTGAGGCAATTGTGCGGCCAGTAATGAGAATGGCGAACCGTTGGATGTTTAAACGCTTTAAAAAATACGTGGAAAATTATGCTCAGACCTATTCAGCGATGCATTGAGAACGAATATAAATCATGGAATACGATTATATTGTAGTAGGCGCAGGCTCTTCTGGGTGTGTGGTGGCCAGTAGATTATCTGAAGACCCAAGCAAACATGTTCTGTTGCTTGAAGCGGGAGATAAGGATAACAACCCCTTGATCCATATGCCTGCGGGCTGGACGCAGGTAGCCTACAATCCAAAACTGAGCTGGATCTATTATTCTGAACCAGAGTCGGGCCTAAGCCAGAGAGAGATCCAGTCCCCTCGAGGACGAGTGATGGGCGGGTGTAGTGCCACCAATGGTATGGTGTATATCCGTGGGCAGAAACAGGATTACGATTGTTGGGCTCAGCTGGGAAATACCGAATGGAGTTATGAAAAAGTACTGCCCTATTTCAAAAAGTCAGAAAATTGCCAAGCAAAATCCGCCGAGTCTGATTTTCACGGGACTAATGGTCCGCTGCATATTTCGGATGTACGCTTCTCAAGCCCAATTTCGGACGCGTATATAAAGGCTGTTGCTGACACCGGTTGCACTAGAAACGATGACTTCAATGGTCGCAATCAAGAAGGTGTTGGGCGCTACCATGTAACGCAGAAGGCTGGAAAAAGGCACAGTGCTTCATCTGCATTTATTTCCCCTGTAAGAAGTAGGAAAAACCTGCATATCATTACTGGCGCACATGCCAGCCGAATTATATTCGATCACGATATGGCCATTGGCCTAGAGTATATAGATAAGTCTAATCGTCTTAGGCAGGTTCGTTGTAAGAACGAAATTGTCCTGTCACTGGGAAGTTATCACTCACCGCAGTTGCTTGAGCTCTCCGGAATCGGCGGCGGCGAGCACTTGTCTACTCTAGGTATTGAAACTAAACATCACCTAAACGGGGTGGGAAGAAATCTGCAAGAGCACTTGACTATCAATGTAGTGCAAAAGGTCAAGAACGTTAAGACCGTTAACGATGAAAGCAAGTCATTGTCTTTGTTAAAGAATCTGTTCAAGTACCTTTTTTTCAAGCGAGGACTACTGACTCTGCCGGCTGCGGAAGTTGGCGCATTTGTACGCTCGAAATACGCGGAGGGACGACCAGATATACAAATTCACTTCGCCCCCGCAGGTGGTGAAATAACGGAGGATGGGCCGGTTGATCCAGAGTTTCCCTGCGTTACTTCCACCGCTTGCTTCTTGCGGCCGGAAAGCCGCGGCTCAGTACATGCTTGTTCGAAAGACCCGAAAGAACCGCCAAAAATAAAGTTTAATTTCCTTGATACAGAGCGCGATGTAAAGATGATGGTGGAAGCAGTGAAAATTCAGCGCAATATTTTTCAGGCCCCGGGGTTTTCGGCTATTAATAATGGTGAACTTCAGCCGGGCGACAGCGTGCGAACAGATGAAGAAATATTGGAATTTGTTAGGGAGAATGCCCAAACCGTTTACCATCCTGTGGGAACCTGTCGTATGGGGAGCGACAGCGAGGCGGTGGTTGATCAATTTTTAAGAGTTAGGGGAATAAGAGGGCTGCGAATTGCGGACGCCTCGGTATTCCCTAGCATCATATCTGGGAATACTAATGCAGCATGCATCATGATAGGCGAAAGATGCGCTGATTTTATCCGTACGGAGGCAAGTGCACGATAGTTCTCACACCGTCCTTCGTCGACTCAAGCGCTTGTAATAGTGTAAACCGCCGGTAACGCACAACCACGCCAGCGCGATACCGCTGAGAAGGGTTAATAGGCGGTAGGGGATGTTCATGCCGAAGCCGGAGTGGAGGGGGTAGAGCTGGTTCAGCACCCTACGTGTTGTTGGCATGTTGTCGGCGCGCTCGGTGCGACGAAGTTCTCCGCTGCGAGTATTGAGCCAGACGGTAGTGCGGCCATTGAGGTGCCATTCGCCATTGAGACGAAACCGCACTTTTAGCATTACATCCCCTTGTTCGCGGCCAATGGTGATGTAAGTGGGCCAGCTGCCGTCTATTTCACTATGTGCCAGCAGGTAGCCACTGCTTATTGCCGATGTTGGGGGTTGGGGCTCAGCGCTTTTCACCGTGAAGACGGGGTTGGGTGGCAGCAGGGGGAAAATGAGTTTTTGCCAGAGCATCAAGCTGCCGGTGAGTAGGATCAATAATAGAATGGGGCTGCTCACGGCGCCGGTATGCCGATGGTATTGCAGCCATTGTGAGGGGCGTAATTTTTTGGGGAGCACCCAGCGCCAGCGAAATCCGCGGCGGCCTGGCCACCACAAGATGACGCCGCTGATACAGAGAAATAGTGCGAGCACGCCAGCCACCAATAACAACGCTTCGCCGATCTCACCGCTGAGAAGATCGACGTGCAGCTCGCGAATAAATGAGATGACGTCGAGAAACCAAAGATTATTGGTATAGGGCTGAAGGCTGCCCAGGGCCAGCAGTTCTAAACCCTCTGCGTGGCGCACCGTCCAGTAGGGCTCCAGTTGGCTGGGGGCTTTTAATTTCAGCGCCGGGTCGATACCCCGCTGGCTTGCCAGTGCCGAAAGCTCCTCGGCCAACTGTTGATGGCGGTAGTCGGCAGGCAGGCTTGCATCGGGAGTGACAATCGCCGCGACTAACTCCTTCTGATAGACCAACAAGGCACCGCTGACGGCCGCGACAAGTAATACGCCAAGCCCGGCAAGGCCGGCCCATAAATGCCAGCGCCACAGGCCCGGCGCGCGAACTTTGCGCGGCCGCCGGGGTGGGTTTGAGGCCGTGTCAGACACTGCGAAAAGCGCCTTAGAAATTCAGCTGGTAGGCCATACCAAAGCTGCGACCAATGCCTTTGAAGTTGCGCAGGTCGTTGGGGCTGCTCTGCGAATAATAGGTGTAGTAGTCGCGGTTAGTCAGATTCTGGACTGACACGCTCAGCACGCCGGGCCCGACATTGATCTCAGCACTGGCATCGACGGTGGTGTAGCCGTCAAACTGATTGACGGTAACATCGTTGCTGTCTTTCACGCGGCGTTCGCGCAGGTGGTTCACCTGAATACGCGAGCTGAGCGCGGGGGTCCACTGGCGCTGCCAACTAAGGTTCACGCGGTCCGGTGAAATGTTGGTGCCGCCGAGGTCTGAGTCCACTTTACCGTCCTGGTCAGAGTCGTAACGACCCTCTGCCTGTGCGTAGCGCAGGTCAAAGATGTCGGCCTCCGTGGCATTCCATGCCAGGCGCATTTCAATGCCATCAACTTCGGTTTTCTCGCGCTTGACGGTGTATATCCCGTCTGCGCCGCGTTGCAAACGCTGGCCGAAGTCCGAGTCGGAAACATAGTAGCTCAGCTGTGCATTCACGGTGCCGTTGTCGTATTCAACGCCCAATTCGCTGTTTTCAGTGAGAATAGGCTGCAGGTTCAAAAAGGACTCAACGTCCTGGTCTGGCTGATCGATGCCTCGCAATACGCGGCCGACATCGGGCATGGAAAAGGCCTCGGCGTAATTGGCAAATGCGCGCCAGCGCTCGGTGAACTGATACGTGCCGCCGATGTTGTACAGGGTTTCTGAAAAATCGGGCGCGCCGCCCTCCACGAATTGGCTGCCGTAGCGGAACAGGGTGGTAAAGTCGTCCACATCGAGCTTGGATTCTTCGTGGCGTACTCCCGCCGTTAGCGTGGCATTGTCAATGCCGGTGAACTCGGCTTGCAGGTAGGGCGCGTAGTTGTTGTAGCGGGTTTCTGGTACCCAGGCGCGGCCGGTTTGCACCAGCTCTTGCCAGGTTTTGTCTTGCAGGATGTCGATACCGTAAACCAAGGACAGTGGCAGGCCGCCGACCTGATCTTTGGCCAGGGTAATTTTGGCACCAATTTTCTCGGAGTTATTCTGCGACTGGTCAATCAGGTCTGGTCCGTACGCTGGGTCCTGAAACGTGGCTATTGGGGTAATTTGAGCCCCGTATGTGGCTTCGAAATCTTGCTTGAATGCCTGAACCCGCAGGCTATGCCCGAGTATCTCGGGGTTCTCGTAGCTTAAGCCGATAGTGGTAACGCGGTTGCGCGCACCTTCGGCGGGCAGTTCTGCGCGGATGGCGGTGGTGGGGATATCGGCATCCACGTCGCCGGGAACCGAGGTCCACTTGTGGTCGCTTTCGACATTGAAGCGATTGACCATCAGTTCGACGCGCTGGTCATTCCAGTTGTAACCGGTTTTCAGGAAGACATCATATTGCTCAGAGGCCATTGTATCGCCCTGTGTGTTGTCGACCCCGATCACCTCACCGTTGGCGTCGTATGCGATGCCATTGTCGCGAAAGCCCACGCTGGCCAACACGTCGAATTGGTCGATGCGATTGGAAACGCTGTAGTGTACCCCCCGGTCCAGGCTTTCGCTGACGCGCTCGGTTTGAAAGCCGACGTCAACGCGCAGGCTTTGCTCAAGGGTTTCCGTGGGGCGTTTGGTGATCAGGTTAATGATACCGCCGGCCGCGCCGAGCCCGTGAATGGCGTTGGCGCCATGCAAGACTTCCACACGTTCGAGCATCAGTGGCGAGATGGTATGGCCGTCGCGGCCACCGCTGCGCAAGGGGTTGGATTGGGGAATGCCGTCAATCAAATACAGCGGCTTGCGGCCTCGCAAGGTCTCTCCGGCGTTGGTCATCTTTTGGCGCGCTGGCGAAAAGCTGGGGATCAGTTTTCCCAACACACTGGACAGGTCGTTTTGAATAGACAGCTGCTGAGCAAGTGCTGCTTGATCAATAACGGTGACGGTATTGGGGATCGTGCTCAGTGGTTTTTCGACACGGCTGGCAGTGACTACCACTTCTTCAACCTTGTCATCGGCATGGGCTGGCAATGCCAGTACGGTGAGGCTGGTGCAAAGTAGGCAGCGGTAAAACGAAGGTGGCTGGCGCATGGTCGATCCTTGAGAGGGCGAGAAATTTCGGGAATGGTAGAGTAGTTGATAATCGTTATCAATAACAAATTAGTCTCGCCAGGGTTCCAGTTGCCAGTGCGGCGGGCTGAGTCGTAGCCGATGGCTTAATTGAAGCTCAGATAAAAAGTAGCTGTCGTGAGAGACCACCACCAAACAGCCGGAATAGTCGCGCAGCATAGATTCCAGAGCGCTCAGTGAGGGCAGGTCGAGATGGTTGCTGGGCTCGTCCAGCAATAGCAAGTTGGGTGGTGAGTCGGCGTATAACAGGCAGGCCAGATAAGCCTTAAGTTGCTCACCGCCGCTGAGCTCGCGGCAGGGGGCAAGCAATTTATCGGGCCCTAAACCCAGCTGGGCCAAGCGCATGCGCTGCTGTTCTTCGGGGGTGCCGGGGCTGATCTCACGCAACTGTGCTAACGCCGAGCGCTGCGGATTCAGGGCGCTGAGGTGTTGGTCGAGGTAGGCGCATCGCTTCGTTGTATAAACGTCACCTCTGCGGGGTTTCAGTACCCCGGCAACCACCTGCAGCAAAGTGGATTTGCCGCTGCCATTTGGGCCGACAATCCCGACCTTATGCTGCGTGGTGAGCGTCATGTTCAGCGGTGTAGAGTGCGAGACGAAGGGCAGCTGAATGTCGTTGAACTCGGCAACACGGCGGGAGTGGCGGCCCTGGTTGGGGCTGTGCACCGCGATAACGGCGGCGTTATCGAGCGCTTTTTGCGCGCTGTGAATGGTCTCCACCAGCGAGTTTCGTCTGGCGTCATGCTGGCGTTGCAGTTTTCCAGATGCGTTTTCGCTGCGCTGCTGCCGGCTGTCGAGGATGAGCTTTGATTGGCTGCCTTCCCTGCGCTGCGTTTTGCCCCGCGCCTGACGACGAGCAATACGCTCGCGGTGTTGCTGCATGCCGCGCTCCTCGCGCCTGCGTTGTCGTTTACTCTGTTCAAGGGTTTCCAGCGCCACACGCTGTTCAGCCGCCTTGCGCTGTGAATAAAAGGCGTAGTTGCCGCCGTAGTGACTCAGGCCAGACGGAGAAAGCTCGATGATATGTTCAAGCGTATTAAGCAGCTGCCGGTCATGGCTAATGACGAGCAGGCCACTCTTCCAATTTTGTAGCTGCTGAATAAGGGCCTGGCGATGCTCGCCATCGAGGTGATTACTGGGCTCGTCCAAAATCAGCAAGTCGGGCTTTGCGTGCATTGCTCCGGCCAGCGCGATGCGCATGGCCTGGCCACCGCTGAGCTTGCAGGCGAGCGTTGCTGCGGGGGTGGCGGCGAGTCCGGCCGAGGCGACTATTTGCTGTAGTTCCTGACGAATGTCCCAGCGCTCCCCCAGTATTTTGAAATCATTGGGGTCAACACTGCCTTGCTCAATACGTCCCAGCGCACTGATTTCGGGGCCCACCCCGGCCAGCTCGGCCAGCGTTGTCTTGGCGGTTAGCGGCAGTTGTTGCGGCAGGTAGTACACCGACCCGTAGTGATGGCAATGACCCGAAGTCGGGGCCACTTGCTTGGCGAGAATGCGTGCTAACACACTTTTGCCCACGCCATTGCGGCCCACCAAGCCCACTGACGTGTCGCTGAGTTGAGCGTGTACATTTGTGAAGAGAGTGCTGCCATTCGGCAGTGAATAAGACACATTTTCCAGTGTCAGAAGAAGCTTCGTCATTGTGAATACCATAAACGCCAAGAACCACCCCATAGCACTGGGGACGAGAACGGCCGTCATAGAGACGGAGGCATTAATTGTTCACTGGACGAAGACTCCTTATTGGGAGGAATGTCCGACGACTATAAAGGATTCGTTCACAGGGTCAACTTTCTGCTGCCAGCCACTTGTACATTACGAAGGCGTCAACGTATCCCTGCTTTGGGTGATTAAAGGCATTGGGAATGCGACCAACGATATCAAAGCCAAGTTTGCGCCAGAGTCTAACCGCTCCCTCATTGCTCGACACAACGAAATTGAACTGCATTGCTTTATAGCCCAACTCAAGTGCAAGACGTTGAGAGTGCTCGCACATCGCGGTGGCAAGCCCGCGGCCTCGAGCTGCGGAGGAAACCATATAACCGCAGTTACATACATGATTACCGGGGCCGGCTTGATTCGTTTTTATGTAATAACTGCCGAGTACGACACCGTCTTCCTCTGCTACAAAGGTGCGTCGAGGTAATTGCATCCACAGGTTTTGTGCTGCGTGTTTGTCGATGTCCGGTTCGTAGGCATAGGTTTCTGCCGCTTGTGCAATATCTTGGAAAAATGGCCAGATTTGATCCCAGTCACTGTCTTTGGCGTCTCTAATTTGCATAAAAATATACCTGCACACTACCGTGATTAGGCGAGGGGCTCTTGGCCACGCACGCCAAATAAAAAGAGGCCAAGCGTAATCAATGCTGTCGCAAAAACTGAGCCCCAGGCGATAAATTGTAGGCTGGCGCCCCATTGACTCCATGTGCCAATGCTCCCGAAATACAGTAGGTACAGACACGCTCCGCCGTTGCTGACGATGCCCACCCAGATCGGCCCCATCAGGCGCCGCCCACGGAGCGCTTCACGCAGAGCAAAGCCATAACCCACACACAGGGCTAAATATGCCCAGCCCAGTAGGCGAACGAACATATAGCTGTTCTGCGCCGGGAGGCCGAGGCTTTCCAGCATGGTCGCCGGGAATAACAGCAGTGGGAGGCACCAGAGGATTACGGTGCCGAGGATCTTAAAAATTAGTACTAGAGAAAGTGGTTTCATTGTTCTCTCAACACGTTAATAACGGCTTAGCGCATTTGTAGCCACTGGGCGATAGCCTGGCCAATTTCCTGCGGGGAGTCTTCCTGAATAAAGTGCAGGCCCTTAACGGTAACCTCTTGTTGGTTGGGCCAGGACCGGCAGAGCTCGCGCTGCCGGCCAACCAGAATTGACCCCGGCTCGGCATTAATAAATAGCTTGGGAAAATCAGACTTCGCCATAAACTGCGAGTAGCGCTCCACAATGGTGTGAACGTCGGCGGGTTCGCCATTTATAGGAATTTGTCGCGGCCAATTCAGCGTGGGCTGACGTTCGTCTGGGGTAGAAAACGGGCGGCGATATTCGGCCATTTCCTCGTCACTGAGTTGACGAATAATGGAGCTTGGTAGTACCGCTTCGATAAACATATTGCGTTGCAGAACGAGTTCTTCTCCACTGTCGCTGCGAAAACCCTGGAAAATTCCTTTTGCAGCCTCAGGCCAGTCGTCCCAGGTAATCGTGGTAACAATGGCTTCCATATAAGCGATACCGCTGATCGCATCGGGGTGTTCGCAAGCCCAATGGAAGCCAAGGCCGCTGCCCCAATCGTGCAACACAAGGGTGACATTGCGATCAACTCCCAAGGCGCTCAGCATGCGATCCAAAAATTGATACGCGGTTGCAAAGCTGTAGCGCTCGGGGCCAAGCTCCGGTGGGAGCTTCTCAGAATCACCCTGACCGATGAGATCAGGCACGATCACACGGCCCTTACCCTCGAGTTCCGGAATAACGTTTCGCCACAAATACGACGATGTGGGATTGCCGTGAAGCAGCACAATCGGGTCGCCGCTGCCTTTTTCGACATACGCTAATTGTCGGCCGTCGATGTCGATAAATTTCTTCTGTGCACGAAAGCTATTGGTCATTATTTTGCTCCGTATGGTTAGGGGTATCCGGTTAACGTGAAACGGCAGTCGCGGACGGGTCGAGGCCAAGCAGCCGTAAACTGGTCTGGAAGCTGCTCCACAGCTGTGTTTTGTCGGTGCCTTTGCGGCTTTGTACACGCAGGCCCTGGTTGATGATCATCAGTTGCTCAGCTGCCTCCGCCGCGGAAAGCGTTGAAACAAAGTGCCCTTGTTCGGCGGCGGCGTGCAGTGCTTGTTCGAAGGTACCTTGAATAATACTCAGCTGTTTCGACGACAATTCGCTGAGCTGGGGATCGGTTTCCGCCAGCTCAAGAATGGAATTGACCAGCAGGCAGCCTTTTTGCAGTTGTTCTGTTTTGACATTCAACAGTGTTGCCGCAAAAAAATCGCCAATGACGGATAGCGGGGCTTCTGTTGTTAGCGCTGGCATCTTTGCCGCTGTTCGCTGGCCGAACAGCTCAAGGCACTCCTTAAACAGACTGCGCTTATCAACGAAGCTGGCATAGAAGCTACTGCGCGCAATTCCCATGCAATCCAGCAACATCGACAGAGACGTGGCGTGATAGCCCTGCGTCCAAAAAAGCGCGGTGGCTTGGCGCAGAGCGGAGTCGCGGTCGAATTGGAGTGGTCGCGCCATGGTATGCATCTCAGTTCTGTACTGTTTGGTACAAAATACGTGGGTGTCGAGCACTAAGCAAGGCTTAAGCGGCTTTCTTACGCTTGTAACAGGTCCGTGCAATACTGCACATTTACAGTATTTGTCACATAGAGAGGCTCGGTATGCCCCCTGTTTCACGTCGCACCCTGCTGAAAGGCATGGTTGGCCTTGCCAGCGCGAGTTCGATGGCTTTTTTGACCGGTTGTCATTCCTCCAGCAAATCGGGCCGCGCTGGCGGTCAGACGCCACCACCGGACGATGATAATCCTCCTCAGGTGGCGGATTTTACGCAACTGAGCGGCTTTGATTATCCAATGGTGGATAGCCTGCTGCCCTTCGCTCACGGCGTTGCCTCCGGTGATCCCTTATCGGACCGAGTGATCATTTGGACGCGAGTAACGATCCCTGACCCGCGGGGCCCCTTGGTCGCCGATCCGCAGGGCTTTGACGAGGCTCAGGTGAATTGGCTGGTCGCCACCGATCCAGCGTTAAACAATGTGGTTGCGCGCGGCGCGACGACCACATCCGCCGCACGCGATTGGACGGTGAAGGTCGATGTCGCTGGCCTGAACCCGGCCACCACGTATTACTATGCGTTTGGCGCCTTCGAGAGAATGTCGATTGTGGGCCGTACACGCACTGCGCCCGACGCCGGCAGCACGAGTGATGAGCTGCGTTTTGCGGTGGTGTCGTGTTCGAGCTACTGGTCCAGCTACTGGTCGGGTTATGGCCATATTGCCGACCGCAACGACTTGGATTTGGTGATTCACCTCGGGGACTATATTTACGATTTTGTTGACCAAGATGAGGAAGTGCGGGCGCGGGTTGACCGCGATGGCGTCGAGCGCAATGCCATTTCCGACGTGGACTACCGAGATTGGTTAAACGTTGACGAGGTGCGTCGCCGCTATGCGCTGTATCGGTCTGAGCCAAACTTACTTCGCGCTCACCAGCAGCATCCGTGGACAATTATTTGGGACAACCATGATATCGACCCGGGCTTTGGCAACGAGCTCGACGACAGCAGCATCGATCGTGATAGTCAGACCACCACCCTGGATCAGACCATTGATGCATTCTGGTTGTGGACGCCCTGTCGGCCGCCCGCCGACGTGGCGGGCAACCCATTGCGCGTAGACGATGGCAGCTATCCCGAGCCGCCACTACCGAGACAGTTATGGCGCAAGCTGGAGTACGGCGCGCTCGCCGATATTCTGTGTACCGATATCGAACTGTACCGGCAGCTGAATACCGAGGAGCTGGCTGATGACTATTCCGCACATTTAAGCAGCGGGAAATCCTTGCTCGGCCGCCAGCAATTTAACTTTATTACCGAGCAAATGAAGGCCTCGGCTGACGCTGGCAAGGTCTGGCGAGTGATTCCCCATCAAAGCTGGCTGGCACCGTGGAATATTCCAGGGGCAACGGCCGAAGCAAGTGTTCCTGGGTCGCCTATCGAAACCCGATGGTCGTCATTTACCGAGGAGCGCAAAGCCTGGTTTGATTATCTGCGTGACAACAATATCGCCAACAATATTGTTCTGTCCGGCGACATGCACGGAAACTGGGCGAGCGACTTGGTGGCTGACAATGCGTTGTTTAACGGCTATCAGTCCTCATTGCCGCTGGCCAACCCGCGCGCGGGATCAAGGCCCAGTAATCTTGCTGCGGGTTATGGCCGTCTCGGTACGGCAAATCTGGCGGCCCTTAATAATCGAGCAGCCTCGGTGGGAGTGGAGTTTGCGCCAAGTTCAATGGGTCGTGGCGGCGCCGACGAGCTAGTGGCCAATGCGCTACCGGGCAGCACCGAGGAAGTGCAGGTTGCGGGTGCCCGGGCACTAGAGCTTGCCAGCGTAATGGCCAACAAAAACATTCAATACCAGGAGTGGGTTGACCACGGCTATGGCATTGTTCATCTCAGCGCCGAGGAGGCTATCTTCGAATTTTGGTGGCAGGATAAACTTACCGTCGGTTCTCCGGACGTACTCGGTTTTCAGATGGTCAGCTTTGCAGGTGACGAGCCAGGTGCTTTACCCGCACCGCGTTACCGCAACCAGATCGACGATGTAACGTTGCATGGTCGAACTGTGGCGGCAACACAGGGGCAGCGCAATGACCTGCCTGCGCCTTTGCCGGCTGGCACCTTACAGCAGAGTTAAGGTTTAGCCGATAAGCATATTTTTATCCAAGCGGGCGCTTTCTTAATGTTCCCTTAAGTTTGTATTTGTACTGTTTGCCAAAATACAGAAACCGTATGGAAACAGTATGAATATGTTGCGCAGTTTGTCATTAATTATTGGTGGGCAGCTACTGCTGCTGACGGCGAGCTTCAGTCTGGCAAGCGAAGCTTCTGCGAATTTCTCCCGCGGCAATTTCGATCTCGCGAATTACGAGGGCAAAGTGGTGTACCTGGATTTCTGGGCCTCATGGTGTGGTCCCTGCCGGGCGTCCTTTCCCTTTATGAACCGGTTGGTCAGTGAATACGGCGACGACCTGGCCGTGGTCACCATCAATCTGGATGAAGACGCCGACAGTGCTAAGGAATTCATTGAGGAATTTCAGCCGACCTTTCCTGTGTTTTACGACCCTGACGGGATTTTTGCCAAGCAGTACAAGGTGGCGGGCATGCCCAACTCCTTTCTGTTTGACCGCCGCGGTCAACTGCTGCTGAAACACATCGGTTTTACCAAACGCACCCCTGACGAGCTGGATAGCCAGATCAAAAATGCCATTCGGCAGTAGCGACTTCACACCTCACCGTTAAGCGAGAACACCATGAAAAAGTTAGTGTTTATCTTACTCGCCGGACTCTCCCTCAGCGCCTGCAGCAACATGGGTGTAGAGCCTTGGGAGCGGCAAAACCTGGCCAAGCCGGAAATGGCGCTGGACAGCTCACCGCTGCGTTCGTCATTGGACGATCACATTTACTTCAGTAAAGAAGCCTCCAGTGGTGGCCGCAGCTTCGGCGGCGGTGGCTGCGGTTGCAATTGATAGGGAGCCAGGAAACGCGATGAAAACCCACAGTAAGAAATCGATTCGCCTGTCGCTGGCAGCTGCCAGTTGCGCGCTCGTTGGCGCTAATGTTGCTGTTGCCGAGAACGCCCACGATGTGGGTGATTGGGATGTGAGTGCCGCGCTGCTGTTTTACAACGAGGCTGACCGGGTGACGGCGGCCGAGCCGGTTATCAAGGCGGTCAAACAACTGGATACCGACGAGACCCTGTCGCTGAAACTGACACTGGACACCCTGACCGGCGCCTCGGGCAGTGGTGCGGTGCCCACGGATCGTCCGCAAACCTACACGACGCCATCGGGAAATAGCAGCTACACCGTCAACGCCGGCGATATTCCACTGGATGAGTCCTTTAAAGATACCCGAGTTGCGCTCAACGCCGCCTGGGAGCGTCCAATCTCGAAAGACCTCACCATGGTGCTGGGTGGCAATCTATCGTCGGAATACGATTACCAGTCGCTGTCGGCCAATACCTCCTTTGCCTGGGATACCAACGGCGGCAATACCACCTGGATGGCCGGTGCCTCGGCAGGAGTGGATAGCATCGACCCAGTGGGCGGCAAGCCGATAGCCTTTGGTGTAATGCAGGAAGCCGATGCGACACAGCCCCGCGACGGCAGCAACGACACCAAGTCGCTGTTCGACGTAATTGTGGGTGTTACCCAGGTTGTCGACCAGAACAGCCTGTTCCAGCTCAACTACTCGCTGAGTCAGTCCAGCGGTTACCTGACCGACCCCTACAAGATTATCAGCGTGGTTGACCCGGTTACCGGTCGCCCGCTGTTTACCAATATCAACGAGCCCAACCTGCCCACAGTGGTGTATGAGAACCGCCCGGACAGCCGCTTGAAACACAGTATTTTCGGTCAATACAAACGCTATATCGGCGGCGATGTGTTGGACACCTCCTACCGCCTGATGGTGGATGACTGGGGCATTACCTCGCATACCATCGACCTGCGCTATCGCTGGAAAATGGGCGACACCCTGTACATTGAACCCCACGTGCGGGTCTACCAGCAGAGCGCGGCGGATTTCTATACCCCGTTCTTTGTGGATGGCACGCAACCCGTGGCAGGCAACGACAAGGTGGAAGCCTCAGCGGACTACCGGCTTGGCGAATTCAACGGCTATACCTTTGGTGCCGAACTGGGACAGGAAACGGCTGACAATAGCTGGAGTGTCGCCCTGGAGTACTACCTGCAAACCGGCAATGAGCCCGACGGCACGTTTGGCGAGCTGACTCGGCAGGAACTGTACCCCGACGTCGATGCGGTAATGCTCCGTGTGGTGTACGACTTCTAAGCGGTTTTACTCCCCCGCCGCCAGTGTGGTGCCGGAAGGCAGCACTGGCGGCCCTTCGGGCGCCTTTCCTGTGAAGCGGCGCCTTTTTTATTCCCTGCTGATCCGGAAGGGTGGCTGATATGAAAAAATGGATTCTCTCGCTGGCGATGTTATCGGGCGTGCTGATGTCGAGCCTGTTATCTGCTTCGGTGGCTTCCGCGCTTGATCCGGCCGTGGAATCCAACGACGGGCAGTTTCTGTCGGTGGAGACCGCCTACCGGATGACGCCGCGTATCGATGGCGATGAGCTGGTGATGCAGTGGGACATAGCCGACGGCTATTACCTTTACGGCCACCGCTTCGAGGCGTCGGTCGTGGCGGGCGGGCAGCCTAACAAGCTGGCACTGAAGTTGCCGCAGGGTAAGCATAAACAGGATGAATATTTTGGCGATGTGGAGGTGTATTACCATCAGGCTATTGCACACCTGCCGCTTCCCAGTGATGGACCGATTACGCTCAAGCTGAGCACGCAAGGCTGTGCGGATGCCGGTCTGTGTTACCCGCCTAATCACCGCCTCTACCGGATTGACCCCGGCAGTGGCTCGGTGACACGGATCGATGCACCGGCACAGCCCGATGCCGTGATTGCTGAGTCGGTGTCTGCGGCTAGCGAGAGGGCCAGTGCGCCTGTCGAGGTGTTTTCTCTGCAACAGTTATTGGCGATGGCGGCGCTGGCTTTTGCCGGCGGCCTGATCCTGAACCTGATGCCCTGTGTGTTTCCGGTACTCGCGCTAAAAGCGATCAGCCTGCTGGAAAGCAGCGACAGCACGGCGGGCGAGCGTCGGATGCATGGCCTGGTGTATACCGCCGGTGTGGTGTGCAGCTTTATGCTGGTGGCCGGTGTGTTGGTCGCGCTGCGCGCCTCCGGGCAGGAGCTGGGCTGGGGCTATCAGTTGCAGTCACCGTGGTTTGTGGCAGCACTGGTCTACCTGTTCTTTTTGATGGGCTTGAGCTTTTCTGGAGTTATCGAACTGGGTGCGGGGCTGGCGGGTGTCGGTCAAGGGCTGGTGGAAAAAGGCGGCTTAAAAGGCTCGTTTTTTACCGGCGTGTTGGCGGTGGTGGTGGCCAGTCCCTGTACGGCGCCGTTTATGGGCGCCTCGCTGGGTTTTGCCCTGACTCAGCCGATGGCTATTGCGCTAACGGTGTTTCTGGCGCTGGCGCTGGGGATGGCGACACCCTTTCTGCTGCTGTCGATTGTGCCCGGACTGGGGCGTTTGCTGCCGCGCCCCGGCAATTGGATGGTGACCCTCAAAGAGGTGATGGCCTTTCCGATGTATCTGACCGGCATCTGGCTGCTGTGGGTGCTGGGCCGTCAGGCGGGTATCAATGCCGCGATGCTGGTGTTGATCGGCTGCCTGCTTATTGCCGTGGCTGTGTATTTCTGGAGAAGGCCGGTTCGCTGGCAGCGTGGTTTGGCGCTTGCCGCCAGTATGGGCGCAGTGTTTGTACTGACCACGACGTCGCCATTGAACGAGCCCTTGCCGGCACTCAGTACCGCTCGCGATGACGGCAGTGCCTTCCCCCTGACTGCCGACGGCGATGCCCTGCGCTACAGCCCGGATCGCCTCGCGTCTCTGCGCAGTGATGGCGGGCCGGTGTTTCTGAATGTGACGGCCGACTGGTGTATTACCTGCAAGGCCAACGAGAAAGTGGCGTTGGGCACCGATACCATCAAAAATGCTATGACGGCACAGCATATTCGTTATATGAAGGCCGACTGGACCAACCGCGACGCGGAGGTCAGTCGTCTACTGGCTCGCTACAAGCGCTCCGGGGTACCGCTGTATGTGTTTTTCCCTGGCGATGGCAAGGCGGAAGTGGTGTTGCCACAGTTGCTCAGCAAGGAAAAAGTCCTGACGGCTTTTCAAGCTGGTCAGGGTAGCTGATACTTTCCCGATAATTCACCGGTTATGGCATTGCACTGAGTATGGAAAGGGAACTTGTCCTCACGAAAACTGATACCGGCATGGCCGGGCAGTTTCAGGCCATGGCCAGCCCCTGTGAGGTGCTGATCGACAGTGAGGACGAGGCGCTGGCCCGGCGTATTGCCGATACGGTAGCCGCCGAGGCCTGGCGTATTGAGACCACCTTCTCCCGCTATCGCGATGACAATATTGTGTACCGCATTAATAATGCCAATGGCGAGCCGGTGGAGGTCGATGCTGAAACTGCCCAGTTGTTGGACTTTGCCGAGCAGGCTTACCAGCTCAGCGACGGTGCGTTTGACCTGAGTTCCGGTGTGCTGCGCCGGGCGTGGAAATTTGACGGCAGCGATCGTCTGCCCGGCCAGTCGCAGATCGACGAGCTGCTGAGCATCGTCGGTTGGGACAAGCTGCGCTGGCAGTCGCCGGTACTGTGCCTGCAACCGGGCATGGAGATCGACTTTGGCGGGATTGGCAAGGAATACGCGGTAGACCGTGCCGCCTCGCTGGTGAGAGCCTTTACCGACACGCCGATTCTGATCAACTTTGGCGGCGATCTGTTTGCCACCGCGTCGCCTGCCGGTCAGCCCCACTGGCTGGTGGGGGTGGAGAATATCGGCGGCCTGCAATCGGCGATGATCCAGTTACAGCGCGGCGGGCTGGCCACCAGTGGCGATGCCCGCCGCTTTCTGTTGAACAATGGCAAGCGCTACCCCCATGTACTCAATCCCCGCACCGGCTGGCCGGTGATGGACGCCCCGCGTTCGGTCACTGTGGCCGCGGGCAGTTGCGTGGAAGCCGGTCTGCTGGCCACGCTGGCCATGCTCAGCGGTCGCGAGGCGGAAAGCTTTCTTGCCGCCCAGGACGTGCTGCACTGGATTCAACGCTGAGTGACCGCCTACAGGCGGCCGCTGCCACTCACATCCTGATACCAGTAAAAGATATCGCTGCCGACGTTCTCGCGCAGGCCGTCGAGCACGGTGCTGACTTGCCCGGCGTTCAGAATCAGTTCGAACTGCACCCGTTTTTGCCGCCCGGTCACCTGCTCGGCTATCGATAGCTGGCGGTTTTCGCCGTGCCCGCGCACCGGGTAGGAGGTAAAGCCGCTGACACTCTCCAGGCTCAGCAGGTAGTCCACCAGCTCATCTTCCAGACTGGGCGGAACGGTCAGTATTAAACGCTGTTGTGTCGACATAAGGTGAACTCCTAGGCGCTTCTGGCGTTGTCGGGAAGGGCTTGGTGAAAGCGGCGATAAATAATCGGCAGCAGGAACAGGGTCAGCAGGGTGGAGCTGATCAGCCCGCCGATGACCACAATCGCCAGCGGCTTCTGTATTTCTGAACCGGGGCCGCTGGCCAATAACAGCGGCACCAGTCCCAGCGCGCAGGTCGTCGCGGTCATCATCACCGGGCGCAGTCGGCGCACTGCGCCCTCGGTGACCACGGTTTGTATATCCAGCCCCTTGGCGCGCAACTGATTGAAGTAGGACATCATCACCACGCCGTTCATCACCGCGATACCCAGCAGCGCAATAAAGCCCACCGAGGCGGGTACCGACAGAAACTCTCCGGTGAGCCAGAGCGCGACCACGCCACCCGTGAGGGCGAAGGGAATATTCGAGAGAATGATCAGGGTCTGTTTGAGTGAGCCAAATGTAATAAATAGCAACAAGGCGATGAGCCCCAAGGCAACTGGCACCACCAAGCCCAGGCGCGCGGCGGCGCGCTGCTGGTTTTCAAACTGACCGCCCCACATCAGCGAGTAACCTTCGGGGAGAGATAGCTGCGCTGCGATAGCCGTTTTGGCTTCATCCACAAAGCCGACTAAGTCGCGCCCCGCCACGTTACTGCGCACAACGGCGAAGCGCCGACCGGTCTCACGTGATACGCCAACCGGACCATCGGTGAGTTCGATACTCGCCAGAGAAGACAGCGGTACCACCTTGCCGTTGGGCAGTGTGAGCAAGCTGTTTTGCAGCTGGGCCATGCCATCACCAAGGGGGGTTTCAAAGCGCAGTAACAGCGGAACCCGGGCACTATGTTCAATAATATTGCCAAGGGGTAAACCTTCGATTTCGGCACGCAGGCGCCGCTGCAGGGTATCGGCATTGAGGCCGAGTTGACCCGCGCGCAGGCGGTCGATATTCACCTGCAAATACTGCGCACCTTCATTGAGGGTGGCGGTGGTGTCGACGGCGCCGTCGACAGTGCTCACCACTTCGCTAATTGCCTGCGCCAAGCGGTTAAGTGTTTTGAGGTCGGGCCCAAACACTTTAATGGCAATATCGCCCCGCGACCCGGTAAGCATTTCTGACACGCGCATATCAATGGGCTGGGTAAAGCCGTAATTGATTCCCGGGAATTGCTCGAGCACCGCGCGCATTTTTTCTTGCAATGCCGCCTTGTCTGCAACCTGCCATTGGTCGCGTGGTTTGAGCTGAAGGAACACATCCGTTTCGTTCAGACCCATTGGGTCCATGCCGATTTCATCGGAACCACTACGAGAAACAATACGTGCAATTTCATCGACGTTTTCAAGCAGCGCCCGCTCCACCTGCTGCACCATGCGAATGCCACTGTCGAGGTTTACCGACGGAATTGATTCAAGCTGCACAATGAGGTCACCCTCGTCCATGGTTGGCATAAAGGTCTTGCCCACAAAGGGAAAGAGCAGCGCCATACCGGCCAGCAGTGCAGCGGCAAAGGCGACCACAATAGCCGGTCGTTGCAGGGCTTTGTCCAGTAGCGGGGCATACAGGGCGATGAGTTTTCGGCTTAGCCACGGCTCTCGATCGCTGGTTTTCTTTAGCAGGAGCGAGGCGATCACCGGTATCACGGTTAGCGACATGGCCAGCGCCCCAAATAATGCGAAGACGATGGTCAGCGCCACGGGAACAAACAGCTTGCCCTCCAAGCCCTCTAACGTAAGCAGCGGCAGGAAGACGATGACGATGATGACCACGCCAGAGGTCACCGGCACGGCGACATCTTTCACGGCGCGAAACAGAATATGCAGCAGTGGCAAGCGACGTGAAGACGCGGTAGTGGTTTGATGCCTGGCCATTAGTGAGACCATGTTTTCAACCACGACAATGGCGGAGTCCACTAACATGCCGATCGCGATGACTAAGCCGCCCAGGCTCATCAAATTGGCGCTCATGCCCATTTGATCCATCATGAAAAAGGTAAACAGTGCCGACAACGGCAAAATGCTGGCCACGGTGAGCGCGGCGCGCACGTTGCCGAGAAATAGGCCGAGCACAATCAGCACCAACAAAACCGCTTGTAATAGCGCCTCGCCGACGGTGCCTGTTGCTTGTTCAATGAGCTGGCTGCGGTCGTAGAACACATTTAATTCGGTGCCGTCTGGCAGTGCCGGCTGCAGCTCAGCCAGCTTTTCCTTTACGCCTTCCACTACATGGCGGGCATTCGCGCCGCGCAGGCCAATGACGAGCCCTTGCACCGCCTCGCTGTTTCCATCTACGGTCACTGAGCCGTAACGCTCCATGGCACCGAGTCGAATATCGGCCAATTGACGCAGGGCAAAGCTGTTGCCATCGACATTGCTGATACGAATGTTTGCGATTTCCTCCAGCGAGGTGAGCGCGCCAGCCACGCGCACCAGAATGGCCTCTTCACCTTGGTCGAGTCGCCCCGCGCCATCGTTGCGGTTATTGCGTTGCAGGGCCTCAATAATCTGCTCGGTGCTGACTTTCAGTGTCGCCATATCGGCGCGACGCGGCGCCACTTCATAGGTTTTAACGAAGCCGCCCAGCGCGTTTACATCGGCCACACCCTCCACGGTGCGCAGCGCCGGTCGTATCGTCCAGTCAAGTACGTAGCGGCGCTCACTCAGTGACATGGTGGGGTTGTCGACAGTAAACATAAACATATCGCCGAGCGGGGTACTCATGGGCGCCAGCCCACCGCTGATACCGGCAGGCAGTTCGTCCCAGATATTATTCATGCGCTCGGCGACTTGTTGGCGCGCCCAGTAAATATCGGTGCCCTCTTCAAAATCGAGGGTGATGGCGGACAGGGCGTACTTGGAAATGGAGCGCAGCATGGATTGGCGCGCGATGCCCAGCAGCTCCACCTCGATGGGTTGGGTAATCAGATTTTCAACTTCCTCCGGTGTCATGCCCGGCGACTTGATAATGATCTTGACCTGCGTTGGTGAAATATCAGGAAAGGCATCGATAGCGATATTTGTAACCGCTCGGCCGCCCAAGCCGATTAGCAATAGGGTGAGCAGGCCGATTAACAGCCGTTGGCTAAGCGAGAACTGAACCAGTTGTGAGAGCATTATTCGCCGCCTCCCAGGCCCAGTGTTATGCCTTTGAGTTGCGCGGTTCCCTCAACGGCGACAATGTCGCCGGGCGCAAGTGTGTCGGTGGCAAGGTAGTCTGCACCGAGCGGCGTTAGCTGCACATCGCGCTTCTCAAAACCTTCGTTATTGCGCAGGTAGATAGAGGTGATCGAGCCGCTGTGGGTGACTGCGCTAGCGGGCACTCGAACACCGCTGTGCACACTTGAGAGCACCAGGCTCAGGCTCTGACCGGGGCGAAGGTCGGTGGCCTCGGTGAAGCGCGCGAGGACCTCTACCCGCTGGGTGTCATCGTTAAGCTGATGGTTTTTGCTGACCAGTATCAGCGACGTGTGTTGGCTTCCCGTGGTCGCCTGAAGTGTTTGTCCAAGTGCCAGGCCATCGGCCAGCGGCGCACTGACGGTGGCGCGCAACCACAGTGCTTGCGTTGAGGTAATCGTCGCGACGGTCTGACCGGCCGCAACCTGGTCGCCAATGCGAATAAAGTGACGATTGAGTTGCCCGGGCTGCTGCGCAATCAGCGGATAGTCGCCGGGCTTACCCTGGCCATCGCGCAGCGCTTCCAGGGTCTTGGTATCAAAGCCGGCGAGCTGTAGTTGGTGATACGTCGCCTCTCGTTTGAAGCGAGCTTGCTGGTAGGCCCGCTGGGTCTGTTCCAGACGCTGACGGGAAATAATGCCCTCGCCGAAAAGCTCGCGATCGCGTTTGAGCTTTGCCTGTTGGTTTGCAAGCTCGACCGAGGCGTCCAACCACTGTTGCTGTGTCTGCGCGAGCTCCGCGCTATTGAGTGTGGCGACAATATCTCCGGTCTCTAACTGCGCGCCGCCGGTTTGATGCCAGCGTTGCAGGACCCCGGCGTAGCGGCTTTGTAGAATCGAGGGCGTGTCGGGCGAGGGGATCACCACCGCCGGAACCCGCATGCCGGACTGGCTGCCAGCTGCATCTAGCGCTTGGCTAACAATGCCGAGGCGGGCCTGGTCCTCCGTTGACAGGACAATGCGTTCCGCGGAGCACAAACCCGGTAGCGCTATAAAGGCCAGAGCCGTTAATACGCGCTGGGGGCGATTCAAAAAAAATGTCATAGGGTTTCTCCAACGGTTTGTCTCAGGGAGGAAATCAAGGCTTGCTGACGCAGCGTGAGCAGCTGCCATTGCAACTGGCTTGCGCGATAGTGCTGTAGGGCAACAATGGTAGGTCGAATATCCGACTCTCCCGTGGCGAAGGCTTTTTTGGCCATTTGCCATTGGCGCTTTGACAAATCACGTGACTGCTCGGCATAGGTAATCGATTCGGCGATCACATCAAGCTCGTGTTCAACTTCGTGAAAGCGCTGTTGTAACTGCTGTCGCGCCTGCTTTAGCTCAACGTCCGCGTCGCTCAATGCAATGGCCGCATTGGAACTGGCCGCTGCGGTATAGGAGGCGCCGCCAAAGGGGATCGACAGGCTGAGCCCCAGGCTTTCTATCTCTGGCTCTATGTTGCTGCCGCGCTCTCGACGCACGCCAATCGCCAACGTGGTGTTTCCTGCGGCAGCGTGGCGGGCTTGGTTCAGGCGGTCCTGTTGCTGTTGGCGTTTCGCCAGCAATAGGCGCAGCCGGGGGTGCTGTGTGCTGATGTTTTGTCGCGCTGGCGGCGTTTCACTGAATTGCGCCGGGCGCTGCCGCAGACCGGTCAAGGTTATGTAAAGGCGCTCGGCATCGACTAATTCTGCATCGGCATTAAGCAGCTGCTGGCGCGCGTCAAGCAGCAATGCTTCGCTTTGCATTCGCGCAGCCCGGGAAATATCGCCAGCGCGTAAACGCTTTTCACTAACGGCGAGCAGTGCCTGGGCGTCGGCCACCGCGTTCACGGCGTGCTCCCGGCGCGCCGTGCTGGCATTGAGTTGGTGCAGTGCGTTGCGCAGCCTGCCAACGACGATCAGCCGTTGATAGTCCCGCCAGGCGTCGGCGCCGCTGGCATAGCTTCGCGCCAGCGATTGGGCATTACTGCGCTCGCCCCAGCGCCAGAGGTCTACCTCCAGGTCCAATTCCATTTCCCTCAGGCCTGTGTCATCGGCGTTCTGGTCGTCCCAATAACTTGCATTGAGGCGGGGGCGTCCGGCGATCATTCGGCGGCTGACTTGCTGCTGTGAGGTCGCCTGCTGCTGGTAGACATCGCCCATTGATTGCTCCGGTGCAAGGCGCAGCGCGGCATTCAGTACCTGCTCAATAGTCAGGGTCGGGCTAGCCGCCAGATGGGGATGCTCGGTGTGAGGGTGGTCGACCGCTTCGCCGTCATGCACGGCGGCAGCGGTTGCCGGAAGCGCGATAGCAACCGCGCTGAGTACTGCGCAGCACCGGCCAAAGAATAAGAGAGCTTTCACATTCATGTCCGCAGAGAGTTAGTGTTAACAGGCCCTAGGGTACGGGGGCAGTTGTCAAAAATATGTCGACATTGCGGCGCTATCTATGAAACGAGATTTGACATTCTTTTGGCGTTTACCGTGATAAATTGGTGGGACGGTGAGGGGCAGGTAGGCAAGGACTGGCAAAGACATCGATGAACTTACTGATCGTTGAAGACAACCGCGATATCGCGGAGAACATCGCTGACTACCTGGAGCCCCGAGGGCACCAGCTGGACTTTGCAATGGACGGTAGACAAGGCTTGGCGTTGGCGCTGTCAGGAGATTTCGACGCTATTGTGTTGGATCTTACTCTGCCAAAAATGGACGGCATTGAACTGTGTAAAAACCTGCGAGCCCATCACGGTATGACGCCGGTAATAATGTTGACCGCGCGTGACCAGCTAGACGACAAACTGCTTGGTTTTGAGGTGGGTGCCGACGATTATCTTGTTAAACCGTTTTCCGTTAAGGAGTTAGAAGCTCGCTTGCTAGCCCTACTAAAGCGCTTAAATCCCAGCGAGCAATTGAACACAATGCAGGTTGCCGATCTGAGTTTTAACCTTCAAACGCTGGAGGTTAATCGCGGCGGGCAGGCCCTGGATTTGAACCCCATTCAAACCACCTTGTTGCAGTGCCTTATGCAGCACAGTCCCAATGTGGTTAAGCGAGCACAGTTGGAACAGCGTGTATGGGGCGACCATCCGCCCGATAAAGATATATTGCGCACCCACATATACAGCTTGCGAGCAATTATCGATAAACCATTTGATACCCACCTGCTGCATACCGTTCATGGTGTCGGTTATCGCTTGGTGGCGTTGGGGGGCGAGTGAGCGGGAAAAAAGTACAGACGCTACGGCGCCGATTAATTCTGAGTACGGCTATTATTGTCACCGCAACGAGCACCTTGTTTGCCGGTGGCCTATTGCTGATCAAGCAGCAATTGGAAAAAGCCACCTTCGGAAATATCGTTGGCAAGCACATTGACATGTTGGTGGAAGACCCAGACAAGGCCAGTGTGCTCAATAACCCGCTCCTGAATGAGTGGCGCTACTATCGCGGCAGCAACGCTCAGCACTTACCGGAAGCCATTCGCAGCTTGCCCCTGGGAACACACCACAGTGTGCTGCTCGACGGGGTGCAGTATCACCTGCAAGTCGCGCGGGCCAGCGACGAAAAAATATATCTGCTCTACGACATTTCTGAATGGGAGCGTCAGGAGCACACCTTGCTTAGTTTTCTGTTGATGGGCGTTGTCATTGTTTTGGTGTTGGCGTTACTGATTGCCGGCAAGGCCGCCGATACCATTCTTGAGCCAGTGAGAAGGTTGTCCGGGCGGCTCAGCAGTCTTTCACCAACACAGCGCAACGTGAGAATTCAGCAGGAGTTTAATGACAGTGACATCGGCCAAATTGCCGCAGCGTTTGACACCTACTTGGAGCGCATCGACCAATTCGTAGAGCGCGAGCGCTCGTTTACCGCTGCGGCGAGTCACGAATTACGCACCCCGCTCTCGGTGATGATGGGCGCCGTTGATGTTATCGAAGCGAATGCGCCTAGCCCGCCGACGCAGCGCGCTGCCAGCCGTATTCGTCGCGCGTGTCGCGACATGCTGGCGTTTATCGAAGCGGCGTTATTTCTATCCCGTGAAGAGGAGCGCTCAATCAGTCAGAAAGCGAGTTGCGAAGTCGCCGATGTGCTACGCCAGTTAGTCGACGATTTAGAGGAGGCGTTTTCGGCGGCAGATATTACCGTGAAGACGACGGTGGATAAGCCCTTGGCGCTGCGGGTGCCGGAAAGTTTACTCAAAATCACCCTGACAAATTTACTGCGCAACGCTATTGAACACAGTGCTGGCGGCACAGTGAGTATTCATCTTAAGGGCGATACTTTGAGTATTCGCGACACCGGGAAGGGGATTGCCGCCGCCGACTTACCTAATATCTTTGAGCGAAGCTACACCACCAAAACCGAGGGCACGGGGCTGGGGCTAAATATGGTGCGCAGAATTTGTGACCGCTACGGCTGGCAGATCGCCGTGCACAGTGAGCAGGGAAAAGGCACATGCGTGGAGCTGGTGTTTTAGGTGGTAAGCGTCAGCCCAGGTTGCTAAGCGCAATACCGACAACAACCCAACATAGAAGCGCTGCACTGAGCCAACTGGAAAAAATATACAGCCAATACAGTGGGCGAATTTTATGGATTGCCGAGGTGGTTAGGCCGTGCTCCGCTGAACGCATTTTGATGCATCGATAGATTTCCCGCATGCCGGCGTCAGCGCTTTGCTTGTCGGTGTAGCCGGAATAAGAGACACAAACCAACGCTAGGGCTTTGCCGCTTAGCACCCATAGAAAAAAGCACAGCCAGCCGAATGTCATCATCGCTAAATCCACTTGAGTTGCTGCAAGTAATTAAGAGTACAGCACTGCAGAGGGGGCGGTTCAACAGTGTGTGGTGTTCGAATATTTTTTGGCCTCAGGCGGTATTCTTAAGTTTCTCTTAATAGTGGCTGGATATGCTGAACCTCCATTGGGGTAAGCTCGGTACTATAGAATGAAAAAAAGGTGTCGAGATTTTGCGAATTCTATTGGTTGAGGATGACATCTCGCTGGCCAGCGGCATCAAGACCGCCTTAGCTCGGGCGGCCCATGCGGTTGACCATGTGGACAATGGCGCCGAGGCGCTGCGTTTTGCCCGTGACACTGCTGTCGATATGGTGGTGCTGGACCTGGGCCTGCCGGATATGGATGGCCTGTCGGTGCTGCGCGAGTTGCGCGCGGCGGGCAGTTCGGTGCCGGTACTAATTCTCACGGCACGCGATGCCCTCAATGACAAACTCTCCGGGCTGGACAGCGGCGCCGACGATTACCTGACCAAGCCCTTTGCAGTGGAGGAATTGCTGGCGCGTATCCGTGTGCTGGGCCGTCGCGGCAACGAGTTGCAGGACAATGAGCTGAATATCGGTCCGGTGCAGATCAATCTGGCGCGCCATGAGGTCAGCCTGCACGGCGAGCCTGTCAAACTGTCGCGCCGGGAGTTTGCCCTGCTGCGGGCATTGGCCGATCGTCCCGGCCAGGTATTCAGCCGTGAGCAACTGGAAGAGAAGCTCTACACCTGGGACGACGATGTCAGCAGCAATACCATCGACGTCTATATCCACAATCTGCGCAAAAAACTGGGCTCCGGGCTTATCAAAAATATTCGCGGTGTGGGCTATGTGCTGGAGCCGGGTGCGTGAGGTCACTGCGTCGCTTCTTGCTGATCAGTCTGCTGGCGGTGCTGATGCTCAGCAATTTTGTCGCGGCCTTGCACGGCTATCGGGCGAGCATGACCAAGGCCGAGCAGCTGCTGGACGACAAGCTGTTCGACATGGCGGGGCATTTTTTGGCAATGCCGCTGCCCGATGGCACTTCGCCGCCGGTGGACGAGCAGCTTCAGGCCTTTCAGGTGGTCGATGCCGAGGGAAAGCTGCGCTGGCGCTCAGTGCAGATGCCCGCGACCGCGCTGCAACTGCCCGACGGGTTTTCTGAATACAATGCAGGGGGCTACCGCTGGCGCATGTTGCAGCGGCGCGGTGGCGAGCCACTGCGCACGGTGATTGTCGCCGAGCGCCTTGACCTGCGTTATCAGCTTGCCGAGAACGTGATTATGGAGTCGGTGGCGCCGGTGCTGCTGGTGGTGCCGATAGTGGGCTTGCTGCTGTGGCTGATTGTCGGTCGCGGGCTGAGCAGTCTGACCCGGCTGGCGAGTCTGCTGCGCGGCAAGCGCAGCGATGATTTCAGTCCGGTGTTGGTGGAGCGCGCCCCAGAGGAGTTGCAGCCGGTGCTGGATTCCATCAACCAGTTGTTGCAGCGCCTCGATGCGGCCTTTGAGCGGGAGCGGCGGTTTTCGGCTGATGCCGCTCACGAGCTGCGCACGCCGATTAGCGCGATTCAGATTCACCTGCACAACTTGCGTGCCGAGCTGAGCGAACCCAGTGAGTCGTTGGATTGCCTGAGCGCCGATGTGTCGCGGTTAGCGCATTTGGTCGAGCAGTTGCTGTTGCTGCACCGGACCAACCCCGAGCATTACCCACGGCAATGGGAAACGATTGATCTGGCGGCGCTGGCGAGGGAAGTGAGCAGTACCTGCTTTGCCGATATCGACGCCCGCCAGCAACAGCTCAGCCTGCGTGGCCGGGGGAGTATTCAAGGCGACCGCTTTGCACTGGGGGTTCTGGTGGAAAACCTGCTGCGCAATGCCAATAAATACAGTCAGCCGGGGGCGCATATCGATGTGTTGATTGGCGAGGCAGACGGCGTGGTCAGCCTTTGTGTGGACGATTCCGGGCCGGGTATTCCGGAGCCACAACTGGCGCGAGTGCGTGAGCGCTTTTATCGCGTGGGCGGTGATCGGCACGATTCCGGTCAGTCCGGCTGCGGCTTGGGTTTGTCGATCGTTGAACATATTGCCCAGTTACACGGCGCGGAGCTGCGGCTGGAAAACCGTGCGGAAGGTGGCTTGCGGGTGTGTGTGCAGTTTATAGGGCAGCGTGGTGAGAGGAGAGGGGCCGATGCTGCGGGCAGTCATTAACGGGACGCTGTTGCTGATGCTATCTGCGGCTTGTCTAGCGGACAAACCGGTGGTCGAGCTGGTGATTCGTGACCATCTGTTTTATCCCTCGCAGCTTAAAGTGCCTGCTAACGTCAAGTTTAAGTTGCGAGTCGACAATCAGGACCCGACGCCGGAAGAGTTCGAGAGCTATGAGCTGAACCGCGAAAAGGTCATCCTTGGTAAGCGCAGGGCGATTATTTTTATCGGCCCGCTGGCGCCGGGGGTGTATCCCTTTTTTGGCGAGTTCAACCCAAAAACGGCTCAGGGCACGATGATCGCCGAATAGCGGTAAAGAGAAGCTGCCATGTTATTAACCAGTGTCATTATTGTGTTGCGCGAAGTGCTGGAAGCGGCGCTGTTGATCAGCGTGCTGGCCGCGCTGCGACAGATGCAAGGCGGCAGTCGGCGCGGCCTGTTGTGGGGAGTGCTTGCCGGGTTGATGGCGTCGCTGGTCATGGCACGCAGCATGGGCGCCATTTCCGAGTTGGCCGACGGCGTTGGGCAGGAACTGTTTCTGGCCTCTCTGCACGGGGTGGTCTATCTGGCGCTGCTGTGTATCGGCGTTCTGGCGCTGCGTGAATCGTCATCCCATACTTTGTTGATGGGTGTGCTGATGGTAACCGCTGTGGCCGTGGCGGTGAGTCGCGAAGGCGAGGAAGTCTTTCTCTATATTTCGGCGTTTCAGCAGAACGATGAAGTGCGCAGCAGCCTGTACAGCGGTTCACTGATCGGCCTGGGTATTGGTGCCAGCGCGGGTGCACTGCTGTATTACGCTCTGTGTCTGCTGCCGCCCAAGTGGGGATACCGGATGATTTTGCTGTTGCTGACGGTGGTGGCGGGCGCGATGATCTTGCAGGCGTCGGGCCTGCTGGTACAGGCGGATTATCTGCCTAGCGGAATGGCGTGGGACAGCTCGGATTGGTTGCCTGAAGACAGCGTTGCCGGACAGCTTCTTTACGCCATGCTGGGATATGAGGCGACACCCGCGCCCGCGCAACTGTGGGCTTACAGCGGGGCGGTGTTATTGATGGCGTCAGTATTGCTTTGGCAGTGGCGGCGAAGCAGGAGCGCATCATGATAAGGCGGCTGGCTTTGGGACTTGCGCTTAGCGTCAGCACGACATCGTGGGCGGACGGCTTACCCGTTGACCGTCTTTATTCGCCTTATGTGCAGCCCCTGGAGAAAGAGCTGGAGTACCGCTATATACAGGCTGATGGCGGTCTTCAGGCCCCAGACGGGCTGCATGTGCAAAAGCTCGGTTTTGGCGCGGCGATCAGCGAGCGAGTGGCACTGGAAGCCTATGTGATTGCCGCCGATACACAGTTCAGCGACCGTATTGAAGCTGTTGAACTGGAGGCGCGCTGGCAGCTCACCGAGCAGGGGGAGTACGACAGCGACTGGGGTCTGCAGTTGGAATACGAGCAGGACCGCGAGGGTGACGAGCGGGAATTGGCCGTCTCGCTGCTGGCACAGAAAGACTGGGCATCCTGGCAGGGGATTGCCAATGCCTCGCTGATTCACGAAAAACAAAAAGGTCTGCGCAGTGAACTGGAAACCCGCTTGGCACTGCAGGCACGCTACCGCTATCGGGCGGCGCTGGAGCCCGGGGTGGAGCTGTTTCTCGGTGAAGATTACCAAGGCATTGGTCCTGCGCTCTATGGCGTGGTGAAACTGGCGGCGGGACGCTCGCTGCGTTGGGAACTGGCGGCGATTGCAGGCCTGGATAATGATAGTGCTGATCAGGCGGTTCGCCTGCTGTTGGAATACGAATTCTTTTAGGGCATTTACACGCTGGCGTAAAGTGTGCGCTCGGCCAGCCAGCGGTCGATGAGTGGCTGAACATTTTGTGGGTGGTGCTCACTGAGTAGGCGTGCTTGTTCTCGTACGCTGTCCAGTAGGTCTTCGTCGCGTTGCAGGTCGGCAATTTTAAAGCTCATTAGCCCGGTTTGACGGGTGCCGAGGACTTCGCCGGGGCCGCGAAGTTGCAGGTCTTGTTCGGCGATGACAAAGCCGTCGTTGCTGTCGCGTAGTGCAGATAAGCGCTGGCGGCCATTGCGCGACAACGGACTTTGATAGAGCAGTACGCAATGGCTTTGTTGATGTCCTCTGCCCACTCGCCCGCGCAGTTGGTGGAGTTGGGCGAGCCCCAAGCGCTCGGCATTTTCGATAATCATCAGCGTGGCGTTGGGGACATCAACGCCGACTTCAATAACCGTTGTTGCGACCAGCAAATCGACTTTTGCGGCCTTGAAGTCTGCCATCATGGCGGCCTTTTCGGCGGCTTTCATGCGCCCGTGCACCAAGCCGACGTTCAATTCCGGCAGTGCGTCCTTGAGTTGTTGCCAGCTCACCTCGGCGGCTTGCGCCTGTAACTTGTCGGACTCTTCGATCAAGGTGCATACCCAATAGGCTTGTTGGCCACTTTGGCAGACGGCGCGCAGCCGTTCGACAATTTGCTCGCGCCGGTCATTGGCGAGCACCACGGTGTTGATCGGGCTGCGCCCCGGCGGCAATTCGTCGATGACGGAGGTATCCAGGTCAGCATAGGCGGTCATTGCCAGGGTTCTGGGAATGGGGGTGGCCGTCATAATTAATTGGTGGGGATGGCCGACCTGATCCTCGCCTTTTTGTTTGAGAGCGAGGCGCTGGTGCACGCCGAAGCGGTGTTGTTCGTCGACAATAACCAGGCCGAGTTTGGCGAATATTACCTCGTCTTGAAACAGCGCGTGGGTGCCTACCACGACGTGCGCTTTGTGCTCGGCAACGCGCTGTTGGGCGGCGGCTCGGGCCTTGCCTTTTTGCTTGCCGCTGAGCCAGGCAACCTCCAAATCGAGCGGGGCCAGCCATTGGCTGAAGTTGTGGAAGTGCTGCTCGGCGAGGATCTCGGTGGGCGCCATGATGGCAACCTGATAACCGCTGGCGGCGGCGCGCAGCGCGGCGAGTGCAGCAACGGCGGTTTTGCCACTGCCGACATCGCCTTGCACCAAACGCAGCATGGGCGCGCCCTGGCGTAGGTCACGGCGGATTTCATCGGCAACACGCTGCTGTGCTGAGGTAAGGGTGAAACCCAGGCCTTCGAGAAAGGCGTTCTCGAGATCATCGGGGCCGTCGAGTCGGGGCGCGCCAAAGCGGCGGGCCTCGACGCGCAATTTCTGCAGCGCCAGGTTATGGGCCAGCAATTCCTCAAAGGCGAGGCGCTGCTGACTGGGATGCTGGCCAGATTGCAGTAGCTCAAGCGAGGCGTCTGCCGGTGGATGATGCAAATAGCGCAGTGCCTCAGCCAGTGTCCAGCGGCCTGGCAGTGCCGTCTGCGGTAGCCATTCGGTAATGGGGTGAGTATCGAGATAGTGCAGGGCTTGGCCGCATAGTTTTCGCCAGCTGGTTTGAGCAAACCCTTCGGTGCTTGGGTAAATGGGCGTCAGCCGGTCTTCGACGGGAGCGACTGCCTCCCCTTGCAGAACGGTGTACTCCGGATGGTAAAACTCCAGGCCGCTGGCGCCGCGCCGGGCCTCGCCAAAACAGCGCAGTCTCGCGCCTTTGCTGAGTTGTTGTTTCTGCGCGGCGTTGAAGTGAAAGAAGCGCAGTGTTGTGGTGCCGGTGCCGTCGCGCAGCCGGCAAACCAAGCTGCGCCGTCGCCCGAAGGTGATATCGGCGGCGAGTACTTCGCCTTCGATAACCACATCGTTGCCGGGTCGCAAGGCGCCGATAGGGCAGATGCGGGTGCGATCCTGGTAGCGCAGTGGCAGGTGGAAAAGCAGATCTTGCACACTGTGCAGCCCGAGCTTTTTGAGCTTTTCTCTCAGCTTTGGACCTACGCCCTTGAGCGAACTTACATCAAGTTGGTGCAGGGCTTGGGTCATGTGGAAGGATGATCGCTGTGGGCGGTTTTGATCGCCTGGCTGATAACGTCGATGGCTTGGTGGCGGGGGAAACTGGCCCGCCAGGCCAGGGCAATTTCCCGCGTGGGCGGTGTGCCGGCAAAGGGCCGAGTGCACAACATACCGTCGCCGTAGGGCCCGACTTGGGCAGCGGACAAAGGCAAAATGCTGATGCCAAGTTTGGAGGCCACCATGTGTTTGAGGGTTTCCAAAGAGCTGCCCTCAACCACTGACTGAAGCAGGCGGTCACTGCGGGCCAGGTGCTGCTGTAGTCCGGGGCAAGCGGCGAGCACTTGGTCGCGAAAACAATGGCCTTCGCCCAACAGCAACACGTTTTGCTGATACAGGTCGCTGTGCTCAATATGGGACTTCGCGGCCAGTGGGTGATCGCCCGGTAGCAGCACCACAAACGGCTCGTCGTAGAGCGTTTGGGTAACCACCTCGGGTTCATTGAAGGGCAGGGCAATAACGATGGCGTCGAGCTTGCCACTGCGCAGGCGGCCGCGAAGAATCGCCGTCATATTTTCTTCAACGTACAGTGGCATTTGGGGCGCGAGTTCGCGAATGCGAGGAATGGCGCGCGGGTAAAGATAGGGGCCGACGGTGTGAATGGCGCCAAGCGCCATGGGGCTGCCCAGAGGGTCGCGTCCCTGAGCGGCCAGTTCGCGAATCCGCTCGCTCTGTTCCAGCACATAGCGGGATTGCTCGATAATCTGCTCGCCGATAGGTGTGCAGGTCACCTGGCCGCGGCTGCGTTCGAACAGGCTTACCGCTAATTCCTCTTCAAGCTTTTTAACAGCCACACTGAGGGTGGGTTGGCTGACAAAGCAGCGCTCGGCGGCCTTGCCAAAATGTCCGGTTTCCTGGAGCGCGATGATGTAGCGTAATTCTGTTAGCGTCACAAAATTGCCTGGTTCGATAGTTTTAGACTATAGCGCTGCAGTGTACACCGACGACTCTGGCCTGCCTACTATTGGCGCTGCAGATCCAGTATCAGCTTGCCAATATGCTCGCTGCTCTCCATGCGCGCGTGGGCGTCGGCAACCTGCTCAAGGGGGTAGACACTGTCGATGGCGGGCTGCAGCTCACCGCGAGCCAGCAATGGCCACACGCGTTCGCGTAGGGCGTTGGCAATGGCGGCTTTTTGGTCTCGGCTCTGCGCGCGGAGGGTGGATGCACTGAGGGTGAGCCGCTTCATTAACACCGGCAAGAAGTTCAGCTCGGCGGCAAAGCCACCTTGGAAGGCGATAAAAACAATGCGGCCATCCTCGGCGGCAAGGTCGATATCGCGGCGGATATAATCGCCGCCAACCATATCCAGAATCACATCGACACCGCGACCGTTGGTGGCAGCGCGCAGTTGTTCGACAAAATCCTGCTCCCGGTAATTGACGGCAATGCTCGCGCCAAGCGATTCGCAGGCGGCGCATTTTTCGGCGCTGCCTGCGGTGGTGAATACCTTGGCGCCGAAGGCGCCAGCCAGTGCGATGGCGGTGGTGCCGATACCGCTGCTGCCGCCGTGTACCAAAAACGACTCGCCGGGTTGCAAGGCGCCGCGCTCAAAGACATTGTGCCAAACGGTGAAGTAGGTCTCGGGCAGAGCCGCTGCCTGCACATCATTTAAGGCAGCGGGAATGGGTAGGCACTGCCCGGCGGGCGCGGCGACGTAGTCGCTATAGCCACCGCCGTTGCACAGCGCGCACACGCGGTCGCCAATTTGCCAGCCGTTTACGCCTTCGCCGATGGCGGCGACGCGCCCGGCAACCTCCAAGCCGAGAATCGGACTGGCGTCAGCCGGAGGGGGGTAAAGGCCATAGCGCTGCATTAAGTCGGGCCGGTTAACACCCGCAGCAGACACGGCAATCAACAGTTCGCCGGCGCCGCATTTAGGCAGTGGCTGCTCGCCGATTACCAGGCTGTGGTCGTCGTTGACGTTAACGCAGCGAACGTGTGTTGGAAGCGCTGTCATTGTTGTTCCCCTTTGCTATGCTCCCCGACCTGCGAGGGCGAATGTGCCCAAGTATGCCTGAGCTGAGCTTGGGCTTGAACCGACTAAGGTGGGAACATGAACGCGAGTACTAAGCGGCTGTTGATTGTTGGTTGTGGCGATATTGGTGGTGGGCTGGCGGCGCGCTACTTGGCCAAGGGCTGGCATGTGCAGGGTATGCGCCGTGATGGTAGCAAGTTGCCAACGGGTGTAGAGGGTTTGTCAGCTGACCTTGCGCAGCCCAGCAGCATACGCGCTTTGGGGCCTTTGCAGGCCGACTACATCGTAATGACGCTCACGCCCAATGGCTATAATCCGGAAGGCTATCGCAAAATTTTTGAAGAGGCGCTCGCGGTGATTTTGGAATCTATCGTCGAGCCGCCCAAGCTGCTGTTATTTGTTTCCAGCAGTGGTGTGTATGACCAGAGTGGCCACGAATGGGTCGACGAAGACAGCCCGACGGCCCCCAGTCGTTTTTCCGGGCAAAGCATTTTGCGAGCAGAACAGCAGATTGCCGACACGGGCTGGCCGCACAGTATTGTCCGTTTTGCCGGTATATATGGCCCGGGGCGTTTGCAAATGATCGCTAAGGTGAAGGCGGGTGAGTGTGTGCCGGATGAGCCACTGCACTATAGCAATCGTATTCACCGCGACGATTGCGTCGGGGTGCTGGCGCACTTGATTGATAAGGTTGACGGCGGTGAGTCAGTGGCGAGCTGTTACTTAGGTGTTGACGACCTGCCGGTAGCGATCCAAACCGTGCAGCGCTGGTTGGCCGAGCAACTCGACGTCCCCTACCGGCAAAACGGGGCACCCATTTCGCGAACCGGCAGCAAGCGCTGTAGTAACCGCCGCCTGCGCGACAGCGGCTACGAATTCCTGCACCCCAACTATCGCAGCGGCTTTGTTCAAGTGCTCAGCGACGCGCGGTCGGCTTGACTGTTAAAGGGCGAGAATAACCTCAATCTCCACCATCGCGCCGCGCGGTAAAGCGGCAACTTGTACGCAGGCGCGCGCGGGGTAGGGCTCATCAAATACCGACGCCATCACCTCGTTTACGGCAGCAAAGTCGCCGAGGTCGGTGAGGGAGATATTCACTTTTACTGCATCGTTCAAACTGCCGCCAGCGGCCTCGGCAACGGCGGTCAAATTTTTAAACACTTGCTGGCTCTGTTCGCTTATCCCGCCTTCGATCATTTCCATGGTTTCGGGGATCAATGGGATCTGGCCCGACAAAAACACCATGTTGCCGGTTTTTACCGCTTGCGAGTAGGGGCCAATGGCCGCTGGGGCCTTGTCGGTGCTGATGATGGTTTTAGTGCTCACAGAAGTATCCTTATCGCCACGCCGGTGGCCGACTAATGAGTGTTAACAGGGGCTAGTGTTTTTCGCGGGTCACTTTTATTACCGCGGGAATATTGCGAATACGGCGCATGATGCTGGCGAGGTGAATACGTGAGCGCACGCCGATCACTAAGTGGATGGTGCTGATCTTCGGGTTTTCGTCTTCCACACTGATCTTTTCTATGCTGGCCTCGGCGCCATTCACCCGGGTGGCAAGCACGGCAATAATGCCGCGCTGCTTGCTCAGCTCGACTTTGAGCTCTACGGAGAAGTCGCGGTCAATGTCATCGGCCCAGCTCAGCGGTACGACGCGCTCAGGGGTGTTTCTCAGGTCAATGCTGTTGTGGCAGTTCTCACAGTGCACCACCACGCCTTTCTCTGCGCTGACGATACCAACGATGTGGTCGCCGGGAATGGGGTAGCAGCAGCGGGCGAAATTAACCAAAAATCCTTCGGTGCCGTGAATGACCATGGTCTGCCGCTGGCTGGTGGCAGGCGGTGCATTGTCATCGTCGTCGCTGAGTTGGTCGCGCAGGGTCAGCAACTGTCGGGCGGTGAGGTAGGCAACGCGGTTGCCCAGGCCTATTTGTTCAAAAATATTGTCGGCCGATTTGCTCTGCGTGGCGTCGACGAGCTGTTCCAAGTGCTCGTCGCTGAAGTTATCCAGCTGCTCATCCATGCTGCCTAAGGCGCGCTCCAGCATTCGGCGGCCGAGGCTCACTGCCTCGGTGCGGCGCTGATGTTTGAGGAAGTGGCGAATGCCGCTGCGCGCTTTTGCGGTAACCACAAAGTGCAGCCACGCCGGGTTGGGCTGGGCGCCGGGGGTGGTAATGACCTCAACGGTCTGCCCGCTTTGCAAGGCTTCAGACAGTGGTGCCAGGCGGCGGTTGATTCGGCATGCAACACAGGAATTCCCCACATCGCTGTGTACCGCGTAGGCGAAATCGACCGCGGTCGCACCAGCCGGCAATTCCATAATGTCGCCGCGCGGGGTGAATACATAGACCTCGTCCGGGAAGAGGTCGATCTTCACGTTCTCGATAAATTCCAGCGAGTCGCCAGCGCGTTGCTGCATTTCCAGCAAGCCTTGTACCCACTGGCGAGCGCGCGCATGGCTGGAATTGCCGCGGGCATCTTGCTCATTGGATTTATACAGCCAGTGGGCAGCAATCCCGTTATTGGCCATTTCCTCCATTTCCTGCGTGCGGATCTGGATTTCAATGGGCACGCCCTGCATGCCGAAGAGTACGGTGTGCAGGGATTGATAACCGTTGGCTTTGGGAATGGCAATGTAGTCTTTAAATTGCCCTGGCACAGGTTTGTAGAGGCCATGGACGCAGCCGAGTACGCGGTAGCAGCTGTCGACAGAGTCGACGACGATGCGAAAGGCATACAGGTCCATGATCTCTTTCAGCGACTTCCGCTTGTTGCGCATTTTGCTGTAAATGCTGAACAAGTGTTTTTCGCGGCCGACAACGTGGGCTTTGTGCCCCTCTTCCAGCAGGCAGTTTTCCAGGCCCTCCTGAATATTGGCGATGGTTTTGCTGCGGTCGCCAAAGCGTGTGCGAATGGCCTTGCTGATGCGCTGCGCGCGCATGGGGTGCATGGCCTGAAAACCTAGGTCTTCAAATTCCACGCGGATATTGTGCATGCCCAGGCGCTGGGCAATGGGGGCATAAATTTCCAGTGTTTCCCGGGCGATGCGGCGGCGCTTCGGCGGCGGCATCACACCCAGGGTGCGCATATTGTGTAAGCGGTCGGCCAGTTTGACGAGGATAACGCGAATGTCCTTGGCCATCGCCAGGGCCATTTTCTGAAAGTTTTCAGCCTGCTGTTCGGCTTTGGACTGGAATTCGATCCGGGTCAGCTTGGACACGCCGTCGACCAGCTCGGCAACCGCATCGCCGAATTGCTCGCTGAGGTCTTGCTTGCTAACGGCGGTGTCTTCGATCACGTCGTGCAGCATTGCCGCCATGAGGCTCTGCGCATCTAGGCGCATTTCCGACAAGATGCCGGCGACGGCTAAAGGGTGGGTAACATAGGGTTCGCCGCTGCGGCGATTCTGACCTTCGTGGGCTTGTTCGGCGTAGTAATAGGCGCGCCGAACCTGATCCACCTGTGAGGCAGAGAGGTAATTACTCAGGGTTTCGGCGAGGGCGTCGATGGATTGCGCCGGTTCAGGCTTACCGTGTTGGTAATTGAAAAAGCTGTATTGGTGCATCGACACCCCGGGCCAAGGTTTTTACAGAGGCTGAGCGCCCAGCTCAACACCCAGGTCCAGCTCGGGCTCTTCCGCTACCGCGTCGGCGGCCATGATTTCTTCGCGGGTAATTTTGCCTTCGGCAATTTCACGCAGCGCCAGTACTGTTGGCTTGTCGCCTTCTTCGGCAACCAGCGGGTCTTTGCCGCCGGTGGCAAGCGCACGGGCGCGCTTGCTGGAAACCATTACCAACTCAAAACGATTGTCTACTGCCGACAGGCAGTCTTCTACAGTAATACGGGCCATGAAAATGTTCCTGAATGTGCTGAATCGCAGTGGTAACAGGCACCACCGCCAGTTATCCACAGTCTATCAAACTTCGCTGCGCTATGTCAGCAGTGCCGTGAGTAAGTCACGGTGACGCTGCTGCTGGCGGTTCAGGCGCAGGCGGTGGCTCAGCAGAATGGCCTTTAGCTCTTGCAGGGCGGTTTCAAAATCGTCGTTGATCACAACGTAGTCGCCTTCAACAAAGTGCGACATTTCTTCGACGGCGGCGGCCATGCGGCGGCTAATCACCGACTCTTCATCCTGGCCTCGTCCGGTCAGGCGTTCGCGCAGAGCGTCTTGGGAGGGGGGTAAAATAAAGATGGATACCGTTTCCGGCAGTAATTTGCGCACCTGCTGAGCGCCTTGCCAGTCGATCTCGAGAATAACGTCGCGACCGCTGTCTAAGGTGTCCTCTACCCACTTTTGGGAGGTGCCGTAGTGGTTGTCAAAAACCTGGGCGTGCTCCAGAAAGGCGGCACTGCGCAGCATCGACTCAAAGGTGTCGTGGCTGACAAAGTGGTAATTGACGCCGTCCACCTCACCGGGGCGCATATCGCGGGTGGTGTGAGAGATCGAAACTTGCACGTCGTCCATTTCGTCGAGCAGTCTTGCAACCAGGCTGGTTTTGCCGGCGCCCGAGGGGGCGGATACGGTAAAAAGGGTGCCCTGGCTTTGCTGCATTGTGGCGGTGTCCTGTGATGTGGTTATCGGTGACGGCTGGTTATTGTGGGTATGTTCGCACGGTTTGCAGACTATTTGAATAATTGGTCGCGAGCGTTTTCAGTCAGCGCGATGACCGCCGCTTTCTTCAACTTTTTCTCGGTGGAAATAGCGTAAAACTGCTCGCGAATACCGTCTATGCGCCCGGCCAGGGCGACGGAGTATTGTTTACACACCTGCTCTTCAATGGCGCTTGGGCAGGCAAAAAAACCGGCGCCGGCGTGGCCGAAGGCTTTTACCAGCGCGCTGTCGTCAAACTCGGCCACAATGTGGGGCGCGATGCCCTGCTCGGCAAACCATTGCTCTAGTGCACTGCGAAGGGTGTTGTTCGTGGTTGGCAGCAGAAACGGTTGATGATTCAGATTATTGGGGAACTCGCCCGCCGCGTCGTCGATCAGCGACGGCGCCGCCAGAATGCTAACGCCACACTCGCCCAAGCGGTGATTGTATAGCCGGAGGTTCGGCGCAGGAGGAACCGGCCGATCACTGAGTAGCACATCTAATTTATGCATCGCCAGTTGGGGCAGTAGCTCGTCAAACTTGCCTTCTTTGCACACCAGACTGGGGCTGGATGCTTGGCCGATAAATGGTTTTAGCACCAAGTGAGTAATCAGTTTTGGCAGAACATCCACCGCGCCAACCGTGAGTTTTTCGGCCTGATCCAGCTGCTGTTGCTGCAGGGCGATGTCTAACTCGGCACCCAGCGAGAAGATCGCATCGGCATAGCTCTGCACAAATTTACCGGCTTCGGTCAGGCGCAAGCTTCTCCCCTCGCGGGTGAATAGCGGCACCTCCCAACGTGACTCCAGCGTGGTGAGCTGGGCGCTGATGGTTTGCGGCGTAATGTTTAACGCTTCGCTGGCGCGACTAATCGAGCCTTCGCGGGCGACCACCCAAAAGTAATAAAGATGCTTAAAGTTGATATTCTGCATGGCAACTATTATCAACAAAAAGTTGATTATTGGTCATTAAAAATCGACTTTTTCGTTATTTGGTCCCTCGCTAAGCTAGCACCTCCACCTGCTAGGAGGGAATGTTATGCGCTTAGAAATTCAAACAAAGGAAGTGGTATTAAGCCCGAATCTCATCGCTAGGATTGAGTCTAAATTCAGTGCTCTGCGCCGGCGATCCTCTCGCAAAGTGATGGCGATACATGTTTTGCTCAGCCGGGTCGCCAGCAAAGGTGGCCTGTGCTGCTTGCTGGTCGTGCAGCTCAGGCGTCGGCGGCAGTGGGTTTTTCAGGCAGTGTGCGATGACATTTTGCTCGCTGTAGATGGCGCTTGGCAGCGTTTGCACAATGAACCTCAACTCGTGCCACTGGCCCTGCCGCCAGCTAGGGAGGGGTGATGGAGTCGCTACTTGCCACGGCGATTGCCAACTTAACCAGCCCTGCGATCTTGTTCTTTGTGCTGGGGGTGCTCGCCGCAAGTGCCAAGGCCGACCTCGAGCTTCCCGAGGGTATGGGCAAAGCACTGTCCATATATTTACTGCTGGCTATCGGCTTCAAAGGCGGCGTCGAGTTAAGCGAAAACGCGATCACGCCCGCGCTTATCGCGCTGCTACTTGCCGGCATTGCACTGAGTTTTCTCATCCCCTTTATTGCGTTCGCCTTGCTGAAATTTGCCACCCGCGTGCAGCCGATTGATGCGGCGGCGATTGCCGCACATTACGGCTCGATTAGCGTTGTGACCTTTATGGCGGCGGTGGGCTTCCTAACCCAGCAAGGCATTGACTACGAAGGGTATATGGTGGCGATGCTGGCGCTAATGGAAACCCCTGCCATTCTGTCGGGTCTGATTCTGGCGGCGCCGTATTTGCGTCAACAGGGCAAGCAGAATAACCGTCCAAAACTGCGCTTAAAAGACAGCTTGCTCAACGGCAGTGTCGTGCTGTTGCTAGGGAGTTTGGCGATTGGTTACCTGGTCGGTAAGCCCGGGTTAGCGCAGGTAGACGCCTTCGTTAAAGCGCCTTTCTACGGTTTGCTCTGCTTATTCTTGCTCGACATGGGCTTATTAGTGGGTCGCCGCCTTGGGGAATTTCGCCGAGTGGGTGTTGCGCTGGTCGCCTTTGGTCTCTACATGCCGCTAGTTGGCGCTGCGCTCGGCTTGGCCGTTAGTGCCTTGCTGGGCTTAGGGCTGGGTGAGACCACATTGCTGGCAGTGCTGTGCGCCAGCGCATCATACATCGTTGTGCCCGCCGCGATGCGCCTGGCACTGCCTCAAGCCAAGGCGTCGTTGTATATCATCACCTCCCTGGCGGTCACTTTTCCCTTCAATGTTATCGCGGGTATTCCACTGTATTTTCAACTGGCGATGTTACTGCAAGGAGTGAATTAACATGCTGCAGAGACACCGGAAAAAGCGCATCGAAATTGTCGCCGAAGCGCTGTTGTTAGATCGGCTACTGGAGTTGATAAAAGAAGCCGGGGCGACGGGTTACACCGTTCATCACTATGTTTCAGGGGCCGACTTCAACGGTCGACAGGGCGAGCCCGACGACCTGAGTTTAGTGCTGAAAAACATCCAGCTCAACGTGATCGCCGACGATGAGGTCGCCGAGAGGATTGTCGAGGGCTGCGCGGAGTTCTTTGACGACTATGCGGAGATCGTCGTGATCTCCGACGTCGAAGTCATACGACCTGAGCGGTTTTAGGTCTCGATCACTGTCATACACATTACCTGAATAAAAAAGTGTAGTGCTTTCTATTACTAGGGCGTGAATTCGCATTGTATAAGCGAAAGTAGAAATACTGCGCAAGATGATTTTTAGGGTGGTGAATACAGAGTTAGGAAGGCGCTACTCCAGAAAGTGAGTATGGTTTCGAAGTCAGTATTGACAGCCATTTAATTGGGATGTTAGGTTACGTCGCTCGTGGCGCAAGGTTTTCTAGGTAATGTCTAGAGTTGGGACAATAATATTGTTTGCGATGTTGATGATAGTTCAAACGCTATCTATTGCATCCGATGTATTGCCGTCCCATTTAGGGGACATTCATCACAATAGCGTTCACGCCCCCACCTCCATCGGCGATTCGGTTGATGCCGACTTCTCTACAGATGAGCAGTTAGATAGCAATCCCATAGGAGTGCCGGATAACTGCGATGGCAATCATTGTCATGGTTCGCACCTGCTGGTAGTTATGGATGTTCTTGTGCGCCTTCCCGTCGCACCAGAGAAAGTTTCTACACATTTCATTGTGAGTAGCCCTTCAAGCCGGATATATAGCGATATTCGCCCTCCCATAGCCTGATTAAGAAATATGGCCCTTCGGGGCATTAATTCTTTCTGATTTAACAGGAACTATGCGATGTATCACCACTTATTTATGTGGCGCTTTTTGTGTGGGCGCAAAATAAGCGTTTTTTTCTTCGGTTTTATTTTGGCTAGCCCGATAGCCGTCTTTGCGGAGCCAGCATCGGGCGCACGGGGCTTGACATTGCCTGAAGCTATCGCCGAGGCCCTACGTCAAAATCCCATCTTACAAGTTTTCACCCCTCGTCTGGAGGGGCTTCAGGGGAAACGTCTAACGGCTGACCAAAACCCAGCTATTGAGCTTGGTTTGACTGCAGACAATATTCTAGGAGTTGGGCAGTACAGTGATACCAAAAATTCTGAATATACCTTGACTCTTTCCTCTCTTATCGAATTGGGAGGGAAACGACAAGCGCGCGTGAAAACACTTTCTGGGCGCTATGCGCTCGTTGAATTGGAGCGTAAGGCACAAGCTTTGACCTTGCTTGGAGATGTAACTAGAGCTTTTATTCTAGCTTTGTCGTTACAGGAGAAGAGGGAGATAGGAAGAGAAGCTTTGAGGCTTGCCGAGTCGAGTCTGACACTTGTTAAAAAAAGGGTCGAAATAGGCGCTGCTCCGGAAGCGGAGGCACTTCGCGCACAGTCTCAATTGGATCAGGCGCTTTTGGATTCAGGGAAATTGCAGGCGGCTTTTGATAGCAGTTTGATGGAATTAGCCACCTTGCTGGGCAGGGCGCAGCCTGATTTCAATCGTTTAGAGGGCGACCTGTACGCATTTGATGTCACCGATAATTTCGACGGACTGTTTCAGCGAGCTAGTAGCAGTCCAGAAATACGTGTATTTGCCAGCGAAGAGCGTTTGCGAGAAGCGGAGCTCAATATGGCAAGAAGCCTGTCGCGAAGCGATATTCGTTGGCAAGTTGGCGCTCGATACTTGGAAGAAAGTGGTGATTCTGCGTTAGTACTGGGAGCGTCTATACCTTTATTTTCTGGCCGCCGGAATCGCGGAGATGTACAAGCCGCAATGGCCGCTAGAGATGAGGTTGGATATCGCCGTGAAGACGCAATGTTGTCACTCCGTGCGCGACTTTATCGAGCTTTTCGTTCTCATCGTCAAAGCATAATTACCGTCGATGCTCTTCAGTCAAAAGTACTGCCCAACCTTCGCAAAGCGCAAGTCCTGACTCGCAAGGCCTATGAGAAAGGTCGTTATGGGTATATGGAGTGGCGGCTCGCACAAGAACAATTACTTACCGCTCAGCGTCAGCTAGTGGATGCAGCCGCAACAGCGTTCATGAACCAAGCGTTGATTGAACAGCTAACAGGACAGTCACTCGCCTCTGTCGATGATGACTACTGAAAGATTAGGAATAATTGTCATGAATAAATTAAAACAAACTTTAATTGTGGTCGGTATTTTCTGTTTTACCAGTTTATCTCTTCAGGCCGGAGAAATGGCGGGCGAGGAGAAGCATATCCATGAAGCAGAGAGTGAGGAAAGTGTTAACAGTATGAGTGAGGCTGGACATGATGACCATGAAAGTGAGCCAGAGGGAAGAGTGGAAATACCTGACGACATAGCTAAGTTAACTGGCATCAAAACACGAAAAGCAGGTCCTGGAGCATTGGTTCGGACCTTGACTAGTTATGGTCGCTTACAAACTGATCCAAAGTTGGTTTCCCGTATAAAGGCACGTTTTAGTGGTCGAGTAACGGATATTTCGGTTCGCCTTGGTGACAGAGTCGAATCTGGTGCAGTCTTAGCGACCATTGAGTCGAACGATAGCTTGCAGCCATACATTCTGCGAGCACCGATCTCTGGAACGATTGTTCAACGCAACATAAATGTTGGAGAGATTGCTAGTTCAAGTACGATTTTTACGATTGCTGGCCTGGAAAAATTGTGGGCGGAATTGAAGATTTTTCCTAGCCAACGCAAGTTTGTTGATATCGGACAAATGGTGCAGGTGAATATTGACGACAAAGACTATCAAGGAAAAATTATGAGCCTGCTGCCAAGTCTGGAAGGCGCTCCATATACTATCGCTCGTGTTGTTGTTGATAATCGGCGTGGCATGCTTGTGCCGGGACAGTTGGTGGCCGCAAAGGTTGTTGTAGACGCTGATGAAGTATCAATAGCGATTGATAATCGTGGCTTGCAGGTATTTGAAGAGCAACCAGTTGTCTTTGTGAGAGAGGGCGAGGAGTACGAAGCCCGTCGGCTGGAGTTAGGTCGTAGCGATGACAGGGTTACGGAAGTATTAGCTGGCCTAAAGAAAGGGGAGCGCTATGTGGTTGAGAGCAGCTACTTGATTAAAGCTGATCTTGAAAAGTCTGGCGCATCACACGCTCACTAAGAGGAGGCTATCATGATTGATGCAATCGTCCGCCTTTCTGTAGAGCGACGTTTTTTAATTTTATCGATGATTATGGTTGTCATTGGCATGGGGGTGTGGAGTTTCCAGCGATTGCCGATAGATGCTGTACCAGACATCACTAATGTCCAAGTGCAAATTAATACGGAGGCAGAAGGTTACTCTCCTTTGGAGGTTGAGCAGCGAGTGACCTTTCCTGTTGAAACGGCTTTGTATGGTCTGCCTAAGCTGTCCTATACACGGTCATTGTCGCGATATGGCCTTTCACAAATTACGGTGGTATTTGAAGAAGGTACTGACATATATTTTGCGCGCAATTTGATCAATGCAAGGCTTGGGGCTATCAAGGGAGTGTTGCCGGATGGGCTTGAGCCGAAAATGGGGCCCGTATCCACGGGACTTGGCGAAATATACATGTACACCGTTTCTGCCCAAGCGGGAGCTATTCAGGAAAACGGAAAGCCGTGGGATGCGACAGCCTTACGTGAAGTGCAGGATTGGATTATTAAGCCGCAGCTTGCGCAAGTTCCTGGAGTAATAGAGGTAAATACCATCGGTGGATATGATAAGCAGTACCATGTTACGCCGGACCCAGCGCAATTACTCGAACATAGTATTAGTCTTTCAGAACTCAGTGATGCTTTACGCGCTAACAATGATAGTCGGGGGGCTGGCTACATCGAAAACAACGGTAAGCAGCTCCTTGTTCGATCCCCTGGTTTATTGCAAACGATAACTGACATCGAGCAGGTCGTCATCGCTAATAGGGGTGGTGTGCCTGTGCGTGTCGCAGACGTGGCAGAAGTCGCCATAGGCAAAGAGTTGCGTACAGGAGCCGCAACTCGTGATGGGCAAGAGACAGTGCTAGGCACGGCTATGATGTTAATGGGTGAAAACTCCCGAAGTGTCGCAAAAGCTGTAGGCGAACGCTTGAATACGATACGTCCTTCCTTGCCAGACGGTATCAATCTCGAAATGGTATATGACCGAACTGCGCTAGTAGATCGGGCTATTAAGACGGTCGAAAAAAACCTATTAGAAGGCGCCCTATTAGTCATTGTAGTGCTTCTTCTTCTCTTGGGTAATCTGAGAGCTGCGCTTATAACGGCCGCCATCATTCCACTGTCCATGTTGGCTACCATCAGCGGTATGGTGCGTACAGGCGTATCTGCGAACTTGATGAGTCTTGGTGCATTAGATTTCGGTTTAATCGTCGACGGCGCCGTCATAATTGTCGAAAACTGTATCCGGCGACTAGCAGAATCACAGCGAGAAAGCGGTGGAAAATTGCCAGTCAATGAGCGACTTCAGCTTGTCTATCAAGCGACTACAGAGGTTATTCGGCCAGCTCTTTTCGGTGTGGTTATTATTACAGTGGTATACATACCGATCTTTAGTCTTACTGGTGTAGAAGGGAAAATGTTTCACCCAATGGCTGCGACAGTAGTGATGGCATTGATGGCTGCGATGATTTTTTCTCTGACGATTGTGCCTGCGGCCGTAGCCGTTTTCATGAATGGAGAGGTCACCGAAAAAGAGAGTTATCTTATTCGCTCAGCAAAGTCTTTATATCGACCGGTGTTGGAATGGGCGTTACAAGCCCGTTGGTTGGTAATTGGAGCAGCTTCTGCATTGCTGATGATTTGCTTGTGGCTAGCAACAACGCTGGGTACGGAATTTGTACCGCAGCTTGCCGAGGGCGATTTCGCCATACAGGCGTTAAGGGCGCCAGGCACAGGGCTAGAGCAAGCGTTATCGATGCAAGAAAATCTCGAGCGGCGTATTAAATCTTTTCCAGAAGTAGACAAAGTATTTGCTCGAACGGGCACAGCTGAAGTTGCTACTGATGCTATGCCGCCGAACATATCGGATATATATGTAATTGTTAAGCCAAAGGAGCAATGGCCTGACCCGAAAAAATCACGAGAAACACTAATATTAGAAGTGCAAGAGTCAGTCGAACTGCTCCCTGGCAATAAATATGAATTCACACAGCCCATTGAGATGCGATTCAACGAGCTGATTTCAGGCGTTCGTGCAGATTTAGGCATCAAGGTGTTTGGTGATGATCTAGATAAGTTACTTTCTTCCGCAAACGCCATCATGGAGGTTGTTCAGGGGGTTGATGGGGCAGCTGATGTGAGGGTAGAACAAGTGACAGGCTTGCCCATGTTGTCGGTGCATCCACGGCGTATGGCCTTGTCTCGTTATGGACTATCGGTCGATGATCTACAAGACTTTGTCGCTGCCAGTATCGGAGGTGAGAATGTTGGCCTTATCTATGAAGGTGATAGACGCTTCCAGCTAGTGATACGTTTGCCTGAAAAAATGCGGCGTGACATAAGAGGGCTTGGTGACTTGCCTGTGCCGCTGCCGGATGGACAGTACGTGCCTCTTTCTGAAGTGGCTAACCTGGAGATGGCGCCGGCTCCAAATCAAATCAGTCGGGAAAATGGAAAGCGTCGAGTGGTGGTCACTGCAAATGTGCGTGATCGAGACCTTGGCAGCTTTGTCAAAGAAATACGAAATCGAGTTAGCGAAGAAGTAGATCTCCCTGCGGGGTATTGGTTGGATTACGGAGGTACATTTGAGCAGCTACAGTCAGCCAGTCAGCGATTGGCACTGGTGGTACCTGTGACGTTGCTTATTATTATTGCACTGTTAGTGATGGCATTCGGTTCACTCAAAGACGCATTAATAATTTTTAGCGGAGTACCTTTGGCACTAACAGGTGGGATATTAATGTTGTGGTTAAGAGATATGCCTCTGTCTATTTCTGCCGGAGTGGGTTTTATCGCCCTATCGGGTGTGGCTGTTCTCAATGGGCTGGTGATGGTTGCTTTTATCCGTGACTTGTGGCGGCTGAATGGTAACTTAATTGAGGCGGTGATAGAGGGGGCGATAATACGTCTGCGCCCAGTTCTTATGACAGCGTTGGTTGCCAGTCTTGGCTTTGTTCCAATGGCATTAAATACCGGTACGGGTGCAGAAGTGCAGAGGCCTCTGGCTACGGTCGTAATCGGCGGTATCATTTCGTCAACATTGTTGACGCTGTTTGTATTGCCGGTTTTATATTCTCTCTGGCATCGAGGTGACAAAGATTTGTCCGACACAAAAATGGCGGATAAATCTGAGTAGTTGACTGGTAGCTTTCGCCCGTAATTTATTACGGGCGAACTCATTCTCGTATTCTCCCTTTTCAGGAGAGTTGAAGTATCTCTAATTTGATATTTAACAATCGATTTTTATTGCGTCTTTACTGATGGAGGATTTGTGGGTGGCTGTTCCACGAATTCTCAAATACAGGCGACTAAGTAAGGCACGTTAGGGGAAATGTATTAGTGGCAAATAGCGAGCATATTAAAGTTGAGAGTGACGCAGATAATGGTGACTTGCGGGTGGTCGCTGCTATATGGGCTAACGGGTTATTAACTTTTGCCCAAGTTGCTGGAGGAATTTATGCAGGCAGCCTCGCGTTAGTTGCCGATGCATTACACAATTTTTCGGATATGGCTGCTTTGGTTATAGCGTTAGCTGCGCGAAAAATTGCTAGACGTCCGGCTAATCTGAGAATGCCATTTGGCTATGGTCGTATCGAAGTTGTTGCGGCACTTATTAATTACACAACGCTAATAGTGATTGGGCTGTATCTGATCTATGAAGGAGGTATGCGAATTTTCGAGCCGCAGGAAGTCGCTGGCTGGACGGTCGTAATAGTCGGGGCAGTTGCGTTGATCGTCGATTTGGCAACAGCGGCTCTTACCTACTCTATGCAAAAGGGCAGTGTGAATATCAGGGCCATGTTTTTGCATAATTTATCGGATGCGCTTGCCTCAATTGCTGTAGTTGCTGTTGGTATAATAGTTATTTTGTATGATGTTAAATGGGTCGATCCAGTTGTCACAATTTGTATTGCGACATATATCCTGTACGTTGCTTTTTCCGAAATCGGCACGCCAGTGCGCACTTTAATGCTAGCTAGTCCGCCTGGAATTAGTTATGAAGAGCTTGTTGATGTTATTAGCAATATAGAGGGAGTTGTCGAGTTGCATAATGTACATCTTTGGCAATTAAGTGAGAATGCTTCCGCATTTGATGCACATATTGTGTTGGCGAGGGAGGCGTGGGTGGGTGTTGAAGTAATAAAAAATGAGATAAAGAATGTTCTCCGAGGACAATTTGGAATTAACCATTCGACGCTGGAATTTGAATGTTATGATCGCGATAGCCCGTGCGAATATTCAACGCTAGGCATAAGTGAGGGCATGACTAGAAGGTGATATTTTTGTAAAGCTTGACTAATGTTTTTGAGGATGGACGTCTCGTAAACGATTACAGTGTACGCTTGCGGGACTTGAAGGGATTGCGTAAACTGTGGTTGGCGTTTTCCGAGTGTCCGTTACTTAAATTAACCGGATTGTTTTTAGCAAGCTAAATTATGCGAACAGCAAAATACAGACATGTAATCGTAGCGTTACTGCTGATGATGTTTATCGGCCAGGTGATCGCGTCTACGACTGTATCTTGCCAAAGTTCTTCTGCCTCAATGCCGGTCCATGGACAGATGATGGATTCCGGCGTGAAGGACCATTCTCAGCATATGGGATCAGATGTGGTCTCGTCGGATGGCATGGCTGCCGCTGACTGCTGCCCGGATTGTGATTGCAGCTTGGGTGGGTGTTCCTCAGTGGTATTGTCCGTACACCAGACCACTTTTTATTCTAGCTTGAAGGCACTAACTGCTCATTATGACGAGTCTGTGACTTCTCAGTTAGCTGTTTCTCTCCTTCGCCCACCTATTGCCCGCTAATACAGGGTAAGTGCGCCTGAAATTGGGCGTTTTTACTCAACTGCTGTTAGCGGGAGTCTTTGTCGGTTATCGATAAAAAAACCTCAGAACTCCCAAATAGAAAGTCTGAAAAGACCATGCGCTATGTGGGATTTAGCATGAGATATGTCGTTAGAAGTATTGGCAGGGTAGTCGCGGCTACGTTGCTACTGCCGAGTGTTGTTGCCTATTCTGATAAGGCAAGTTTATCCGCTGTGTCGAGTTCAGTTTCTGATGAAGCGAGCTCGTTGGCTGTCTATAAAAGTCGAACTTGTGGATGCTGCGAAAAGTGGGTGTCACATATCGAAGAATTCGGCTTTGAATCGGAAGTGAATCACCCAGCAAATTTGAACAAGATAAAATCTGATAAAGGTATAGCGCCACGTTATCAGTCCTGCCATACCGCTGTCACAAATGATGGCTATGTGTTTGAAGGGCATATCCCAAGCCCCGTCATCCAGCGCTTTCTTGCTGCTCCCCCTAAAGATGCTATTGGCTTGGCCGTACCTGGTATGCCGGTGGGAAGTCCCGGCATGGAAGTAGGTGATCGCTTCGATCCTTATGACGTTTTTTTGCTGAAGAAAGATGGAAGCTATGAAGTCTATCAGCATATCGCGGCCCAGCGGCTGTAAAAAGAACAGTGAGAGTAAGCTATGAAAGATAAACAATTAATCATGAGCTCCCCAATAGAGATCGACAGCTCACGCCGACGCTTCGTCACTGGCATGGCCGCAGGTGGGGCGCTGCTGGGTCTGGGTTTAGGGCCGCAAATTTCTTTTGCAAGGCAACATACCGGAATCCGTTTTCCTCAAACCTTAACAGGTACAAAATTTGACCTAAATATAGGTTACCAATCAGTAAACTTTACCGGAATAGAGCGGATTGCTACCGCAGTTAATGGCTCGGTACCAGCGCCTATTTTGCGTTGGCGGGAAGGAGATCGTGTCACTTTGCGTGTCACTAATAATCTTGCTCACGATAGTTCGATTCACTGGCATGGAATTATCCTGCCTACGGAGATGGACGGAGTCCCTGGTTTAAGTTTTGACGGAATTAGACCTGGAGAGACCTTCGAATATAGCTTCGATGTCAAGCAGAGTGGGACTTATTGGTATCACAGTCACTCAGGGTTTCAAGAACAAACAGGTATGTATGGTGCCATTGTTATTGATCCGAGGGAGCCTGACCCAGTGGCCTATGATCGAGATTATGTGGTGATGCTATCGGATTGGTCGGATGAAGAGCCTGAAGCCATTTATACCAAACTAAAAAAGCTCAGCGATTACTACAACTTTAGTGAACGCACAGTCAGTGACCTGTTGCGTGACATACGTGAAAAAGGGGTAGTCCGGACCTGGAATGAGCGCGCTATGTGGAACCAGGCGCGGATGAGTGAGGCTGACATCAGTGATGTGACGGGCTATACCTATACGTTTTTGATGAATGGCCAGACTCCTGATGGCAACTGGTTTGGGCAGTTTCAAAAAGGGGAGAAAGTCCGGTTGCGTTTTATTAATAGTGCTGCCATGACTATTTTCGATGTTCGCATTCCTGGTTTGAAAATGACGGTTGTAGCCGCCGACGGACAAAATATCGCCCCAGTCACAGTTGACGAATTTCGCATTGGTGTTGCAGAAACCTACGATGTGGTTGTTGAGCCCAGCGTGGAATCAGCCTATACGGTATTTGCGCAAGCTATTGACCGTAGTGGCTATGCGCGCGGCACGCTCTCTCCCAATCCTGAGTGGCAGGGGGAGGTTCCTGCTATGGATCCTGCGCCCGTGCTAGGTCACCGAGATATGGGCATGGAAATGGGCCACAGCATGCAAGGGTCGCAGGCAATGGTTGGTATGTCGGCTATGGATCACAGCCAGCACGGCATGCAGACAATGGAGCATGTACATCACGGTCAGGGCTCGAGGCTTGGTAAAGCTGGTATCGGTAGCAACAGGGCTATCAACCATGTAAGTACTGAGTACGGCCCCCAGGTCGATATGCGAGCTGATAGCCCCATGGGCGGTCTAAGCGATCCTGGTATTGGGTTGCGTGATCACCAGAGATTGTACGGGCGGCGCGTACTGACTTATGCGGACATTTACAATTATTACCCCACCCGCGATCCCCGTGAACCTAGCAGGGAAATCGAGTTGCATTTGACTGGTAATATGAGTCGCTATATGTGGTCAATCAATGGAGTCAAATTTTCTGATGCCGACCCAATCCAATTGAAATACGGCGAACGTGTCCGGTTTACCTTGGTGAATGACACCATGATGACACACCCTGTGCACCTTCATGGAATGTGGAGTGAGCTGGAGACAGGTAATTCCAAATATATTCCTCGAAAGCACACCGTTATCGTACAGCCGGGTTCTAAGATCAGTTATTTGGTCACAGCGGATGCGAGAGGCCGCTGGGCTTATCACTGTCATCTTCTTTATCACATGCCCGGTATGTTCCGGGAAGTGCGTGTGGGTTAAGGGGGCGATGATGAAAAGTATAAAGACAATTGTTTTTCAGCTCGTTATGGCATTGGCGGTGACAGCCTCTATGATCAACGTCAGCTTGGCTGGGGCTAAAGATGACCCAGTTCTCACCATGTTGCAGTTTGATAAATTGGAGATGCAGGGCGGAGAAAGCGAAAATCCGCTGGTGCTGGAAGGTCAGGGCTGGATTGGCCAAGATTTGAATAAATTTTGGCTCAAAACTGAAATTGAGCGAGAGGATGGAAAAACGGAAGAAGCTGAGCTGCAGGCGCTATATAGCAAGGGAGTTTCGCCTTTTTGGGATTTTCAGGTCGGTATACGCAGGGACTTTCAGCCCACACCAGGTCTGAACTGGGCGGTAATCGGTCTTCAAGGCCTTGCCCCCTATTTTTTTGAAGTAGATACAGCATTGTTTATCGGCGAAAGCGGCCGAACAGCGTTGCGAGTGGAGGCTGCATATGAACTGCTGTTTACCCAGAGGCTGATTTTGACGCCGGAGATTGAAGTGAATTTATATGGCAAAAACGATGAGGAGCTAGGTATAGGCTCAGGTCTATCTGATATCGAGACTGGATTAAGATTGCGCTACGAAATCAGACGAGAGTTCGCCCCATATATTGGTGTTAGCTGGAGTAAAAGTTTTGGTAATACGGCTAATTTTGCCCGTGAAGACGGAGAGGGTACTAACGACATCCAATGGGTGATTGGTATCCGCACGTGGTTTTAGCAGACATTAACAGATACTAAAGCAGAACTTTTATATTGATATGAGAATTTAATTATGAAGAAAACAAAGATTGCAATTTATGTTTTATTAGCCAGCTTTTTTGCCGTCGGATTTGTCCATGCTCACGATCCGTCTCTGCATAAAGAAAAGATGGAAAAACCGAAATGCGAGGCAATAAAAAATATCGATCACTCAAAGATGGATGAGAATGACCCAGTTATGCTGGCGATGATGAAAAAATGTAAGAGTGCAATGGATGGCGATGAAAATTATGCAGGGCATTCCGGGCATAAGGTCGGCGATAAAGTCGAGTCTAACCAGGTGAATCAACATAAGGATAGGCATAACCATTAACTTAACTGGTAGGGCGGTAGGCACAGCTGCTTGCCGCTCCTGGTTTTTTTGAATGACCATTGATGCCTCTAGGAGCATAAAATGAATACACTTAAATCCCTTGCGCTTATAGGGGCCGTTGTTCTGCTGGGAGGTGCAGTCTATCTGTACTCAGGGGCCTACCCTATGGGAGCTGATGTTCCCCACAACAAGCTTACTTACTGGCTGTTGGAAACTCTGCGTGAGCAATCAATCAAGAAGGCCTCAGGAAATATTAGTGTTCCTCCACTGGATGATCCCGAACTCCTACTCTCTGGTGGTGCTGACTACAATGATATGTGTGCTTCATGCCACCTGAAGCCTGGAAAGGAGCAAAGCGATATGAGTATTGGTTTGTATCCGCAGCCACCGAATCTAAGCAAGGCTTCAATAGCGCATGGGCACGATCATGCCGATTCTGAGAAAACCGCTCGACGCCAGTTCTGGATTATAAAACACGGTATTAAAGCTTCAGGGATGCCCGCATGGGGTGCAACACATGACGATGAGCGAATTTGGGCGATGGTTTCATTCCTGCGCAGACTACCGGAATTAAATGCGGAGCAATATCAAATTCTCACAGCACGAGATGAATCTAATACTTCGCCTCATCATTGACGAAAGTAAAAGTAATGTTGGGTAACTACTATTGTCATGCTGTGTGTATTTGCTGTGGGTCATTTTGAAAACGGTAACGACTATGTGAAGAATTTAGATAAGAAAAATTTTTATAAATAAGTGCTAGGAAGAGTTTTCAAGTGCTTACAGTAAAAGAAGTGAAGTATAAAAGGCAGGTGTTTATATAAAAAATGGAGTTATCGCTCATAAACGCACTGGCTGGAGATAGCAGTTAAGTCTGTGTTAGTAACAGGGGTGGTTCCGACATTTGGGAGTCCGAGATTTTTTGGGCTATTGTCTTATGTAGGCCATATATGTGTGTAATATTTGATTTAGGTCAATTACCGATGCTAGCAACAGTAATACGCTAAGAGTGCGGGGGTAACAGTGTGTCTATGATTCGTTTGATTGGTATAGGATTAGTGATTTGGGGGTTGATCGTTCAGCCTCTGATGGCTGCTATGCCTGCACCAATGATGGATGATAGTTCCCGTTCGGCTGGAATGGTGGATTCTGGTGTCATGGCTCATTCCATCGGGCATCATGATGATAAAGATACAAAAGAGCAATCGAAAGCTCCTTGCCATGAAAAGACTACCAACTCTGCTTCCTCTGAGTCCTGCGACAATTGCGATATGGACTGCATGAATGCAATATGTGCCTCTTCCTGCGTGATGAGTGGGGCAACAGCATTCCAAAAATCATCAGTTACTATTCACCTGTTCAACAGTTCGCTTGTGGCTGAGTCCTCTGGGGCGCGTGCCTACGCGCTCCCTTCTCGTATTTTTCACCCTCCCAAACACGCCTAATGTCCGATAGGCGTTACTGCGCCTGCTATATCGGATTTCCTAAACGTTGATCTATTGACCTAGGTCTTACACCTAGGCTGTAGGATCAATTCCTTGGCTGAGTGCGCCCGCTTTAGTGCTCCGCCAGTGACTGGAAAGTATTTGCGGAACCAATATTTGGTTGCGAATACACGTCAGGATTGGGGGTGTTATGAAAACGGTAACTGAAATCGCCAGACGATTTAATGTAAGTGCTGACACTATTCGGCACTACACAAAGCTGGGTTTGCTCTCCCCGGAAAGGGATGCGAACAACGGCTATCGACGCTACGGAGTACAGCAAGAGCGACGCTTACGCTTTCTTTTGTCGGCCAAAAGGCTGGGTTTTAACTTGAAAGATATCCGAGAAATTTTGGATATGGCAACGTCCGGTGACACCCCTTGCCCGTTAGTCCGAAAACTGATCGATCAGCGATTGGAGGGGATTCGAGAGGATATGCGGGATGCACAAAATCTGATGGTCCGCATGGAGTCGGCTTCCAGTGGCTGGCGTGATTTACCTGATCGCACTCCTTCAGGAGAGAGTATTTGTCACCTTATTGAAACCTGGGATAGCGTCAACAGTGCTGGCGATCATGCTATCTCTTCAGCGGACGAGAAAGATGCAATCGAGCAAGAGTGAAGTGTTAGATAAAAACCAGGCGACCGTCTCGCGGGATATCAGATATCTCCGCATACACGGTGCCTCATGTGCAAGTTGCGTAAGCAAGATTGAAAGCGCGCTTCAAGGGGTTGATGGAGTAAAAGAGGCGGTGATGAATCTGGCGCAAAGTACGGTGTCAGTTACTGGAGATGCCCCTGTCGAAGCGCTGACCAATGCAATTGCGGCTGTAGGTTATGACGCGGAAGGTATTACAGACAGCTCGGACCAGAGTGTGCTCGATGAAAAGGAACAAGCGGACGAGGCCTATTACAGACGCTTGATGCGGGAGATGTGGATTGCGCTATCGCTTGGCGTGCCACTGATGATCTATGGCCTTTTTGTAGGCGAGATGACCGTTACCACAACGATGGAGCGAGCAGTGTGGCTGGCTATTGGCTTGTTAACGTTTGGTGTGATGTTTTTCGCCGGTAAGCATTTCTATATCGGTGCCTGGAAGTCGCTTGCCAATCACAGTGCCAATATGGATACCTTGATCGCTTTGGGTACGGGTACTGCTTGGATTTACTCCATGTTTGTCGTGTTCTTCCCCTCTTTGGTGCCTGAAATGGCAAGGCATGTCTATTTTGAAGCCACAGCCATGATTATTGGCTTGATTAACCTTGGCTTGGCACTGGAAATCAAAGCGCGTGGCAGGACATCAGAAGCGATTAAGCGCCTGATTGGCTTGCAGCCAAAAACGGCCAGAGTAGTGCGAAATGGCAAAGAGGTGGATATCGCCATAGAGCAGGTACAACTCGGTGATCGGGTGAGGGTTCGTCCGGGCGAGAAAATATCGGTTGATGGCATTGTTATGGAAGGCCTGACCGCAGTGGATGAATCCATGCTGACCGGTGAACCCATGCCCGTAGAAAAGGCGGCAGGAGATGAAGTGGTTGCCGGTACGATCAATAAGAGTGGTTCTATACTCTTTAAAGCCACGCGGGTGGGCAAAGATACTGCGCTGGCGCAGATCATAGACATGGTGAAACGGGCACAAAATTCAAAGCCACCTATTGGCCGTTTAGCCGATGTTATCTCTGCCTACTTTGTCCCCGTAGTAATGATTATTGCAGTGATCAGCGCATTGGTCTGGCTGAATATTGGCCCTGATCCCCGAGTAGCCTTTGCGATTGTTTCGGCCACAACTGTACTTATTGTTGCTTGTCCCTGTGCGCTCGGTCTGGCCACTCCGATGTCAGTGATGGTTGGAGTAGGTAAGGCCGCTGAGGCTGGTGTTCTGATCCGTAATGGCGAGGCGCTGCAAACAGCATCGAAAGTCACGGCCATGATTTTGGATAAAACCGGCACGATTACCTTAGGTGAGCCGAAGGTAACGCACATCGAGCTGGCGCATGCACGCGATGAAGATGAGGTGTTGCAACTGGCCGCTAGCCTAGAAGCAAGTTCTGAACATCCGCTGGCCTTGTCCATTATCGAGTCAGCCAAAGAGCGAGGTCTGACTCTGGATGCTGTAGGTGATTTCCGCGCCGTTGCTGGTTACGGGGTGGAAGGCGTGGTTCGTGGTCGCACTCTGTTGTTTGGCAATGAACGATTGATGCGTGACAGCCGTGTCGATATCGATGCATACATCGAAAAGGCACAAGCTATGGCGGCTCAGGCGCAAACGCCCATGTACTTTGCCGTTGACGGAAAACTCGCTGCAATTATTGCGGTTGCCGATCCCATTAAAGATGACTCCATTGAGGCGATAAAGCGTCTGCAAAGTAACGGTGTGCGCATCGTCATGCTGACAGGTGACAACCGAGACACAGCAAAAGCAGTCGCGGAAAAAGTCGGTATTACCGAGTATTTTGCCGAAGTGCTACCCGATCAAAAATCCGACAAGGTCGCTGAACTGCAGGCTCAGGGTGAGATTGTGGGCATGACTGGCGACGGTATTAACGATGCCCCAGCACTGGCCTTGGCTAACGTCGGGTTTGCCATTGGCACGGGTACAGATGTCGCCATTGAAAGCGCGGATATTACCTTGATGCGGGGTTCCCTGCATGGCTTGGCTGATGCCATTGCTGTCAGCAAGGCGACGTTAAGTAATATCAAACAAAACCTTTTTGGGGCCTTTATCTATAACGTAGCTGGGGTGCCGGTCGCGGCTGGTGTGCTGTATCCGTTCCTGGGATTACTGCTGAGCCCAGTTATTGCAGGTGCGGCAATGGCGTTTTCATCACTGACAGTGGTGAGCAATGCGAATCGTTTGCGCTTTTTTAATGCGCAGAGCCATTAAGGAGAGACCGACATGATGATCATTAACCTGCTGGGTATACTACTGATTGCACTAATTGTCTGGTGGTTCTGGCTTTATAAGCCCCAGGCTGTTTCAGCAGATAAAAACACCGTGACCATCGTGGTGGATAACGGCACGTATGAGCCTTCAAGAATTCGATTGGTGGCGGGCCAAGATACGACGTTACGCTTCCTCCGCAAAGACGCATCGCCTTGTGCGGCAACCGTGGTTTTTGCAGATTTCGATATCAGCGAAGAGCTGCCTTTAAACAAATCCAAAGACATCAGCCTGCCGCCTCTAGCATCAGGGGAATACCCGTTCACCTGCCAAATGCAAATGTACCGCGGTGTGCTGATAGTTAAAGAGAACGGAGGTTATAACTATGCTAAAAAAGCTAAAATTTAGGGGAACAGTTTTTTCGCGCACATACGCATTTTCATTATTTTTAACGCAGCTCCTTATTGTTAATAATAACGTGTATGCCAGTGAAGTTAATTCCTCGGTGTTAAATGAACATTCGGCTGTTGAAGTGGCTGTCAGTGACAATCCAAATTTGGCCGAAGTGCAAGAACGCTATAAAGCCTTATTAGAGGTGCCGTCCCAAGTTGGAGCCCTGCCAGACCCTATGGTCAGCTTGAATGCCATGAATTTCCCCACCGACAGCTTCGACAGAGATCAGGAGCCCATGACTCAGCTTCAGGTAGGTGTCATTCAGGTTATTCCTTTTCCGGGAAAGCTGGGGCTAAAAGAAGAAGCTGCTGAATATGACGCAAAGGCAGCTGGGCACTCAGTCGATGAGGTGCGTTTACTGCTCGTGAAGAATGTGAAGAGTAAATGGTGGCAACTTTATTATCTAGATCGTGCTTTGGATACAGTAAAAAGCAACCAGGCCTTACTTCAGCAATTTATTACGGTTGCACAAACTAAGTATGAAACAGGAAAGGGATTGCAGCAGGATGTGCTGCTCGCCCAGTTAGAGCTTTCCAGATTGATGGATCAAGAAATTCAATTGAAAGCGATACGTCGCAACCAGGCGATTAAACTCAATATCCTGATGGATAGACCGGCGAATGATGTCATTGTCTTACCTGATCAGGTTTCCAAGTTAATGCCGGCTTTGGCCGATGAGAACGCGCTCTATCTGCAAGCAGAATCTTCGCGTCCGCTACTCAAAAAAATGGAAACTAAAATCGAGGCCGCCCAGTCACGCCTGGATCTGGCTAAGCGTGACTACTACCCCGATTTTAAATTGGGGGTTACTTACGGTGATAGAACCGGAGACAACCCTCCGCCTATGGGTGGTTCGCGTTCAGATTTCTTCTCCGTCATGGTGGGTGTGAAGGTTCCGCTTTATTCTGGCAGGAAACAGTCCAAAGCTGTTTCGCAAAGAAGCAGTGAGCTACAAATGAATCGCTACGCCTTACTGGATGAGAAAGGCTTAGTAATGGCTGCAATATCCTCTGCTGTTACGGATTATCAAGAGGCTAAACAACAGTTTTCATTGTATGGCAGCGGCATCGTTCCACAAGCACAGCAAACCGTTCAATCCATGTTGGCAGGATACCAGGTCAGTGAAGTTGATTTTCTTAACTTAGTGCGCAGCCAAATGACTCTCTTTAATTATGAATTGCAATATTGGAAGGCGTTGAGTGATGCAAAACAAGCATTAGCACGCCTGGAGGCCGCTGTCGGCGAGGAATCTGTTTATGAATAAATCGACACTAGTTATAGCCGTGTTCATGCTAGGTATAGGACTAGGAGCTGGATATTGGTTATCTGGTAGGAGTGTTGCCACTACTGCAGCGACTGATGAAAAAGAGCCGATATTTTATCGAAACCCAATGAATCCAAGCGTTACTTCCCCTGTGCCAGCGAAGGATTCAATGGGCATGGACTATATACCGGTCTATGCCGAAGAAGATAATAAGCCCTCGGAGCGGGAGATACTCTTCTATAGAAACCCGATGAATCCTTCAGTGACTTCCCCTGTGCCAGCAAAAGATTCGATGGGTATGGATTATGTGCCTGTTTATGCCGATGAAGAGTCCAATGAGGTCGTGGGTACTGTCAAAATCGATCCCGTGATTGTACAGAACATTGGAGTACGTACCGCGATAGCGCAGCAGACAGCCATTAGTCGCACTATCCGAGCTGTGGGCAGGGTAGACTTTAATGAGGAGCGTATGGCTCGTCTACACCCTAAAGTCGAAGGATGGATAGAGGAAATACGGGTAGATAAGACAGGGCAAAATGTTGCTGACGATGACATTTTGCTAAGCATTTATTCCCCGAAGCTTGTTTCCGCGCAGCAAGAATATTTGTTGGCACTGAATAATCTAACAGCACTGGAGAAGAGTCCATTTGACGAGATTAAACAGGGAGCACGGGATTTGGTCAAAAGTTCCCGTGAGCGGCTACAGTTGTTGGATGTGCCTGAACATCAAGTTCAAGAGTTGGAGCAGAGTCGAGAGATAAAGAAGAGCCTTCATATCCACTCTCCAGTGGCGGGAACGGTAATACGCATTGGCTCGCGTCATGGGCAGTATGTGACACCGAAAACTGAACTCTACATGATGGTAGACCTAAGTCAGGTTTGGGTATACGCCGATGTATACGAATATGAGTTGCCCTGGGTCAAGGTGGGTGATGAGGTTGAGATGACGCTAGCCTCAGTGCCCGGGAAAACCTTCACGGGCTCGCTGGACTATATCTACCCTTACGCCGAGCCGACAACACGGACTACCAAGGTGCGGCTTGTTTTCGACAACAGTGAGTTGTTGTTACGACCCGATATGTTTGCAGAAGTGAGTATCCAGTCGGACGCCCAAAACAATGCTGTGGTAATACCTGCAGAGTCGGTGATCCGTTCGGGTGGGCGGACACAGGTGTTTGTGGTTAGAGCGCCGGGTAAGTTCGAGCCACGGCTGGTAGAGCTAGGTATCGAGTCCAATGGTCAGGTTGCCGTGTTGAGCGGTGTGGATGCAGGGGAAGAAGTTGTCACTTCGGCTCAGTTCTTGGTGGATTCGGAATCAAAGTTACGCGAAGCAACTGCCAAGATGATGGAAGTGCTGAACAGCTCTGATACTAGTTCAGAAGATGGCGCAAAGACTATGCAAAGCCCTAAGGAAATGGAACATAGCAAGGAGGATATGATTGAGCATTCCCAGATGCAGATGAATGGTCACGCGGACATGGATATGAGCGAAAAGACGGATGATTTAACGCATGGGGTGCATGACCATGATTAATGCCATTATTAATGCCTCTCTGCGTGATCGTTTTATGGTGCTGATTGCGACTGTCATTGTCGCGCTAGTCGGATTGTTTGCCTATAAAAATGCGCCGTTGGACGCCATCCCAGATTTGTCCGACGTTCAGGTTATCATTTTTACCAAGTATCCAGGTCAGTCTCCCCAAGTAGTAGAAGATCAGGTGACATACCCGTTAACCACTTCAATGCTGGCGGTACCTAAGACCAAAGTGGTTAGAGGTTACTCGTTTTTTGGACTGTCTTTTGTGTACATTATTTTTGAAGATGGCACCGATATGTATTGGGCGAGATCACGGGTGCTGGAATCGATCAACTACGTGAGTGGTCGGTTGCCTCAAGGTATTACGCCGACGCTAGGTCCAGATGCTACTGGGGTTGGCTGGATATATGAATATGCTTTGGTCGATAAAGCAGGTAAGCATGATCTGGCGCAACTGCGCTCTCTGCAGGATTGGTACTTGCGTTATCCCTTGCAAACGGTGCAAGGGGTCGCTGAAGTTGCGTCAGTTGGTGGCTACGTAAAACAGTATCAAGTTGAAGTCGACCCCAACGCCTTACTTCGTTACAGCATCCCGCTAAACAAAATCAAGACGGCCATCAAAATGTCCAACAAAGATGTAGGTGGCCGTCTAGTGGAAATGGCTGAAACGGAATATATGGTTCGTGGCCTAGGGTATATACAGTCGATTGATGACCTCAATAGCATCCCCGTTAGTGTGGATAAAGACGGCACTCCCATTCGACTTCAAGATGTGGCGCATGTGCAAATAGGTCCTGAGCTTCGCCGGGGGTTGGTTGATCTTAACGGTGAAGGTGAGGTTGCTGGTGGCGTTGTCATTATGCGTTTTGGCGAAAATGCATTGGCGACTATTCAGGCGGTGCGAGCCAAGCTGGAAGAACTGAAGGCCGGCTTGCCTGAAGGCGTTGAGATTGTTCCCGTGTATGACCGTGGCGATTTGATTGAGCGAGCGGTTAAAAGCCTGAATACCTCACTCTTTCAGGAGCTGGTTATTGTTAGCTTGGTGGTGATCTTGTTTTTGTTACACGCGCGATCAGCGTTCGTGGCGATTATCACGCTGCCTTTAGGAATCCTGATGGCCTTTATCGTCATGCGTATTCAAGGATTGAATGCCAATATCATGTCATTGGGAGGGATAGCGATCACCATTGGCACGATGGTCGATGGGGCGATTGTAATGGTGGAAAATGCCCACAGCCGGTTAGCTGAGGCTCGTGAAGATAAAGGAAGTGATCTGACCCTGGATGAACGCTGGAAAACGATTCGGGCATCTTGTCAAGAAGTAGGGCCAGCGTTGTTTTTCTCGCTGCTCGTTATCACCGTGTCATTTCTACCCATCTTCACCATGCAGGCGCAAGAAGGGCGGTTATTTAGCCCGTTGGCCTTTACTGCAACCTATGCGATGGCGGCGTCAGCTATTCTGGCGATTACCCTTGTTCCTGTGATGATGGGTTACTTTCTACGCGGTAACATCGTGGCTGAGCATAAAAACCCGATCAATCGCGCGCTTCACGCGATTCATGGGCCCACCCTGAAGCTCGCCATGCGATGGAGGAGTGTCACACTGGCATTGGCGCTAGGTTTGTTGGCGGTCACTTATTACCCCTATTCGAAGCTGGGTAGTGAATTTATGCCGCCCCTAGATGAGGGCGATATCCTCTATATGCCGACCACATTTCCGGGTATTTCGATTACTAAAGCCAAGGAGCTACTACAACAAACTGACAAAATCCTGTCTACATTTCCTGAGGTACACCATGTATTTGGTAAAGTTGGGCGAGCAGAATCAGCGACTGACTCGGCGCCTCTGGCTATGATCGAGACAACCGTACGTCTAAAGCCTAAAGAAGAATGGCCAGACCCCTCAAAATCTACCAAGGATCTGATGAATGAAATGGATCAGGCGATACAGTTTCCTGGTTTAGCCAACGCCTGGACAATGCCGATCAAGACCCGTATCGACATGCTATCGACGGGTATTAAAACGCCTATTGGTATCAAGGTGTCAGGGCCTGATCTCAATGTTCTGCAGCAGGTTTCCCAGGATATTGAGCAAGCCATGAAAACACTGCCGGAAACAACCTCAGCCTTTGGTGACCGAGCAGTGGGCGGTTATTATCTTGATTTTAAAATCAACCGGGAGAGCGCAGCGCGCTATGGTCTTACCGTAGGTGCCGTGCAAGACATTGTCCAAAGTGCTATTGGCGGCATGAATATCACCGAAACGGTCGAAGGGCTTGAACGCTATCCGGTGAATCTACGGTATCCGCGTGAATTGCGTGATGACATGGAGACGCTAAAAAGGGTACTGATACCCACGCCAACAGGTACGCAAATTCCGCTGGCGATGGTCGCGGATATTGATTATCAGCGTGGCCCGCCGGTTATAAAAAGTGAAGATGCGCGGCCCAATGCCTGGATATATGTTGATATTTCAACCTCGGATATCGGTGGCTTTGTTAACAAGGCAAAGCGTGTCCTTGAGGAGCAGGTCACAGTGCCTGCTGGCTATACGATTACCTGGTCGGGGCAGTTTGAGTATATGGAGCGGGCCGCAGCGCGTTTGAGTATTGTCGCACCAGCAACGCTTCTTATTATATTCCTGTTGCTCTATTTCAATTTCCGCAATATCACCGAGCCATTAGTAGTGATGATGTCAATTCCGTTTGGCTTGGTTGGTGGCATCTGGATTATCTATATCAATGATTACAATATGTCAGTCGCCGTGGCTGTAGGTTTTATAGCGTTGGCGGGGATGGCGGCGGAAATTGGTGTGCTGGTATTAAGCTTTATTGATACGGAGGTTGCCAAGCGGCGGGCTGCTGCTCAAGGTGTTTTGTCGTTTGATGAAATCAAGGACGCTGTACTCTCGGCAACATCAAAGCGTGTACGACCGGTGGCTATGACGGCGACCTCGACCATGGCAGGATTAGTTCCCATTATGTTGAGTAGCGGTACCGGGTCGGACGTTACGCATCGCATTGCTGCGCCAATGCTGGGCGGAATGCTGACGGTTATGGTTCTCAATCTGTTGGTATTGCCGGTTATTTATAGCTTTATTTTACAGCTCCAGGAAAAAAGAAGGACAGACTCTGCCACGCCGGAAAACTTCCCTCAAATACGCGAAGGAGGAAATTCCGCGTGATACTGGCTGTCGTGTTGGCGTTTGCCCTGGTTGCAGTGACTTTTGCTCTTCACTATCGGGTGTTGCTTTGGTTGGGTGAAAACACCCCAAAGCTTAAGCTTCCAACACATACACAGGTGTTAGTGATTGTCGTTGTGCTGTTTCTTACACATATTGTAGAAATTGGCATATACGCAGTCACTTACAGCTTATCAGTGACCTCATTTGAACTTGGCACATTTCGAGGTTCACCAGTTACTGATGCCATGAGTTATTTATATTATTCGGGTGTTGTCTATACGACTTTGGGTTTGGGCGATATTCAGCCTGAAGGCCATATTCGGTTTATTACCGCCATGGAAGCGCTTAACGGTTTTCTACTGATTACATGGTCTGCTTCATTTACGTTCTTGGCCATGGGGCGTTTATGGCCCTGGGATAACTCGTGTTCAGGTCAAAATAATTCCTAATTAATAAATTTAATGCTGATTGATAAGGGCGAAATAGCGCTTCCGGAATAATACCGAAATAATTATAAACCTATTAAAAATCAATGAGATATCGGCTGTAAAAACTACGGCTGGTTAGTTCCTCAGAAAAGCCGGTTGCCGTCAGTAAGCTGGATGACGGCACAATGAGCTTACTCAATATTCTGGATCTGTTCGCGCATTTGCTCGATCAGTACTTTCAGTTCAACTGCGGCCTGGGTGCTTTCGGCAACAACGGCTTTGGACGACAGGGTGTTGGCCTCGCGGTTGAGCTCCTGCATTAAGAAGTCGAGCCGCCGACCCACTGCGCCGCCTTTTTTGAGTACGCGGCGCACTTCTTTTACGTGGGTGTCGAGGCGGTCGAGTTCTTCATCGACATCGGCTTTCTGGGCAATGAGGGCCATTTCCTGTTCGAGCCGCTCGGCGTCGAGCTCCGCTTTCAGGTCGGCGAGCCGCTGGCGAAGTTTATCCCGTTGGCCACTGACGATTTCCGGCATGCGCTGACGTAAATCGGCGACGATGCTGTCAATGCTGACGAGGCGTTGCTCGATCAGGTCGGCGAGTGCTAGGCCTTCGCGTTGGCGATTGTCGCATTGGTCTTGCAGGGCTTGCTCAAAGCTGGTCAGCAGTGCCTTGCTAATGGTGTCGCTGTCGACCTGGGCATTTTGCATGACGCCAGGCCAGCGCAATACTTCTAGTACGTTGATAGGCGCAGCATGGGCAATATCGGCCCGCAGGGCGTTTGCAGTGTTGAGCAGCTGCTCGGCCAGCTCTTGGTTAAGCGTCAGGCTTTGCTCTTGTTCTTGCAGGTTAATACGCAGCGAGCATTCCACTTTGCCGCGTTGCAGCGTCTTGCGCAGCCGATCGCGCAGCTCTGGTTCCAACTGGCGCCAGTTCTCGGGGAGTTTAAACGACAGCTCCAGGTAGCGGTGATTGACGGAGCGCAACTCCCAGATGGCGGTACCCCAGTCATGTTCACTGCGGCGGTGGGCGAAGGCGGTCATACTGCAAATAGTCACGGGCGTCCCCTGTTAGTAGCGTCTTGTCACGGTATTGATACGCAGGCTTGGCATTGTAGCGGGAAACGGGTTTCGCTTCAGTGCCTGTGCGGCAGGTATACTGTCGCGCTTCAGTAGAGGAGATTGCTATGAGTTTTGTTCGACCGAGTGGCCGCAGCGCCGATGAAAAACGCGAGCTGCGTATTACCCGCAACTACACCTGTCACGCCGAGGGTTCTGTATTGATCGAAACCGGTGCAACGAAGGTGCTGTGTACGGCCTCGGTTGATGCTAGCGTTCCGCCGTTTTTGCGCGGCAAGGGACAGGGCTGGATCACGGCTGAATACGGCATGTTGCCGCGCAGTACCGGCAGTCGGATGGGGCGCGAGGCGGCGCGCGGTAAGCAGTCGGGCCGCACTCAGGAAATTCAGCGTTTAATTGGCCGCTCGCTGCGTGCCGCGGTGGATTTGAGCTTGCTGGGTGAACACACTATTACGCTGGACTGCGATGTTATCCAAGCTGATGGCGGCACGCGCACAGCATCCATTACTGGCGCTGGCGTTGCATTGGTTGATGCCATTCGGCATTTGCAGCGCAGCGGCGCGATCAGCGCTGACCCCCTCAAGCAAATGGTGGCTGCGGTTTCCGTTGGGGTTTATGAAGGTCAGCCAGTGTTGGACCTGGACTACATTGAAGACTCGTCAGCAGAGACCGATATGAATGTGGTTATGGACGAGGCGGGCGGCATTATTGAAGTGCAGGGAACCGCTGAGGGTGCAACTTTCAATCGCAATGAAATGAATGCGATGCTGGATTTGGCAGAGAAGGGTATAGCCGAGTTGATCGCGGCGCAGCAGGCCGCTTTAGCGGAGTAGCGGGCGTGCGGCGGAGGCTCAGCCTCCGCCGCTTATAAGCTTAAAAGGCGCTTTCTGGCAATTCGTAGTCGTAATCCATGATTACCGGCGCGTGCTTGCCGAATTGCTGCACTTTGTAGATGGCGCCGTACTCAACGCGCGGAATCAGCCTTTCTGACACCACCTGATAGTCTACGCGCCAGCCGTTTTTGCCTGGCTCGCCGTCGGGCCAATAGCTGAACTCATCGGCATCGGTATTCACCAGGCGGAAGGCGTCAGCGTAGTGTTCTTCATGGAACAAGCGTTCCATCCACTGCTGCTCTTCAGTAAGGCTGCCTGATACGCCGTGGTTGCCCTTCACATCCTGAATATCAATGCTTTTGTGGGCGATGCCCCAGTTGCCGCAAATGACGAAGTCGCGGCGCTTGTTGCGGACTTTGTGCAGGTGGTTGTAATACTGCTCAAAGAAGTTATTTTTGCGGATCTGCGCCTCGCTGTCGCCGTCGGGGACGCTGGGTGCCAGCAGGCTGCCGATGCTGATATTGTCGAAATCGGCCTGGATGTAGAGGCCATCCATATCAAAATCCATGAAGCCGAGGCCAGTCATAATGGCTTTGGGTAGCTGTTTGCAGTAAATCGCAACACCGTTACTTTTGCCATCGGCGGCATCAAAAAAGTACGGGTTATACTCGCGGGGGAAGAAGACGTCGTCGCGAAGCTTGTACTCGGCTATACCCAGGTTTTGCAGGCAGATGATATCCGCGTCCTGCTTGACGACCCAGTCAAAAAAGCCTCTTTCCGCAGCATCAGTGATGCTGTCAGCGCAAAAGCTGATGATTCTCATGTGCTTCCCGTGTGTCTACTAAGCGGGCCTGATGCCCTTATTCAACGATACTGTCGCCCGCCATTATTGGGGCAGAGTAGGCCGTGCTGTGTGCGTTGCAAGCCTCTAAAGGAGATTGCGATGCGACGAGATCGACACTTGCAAAGTCCGTACTAAACAGGTGTTTAGACTACAATGAAACCCTTTTTACGACAATCAATTGGGCGTGAATGTCGGCAAAAACACCATGATTGAGGGCGTTCCGCGGAGTTTTGCCTACAATGCCCGCGCTTCGCTCTGGGCCGCGGCCACCGCGGTGCGTACAATAAGGGGCTCTACAGTCCAGCTTTTGTGAGATGAGTCGTAGCCGCCCATGAGTATTAAGCCTTTCCAGCAGCAGTTTATCCGCCAGGCCATCGACAGCGATGCGCTGTGTTTTGGTGAATTCACCCTGAAGTCGGGACGTGTCAGCCCGTATTTCTTTAACGCCGGCCGTTTTAGCAGCGGTGGCGCCTTAAGCGCATTGGCGGCCTGCTATGCCGACGCCATTGTGGACTCGGGGGTGCAGTTCGACGTGTTGTTTGGCCCGGCATACAAGGGGATTCCTCTGGCTGCGGCGACGGCCTGTGCACTTGCAGAGCGCCACAATATCGACATTCCCTTTGCCTATAACCGCAAAGAAGCCAAAGACCATGGCGAGGGCGGTACCTTGGTGGGCGCGGCGCTGCAGGGCCGTGTATTGATTATTGACGACGTGATTACTGCGGGTACGGCGATACGCGAGGCCATTACAATGATCGAAGCCGCGGGCGCCAGCGTGGCGGCGGTGGCGATTGGTCTCGACCGCCAGGAGCGCGGCAAGGGTGAGCTGTCGGCGATTCAGGAGCTGGAACGCGAGCGCGACCTGGCAGTCATTAGTATTGTTGGCCTTAACGATATTGTTGAGTATCTGAATGCCGGTGCAGGCGATCCTGAACTAGTATCTAGGGTAAGTGCGTATCGTGAGCGCTACGGTGTGTCGTTATAGTTCACAAAAAACAGGAGAGTGAGAGTTTATGCCTTGTTGGTCGTTACGGTTTCTCAGCCCACTATGCCTCGCGTTGGCCGTAGTGAGCGCGCCTGCCCTGGCGGCAGAGAAGCTGTTTTATCGCTACGTCGATGCCAACAATAAGGTGGTTATCCTCGATCGCTTACCACCTGATGTCGTGCCGCGCGGCTACGATGTGATCCGCGTTGACGGCAGTGTAGTGAAGAGTGTGGCCGCGCAGCTGACCGGCGCCGAGCGGGAGGCGTGGGAGCGCGAGAAAGCGGTGGCAAAAGCGCGAGCTGAAGCCGAGGAAAAAATGCGCGCTTGGGATGAATCCCTGCTGCTGCGTTACAGCGACACCGCCGATATTGACCACGCCAAGGCGCGTGCACTCAATGACATACGGGTACGCATTTCGATACTGAAGAGCAATTTGTCGGCGCTGAAAGACAAGGTTAGAAAGAATCAGTCTGAAGCGGCCGAGCAGGAGCGCCGCGGTCGCTCCGTTCCTGAGGCATTGGCGAAAACGCTAAATGATTTGCGTCGCGAAGTCAGTGCTACCGAGAGTGACCTTGAGCGACGCAACGCGGAATTGTTCGAGGTGGAAGAGGCCTACGAGCGAGACAAGGCCCGCTTCTCTCAGCTGCAGGAAAATGTAAAACGACGCCGTGCTTTTCACAGCGAGAGCAATTAGCGGCTAGCGGAATACGGTCGCTCGCAGTAGCTGCCATTGGTCATCCCAGTCTGCGCTCGGCAGGCGCTTGAATTCACTGCGCACAAATTGCCCGATACGCCCCTCTACGCAGGCCATCAGTAAGTTTGCTGTGGTATTGGCGGTGGCCTGGGTGCGCAGCCCCTCGCGAAGTTCGGCTTCGCGCAATATTTGTCGCAGCTGCATTTCCAGTCGGTCGTAAAATTGTTGCACGCGGCTGCGCAAGCGCTCGTGCTCGCCCGCCAGGGCATCGCCATTGAAAATGCGAGTAATGCCGGGGTTGCGTTCGGTAAAAGCCAGCAGCAGGTGAAGGATTTTAGCGAGCTGCGCTTCTGCCTGCTCCTCTTCGCTGCAAATCAGCGCAACGCGACTGAAAATAGCCTCTTCTACAAACTCAATCAGGCCTTCAAACATCTTCGCCTTGCTGGGGAAGTGGCGGTATAGCGCCGCCTCGGAAACACCGACTTCGGCAGCCAGTTTTGCCGTGGTAATACGGCTGCCCGGCTGACTTTCCAGCATGGTGGCCAGAGACTGCAGAATTTCGTCGCGGCGAGAAGGTCGCTTAGTCATGGCCTGCCTTATTCGCCGCTGTCTGCAGCTTGCACGCTGCTGTTGGTGATGAGGGTGCCCACACCGGTGTCGGTGAAGATTTCCAGCAGGACGGCATGGGGCACGCGGCCATCGATAATATGGGCGCTGTTCACGCCGGCATTCACGGCACTGAGTGCGCAGCCGATCTTCGGTAACATGCCGCCATAAATGGTGCCGTCTTCAATCAGCGCGTCGACCTGTTCGGTACTCAGCCCGGTGAGGACTTTGCCTTCTTTGTTTTTCAGGCCCTCGATATTGGTGAGCAGCATCAGCTTCTCAGCCTTCAAGACCTCGGCAATTTTCCCTGCAACCAAGTCGGCATTGATGTTGTATGAGGCGCCATCCGGGCCGACCCCGATGGGAGCAATCACCGGGATAAAGTCGCTGTTTACCAACATATCCAGCACGTCGGTGCTAACACTTTCCACCTCGCCAACATGGCCAATATCGATAATCTCCGGGGCCGACATTTCTGGTGTCTTGTGGCGAACCTTGAGCTTGCGGGCGCGAATTAATTGGCCGTCTTTGCCTGTCAGGCCTACGGCCTTGCCGCCGTTGTGGTTGAGCAGTGAGACAATTTCTTTGTTGACGCTGCCGCCCAGCACCATTTCGACCACGTCCATGGTGTCGCTATCGGTCACGCGCATGCCTTCCACAAAGCGCGATTCGATCTGCAGCCGTTTTAGCAGGTCGCCAATCTGCGGGCCACCGCCGTGAACCACCACGGGATTCATGCCAACCAGTTTCATCAGCACGATGTCTCGCGCAAAGTGCTCCTTGAGCTGGTCGTCGACCATGGCGTTGCCGCCAAACTTTACAACGATGGTTTTGCCGGTGAAGCGCTGAATATAAGGCAGTGCTTCGGTCAGAACGCGGGCGACATCGCCCGCAGCGTCGCGGCTGAGTGACATAGTGTTTCTCGTGCTGGGGGCCGATTAGTCGGCCGTATAAAAAGGGTGACTATTAAAGACCATCTGCCAGGGTCGGATCAATCTTCGCCAGGGTTTGTGCGAAGCTTTCACGAATTCCATCCAGGGCGGCCGGGCTGTCTGCTTCAAAGCGCAGGGAGATTGCCGGCCCGGTATTCGAGGCGCGCAATAAGCCCCAGCCATTGCGAAATTCGTAGCGCAGGCCGTCAATGTCGATAAGCTGGGCGTCGTCAAACTTGGCGTGATTCGCGAAGCTTTGCACCAGCGAGAATTTTCGCTCGTCGTCCACGGCGATCAGTATCTCCGGGCTACTGTGCAAGCTCGGGTAGCCGGCCAGTTCGTCGTCGAGGGTGGTGCCGGCCAGCGTGAGCGCTTCAAGCAGGCGCGCCGCCGCGTACATGCCATCATCAAAGCCATACCAGCGCTCTTTAAAGAAGATGTGGCCGCTGAACTCGCCGCCGAGCAGTGCATCGCTGTCGGCCATCTTACGCTTCATATGTGAGTGGCCGCATTTCCACATGGTGGGGCGGCCGCCGTGATTCACAATAAGCTGGCTGAGCAGACGGCTGCATTTTACGTCGAACAACACCTCGCAGCCGGGGTTGCGGCTCACCATGTCGTCGGCGAGCAGCATCAGTAATTCGTCGGCGCGGGGGCGTCGGCCGCTGGCGCTTACTACCGCTACGCGATCGCCGTCGCCATCAAAGGCGATGCCGATATCTGCTTGGTGCTCGCTAACCGCTGCGGCGAGAGCATCCAGGTGCTCCGGGATCGTGGGGTCGGGGTCGCGGTTGGGAAAGCTGCCGTCGATGTTGCAGAACAGCGGCACCACCTCGCAGCCCAGTTCTTCAAACAGTGGCACAACAATGTTGGCGGTGGCGCCATTGCCGGCGTCGATGACCACTTTCAAACTCTGTGCGACCACGACATCACTGCATATTCGGTCGATGTAGCGTTGCTCAATGCTGTCGTTGCTGAGTTGGCCGTCGCCACTGGCGAAATTCTGGCTTTCAATGCGTCGCGCCAAGGACTGTATGTCGTCGCTCGTGAGGCTCTGAAAATCCAACAGCATTTTCATGCCATTGTGGTCAGCGGGGTTGTGGCTGCCGGTGATCATTACGGCGCTGCCAATATTCAGGTCGTTGCAGGCGAAGTTGAGCATGGGCGTCGCGATAATGCCTAAATCGACAACATCAACGCCACTGCCTAACAGGCCTTTGAGTAAGGCTTCGCGAATGCGTGGGCTGCTGTTGCGGCCATCGCGCCCCAGCAGCATTTTGCTGTGGCCGCGCGCCTGGGCCTCGCTGCCCAGCGCCAGGCCAATTTGCACGCAGTGCGCGTCGCTAAGGTCGCGGTCGGCAATGCCGCGGATGTCATAGGCGCGAAAGCAGTTCAATGCCAAAGCCGGGCCGCTCTCTTCCGGCTCTGTATCTGTCGCTGGCTGGGGAGCAGGAGGCTCGGCGTGCGCGGCGGCTTTTTTCCGCAGTGGTGCCGCTTCGGGGAGGGGCGGGGTTAGGCTGCCTTGGGGGTTAAATGGCGCCGTACCTTGGTCGCTTTCACTGGGCTTTCGCGCAGCCAGTTTGCGGGCCAGCTGCTGCTCGAGGCTGGGTGGCGGTGACTTGGTGGCAGGGGCGGGTTGCGGCGCTGGGCTGCTTTGCTGTTGATCGGCGCGAAGAAAGAAAATGCTGTGGCTGCCGACGATGATGCCAAGGCAAAGCAAACCCGCAAGCCAAATAAGTGTACCGTCGACGCGCAGTGTCTCTAGCATTGCCGACTGCGGCAGCACATGCAATGTCCAGCCGGGCACGGGTAGGTTCCGGCTCACCATATACTCGCTAAATTGTTTTGAGTCAGCGGCAATGACGATGTCTTCTCGGTCTTTGTAGCGCTGCACCAACTCGCTGTGCACGCTGGTGCCTGCAATATTTCGCAGGATGCGCGCAAAAAATTGGCTATCAAAGCTAACGATAATGGCGCCGCGTGCATTCACTTGCTGCAGCATCGAGATGATCCACTGGCCGTCGTGGCGGTAGGCTTCTATGGTGAGCTTGCCGGTGTCAGTGGCTTTGCGCAGCATGTCTATTTCTATGTGGTTGCGCAGCCGATCCGTTTGGCTGCGCTCGTCGGCGATACCTTGATCGCCCAGCTGAATAAGCTTGGCATCTATTGCCGCAGGGAAGCTGCGTTGCAGGTCGCGCTCCTGCTGCTTAAGCCGCTGTTGATCTCCGCGGATCAGTGCCTCGGCGATGGCGGGACTTGCCGCCTGGGCGCTAACCCGCTTGCCGATTGAGTCGACAACATCGATAACGACTTTGCGCTGGTGTTCGGCGATATTGCTGGTAACACCAATAACGTTTTGATTCAGGCTGCGCGGCAGCTCGATGGTTTGGATCCAGTAGAACGCGCCGATAATCAACGCGGCGCAGACAATACCGGAGGCGAGAATATCTCTGCGCGCAGGAGAAAGTGGAAATTTAACGGCCGCTTTGGCGCTACGCTTTTTTGTCATGGGCCTGGCTGATCTTCTGCAAAAGTTGGTTTAGAACTTTCATCATGGTAGTGCATTGGGCTGCTGTCTAGCGAAAGGCGGCACAAGCGGAGAATCTTTGCCCGCCTCAGCCGTTGTGATCGCGCTTTTGCTCGGCGTATCGCGCGGCGATAAGGTCGATCAATTGTTTCGCGAGTTGGCGCTTACCCATCTGCTCCAGTTTTTGTTGTCCGCTGGGGTCGATGATCGTCACGCTGTTCTCATCAGAATTAAAGCCGATACGTGTGTCCGAGACGTCATTGGCAATAATCATATCGAGGTTCTTTTTCTCGAGTTTGCCTTTAGCGTAGTGAATAACGTCTTGCGTTTCGGCAGCGAAGCCCACCGTGAAGGGCCGCTGAGCGTGGCTGGCTACAGCGCTAACGATATCTGGGTTGCGCACCAGCTCGATATGCATCGACGTGTTCTGCTTCTTTATTTTCTGCTCTTCGATGTGGGCCGGGCGGTAGTCTGCGACTGCGGCGCAGGCGATGAAAATATCGCAACTGCCCATATTTGCAATGCTCGCCTGATACATGTCGTCGGCGCTGATGACATCTACCCGTGTCACTCGCGGCGGGCAGGGCAGCTGGGTCGGGCCGCTAATTAAGGTGACGCGGGCACCGGCGTCGGCAGCCGCCTCGGCCAGTGCGTAGCCCATTTTGCCGGAGCTGTGGTTGCTGATATAGCGAACCGGATCAATCGCTTCGCGCGTGGGGCCGGCGGTAATGCTCAGGGAAATACCGTCCAGCGCGCGGCTGTTAAATAACCCGGCTGCCAGCTCTGCCAGTTGCTCGGCTTCGAGCATGCGGCCGGGGCCAATATCGCCGCAGGCCTGTTCTCCGGCTGCGGGGCCGAACAGGGCGACACCGCGTTGGCGCAGCGTGTCGGCGTTCGCCTGGGTTGCGGGGTCGCGCCACATCCCCTGGTTCATTGCCGGGGCCAGCGCGATGGGCGCGGGTGTTGCCAGGCACAGGGTGGTCAGTAAGTCGTCGCCGCGGCCGCTTGCCAGGCGCGCCATAAAGTCGGAGCTGGCCGGCGCGACGAGGATCAAGTCCGCCCAGCGCGCCAGTTCAATGTGGCCCATACCGGCTTCGGCTTCGGAGTCGAGCAGTGCCGTGTGCACTGGGTTGCCCGACAGCGCTTGAAGGGTGAGCGGGGTAATGAACTCCATTGCGGCGGCTGTCATTACCACTCGCACATCGGCGCCGTGATCTTTGAGGCGGCGCACTAGCTCGGCGCTTTTGTAGGCGGCGATGCCACCAGTGATGCCGAGAAGGATTTGTCGATTACTGAGCTGCTTCATGCCTGGGCTCGATATTGCCAATAAAGCCGCTATTATGAACTTTCAAGGCGATTGGCACTAGGCGGAGCGTCCATAAACATCGTTTTGCTTTGCAGCATCACCAAGGAGGGTGGTATGGCAATCTGTGATTGGCCCGCGGATGAACGGCCCCGTGAAAAACTGTTGCAGCGTGGCGCCCAGGCGCTGTCCGATGCCGAGTTGCTCGCCATTTTTCTGCGAACCGGCGTACGCGGCAAATCGGCGGTTGATCTCGCACGGGAGTTGTTGGCGGAGCACGAGGGGCTGGCGGCACTGATGTCGGCCTCCCAGCAGCGCTTCTGCCAGTCAAAGGGGCTGGGTGATGCCAAGTATGTTCAGCTGCAGGCTGTGATTGAGATGTCCCGCCGCTATTTAGCTGAGGCCCTCCAGCGCGAGCAGGTGTTCGCCAGCGCGGCAGCGACCAAACAGTATTTGTGCGCCCAGTTACGCGGCGAGCGGCGTGAGGTTTTTGCGGTGCTATATCTGGACAACCAGCATGCGCTGATTGCCTATGAGCCGCTGTTTTTTGGCACGATTGACGGCGCCGCTGTCTACCCGCGGGAGATTGCCCGTCGCGCTCTGGAGCTAAATGCCGCGGCGATAATCGTTGCCCACAACCACCCCAGTGGGGTCGCCGAGCCCAGCGACGCCGATGTGCGAATCACGGCCCGCATCCGCGAGGCTGTGCAGCTGTTGGATATTCGTTTGTTAGATCACTGCATTGTGGCCGGCCCCGAGGTGATTTCCCTGGCGGAGCGCGGCCTTTTGTAAAGCGCGCTAGCTCAGGGCCATCATCGACTTCACATCAAAGCTTTGCAGCTCGTCTTCGCGGCCATCGTGCAACTTGGCGACCCAATTGGGGTCTTGCAGCAGTGCCCGGCCAACCGCGATCAGGTCGAACTCGCCGTCGCTCATGCGCTGCTCGAGTTCGTCCATGCGCTGGTGCTGGTCGCGCTCAGATGACATCCCTTTGGCTAGTGTGTCGAGGAAGTCGCCCTCAAGGCCAACCGAGCCGACGCTGATAGTGGGTTTGCCGGTCAGCTTCTTCGCCCAGCCGGCAAAATTCAGTGACGACCCCTCAAACTCCGGTTCCCAAAAGCGGCGCTGTGAACAGTGGAAAATATCGGCCCCGGCGTCGCTGAGCGCCTCAAGCCAGGCGGCCATTTCCTCGGGGGTGTCGGCGAGTCGGGCCTGATAGTCCTGTTGCTTCCACTGGGAAATTCGCAGGATCAGCGCAAAGTCTTCACCCACCGCTGCCCGCGCCGCTTTGAGAATCTCCACCGCAAAGCGGCTGCGCTCTACCAGCGTCTTGCCGCCATATTTGTCGTCGCGCTGGTTGGTCGGCCCCCAGAAGAATTCATCAATCAGGTAGCCGTGGGCGCCGTGAAACTCGGCGGCGTCGCAGCCGATTTGCTTCGCGGCGAGGGCCGCTTGGGCAAAGGCATCAATGGTGTCGGCAATGTCGCTGTCGGACATGACGCGGCCCCGGGTTTTTCCGGGTGAGGGAATCCCTGACGGGCTCTCTAGTAGCGCGTCGTCAATGCGCTCGGCGCCGCCCGCGGCCCGCATCGCGCCCACGTGCCAAAGCTGGGGGGCAAAGTGGCCACCGGCATCGTGTACCGCTTCGACAACCTGCTGCCACGCGGCGAGCTCGGCTTCGCCGTGAAAACGGGGAACCTTGGCGTCGTTGAGCGCGCCGGGGCGGCCAATGCCTGTTCCCTCGGAGATGATCAGGCCGACGCCGCCTTCGGCGCGACGCTGGTAGTAGCCGCGCATGGCATCGGAGATAATACCGCCGGGCGAGTGCGAGCGCGTCATCGGTGCCATGGCCAGGCGATTGGGTAGCCGCAATGACTTGCAGGAGAAGGGGGTAAACAGAGCGTCGCGTGACATAACTGGGTGGCCTCCACGGGGCTGATTCTCAAAATGTGTGCGGGCGCGAATTTAGTCGCGCGCGATACAAATTTGAGCTTAACACGCAACTGGCAATGGCGATAGCGGCACATCTGCACCGCAATGCTGGTTTTTTCACCAGTTTCATTGATTAGGGGGGAGGCTTCTGGTATAAAGTCGCGCTCAATTTGGGTCTGACCGCTGCGCGGTGTCAAGCGAGCCTGATTCGGGCACTGGTTTTCCCGGTGCTGCGGCCCATATTTTTTAAAGCGAAAGTTTTGAAGCAGAATTCATCGGGCTTTTTTGCGTAAAAAGCTTAAAGAGGCGAAGGAAAATCATGTCCAGAGTATGTCAAGTTACTGGTAAGCGTCCGGTAACCGGTAACAATGTATCCCACGCAAAAAACCGCACCCGTCGTCGTTTTTTGCCAAACCTGCACAGCCACCGTTTCTGGGTTGAAGCAGAAAAACGTTTCGTAACCTTGCGCGTATCTGCCAAGGGCATGCGTATCATCGACAAAAAGGGCATCGATGCAGTTCTGGCTGATCTGCGCGCCCGTGGCGAAAAATACTAAGGAGAACCATCATGGCGAAGAAAGGCGCTAGCGATAAAATCCGTCTGGTCTCCAGCGCGGGCACTGGTCACTTCTACACGACCACTAAAAACAAGCGTAACACTCCGGACAAGTTCGAATTTAAAAAATACGACCCGGTTGTTCGCAAGCACGTGATCTACAAAGAAGCCAAAATCAAGTAAGGCCTCTTCGCGAGATTGCAAAAAGCCGCGCTGGTCGCGGCTTTTTTTATGCCTGACGTTTTTGCCTCAGACTTTTGCAATAATACTGGCTTTGGCCACACCCAGATTAGCAACACAAGGATGCTGAATGACGCCACTACACTTTGAAGAGCTGCTCAACCTGGACGGCAAAAGTGTGGTGCTCGTGCCCAGTGATGCCAGTGCCCGCCAGTTACGGGAGCGCATTGCGGTGGCGCGGGGCGAGCACGATCAGGCCTTTTTGGAAACCATGAGCGTTGTTCCTGTTGCGCAGTGGTTGGCTGAACTGTGGGACGAGAGCCTGCCCAGTCGCCAGGTGTTGCGGCCCATTCAGCTGTTGGCAATCGCGCAGAAGATCATCGAAAGCAGCGAGTTCTTCCCAGCCAACTGTCTCAATAGCCTCGCCATTGTTCGCCAGTTTGTCGATGCTTTCCAAATTCACGCCGCCTACTGCCTTGGCAGTAACCGTGAAGACTACCTGTTTTCCGCCGAGTACCAGGCTTTTTTCCATTGGCGCAGCGCCATGCAGGAGGCGCTGGACGAGCTGGACGCGATGAGTGCGGAGCAGTTACCAGCAGCGCTGAGTGCCGCGTTACCCGAGGGGCTATTGCAGTTGCCGGCGCGTTTAGTTCTCTCGCCCTTGCTGCATTTAACACCCGCCACGCACGCATTTGTCGAGCAGTGTCGCGCGCAGGGTGTGCAGTGTTTTCAGCTCTACGACACGCCGCCTGATGCAGTGCCGAGCTTGTGCGGCGCGACCCAGCTTGAGCAAGAGTGCGACGCCATTGCCAATTGGTTGGCCGGGCAGCTATCGCAGCAGCCCGAGGCGAATCTGGCGGTGTTGGTCGCCGACATGAATAATTACCGCGCCCCGCTTGAGCGCGCCCTGCAACGCCGGGTATTTCCGCAGTCGCTCTATGTCGAGGGCGAGGCGCAGGAAGCGCCCTGGGCCTTTGAGGGCAGCGAGAGCCTATATGCGTATCCACTCATTCGGGCGGCTTGGGATGTGATCTCTCTGCGTCAGGGCGCACTGCCCTTGGAGCAGCTGAGTCGCGTGTTGCGCAGCCGCTTTGTGGCGGACTGGCCAGCCATGCGCCAGCCGCGCGCGCAGTATGATCGTTTCTGTCGCGACCGCTTAGCGGTGCAATGTCAGCTTGGCGACATGCTGGCCTTGGCGCCGTACTTTGGCGAGGACGCCGGGGTCGATGTTTTGCAGGCCTTGCACTCTCACATTAGCGCGCAGCCGTCGCGGCAGCTGCCCTCGGCCTGGGTGCGCAGTTTCGACCAAATGCTGTTGGCGGCGGGGTGGCCGAATGCTGACAGCGATGACCCCGTGGTTGCAGACTGTCGCCGCGGTTTTAGCCAGGCCATGGATGTGTTTCGCGCCTTGGACCGCCAGTTGGGGGAGGTTGCTCATAGCGATGCCCTGCACTGGCTGCAGCATATTCTGACCACCAAGCGCTTCGCCGTCAGCCGGCGAAGCCCGGCCCGCATACGGGTCTTGCAGTACGAGGAGGCACTCGGCCTGCACTTCGACGGCGCCTGGATCGCTGGGCTCGATGATGCAGCCCTGCCGCGCCGCGCTGAACCGTCACCGTTTTTACCGCTGCACCTGCAGCGCCAGGCGCAGGTTGATGGCTGTGAGCCCGGTTTGTGTTTGCAGCGCGATCGCGCCCTGCTTGCAGAAATATTGCGCAGCGCCCCGGTGTTGATGTGCAGCTATGCAGGCGAAGACCCCAGCGGCACACCCCGGGCGCCCTGTAGTTTGCTGCCGGCGATGGCCGCGGCAGAGGCGGCCGATGGGGAGTTGCCGGTTCGCTGTCAGGGGCAGTTAACACATCCGCAGTCAGATGCGGTACGCCCGGTGGCCCCGGAGCAGCGGGCGCGGTTGCGCGGCGGCAGTGGTTTGTTTAAAGAATACGCTCAGAGCCCCTTTCTGGCCTTTTTAAAATACCGTTTGCGCCTCAAGGAATTTCCTCGGCCCGCGGAGGGGCTGGATCATCGCCTGCAGGGGATTTTGGTTCACGACAGTCTGGAAAAAGTGTGGCAGCGCTTGGGGGGCAAGGCCGCGCTGGACGCACTGGACTTTGCCGGGATAGAGCGGCTGGTGGCGCAGTGTGTGGACGAGGCCTTGCAGGGCTCGGAAATCAACCCGCAACGCTTTGGCGAGTCGCTGATGCAACTTGAAAAGACGCGCGTGGTGGCACTGATTAGCCATTGGCTGGAATACAAGGAGAAAGCGCGCCTGCAGGACTTTGAGGTCGTTGCCCTGGAAACAGCAATGGATACCCAGTTAATGGGAATTCCGCTAAAACTTCGCATCGACCGCATTGATCGCATCGGCGACAAGCGCCTTGTTATCGATTACAAAACCGGCAGCATCGATGGCAAGGCGCTCAATAGTGACTCGTTGACTGAGCCGCAACTGCCTATTTATGCGCTGGCCGCGAGCGAAGACAGCCCCGTCGATGGGGTGATGCTGGCCCAGCTGCGCAGCCCCGACGACTTGAAAGTGCATATGCGCAGCAACTGGGCCAACAGTGTTATTGCCAAAAAGGCCCACGGCAATGATGTCGAAAGCCCCGATAAGTGGCAGGCCGAACTTCGTGCCTGGGAGGGCGCCCTGCAAAGCATGGCGGAGGGCATTTTGGCGGGCAATATCGCCCACGACTACAGCACGCAATTGGATCGCAGCTTTAGTGCGTACCTGCTGCCGCTACTGCGCGATAGCGCCACTTCGGAGGACGAATAATGAGCGAACTACTCAGTCCTCCCGATCAATCCCAGCGCGAGCAGGCAGTTGATCCCGCTCGTTCGGTGCTGCTCAGTGCGCCCGCAGGCTCGGGAAAAACCGGCGTGCTGCTGTTGCGTTATCTGCGCTGCCTGCTCTGTGTGGAACGCCCAGAGCAAGTGGTGGCCATCACCTTCACCAATAAAGCGGCGGGCGAGATTAAAGAGCGGGTGATGGCGGCTTTGCAGTCGGCAGAGGCAATGCCGATCAACAGTGTGTTCGACCGCGATATTCGCGACGCCGTATTGGCGGTGCGTGAGCACCAGGCCCGCTTGGGCTGGAACCTGCTGGAAAATAGCGCCCGCCTGCGTATTGCCACCTTCGACAGCTTTTGTGGCAGCCTGGTGCGGCGCTTGCCACTGCTGTCAGGCTTGGGCGCCGCCGCCCCGGTTAGCGACAGCGAGGCGCTTTACCGCGAGGCAATTCTGGAGCTATTTCGTCAACTCGACGACCCACAGTGTCCGGCGCCGCTGCGCGAGGCGCTGGAGAGTTTGCTGCGCTACGGCAGCAATCGCATCGAAACCTTGCAACCGCTGCTGTCGGCCCTGTTGGCCAAGCGCGACCAATGGCAGGAAGATATCCTCAGCGCTGACCTCGATGTGATGGACGAGGCACTAACGGCATTGGTGAGCGAGGCGTTTGAGCGCCACTGGACGCCGCTTCAGCATTTTGGCATCGACGAGCTGTTTGCCGCCTACCGGGAGTCGTCCGGTAGCTGCGATGCACACAGTTGGGCGGCGCAGCTGCCCCAGCCGGAGGCGATTACCGTAACGGATCTGCCGGTGTTGGCGGAGATGGGCCGCAGTATTTGCAAAGGCAGCGGTGAGCTCTATAAGCCGGGATCGGTGCAGCACGCCAAATTTAAAAAGGGCCAGCCGGGAACCGAACAGGCAAAAGACTGGTTGACGCGCGCTCAGGAAAGCGAACCGGAGGCGCTGGCGGCGCACTGGCAGGCGCTGGCAACGCTGCCACCTGCTACCTTACCCGACGGTTCCCGCGAGCTGGTGGGGCATTTTTGCGTGGCGCTGCGCTACCTGCTGGCGCAGCTGCGGCTGGTGTTTGAACAGCGCGGCGGCGTCGACTTTGGTGAAATTGCCCTGCGCGCCATTCATGCCCTTCGCACCGGAAGTGCAGGGGAGGTCAGTGACGCCATGCTGGTCGAGGATCGCATTGAGCACATCCTTGTCGATGAAATGCAGGATACCTCGGTCAGTCAAATCGAACTGCTCAAGGCGCTGTGCCAGGACTGGGCACCGGATGACGGGCGCTCGGTATTCTTCTGCGGCGACTTACAGCAATCCATCTACGCCTTTCGGGGCAGCTTAGTCAGCCTGTTTGATGACCTGCGCCAGTCCGCCGGCTTTGCGGGAAAATCCCTCGACTTGCTGCAGCTGCGCGCTAACTTCCGATCATCGCCGACCCTGGTCAACTGGGTTAACAGCTGTTTTCGCGGCTTGTTTGCCGAGCGTGACAGTGCCTATGTAGAAGCGCTGCCACAGCGGCAAAATCTCGGACGACTGCAGGTTCACCCCATTGCGGTGGCTAAAGATGTCGATGCCAGCGCCAGTGCCGCCCGCCGCGAGGCAGAGGACGTGGTGGGAATTATCCAGTGTGTGCAGCGGGAAACGCCCGAGGCGAGTATCGCTATCCTGGTGCGCGGCCGCAGTCACTTACGGGAGATTACCCCAGCTCTCAAAGCCGCCAATATTGCCTTTTCTGGTCAGGATATCGACAGCCTGGCGCAATTGCCGGCGGTAATGGATCTGCTGTCTATGCTGCGGGCGCTGTGGCACGACGCCGATGAGGTTGCCTGGTCAGGCCTGTTGCGAGCGCCCTTCGTGGGCCTGAGCTGGGACGATCTATTGTGCCTGCGCGAAACCGAAATGCCTCTGCGCGACGCCCTCTACGCCAGTGCCGAGAACACCGCGCTCAGTGACGAGGGGCGGCGCGTTTGCACACGCCTCGTCGAGGCCCTGAATTGGCTGGACTCGCGGCCGGAGAGTCGCGACCTGCGCTGGGCACTGCGCAGCCTTTGGCACCGCTTGGGCGGACCGGCCTGTATTGCGCCGCACCAGCAAGCTGATATCGACCGTGTGCTTGCGGTGCTCGACGAGCACGCGCCCTCGGGTATTCTCGAAGACATCGCGGCCTTTGAATCGTCGCTGGCACGGTTGTTCGCCGCGCCGCCGAGCAGCCGCGTGGAGTTGATGACCATTCACAAATCCAAGGGTCTGGAGTTTGATGTGGTGATCCTGCCGGGCCTGGGCAATCGCGGCCGCAATGATGACCGGCCACTGTTGGCCTGGCAGCGCCTGCAACAGCACATGCTGTTTGCCCCCAAGCCGCAGCGCAGTGGCGGTGATGAGCAGCGGCTTTACGACTACCTGTGTGGCGTGCAGAAGCAGGCGCTTAGTGAAGAGTTGGATCGCCTGCTCTATGTGGCACTCACCCGCGCGAAGGTGGAACTGCACCTGTTTGGCGTGGCGAAAATGAACAGTAAAGACGACCTCAAGCCCGATGCGGCAAGTTTTCTGGCGCGGCTATGGCCGGTGGTGTCGGCTGACTTCGAAGCCGCCGAGCTGCTGCAGGACGGCGATGAAGCGTCGCCGCTGCGAGTGCCGCTGGCACCGAGGTTACGCGACTTTTCTGTGACACTGCAGCCGCCCTGGCAGGCGGAGGTGTACCCGGAGTCGCCGCTGCAACGGGTGCAGCGCCAGACCGAAAACGCGGTGCTTGAAGACAATATTGAAGAGCGCGCAGTCGGTATTGTGTTCCACGAATTAATGGAGCGGCTGGGGCGCCAGCAAACGAGCCGGGTGCTGATAGATGACCGCGCCAGATTGGTCGGCGCATTGCGACAGCGGTTGCGCCATCATTGCCACCCCGAGCCGGGCCTGGAAGACAGTCTGGCACGAGTGCTGCACTTACTCGACAACACACTGGCCTGTGAGCAGGGGCAGTGGATTCTGCAAAGTTACGACTGGCAGGCCAGTGAACAAACCATTCGTCGCTTGATGGCAGGACAGTGGCAAACACTCATTCTCGATCGCGCGTTTATCGACAATCGCGGCGAGCAACCGCGCTGTTGGATTATCGATTATAAAACGGCTGAGGCACGGGGCTCTCTGGAGACCTTTCTGGCGGCCCAGCGTGAGCGCTACAGCAATAAAATGCAGATATACCGAGAGGCCTTGCAGGCAACTGGGTTAGAATGTCCGATTTCGTCGGCGCTGTATTTTCCTGCTCATCAGCGCCTGCTTTGTTTGGATGGACAAGATGATTAAATTCTCTGGCTTGGGCAGCCTGGTGTTAACGGGCATTCTGGCAGCCAGTTTGTCGGCATGCAGCTCAATGGTAGACCGCCAGCAGGTGGAATTTGAGGGTGCCAGCCTTGCTGCCACGCCCGCCGTGGAGTCTCGGGGTGACGTTCGTTCCGCGCCGGCAGATGGCAGCGGCCTGACTACCGCGCAGGCGCGCAAAGCCCTGCTGGGTAAGTGGTATGGCATTGCCAATAGTAAAACCGGTATTCGCAAAGAGTGGTTAGTAGAGCGAGCCGAAGATGGCACCTACCGCACAGACTTTCGCAGCACGCATCCCGACGGTCGGGTAGAGAGCCAGGCCGAGGTGGGCTTTTGGGGCGTTTCGGGGGATGTGTACTTTCGTATTTTTCGCGGCTGGGTAATGGTTGACGGTATGAAGCTGGCCAACGCGAAGAACCCGTCGCACTACGACGCCTATCGCATTGATCACCTGAGCAGCGAATTGATGCGCTACCAACATGTGGACAACGGCCGCCGCTATATTATGAAGCGCATGCCGGAAAACTTCCGATTGCCGGTGGTGTTGGAACAGAAAAACACCGCGCCGCTGAAGTTCGAGTTTTAGCCAAACCGTCAGGCGATTGGCAGAGCGCGCTTTGGCAAGCTAAAATCGCCGACCTTAATTTAACCAACACGCGGAGCTGCGTAATGGGCAGAGCCTACCAAAACCGAAAAGAGTCTATGGCCAAGACGGCCGCCGCCAAAACCAAGGTCTACAGCAAGTATGGCCGCGAAATATACGTGGTGGCGAAGTCGGGAGGGGCAGACCCTGATGCCAACCTGGCTCTGCGCAGTTTGTTGGACCGCGCAAAGAAAGACCAAGTCCCCAGCCACGTTATCAAAAATGCCCTGGATAAAGCGCAGGGCGGTGCCGGCGAAGACTTCTCGCCTGCGCGCTACGAGGGCTTTGGCCCCGGCAACTGCATGGTGATTGTGGATTGTTTAACCGACAACCCAAACCGTACCTTTGGCGATGTGCGCCTGGCGTTTACCAAAACCAACTGCAAGATCGGTACTCAGGGCAGTGTCAGCCACATGTTTGACCACTCTGCGATCTTTGTTTTTGACGGTGACGACGAAGAGGCGGTGTTGGAGGCGCTAATGATGGCTGACGTGGACGTCAGCGATATTGAGTGCGAAGACGGCAAAATCAGTGTGTTTGCGCCGCATACGGAATTCTTTAAGACCAAACAGGCACTGCAAGAAACGTTTGAAGGCATCGATTTTGATGTCGAAGAAATTCAGTTTTTGCCCCAAACCACCGCGCCGATCAGCCAAGACGATATGCCCATGTTTGAAAAATTCATGGACATGCTCAACGAGCTGGACGATGTGCAAAATATCTACCACAGTGCCGAGCTACCGGCTGACTAATCAGCCTGTAGGCGCAGTACCTGCACCTCGCTGCTAGTAATATCGGCGAGCGTGTAGGGTGCCAGGCTTTTCAGGAAAGCGCCCACGGCGTTGCCCAGCAGTCCTTGTAAGGCGCAGTCGCCCATAATTCTGCAGGGCTGCTCTGCACAGTTGATCGGCTGCAAAGTGGTTTCAAACTCTTTTACGATGTCCAGCAGCGCGATGTCCTCAGGGGCCTTAGCCAAACTCAGGCCGCCACCTTTCCCCCGCACAGATTCAACCTCACCCCTGCGCACCAGTTGCATGATGACCTTCGATACATGATTCGGGGAGATGCTGTAAAAGTCGCAAATATCCTGAATCGTAACGCGCTGCCCCGGCGGCTGCCCCGCCAAAAATATCAGGCTGCGAAAGGCGTAGTCCGTATGTTTACTTAATTTCATCTATCAGCCCTTTACCTGACACTGGAGTCGTGGCTATTATAACGCCTCAAAACATGCATTTATTATGCATCTTTAATCGGAGAGAGATAATGACAACATTATATGAGCGCATAGGTGGCGAAGCAGCGGTAGACAAGGCCGTGGATATTTTTTACGAAAAGGTGCTGGCAGATGAGCGCATCAATAGCTTCTTTGAAAATATTGATATGTTCGCCCAGGCCCGCAAACAGAAAGCCTTCTTAACCATGGTGTTTGGTGGCCCCAATGATTACACCGGTGAGGACATGCGCAACGCGCACGCCGGTATGGGCTTGAACGATGAGCACTTCAACGCCGTTGTTGAAGACTTGGCCGCCACGCTGTCAGAGCTGGGCGTGGGCGACGGAGATATTCAGGAAGTGGCCAATATTGCGGAAAGTGTGCGCGACGACGTACTGAACCGCTAATTAAAGCCGGGCCAGGGAAGAAAACACCACGCTTAGCAGTTCCGACTGTTTGCCCACGCCCAGCTTTTGGTAGCTGGATTTAATGTGGCTGCGCACGGTGCTTTCTTTCACCCCCAGTTGCTGGGCAATGGCTGCCGCCGAGCAGCCGTCTGCCAGGCCCTGAATAACGCTGGCCTCGCTAGCGGTAAGGCCGAATAGCTTGCGCAAGCCCTGGTGGCTCAATTGACTGCGCAAGGTGTTGGGTTTGAGCTGCAGCAGTGCGCCAAGCTCCTGGTAACCGGGCCGTATCGACGGAATCAGCCAGGGTTCCACACTCATTTGATAGCCATTGTCGCTGTCGCCAATTCGGGCAAAGCGGCGCGCTTGGCGTTGCTTATTGTCGGTAAACGCCATCAAGTCATTGAAAAGTTGCGCGGCGTGACGATCCAGCTGTGGGTGGTTGAAACGCAGTTGACGACCGCGATGCAGGGCAATGCCACGTTTCAGTAGCGCTTCTGCCATGCTGTTGTGAGACAGCAGTTCGCCCCTTGGGCTGAGTAAGAAAGCCGCGCTATCGACAATTCGTCCTACCGCCTCCAGGCCCATGCGGGTGATTTCGCCATCGATATTGCGCTTATGGATGGCCAGCGCGTTCTGAATATGGGGGACAAAGGCATCCAGAGAGGTCAGCTCGTCGCGACTAAAGGGCTGGTGACTGTGGCTGCGTTGCAGGGTAACGCGAAACGCCCGCCCCTGACTTGGGTCTTCTATATAAGCGCCGCAAGCATGGCGAACATCGGCGGGGCGTGCATAGTCGGCGTAGAATTCAGACGCTAGCAAGGCTTTGTCCGACAGTTCCTGACTGCCGTGAAATTTTTTCGGCGGGCGTTTAATCAGCTCGGCTGACCAGACATCCCGCTTGAGGTAGTAATCGATATAGCTTTGCATATCGCTCTCGTCGATATGCCGGTTCAGCATAACGTCGCCGTTTTTTTCCTGCGTGTTTTCCAGCATTAAGGTGGTAGAGCGGGTGGGAATGTCCGATTCCAGCAGTGAGAAAAAGGCTAGCCAGCCGTCTGCCTGATCCGCGTGGCGATAGAGCTCTCCAATGAGCTGCGACAGTCTGTCGTTGTCCATGTATTTTTCATTGCGCCGGTGCATCCTTGGCAGTGAACAGCGACTCCTTTCGCCGTCCCCAGTTTTGGGGAGGTAGAGCCTCGACTATATAGTTAGTCTTGGCGCTGGGCAAACCCGTCCCGCCACATTCACTGCTTGTTAGGTCGGCAGTGAGTGTCTGCGGCGAGAAGTGTGTCGCTTGCGAATGTCACAGGGACTTCGCCGTGGAACCGGGCCGGCCAGGAAGTTCGCCCATGGGAAGGGATGCCCACTTATTAGTGTTAACAGGCCCTAAGGCGGTTATTGCGGCTATATCGAGATGCTGCGCCCTCCATCAACGGCAATAATCTGGCCGTTGATATAGCTATCGCTTTGGAGCAAAAACCAGACTGTGCCGGCAATATCTGCGGCGCTCCCCCAGCGTTGCAATGGCACGCGCTCACTCACATTTCGCTGTTCGATCTCACCAAAGGCATCGCTGGCTACCGGCGGCAATATTGCGCCGGGGGCAATGCCATTCACGCGTACGTCCGGTGCCAGCTCCACCGCCAGTGATCGCGTCATCATTGCCAAGCCAGCCTTGGCAATACTGTAGACCGGGTGGCCCTGCAGGGGCTTGTCGCCGTAGATATCGACAATATTCACAATGGCGCCGCCGTGCTTGCGCAGCGCCGGAGCCAGCGCCTGGCTGAGAAAGAATGCGCCTTTGACATTGCTACCCAGCAGGCCGTCCCAATCGGCCTCGCTTACCTCGCCCAGCGCCGTCGGGTAGAACCCAGAAGCATTGTTGACTAAGGCATCCAGCCGCTGCCATTGCGCGAGGGCGTCGCTGGCCAGGCGCTCCACGTCGGCGATCTTTTCCAGATCGGCGTACAGCATAACGGCCGAGTCGCTTCGCTGCTGATTGAGCTCTTCGAGCAGGGCCGTGCCAGCGGCGCTTTCGCGGCGGCAGTGAATAATCACGCGGTAGCCCTGCGCGTGCAGTTTGCGACAAATGGTTGCGCCTATGCGCTGACTGGCACCGGTAATCAGTGCGACGGGGGGCGGGTTCATAAGCTCTCCGGCGGGGTTGGCGCGGAATTATCGCAAGTCACGGCGCGCTTTATAAGGATTTTGTTGCGGAATCTCCGCTGTGTATTTGCGCCGTGCGGATGTCGCGCTATGCTCAGCGTTTTCCCATTGCGAGTATTGGTCATGTTTGAGTGGATCGCGAGCCCCGAGGCCTGGGTTGCCCTGGCATCACTCGTTGCACTGGAGATCGTGCTGGGTATCGACAATATTATTTTTATCTCGATCCTGGTGGGTCGACTGCCGGCGGCGCAGCGTGAGAAAGCGCGCCGCCTGGGCTTGGCTCTGGCAATGTTGGCGCGCTTGGGGCTGTTGTTTAGTTTGGTTTGGATTATGGGCCTGATTGAGCCCTTGTTTGTGGCGTTCGGGCAAGAGATATCGGGGCGCGATATCATTCTGGTGGTCGGCGGCTTATTTCTGCTGGCGAAGTCCACCCACGAGATCCATGCAAGTCTGGAGATTAGCGACGAAACCAGCACGGCGCCAGTGTCGGCCAGTTTTGCGTCGGTGATGGTGCAGATCGCGATGCTGGATATGGTGTTCTCGCTGGACTCGGTGATCACCGCCGTGGGCCTCGTCGACCACATTTCCGTGATGGTGATCGCCATTGTGGTGTCGGTGGCGGTAATGCTGTTTGCGGCAAAACCCATCGGCAATTTTGTCGACCGTCATCCCACTATCAAAATGCTCGCCCTGTCATTTTTGCTGATGATTGGCCTGACGCTGATGGCCGAGGGCCTCGATGTTCATGTTCCCAAAGGCTATATCTACTTTGCGATGGCGTTTTCCTTTGCGGTGGAAATACTCAATATTCGCGTGCGCAAACGCAGTCAGATCGCCTTGAGCAAGCGCCTGAGCGAATAGCTGCCGGTGGGACGGGCCTGCGACAATTGGTCGCATTTCGGCAAACCCTGTAGATAACTAGAATGTTCGCCTTTTTACGCACTTGGGGCGAACTATGTCATCTCGTTTACCTGCCGGCCTGCTGGCACTGCTGGTGGCGCTATCTAGTCAATGGGCGGCGGCGGAGCACAACAAGCTCGAAACCGTATTGGTTACCGCCACTCGCGAGGCGCGTCAGCTGCAGGATGTCGCCGCCAGTGTTGGTGTCCTTGGTCAAGACGAGTTGGAAGCGGTAAACCCCGGCCACTCGGCCGAGCTATTAAACCGCATTCCGGGTGTCAATATTGTTCAGCTGGGCTCCAGTGGCGAGGGCGCTGCGGCGGCGATCCGTCAGCCTGTGTCCTACGGCCCGGTTTACCTCTATTTGGAGAACGGCGTGCCCACTCGCAGCGCGGGCTTCTTCAATCACAATGCCCTGTATGAGGTGAACACCGCACTGGGTAACGGTGTGGAGGTGATCAAGGGGCCGGGGTCGGCGCTTTATGGCTCCGATGCAATAGGCGCCGTCATCAACAGCCTGGTGGGGCAGCCGCCGTCGCAAGACCGGGCGAGTGTGAGTGTGGAGGCGGGCGAGCACGACTGGCTGCGCGCGCAGTTGCGCACGGCCAGTGTAGGCGACGAGAACAGCTACACCCTCAGCGCCTCGCTGAGCCACAACGGCGGCTGGCGCGACAACACCGATAGCGAGCGCCAGGAGTTGGTGGCGTCGTGGTATCGTCAGCTCAGCGAGCGTTGGACGGTGAACACCGTGGCCAGTGGCAGTGTGATCAATATGGCGACCGGCGGTTCGGGGCTGCGCTACGATGACTTTCGCAACGACCCGCAGCAGGCGGGAAACACCATCGGCTTTCGCGACGTAAAGGCCTTCCGTCTCTCCAGCGCTTTTGAAAAAACGACGCATAAGGGGCTGTTGAGCCTGACACCCTACCTGCGCAGCAACCAGTTGGAATATATCGCGACGTGGACGCTGAACACCGGCCGCGTGCAGCCACCACCGCCGTGGTGCCCCAGTTGCCCCGCGGCGCTGGATTCGCAGGACGCGCATATCAACCAGAGTGGCCACGATTCTCTCGGCCTGCTCGCCAAGTTTCGGCGCGACTTTGCCGAAAGCAGTTTCTACATTGCCGGGGTGGATATCGACGTCAGTCGCGGCGACACCCGCCAGGACTATATCGAACGCAGCGACAACGATCCCGGTAATTACTGGCAGAGTTATCGTCGCGCCGGCAGGCTCTATGATTTTACGGTCGACTTCACCTCGGTATCGCCCTATGTGCATATAGAGCACCAGCTCTCTTCACGCCTGCGCGCCACGGCGGGGCTGCGTTACGACGCTATTCGCTATGACTACCGCGACCATTTATCCGGCCCGGACACGCCGCTTCATTTGCGCCCCCGTGACCAGGCCATCGACTTTGAAAACCTGAGCCCGAAACTGGGGCTGATCTACGACATCAACGAGCGCCTAAACGCCTATCTGGCCTACCGCCATGCCTTTCGTATTCCCTCGGCCGGGCAGCTCTTTCGCAGTGGCAGTACGCAGGACTCAACCGCTCTGGAGCCGGTGAAAGCCGACAGTATTGAAGTGGGGCTGCGAGGGGAGTGGGGGCATCGCGGCAGCTTTGAAATCAGCCTTTACGATATGCGCAAGGAAGACGATATCCTCAGCATTCAAGACACCGGCACGGGCGCGCGACGCAATACCAACGCCGGTGAAACCCGCCACCGCGGTATTGAACTGGGTGTGGCTCAGCGGCTGGGCAGCAGCCTGGACGTGAGCGTGGCATACAGCCGCAACCAACATGAATATCGCGACTGGGTCGACCGCAGTGGCGACTTCAGCGGCAACGACATGCCCGATGCCCCGCGCAGCTTCGCCAATATCCGGCTCAACTATCACCCGCTGGCGCTCAAGGGCGGCTATCTGGAAGTGGAGTGGTCCCATCAGGGGCCGCACTGGCTGGATGAGGCCAACGGGGACGACGGCAATGCCAATGACCGCGACCGCTACAAGGGCCACGCGCTGTTAAATCTGCGCGCAGAATACCCGCTCAGTGACACCCTGAGTGTGTATGGCCGCGTGCTCAACGTCGACGACCGTCGCTACGCGGAAACCACCAGCAAGTGGGGGCCGAGCTATACACCTGGCCGACCCCGCACAGCGATACTCGGTGTGAAGGTGTACTGGTAATGGCGATGACACGCACCGCGCTGGTCGGCCTGCTGCTACGCTGGCACATGCGGCTGGGGGCGCTGGTCTCCGCCGGTATTATTGCCTGGGGGCTGAGTGGTCTCGCCCACCCCATTATTTCTCGCCTGCAACCGGTGGCCGATCAACATTGCTACCCCCTGAATGCAATGTCGGGTAGTGAACTGCTGAGTCCGGCCGAGGCCTTGCAGCGCGCCGATATTGCCGCGCCCGTTAAGGCGCTGCGACTGGTTGACTGGGGTCAGGGCGCGCAGTATCGCGTGGCCCTTGCGGGGCAGGTTTTGTGGCTCGACGCCCGCAGCGCGGCGCTGCTGCCGCACGCCGAACAGGCCTATGCAACGCAGCTGGCACGGCACTTTAGCGGCGACCAGGCCAGCCCGGTGGCGCAGCTGACGGAGCAGCGGCAGTTCAGTGAAGACTACCTGTTTATCAATCGCTTGCTGCCGGTGCAGCGCGTTGCCTTTGCGCGCGATGACGCACTGCGGGTGTATGTCGACACTGCCAGCGGGCGTCTGGCCGCGATGGTGGATGCCAATAAGGCGGTGGGGTCGGCGCTGTTTCGCAATCTGCACAACTGGGTGTTTATCCCCAATGAACAGCTGCGACACGGGGCGATGCTGGTGTTTCTGTTCGGCGGCATTGTCGTCGGTGTAATGGGCGCTGGCCAATATGTTATGCAGGCGAGGTCCGGCCGCGGTTGGCGCAAGGGCAGCGCGGCGCGAACCTGGCACCGTCGCCTGGGCATCGTGGTGGCGTTAACAACGGTGACCTTCAGCGTCAGTGGCGCATGGCACCTGCTGCAAAAACACAACCCGGCGCCGCGCCACGCAACGCCGAGCGCCGCCTTTTCACCCAGTGCATTGTCGCTGGACTGGGGCCTGCTGGGCGATGGCATCCGCCAGGCCGAATTGGTGGCGGTGCAGGGCCAGCCCTATTTTCGTGTATGGCAATCCGGTGAACTCAGCTATGTGCATGCTGCCAGCAGTCAGGTGCTAGCCGGCGGTGAGGCGCAGCATGCCCGAGAGCTTGCCAGCTATTATTCCGGCAATGCCGAATTGGGCGAGGCCGCGTGGATTACACGCTTTGAAGGCGAGTATGGCTTCATCAATAAGCGCCTGCCGGTGGTGGCTTTCGAGAATCTGCAAAATGGCGATCGCTACTATGTCGAGCCTCGCAGCGGCGTGTTGGCCGCCCATGTTCGCGATAGCGACCGGGCCGAAGGCTGGAGCTTTGCGTGGCTACATAAATGGCATTTTCTCGACGGTTTGGGGCGCGATACACGCGATGCGGTGGCGGCGCTTTTCGCCTTGGGCATTGCCGCCAGTTTTGCGCTCGGTGTCTTGCTGTACTGCCGGCGACTGCGCCAGGGCAAGCCGGGCTGACGCTACCCGGCCGCCCGAGTGCGGCGCTATACTCACGCTTTTGTTTGTGAGGCCTACCCGTGACTCCGGCTATTGAACTCGCACGCAAGGCGGGTATTCGCCACTGCGTTCACGAATATCAACACGACCCCAGTGCCGCATCGTACGGCTTAGAAGCGGCGGACAAGCTGGGCTTGCCGCCCGAGCGGGTGTTTAAAACGCTGGTGGCCGCGCTCGCCACCGGCGAATTGGTAGTCGCCGTGGTGCCTGTTGCCGCCATGTTGAATATGAAAAAGCTGGCCAAGGCAGCCGGGGCCAAAAAGGCGGCGATGGCGGAGGCGAAAGCGGTGGAGCGCAGTTCCGGTTACGTGCTCGGTGGGGTAAGCCCGCTGGGGCAGAAAAAAGCGCTGCGCAGTTTTGTCGACGAGTCTGCCGCAGATTTACCGTCCATATACATCAGTGCCGGGCGTCGGGGATTAGAAATCGAGTTGGCCGCCGACGACCTGCTATCACTCTGCCGAGGGCGTTACGCGCCCCTCTGTTGAGGCCGGCGGCGCAAGGCAAAAGCGTGTAACCAAGTTCTGAATTAACGCCACAGTGGGCGGTATTTGGTCATGAGCAATAAATTCGTCGGGCTGGTGGGCCTGGTCGATTGAGCCGGGCCCCATGACGATGGTTTGCAAACCCAGCTGCTGGAAGAATGGCGCTTCAGTTGCGAAGTTGACCACATCGGCGCTCTGCCCCGTGAGCTGTTCCGCGACCTTTACCAGCTCCGAGTCCGCCGGCTGTTCAAAGGCGTCTACCCCGCCGATCAGTGAGCGTAAACCAATATTGATTTTGCGGCGCTCTGCAATGGGGCTGAGGTGTTGCTGAATGCGTTGGCGCACCTCGTCGGTATCCATGCCGGGAATCGCGCGAATATCAAAATGCAGCTCGCATTGCCCGCAAATACGGTTGGGGTTGTCGCCGCCGTGAATGCAGCCCAGGTTCATGGTGGGTGTGGGTACCGCGAAGCCGGGGTGGTGGTATTTCTCTTGCAACTCGCCGCGCAGGTTTAGCAGTTCGCCAATCACTTCGTGCATGGCCTCCAGGGCGCTGTTGCCCAATAGCGGGTTCGAGCTATGGCCGCTGCGCCCGGTAATGGTAATGCCTTCCATTAATATGCCTTTGTGCGCGCGTATCGGTTTTAGCCCGGTAGGCTCGCCCACTACCGCGTAGCGCGCCCCCGAGATATCGCTCTGCACCAGCGCGCGGGCACCGTCCATGCTGCTTTCCTCATCGGCGGTTGCCAGAATAATCAGCGGCGCTTTGAAGTCGTGGCTCAGCAAGCTACTCACGGCCTCAATCACCAGGGCAAAGAAGCCCTTCATATCGGCGGTGCCCAAACCGTAAAAACGGTTGTCGCGATCGCTCAGTGCAAACGGGTCGGACTGCCAGCGCGCATCGTCATAGGGCACGGTGTCACTGTGCCCGGCCAGCACTAAACCGCCACTGCCGCTGCCGTAGCTGGCGATCAGATTGGCTTTGCCCGGTGTGGCCAGCGGCATAACGCGCACCTCGAAACCGAGGGGGCGCAACCAGTTGGCCAGCTGCTCGATCACAGCTTGGTTGCCCATATCCCACTTCTCGCTTGTGGCGCTGATCGACGGCAGCGCGATCAGCTCGCGAAGCATATTTACCAATGGCGGGTGTTTCATGGTGTGGCTTGCACTCAACGGCAGTAAAGCCACCATTGTAGGCAGGAAAACGGGCAGCGAATAGGGTGTGAGGGGGGAATCGGTCCAGCCACCACTGCCCAGCGCTATGGCCTCGGCAGTGGCGGCGAAGCGCTGGCTTAACCCAGCGTGGCTTTGAAAATGAAGAAGAAAATAATGGCCAGGCCGGCACCCGCGGGCAGGGTCACGATCCACGACATAAAGATGTTGCGGATCACGCGCAGATTCAGCGCCGCAATACCGCGTGCCAAGCCTACGCCCAACACGGCACCCACCAGTGTGTGAGTGGTTGAGATGGGCAGGCCGGTGGCCGATGCCAGCACAACGGTTGAGGCTGCACCCAGCTCGGCCGCAAAGCCGCGGCTCGGGGTCAGCTCGGTGATCTTGGTACCGACGGTGGCGATAACCTTGAAGCCGTAGGTCGCCAGACCGAACACAATACCGCCAGCACCCAGCAGCAATACCCACCAGGGCAGGGCTGCTTTTGCGGCGATTTCGCCGCCGGACTGAATAACGCTAACCACCGCTGCGACCGGCCCGATGGCGTTGGCCACATCGTTGGAGCCGTGGGCGAAGGCCATGGCGCAGGCAGTGAATACCATGAGTACCGCAAAGACGCGCTCGACGCTGGCAAAGCGCGAATGGCCAGTCGGGTCGGGCTCGTCCTTAATGCGGCGCAGGAACAGGTTGCCGATAAAGGTAATGATCAGGCCCGCTACGGCGGCGTACATCAGGCTTTGGCCAAAGGTCAGGCCCAAGCCAATATGCTTGAGGCCTTTCACCATGGTGACCATGGAGATCATGAAGCCGACCAAGAACAGGTAATAAGGGATGTAGCGTTTCGCAGCCTCGAACGGCTTTTCGGCGCGCAAGATCAGGCTTTGCGCGCTGATAAACAGCCCGAAGGAAATCGTCCCCGCGAGCACCGGAGAGACCACCCAGCTGGCGACAATTTGCCCGACCTTGCCCCAGGCGACGGCGTCGACATCAATACCCACGGCGGCAAAACCGACCAGTGCGCCAACAATGGAGTGGGTGGTGGAAACCGGCCAGCCCATCAAGCTGGCAACCAGCAGCCAGGTGCCAGCGGCAAGTAGCGCCGATAACATGCCGTAGACGAGTAACTCGGGACTGTCGGCGACATAGGCGGGGTCGAGTATGCCCTTGCGTATAGTCTGGGTGACTTCGCCACCGGCCAGGTAGGCACCGCAGAATTCAAACAGCATGGCGATAAGAATCGCCTGTTTAATGGTCAGCGCCTTGGCGCCAACCGAGGTACCCATCGCGTTGGCCACGTCGTTGGCACCAACGCCCCAGGCCATGAAAAATCCAAAGAGGCAGGCGAGAATCAGCAGCAGTTGCCCGTGTTCAGCAATGATAGACATGAGTCTTCCTTAAATACGTGTGAAACCCTTGCTTAGCGGGCAATAATAATTTGCAGGCGTGAGCCGACTTTTTGTGACTTGTCCGACAGCTCGCCGATCAACTCAATAATTTTGTAGAGGAACATGGCGTCCACCGGCGGCAGGTCGCGCTCAATGCCGTAAAGTTCGGCGCGAATCGTTACCTGCAATTGGTCGGCTTCATACTCGAGGCGATCGAGCTCTTCGATCATTTTCTCAACCAGCTTTACTTCGTGGCCGCGAAAGCCCGTTTCCAGCAGTTCGTCCAGCTCTTCGATGGCCTTCTTGGCCTGCGACGATGTGGCAATAGCCAGGTCGACGTAGCCGCGCATATCGTCGACAAGTGATGCCGGAATCTCCATGCGGCGACCGAGCATCAGGCCTGCGATATCTTTGGCGCAGTTGGCAATGCGGTCTTGCATGCTGATTAATTCGAGAAGGTCGGAGCGGGGAACGGGGAGGAAAAGATTACTGGGGAGGTTGAGGCGGATTTGCTTCTTGATCAGGTCTGCCTCGTGCTCCAGCTTAACAATTTGCTGCTGAGCGGTTTCGGCGCCTTGCCAGTCTTTGTCGATAACCGCATTAATAAATGGCTGCAAGGCTATCGCACAGGCCTCGGCTTTCTTAATATGCTCCTGTATGGGTTCAAAGGGTGACTTACCAAACAGGTTGTTTAGCTTATTTAAGGGCACGTTAAGGCTCCTTTGCGCACATGAGTAGTTGAGTGGCGGCGATTATACGGACGCAGTGTCGCCCCCTCCAGTTTTTTGCACGGTCGCCTCTCGCTGGCTGAGCGGCTTGCCGTACTATAAATACAAAATATGACAATTCGGAGCTTCAATGCCCAACTCGCTGAAAACACAGGGCCCCCTCGATACCGCAGTGCTACTCCGGCAGCTGGTTGACGACGGCCTGCTTGAGCCAGTTGCTGCCAAGCGCGCCGGTGTTAATCCACCGCGCAAAGGCGAGCGCCTCCAGCACCCGCTCAATTACCTGGCCAGCCAGCAACTTGCCGATGCGCGGCGCAGCGGGGCGATCCTCAGTATAGACACTCTATTGCAGTGGCTGAGCGATCGCTGCGGGCTGGGCTTTCAGCGCATTGATCCTTTAAAAATTGATGTGCCCTCGGTCACCGAGGTTATGTCCTTTGCCTTTGCTCAGCGCCATCGCATTCTGGCGGTGGCGTCCACGCCGGCCGAGGTGGTGATCGCCTGCGCCGAACCCTTCGTTGATGGCTGGGTGAGTGATTTGCAGCAGGTATTGAATCGCCCTATTCGCCGGGTGATCGCCGACGCCGATGCCATCGACCGCTATACCGTGGAGTTCTACAGCTTGGCGCGCTCGGTGCGCGGCGCCAGCACCGGGGAGCGCAGCAGCACGACCAACCTGGAACAGCTGCTCGAAATCAGCAAACAAAAAGACCTGGATGCCAACGACAGCCACGTGGTGAATATTGTCGATTGGCTGCTGCAATACGCCTACGACCAGCGCGCCAGTGATATTCATATCGAGCCCCGCCGCGACCAGGGCAATGTGCGCTTTCGCATCGACGGCGTGTTGTGCACGGTATACCAGTTGCCGGCAACCGTGCTCACGGCGGTGGTCAGCCGCCTTAAGATTCTCGGCCGTATGGATGTGGCAGAAAAACGCCGCCCTCAGGATGGCCGCCTGAAAACCAAAAACCCCGCCGGGCAGGAAATAGAACTGCGGCTGTCCACCCTGCCGACCGCTTTCGGCGAGAAGATGGTCATGCGTATCTTCGACCCCGAGGTCTTGCTGCGCAGCTTTGACGAACTCGGCCTGCGCGGCGACGACCTGCAGCGCTGGCAGTCGATGATCGGCGCGCCCCACGGCATAGTGTTGGTCACCGGCCCCACCGGCTCGGGTAAAACCACCACGCTCTACTCCAGCTTGCGCAAGATCGCCAGCCCCGAGGTGAATGTTTGCACCATTGAAGACCCCATTGAGATGGTCGAAGAGGCCTTTAATCAGATGCAGGTGCAGCACAATATCGGCCTGGACTTTGCCGGGGGCGTGCGCGCGCTGCTGCGCCAGGACCCGGACATTATTATGATCGGCGAGATCCGCGACCTGGAAACCGCCGAAATGGCCATTCAAGCGGCGCTTACCGGTCATTTGGTGATCTCTACCCTGCATACCAACGACGCGCCCTCTGCGGTTACCCGCTTGTTGGAGCTGGGCGTGCCCGCCTACCTGATTCGCGCCACCGTGCTCGGGGTGATGGCGCAGCGTTTGGTGCGCACATTGTGCCCGCACTGCAAAACCGCCGTCGACAGCAGTGAAGCCGACCCTGCCGGCAGTGAATGGGCCGCCTTGGCCGCGCCCTGGAAATTGTCACCGCCTGCGCGCTACTTTGCCGCCACTGGCTGCCTGGAGTGTCGCAACACCGGCTACTACGGCCGTCAGGGCATTTATGAAATTCTCACCCTCGAAGGCGAGCTGCAGGCGGCGATTCAAGACGATGTGGCGCTGGACCAGATGCGCCTGTTGGCGATGAAAAAAGGTATGAAAACACTGCGCCTCAGTGGCGCGAGAAAGGTGGCCGCTGGCGAGACCACCATTGCAGAAATTATGCGCGTGGCGCCGCCGGTGCAGTCGCATTAGGGCGTGTACCGAATCCATAACCGCCCGCCTGATGGGGATGATGTATGAGCACAGCATTAAACGTGCAAACCGATGAGTTACCTGCGCTACTTGCCGAGGGTTTAGATGCCCGCTGGCAGAGTTTTCTTCAGCGCTGCAGCGAGCCGCAGGCCGAGTGGTATCAGGAATTTGCCCAGTCGGAGGCGCGCCCCAAACTGCTGCTGGCGATCGCGGCCAGCCCGATTTTTCTCGACTATTGCCAGCGTTTTCCACAGGCGCTGATCGACCTGCAACAGCAGGGTCTATTGGATGCACCGCTGTCCGCCGGTGAGTTAACTGAGCAACTGGCGGCCGAGTGCGACGCCTGCAGCAATGCCGACGAGCTGGCCAAAACCCTGCGTCAGTTTCGCTACCGCCACTGGTTAAGACTGGTGTGGCGCGACCTGAACCGCCTTTGCGATATGGTCGCCACCACTGCTGAACTCTCGGCTCTGGCCGATGTATGCGTGCAGCAAGCGCTGGCTTTTTTGCACCGCGAGTTGTGCTGCGAATGGGGTGAGCCGCAGTCTGTCGACGGCCGCCCACAGCAGCTCAGTGTTATTGCCATGGGCAAGCTGGGCGCGGGTGAACTGAACCTTTCGTCAGACATCGACCTGATCTTCAGCTATCCCGAAGCGGGCAGCACAGCGGGTGGCCCGCGCAGCGTCGACAATCAGGAATTCTTTATTCGCCTTGGGCAGCGTTTGATCAAGGCCTTGGATGCGCGCACCGCCGACGGCTTTGTGTTTCGCGTGGATATGCGGCTGCGACCCTATGGCCAGAGCGGGCCGCTGGTGGTCAGCTTCGACGCCATGGAAGAGTACTACCAAGACCAGGGGCGGGACTGGGAGCGCTACGCGCTGATCAAGGCGCGCTGCATCGCCGGTGACGAAGCGGCAAATCAACGCCTGATGGCCAGCCTGCGGCCGTTTACCTACCGCCGCTATCTGGACTTTTCCGCCATCGAGTCGCTGCGCGATATGAAGGCGATGATCCAGCGCGAGGTCGCGCGTCGCAGCCTGCACAACAACATCAAACTCGGCGCGGGCGGTATCCGTGAAATTGAATTTATCGCCCAGTGTTTCCAGTTGATTCGCGGCGGTCAGGAAATCAGCCTGCAGCAGCGTCCACTGCGGATTATTCTCGATGAGCTGCGCGACATGGAGCTGTTGCCCGCCCCGGTGGTGGACGAGCTGCAGGCGGCCAATGTCTTCCTGCGCAACGCCGAGCATGCGATACAGGCCTGGCGCGACGAGCAAACTCAGCAGCTGCCCGATGCACCGGCGCCTCAGGCGGCGTTGGCGCTGAGTATGGGCTTTGACAGCTGGGAGGCCTTCACGGCGGCACTGGCCGAACACCGCCAGCGTGTCGATGAGCACTTTGCCAATATTATTGCCGCGCCAGAGGAGGAGGGCAGCACCGATCGCGCAGCGATTCAGCGCTGGGAAGTGCTGCTGAACGACCCCGACGCCGACTCACTGACCGAAGAGTTGCAAGCGGCGGGCTACAACGATGCCGCCGAAGTCGCCCGGCGCTTGCTGGCGCTGTTAACCGGCGCGGGTGTGCAGCGCATGCAGGGCAGTGCGCGGGAGCGCCTGGACGATTTCCTGCCGCTGTTGCTGGAGCAGGTTCAGGAGGCGGAAGACAGCGGTCGCGCCTTCCTGCGGTTGATCCCGTTGATCGAAGCCGTGCTGCGCCGCACCGCGTATCTGGTGTTGTTAATGGAAAACCCCGCCGCGCTGGGGCGCTTGGTCAGGTTGTGCGATGCCAGCCCCTGGGTGTCGCGGCAGTTGGCGGCGCACCCGGTGTTGCTGGATGAATTACTCGACGCCAGCAGCCTCTACTCAGTGCCCGACAAAGACGGTCTGCGCAGCGAGTTGCGCCAGCGCCTGCTGCGCATTCCCGAGGACGACCTGGAAGCGCAAATGGAAGCGCTGCGCTACTTCCGCCTGGCCCATGTTCTCAGGGTGGCGGCCTCGGAAATTACCGGCAGCCTGCCGCTGATGAAGGTCAGTGACTACCTGACGTTTATCGCCGAAACGGTAATGGAATTTGTCGTGGATATCGCCTGGCAGAATCTGGTGGAGAAGCACGGCACTCCCTGCGGCGATGACCCGCGCCGCCACTTTGTGATTCTTGCCTACGGCAAGATGGGCGGTATCGAGTTGGGCTATGGCTCAGACCTGGATTTGGTATTCGTGCACGACGTGCCCGCCGGCGTGATTAGCGATGGCGAGCGCCCGCTGGATGGCACCATGTTCTATACCCGTCTGGGGCAGCGCATCATCCATATTCTTACCGCGCAAACCCGTCTTGGTCAGCTCTACGAAGTGGATATGCGCCTACGGCCGTCGGGTAACTCGGGGCTGTTGGTAAGCTCCTTCTCGGCCTTTCGCGACTACCAGCGCGGTCAGGCCTGGACCTGGGAGCACCAGGCACTGGTGCGGGCGAGGGTGGTGGCCGGTGACCCGGTACTGGCCGAAAAATTTACCGAGCTGCGCGCCGATGTGTTGGGCAGCGAGCGCGATCTTGCCAAGCTGCGCGAAGACGTACTGAGTATGCGCGACAAGATGCGCCAGCACTTGTTGCCGTCAGGCGGTGAAAAAAACCACGAATTTGATATCAAACAAGGCCTTGGAGGTATCGTTGATATAGAATTTATGGTGCAATATGCCGTTTTAGCTTGGTCGCATCAGCACCCGCCACTGCACTACCACACCGACAATATTCGGATCCTGGAGTCCCTTCAACAAGAAGGTTTGATTCCCGAGGCTGATGCCCGGGCCTTGATCGAGGCCTATATCGCGTTTCGCAGCCAGTCGCACCGGGCCAGCTTGCAGGAACAAAAGGGACAACTCAGTGGTGAGGCCCTCGCAGAGGAACGCGGCGCCGTGCGTCGAATCTGGCAACAGATATTCGACGAGCAATAACCGCATAACAGTAATTTTCAGGAGTAAACGACAATGTCCATGGCCGATCGCGATGGTCTAATCTGGTTCGACGGTGAAATGGTGCCCTGGCGCGATGCCCGTGTACACGTACTCACCCACACGCTGCACTATGGCATGGGCGTATTTGAAGGCGTGCGCGCCTATCACGCTGGCGATCGTGGAACCTGCATCTTCCGCTTGAACGAGCACACCGACCGCCTGTTCCGCTCAGCCCATATCATGAATATGAGCATGCCCTTCGACAAAGACGTGATCAACGAAGCGCAGCGCCAAGTGGTCCGCGAAAACAATCTCGACGAAGCCTATCTGCGCCCGATGGTATTCCTCGGCTCGGAAGGCATGGGACTGCGCGCTGACAATCTGCGCACTCACGTTATTGTTGCGGCCTGGGATTGGCCCAGCTACATGAGCCCGGAAGCGCGTGACAAGGGTATTAAGGTGCGTTGCAGCTCTTACACCCGCCACCACGTCAATATTTCCATGTGTAAGGCGAAGGCCAATGGCCACTACATCAACTCGATGCTGGCGCTGCGCGAAGCGCTGGACAGCGGTTGTGAAGAGGCCTTGTTGCTGGACAACGAAGGCTACGTGGCCGAAGGCAGTGGTGAGAACATTTTCATCGTTCGCGATGGCAAACTCTACACGCCCGAGCTGACCAGCTGCTTGGACGGCATCACCCGCAACACCATCTTTGCCTTCTGCAAAGAGCTGGGTCTGGAAGTGGAAGAAAAGCGCATCACACGCGATGAAGTGTATGTTGCCGACGAAGCCTTCTTCACCGGTACCGCAGCGGAAGTTCTGCCTATTCGCGAGCTAGATGGGCGTCAAATCGGCAGTGGTGTACGCGGCCCGATCACCACCGAGCTGCAAAGCCGCTACTTTGACCAGGTCAAAGGTCGTCGCGAGCAATTCCCTGAGTGGTTAAGCCCCGTCGCTTAAGCCCCTGTGCGTGAGCTGCCCGGTCGGCTCACGCATTGCTTCTCCCCTTATTAGCTTTCCTCCTGCGGCGCCTGATAGCGGCATTCCCCGCGAATCTTCAATGCATTGAGCACGGCATATTGTTCCAGCGTGATATAGCCGTAGGGGCAATAGGCCTGCAGGCGGCTGTCGTTGCGCAGCATGCGCTGCGCCTGTTTCAGCAGCTCGTCGTCACTGGGTGGGCGTTTTTGTGGGCGATTCGGGTCCACCGTGTGGCGAATCGGTTTCACCGGCGGGAGGGCGATTCGCAGCTGGTATTCAAACAGCTTCAGGTCGCCACCGCGATTCAGCGGCGTGAATAATCCCCTGTCCTGCGGCGGGCTGGGCTGGCTGCTGCAAGCGGCGGTCAGGGCGCAGGCGATAAAAGCGCTGTAAATGGCACGCATCTTTATGGTTTTCCTGGCATTTTTGCGGGGCCTGGCAGTGTAACATGACAAACTGGTAATCCCTCTAGTGGGCCGCGAGACGGGCCGTCGGTGGATTTATCCACAAGCGATGGTTAGAATCCGTTCACTTACGAGGCGTCATGCCCCGCAATAGCTGCGGCGGCCCAAGGCCCGCACGCGAGCCGCCAGTGTGAATGGCGGTCGCGGCGATAAGAGGCCGGGCACGTCAGAAACAATCCTAACAAACAGCGATAACGGCTATGTCATCAGACCCAACCGCGCTTGCCCAGTCCGCCACCGCGGCGACCGGGTCGGCCCAAGTTATTCCCATTGAAGAGGCGCGTCCGCAGCGTCGCCTTCATATCTGTCTGCTCGGTTATCGCAGTGCGCCCTTTGGTGGCGGTCAGGGTATTTACCTCAAGTACCTCAGCAAGGCTCTGGTGGATGCCGGTCACGAGGTCGATGTGATCTCGGGGCAGCCCTATCCCCATCTCGACCCGCGGGTGAAGCTGATCAAAATGCCGGGCATGAACCTGTTTGAAACCGGCCTCGGTTCGCTGCGCCCCCATCACCTTAGCTCGCTCACCAATATCATCGAGTGGAGCAGCAAGCTGACCGGCGGTTTTGCCGAGCCCTACTGCTTTGGCCGCCGCGTGGTGAAGTACCTCAAGCGACACGGTCGCCACTACGACATTATTCACGACAACCAAAGCCTCAGCTTTGGCATGCTCAAACTGCAAAAACTCGGCTTTCCGCTGGTTACGACCATTCATCACCCCATTACCAGCGACCTGGATATCGCCCTGAAGGCTGCCAACTCGCTGGTTGACCGTGTGCTGATACGGCGCTGGCACAGTTTCATCCAAATGCAGCGCCAGGTTGCGCCGCAGTTGCACCACGTGGTCACCGTTTCTGAGCGCTCCCGCGAAGACATCGCCGCCGCCTTTGGTATGCAGCCCGCCGCGATCCAGTTGGTGCACTGTGGTATCGACACCGACGAGTTCCGCCCGCTGCCCAGCGTGAAAAAAATACCGCGCCGCTTAATGGCAACCGTGTCGGCCGATGCGCCATTGAAGGGCATGAGCTACCTGTTTGAGGCCGTGGCAAAACTGCTGCCGCGCTACCCCGACCTGCAGCTGTTAATGGTGGGCAAAATTCGCGAGGGTGGCGAGGCCGAAGCGCTGATCGAAAAGCTTGGCCTGCACAATCACATTGCCACCGCCTCGGGCATCAGCACCGAGCAATTGGTGCGCTATTACAATGAAGCCGAAGTCGCCGTCGTGCCCTCGGTTTACGAAGGCTTTGGCCTGCCCGCGGGCGAAGCCATGGCCTGCGGTACAGCGCTGGTGTCCACTACTGGCGGAGCGCTGCCAGAAGTCACCGGCGACGCGGCCCTGCAAGTGCCGGTGCGCGATGCCCAGGCCCTGGCCGATGGCATCGATACGCTGCTGAGCAACGCCGAGCAACGGCGCGCTCTGGAAGTGGCTGGCCGCGAGCGCATGGAAGAATTGTTCTGCTGGAGCCGCGCCGCCCAGCAGATGCTGGACTATTACGAACAGGTATTACGCAGTGAAAACGGTTGATTTTAAACACTTTGCACTCCAGCCCGGCGACCGCCTGCTGGACCTGGGTTGCGGCGAAGGCCGCCACGTTATCTCTGCTTATGTGGAAGGTGAAGTCACGGCGGTAGGCGTCGACCTGTGCCTGAAAGACCTGCAAACCGCCCAGCAGCGCGCCGCTGATTTTGTTGACGGCAGCGATGACAAACGCGCCTTTGGCCTCGCCAATGCCGATGCCATGAGCCTGCCTTTTGCCGACAACAGCTTCGACAAAATCATCTGCTCAGAAGTATTGGAGCACATCCCCGACTATCAGGCTGTGCTCAAAGAGATCGAGCGCATCCTTAAACCTGGCGGCCTGTTTTGCGCCAGCGTGCCGCGCGCCTGGCCAGAAAAAATCTGCTGGGCATTGAGCGATGCCTACCACCAAGTGGAAGGCGGTCACCTGCGTATTTTCAAAGCCAGCGAGCTGCGCAAGCAGATCCAAGGCCTGGGCTTCCGCTTCTACCGTCGGCACTGGGCACACGCCTTGCATTCCCCCTATTGGTGGCTGAAATGCGCCTTCTGGGAGCAGGACAACAACCCGCTGGTAAAGAGCTACCACAAACTGCTGGTCTGGGATCTGATGGATCGGCCGTGGATCACCCGCACCGTCGAGCGTGGCCTCAACCCGGTAATGGGCAAATCAGTGGTCATGTATTTTGAAAAAGGACAGGCAGCATGAGCGGACTGTTTCTCAGCAAGGGGTTGTACCCGGAAGACTTCTTCCGCGCCACCATTGAGTTCCTGAAGCGCGAGCAACAGGCCGACGGCAGCATCCCCTGGTTTGAGGGCGGTCACGCCGACCCCTGGGACCACGTCGAGTCCGCAATGGGGCTGAGTATTGGCGGCGAATACGCCGCCGCCGAGCGCGCCTACTTCTGGCTGCGCGACAGCCAACTTGCCGACGGCAGCTGGTGGGCCGCCTATCGCAACGGCGAAGTGGACAACCGCGAACGCCGCGAAACCAACTTCGTTGCCTATATTGCCACTGGCGTTTGGCACCACTACCTTATTAGCCAGCGCCGCGAGTTCCTGCAAGCCATGTGGCCCTGCGTGCAGCGCGCCATCAATTTTGTGGTGGGCCAGCAAAGCCCCCACGGCGACATTAACTGGGCGGTCGATGCCGATGGCCAGTCGATGGAAGACGCGCTGGTCACCGGCTGCGCCTCCATCTACAAAAGCCTGGAGTGCGCCTGGAATATCTCGGTTGTACTCGGCGAGCCCCGCGATGAATGGCGCGCCGCCCGCGCCGCCCTCGGCGACGCCATGCGCAACAAGCCCGAGCGCTTTGACCGCACCTGGGAAAGCAAAGCCCGCTACTCCATGGACTGGTTCTACCCGGTACTCACCGGCGTAGTGCCGCCCGCCAAAGGCAGCGCCCACCTGCAAAAGCGCTGGGGCGAATTCGTTGAAGACGGCCTCGGTTGCCGTTGCGTGTCCGACGAGCCCTGGGTTACCGTTGCGGAATCCTGCGAGCTGACCATGGCCTTGCTCGCTGCGGGTGATCACGCGCGCGCAGTTAACGTTTACAGCTGGCTGCACCAATGGCGTGACGGCAACGGCGAATACTGGACCGGCTACCAAATGGTCGAAGACCTGCTGTGGCCCGATGAGCGCCCCACCTGGACCGCCGCCGCCATCCTGCTTGCCGCCGATGCGCTCACCGAGCACACCCCTGCCCATCACCTATTCAAAGAAGTACGTCTGCTGGAGGTTGAAGCAGAACTGGCGGAAGAAGCCGAGCGCTATACCAGCGGGCGCTAATAGCGTTCGCGCAATTCCACCGCTGACCGCGATTGGGTTACGTGGCCCCTTCCGGATGGCCCGAAAGGCTTATTCCCGCACAGACCCCGCCGTGTTCGGCAGCGCGGGCATGTTGCCTGACCCGTGGGAGCGGGCCTGACCGCGACTGACCCAGCTTTGGAGCAGGTTGGTTGTAGGGGCGGTTTCAACCGCTATTCGGACTTCGAATACGCCGCAGGCCTCCGTATATCCACCTTATCTAATTTGCATCATTTACTGATGGCATTGGTTTCGCCCTGCTGGGCGACCCCCTTTCTCTTTGCTTGCCCAAAGAGAAAGGGGGGAAAGAGAAAAGGCACCCCGCATCAATGTCGTCGGCTATCGCCGCCGATCCCCTGCGCGCGACGCGAGCTGTGCGGGCGCTGCGGAACTCGCTTCGCTCAAACAGTCCTCGCGCAATTCCCGCACAGCTCCCGCCGTGCTCGGCAGCGCTGAGGGGGAGGGTGTTGCCCGACCCGTATGAGCGGTTTACCCAAAGCATTCCTTGCGGTCGCGGGGCACGCCGTTAACCGCGATGACGTTGCCTGATGGCACGGCGAAGTGCTCATTATCGTAGGTGCTGGTAGCGATGTTTTCGCCCTTGCTGGGCGACCTACTTATTTTTTGTGCGAAAAAATAAGTAGGCAACAAAAAGCGCACCCCGCAGCACTGTCGTCGGCTGTCGCCGCCGATCCCCTGCGCGCGACGCGAGCTGTGCGGGCGCTGCGGAACTCGCTGCGCTCAAACAGTCCTCGCGCAATTCCCGCACACCTCCCGCCGTGCTCGGCAGCGCTGAGGGGGAGGGGGGGTGCCCGACCCGTAGGAGCGGTTTCAACCGCGAATAGAAGCCTAGCTAATGTGGTTCCTGCCTGATGCTCCTATGGTTCGCTAATTCTTCTAGATGCTGAGGGGAAAGATGGGTCGCGCCACGTTCAAAGGCGTTGGGGCGCGACTTGAATCAATGGCGCTGACTTACATGATTTGCAACAGATAAGCCCTCCTATAAAACTAATGAAAGACTTGATCCTATAGCAGCGCGACTTTATGGTATTTGAGCCGTAGCGACGCACTAGCATGTGCTCCCGCAAATACCGAAGGAATGGTGAAACGCTCACAATGACAAACCCCGTCATCCGCATGTATACGCATACAGCGTATCCCGATTTATCCTTCCTGCCAGTAAGGTGGCCCTGTTATCGGCTTTGGCGAAATCTGAATTCAAAATACCCTATTGAAAACAATGCGTTAATAAAGGGTCGAAAAAGAGCCCGCGTGATAGATGGCGCCCGATAATATTTATTATGAGGCCGCAGGCCTCATAAACAGGCTGTTATGAGCAAAGTCGAAAAACGGAGAATCTCATGAATAGTGTAGATGTAACATGGAGTCGTACATTTAAGGTCTGGTGGAGTTACATCTGGCGATGCATTCTTTTCAGCATGATTTTAGGTTTTATCCTTGGTTTTCTCGGAGGGGTTGTTGTTGCCTTAATTGGCAGGCAGGAGTTGGGAGCTATGGTTGGCGGAATCCTTGGCTATTTAGGTTCAATTCCTGTTTCAATAATCATGCTCAAAAAGATTCTAGTCAAAAAGTACTCGGATTTTTCGGTTGCATTGGTTGCTAATGAAAACTCATAACAAGGGCCGGCAATATGCTCCCTATGGTCGCCGGACACCCAAAACGCTGCGCTTTTTTGGGCGCCGTTGCGGCTGGCGTTAGGCTTACTGCAACGTGAACCGGACACCTATTCAACTTCAGATCGCGAGCCCATTCTTCGAGAATACTCGCTGGTCGCACCAAGTTTTACAGGACACATGGCAGCCGATTATTAATTGGCTCGGCGCTGGAACTGCTCGAATTTTTCCGCCCCCGATTCAAGATGCGGGAACGCTGGGTAAACTCGGTGCCGTGATTTTAGCTGTTCGGCGCTTTCAAAACATTCAAGGGTTTGCGGACCTGGGGATAGAGCTTGGCTCCGACCCGGATTCTGGCTCGTGGAGCACGATGTATCTCGCGCTGCAGCTAAGCAAAACCGATGACTGTGAAGTCATAGAATTCGAGCCATCTTCGGAAGGAAATCGCAAAGCTGACATAGCCGCCAATTTGCTTGGTGTCCGACACCTATTTGAATGCAAATCTGCGGATCACAATGACTCCGGCCGGACTCGTCGCCATGAGATTATTGACCTACTTAAGCCCTATATACCGGATGGGGTACAAATCGACGTCTGCTTCGAGGCGGATCTGAGCAATGATGAATGGAAAAGTCTCGCTGAAAGCATTGCGGATAGGGCGCCGAACGCTTCCCAAGAGGGGGCCATCATCAAAAATGCGAAATTGGAAGTTATCGCACAGCCGGGACAAGATTGCGTTCCGGAAAGGTTTCATGAGTGCCGCCTGGAAGGTTTTTTGGAAACAACCTCATCTGGTGAAGTTCTTCTGGTGTCTTCATATACAGCCCAAAACACCCGCTTATCGGTAGCTGGTCCCAAACTAGATCCGCGGCCATTTGTGCAAAAGGCCTTCAACGCATCCCGGCATCAGCGTACCGCTGACGCGCCGTTCGTCCTCGTTGTTGATGTCACTATGCTAGGAGTGGGGTTGCAGGCGACCGCCGACGCGGCAAGAACTTTTTTCCAGCCGAAAAGGAACACAAGTTATGCTGGCGTATTAGCGGTAAGACGAAGCGCGGCAGCAGAAGGAATGAGGCTCGAATCCCAACTAGTAGGCAATCCTTTTGCGCGATCTCCACTAGCCACGGAACTAACGCGTCACTGGCCGAATGTGCATGTCCCTGCAAGATTTGACAGCCCGCTTGAATAGAAAGCAGCTTGACGTAGCGCCTAACAAGTCCATGAAGCCGACCATGTGGTTCCCCCGTTTTGATGGATACCTTCTGATACCTCAGGAGGTAGTAAAGTGCCAAAATATACTGAGATCAAAGTGGGCAGAGTCATTAATACCCGTTTACTGCGTAACCCATTCCCCCTCAGCGCTGCCGAGCACGGTGCAGGCAGCACGGGAATTGCGCGAGGACTGTTTGAGCGCAGCGAGTTCCGCAGCGCCCGTGCTGGTTGTGCCGCGCGCAGGGGATCGGCGGCGATAGCCGGCGACAGTGATGCGGGGTGCGCTTTTTGTTGCCTACTTATTTTTTCGCATAAAAAATAAGTAGGTCGCCCAGCAAGGGCGAAAACCAAAGCCATCAGGACTAATGAAAATGAGCGTTGCGTAGGGCTTGCAGAACGGAGCCACCTTAGCCGCGTTGAAGGTAAAGGTCGCGGTCAGGCCCGCTCCTACAAAGGCTGATTCGCGCACACTGCGAAAGAAAATAAGCCGGTCGCCCAGCTAGGGCGAAACGCTCACCATCAGCAAATACCGCGAATATTCCTCTCTACCAATTCCCGCCATAGCCGCTCGTGATTTTCCAGCTCGAGGTGCTGGGAGGTGCTTTGCAGTTGCGCGGGCAGGTCGAGAAATTGGCCGCTGATACTGGCCTGGCTGGACGAGCTTTCGAACAGGGCAAAGCCGAGGGTCATCCACAGCAGTGACTGGGCGTGGCGCACGGCGAGGCTGTCTTCTACCTGCATGGCTTTGATGGGTTCTGCCAGTGCGGCAATGGTGGCGACCATGGCTTCGGCGGGCAGGCTGTTGTTGAACTGGGGTAGCAGGCCGGGGAAGGCGAGTACTTGTTGGCGCAGTTGGTCGAGGAGTTTTTCCAGGCGTTGGGGGTGGCTTAACCCCGCAGGCAATGTACTGACATCCACGCTGAGTACGCTCTCGCCGATGGCGGTGAGCAGTTGTTGTTTGTTTTCAAAGTAGCGGTATAGGGAGGTGGGACTAATGCCCAGCTCTTTTGCCAGTTGCCGCAGGCTGAGTGCCGCGAGGTCTTGCTGTTGGGCAAGTTGCAGCGCCACAGCGAGAATCTGCTCTCTGCTGGTGCTGCTGGGGCGGCCAACGCGGCGCGTGTTACGGGTCATGGTTTATCCTTCTTTTTAAATATAGTAACACCGTTAACTAATTCGTGTTAGCATCGTGTCATTGGCGTTCAATAACATAACAATGAGGCCTCGTATGAGTAACGATCAGCGCCCCACACCGGTATTGGATAACCCGGAAGAAACCCGCAGCAAACTGGAAAGTTGGCTGTCTGCCCAGCTTGGCGACACGGTGAGTATCCCGTCGCTCAGTGTGCCCGAGGGTACGGGCATGTCGAATATCACTATGGTCTTCGATGCTCAGCACGGCGGCGCCGAGGCGGCTTATGTGGCGCGCATTGAGCCGCGTGGCGAGTACCTGGCCTTCCCTGAGTATGACCTGGGCATTCAGTGCCGTGTGATGGAAATGCTGGCGGCCAATAGCGATATTCCGGTGCCCGAGATCGTTGCCAAGGAGCTTACCGGCGAGGTGCTGGGGCAGCCATTCTACATTATGAAAAAAACCGACGGGGTGATTCCGCCGGATATGCCGCCCTACCATATGGATGGCTGGTTAACCGAGGAAGCGCCGGATACCCGCCGCCAGCTCTGGTTGGCGGGCCTGAAGCGCTTGGCGCAGGTGAATACGCTCGATATTAGCAGCCCGGCTATTCAGTCTGCCCTCAATGCCTGCGCCATTCCCCGCAGCCTCGATGAACAGCTGACGTACTGGGAAAATTATTACCAGTGGGGCTACCAGCGCAATGGCGAGCGGCTTCCCCACGATGTTGCCGCAAGCACCTTACAGTGGTTGCGCGATCATCAACCCAAAGAGCAGGCGGTCGCTCTGTGCTGGGGTGATTCCCGAATGGCGAATGTGATTTTCAGCCCGGATAAAACCGACGTTGCCGCCTTGTTGGACTGGGAAATGGTCGCATTGGGCGACCCTCTGCAAGATGTGGCGTGGTGGATTTACATGGATGAGTTGTTCAGCCACGGGTTGGATTTTCCACCGCTGGAGGGCTTCCCCGGTCGTCAGGAGTCAGCCGAGGCGTGGGCGCAGCTCAGCGGGTTTAACACCGACCAGCTTCACTATTACCTGGTGTTTGCCGGCTTGCGTTTCGCGTTGTTGCTGGGGCGTATGTCGATAGGCATGGGCAACGAAGACAGCATTAACAGCCATTTCAGCAGCTGCTTTGAAGTGAAGTATCTGGAAAAAATTCTCTCGGAAAAATCGGCCTGAGGACGCGTAGCCATGATTAGTAAACTCGACGATTACCCCATTCACCAAACCGCTGAGCCGGTTGCGCAGACCGCCACCAGTGACCGCTTCACCTATGACCGCTTCTGGTATAACGGCCACGCCAAAGACAGCGCATTTTATTTTGGCATCGGCCTTTGCCGGTACCCTAATTTGGGCATTGTAGACTGCAGTTTTAGCGTGGTGGTGGACGGCCGCCAGTACGCCTTTCACGGTTCCCGTCGCGCCTCCGACGAGCCGATGGATTTGGATGTTGGCCCCTTCAAACTCAGCATTTTAGAGCCGATGGGTCGCCACCGTTTGGTGATTGAATCCAACGACACCAATATCGAATGCGACCTGGTGTTTACCCCTAAAACCGGGGTGATTCCCGAGGGGCGGCAAACCCTGCGCAACGCCCGGCATGTGGTGATGGATGCTACCCGCATCGACCAGTTTGGCCACTGGCAGGGCAGCATTTCCGTTGAAGGTCGCAAGATCGCGGTGAACAGCGAAACCACCTTCGGCCTGAAAGACCGCTCCTGGGGGATTCGTCCGGTGGGCGCGCCGTATGAAGGCGGCGCACCGCTGGACAGTTTCCAGGCGGTGCACTTTATGTGGCTGCCCATTCACTGGGAAAGCCGTTGCACGCTGGCCGGTTGGTTTGAAGACGACAGCGGCTACCAGTGGCACACCGACCAGGCCATCGCCCCCATTCATGCAGAGGGCGAGAGCATTCCGGTAAATGACCCGGCCATGACGCTGTGGCAGGGCTGCGTTGGCCACCAGTTGAAATTCAAGCCCGGTACCCGTCAGGCTGAGTCGGGCACTTTCCTGATGAACCATAAAAACGGCGAGCAGATCGAAATTACTGTGCAGCCGGTATTGCTGCACCGCATGAAGGGGCTGGGCTATATGCACCCTGAGTGGGGGCACGGCAAATGGCATGGTGAACTCGTTATCGCGGGCGAGAGCTGGAACTGTGACGACGCGCCGCCGCTGAACCTGGAGAATATTCATATTCAGCAAACGGTGGTTGCACGTTGTGGCGATGAAGTGGGCTATGGCGTATTGGAGCAGTTACATATTGGCCCCCACGCCGAACTGGGTTTTAAAGACTGGTTTGATGGCGCGGAATAAAGCGGCCTGAATCCGCTTGGCTTAAATCAAATTGGTTTACGCCAAATAAGCTGAGTAAATGAGAGGCGCGCTGCCTGGAGGTATGGAGGTAGCGCGCCTTTTTTCGTTGTTTAGCCAGGTTTGTACAACCCCTTGCCGTTGATCTTTGGCAGGTCGTAAGCGGCGACCATGCCTGGCTCTTGTTCCACCACAGCGGGAATGGCATTGACGATGGCGGTAGCGGTTTGAATCACACCGGCCACCGCGTGGTCGCCGTGCTTGTCTTCCATGTCCATGCTGATCGTCATTTTGGGCTCACCTTCAATAATCACTTTGTAACCCTTGCCCTTAGGCCAGTCGGGGGCGATGTCGTCGGTGATGCGGGTGATGTGTTCCAGTACGATGGCGTCGCGGCCATCGACCACGGCGCGCACTTCAAAGCGCATGGCGCCGGTGGTGCCCTTCTTGAAGACGCCCATGGCATTTTCTGTATCCTGCTCCAGGGGCAGGCGCTCGTGCACTTCGTACACGCGCTCTACCTCCAGGCCCAGGGCCGCCGCCACCGAACGCACCGAGCCGCCCCAGCCCAGCGACAGCATGCCGGGTGCGAACAGCACGCAGTCGTGATCGACCGGATAGCCAAAGCCCATCACCTCGCGAATGGTGTCTTCCTGTTCGTAGGTGGCGTAGTTGATGATCTCCTGCATGCGTATGCTCGACCAGTGCTCGCTCAGGCCGGTGAACACCAGCGGCATGGTGTCGTTGGCAAAACCGGGATCAATACCATTGTTAAAGCAGGTGGCTTCGCCGATCTCGCAGGCTTCTTTGATCGGCTCGGCAATAAAGGCGACGTCGGGGTTGTCGGGGTATTGCAGCATAAACAGCGACGAGGCCACCACGTTGATGCCCCGGCGCAGGCAGCGCGCCTGGTCTTTGGCCGCTTCCATCATGCGGGTTTCTGAGTGGGCGGTGTACACGACGCAGTCCGGGTTGAGGTCGAGTACCGCGTCAATATCGGTGGAGGCCGCAACGCCACAGGGCGTGTCGAGCTCGGCCAGGGTGGCGGCATCGACACCGGCCTTGGCATCACTGCTGACAATGTGGCCAATCAGTTCCAGTTCGGGGTGATTCAGCACCGCGCGAATGGCGTATTTGCCAACGTTGCCGGTTCCCCAGGTAACCACTTTTAACGACATAGTATTTCCCCACTCTTTATTGTTAATGGCTGACGGCTATACGCGCCAGCGCTGTGCTTGGATAGACAGCCGTCATGCTAGCAAGGGCGGCGGTGCGGCAAAGGCTGCGCTGGTATGACATAGAAAACCGCCGCTGGCTGTCGCGTGCGCAAGCAGGGCAGAATAGCGCGGTGGTTTAGCAATTTAGTATGAAACTGATCGGTGGTGACGAAACCATGCAAGGCTTGAATACGCCGCGCTTGTGTATGCGGCAGTGGCGCAAAACGGATGCGGCGGCCTTCGCTGCGATGAATGCCGACCCTAAAGTAATGGAATTCTTTCCTCGTGGTTTATGCCGCGAAGAGAGCGACGCCCTGCTGGCTCAGTTGTCGGCGCAAAACGCGCAGCAGGGTTGGGGGATATGGGCTATGGAGCGCCGCAGTGATGCGCGTTTGCTGGGCTTTGCGGGTTTGAAGACGGTGGCAAGTGATTTGCCGTTTGCGCCAGCCACCGAGATTGCCTGGCGTTTGGCCGCCGATGCCTGGGGGCAGGGCTACGCTTATGAAGCGGCGCAGGCCGCCCTGGATTATGGCTTCGCTACGTTGAACATGCCTGAAATTGTGGCGATGACAGCCGTTGTGAATACGCGCTCGCGCGCATTGATGGAGCGCCTGAACATGCGGCGCGGTGACGACTTCGAGCACCCGCAATTGGCCGTGGGCTCGCCGCTGCGCCGCCATTGTTTGTACACACTGGCGGCGCCAGCCTGACAAGCGTTTTAGTTGCTGGCTGGGCTGTCTTTCAGTTCCTTCTCAAGCTGGTGCGCCACATCCTGCGGAGAGCCTGTGTGGCGAGCCAGGAAGCGATACGCCATTGGCACCACAAACAAGGTAAACAAGGTGGCGGCACTCACCCCGGAGACCACGACCACGCCAATCACGTAGCGGCTTTCGCTGCCCGCACCAAAAGCCAGCAATAGCGGAATGGCACCCATAATGGTGGTGATGGCGGTCATGATGATGGGGCGTAGGCGCTGTTCGGCGGCTTTACTAATTGCCTCTTCAAACTCAACACCGTCGTCGCGCAATTGGTTGGTGAATTCCACCAGCAAGATGCCGTTTTTGGCAGCTAAGCCCACCAGCATAATCAGCGCCACCTGACTGTAGATATTCAGGCTCTGCCCGGTGAGGTAGAGCCCGAGCAAGGCCCCGGCAATGGCCAGTGGCACGGTGAGAAGAATCACCAGTGGGTGAACAAAGCTTTCAAACTGGGCGGCAAGTACCAAATAAACGACAAGCAGCGCCAGCACAAAGGTGAAGTAGACGGCATTGCCGGAGTCTTTGTAGTCCAGCGATTCGCCCTTGTAGTCGATAATGGCATCCGGCGCGACCTTGCGTGTGACCTCTTCCAAATAGCTCAGCGCCTCGCCCAGTGAATAGCCCTCTGCGAGGTTGGCGTCCAGGGTGATGGCGCGCACGCGGTTATAGCGCCTGAGTACCGCCGCGTCGCCCCGTTCGCTAATGCTGACCAGGTTGGAAAGCGGAATGAGTTGGCCGCTGCTATTCGAGCGCACATAAATATTGCCGAGGTCGTTGGGCGTGTTTTGTTTGTCCGGCTCGCCCTCCAGCACCACGTTGTATTCTTCGCCATCGAGCATAAAAGTGGTTACCCGGCGGGAGCCGAGCAGGGTTTCCAGACTGCGGTTAATTTCCTGCGTACTGACGCCGAGGTCGGCGGCGCGGTCGCGCAGAATCGTTACTTCCAGTTGCGGCTTGGTTTCCCGATAGTCGCTATCGATACCCAGCAGATTCGGGTTATTGCGAGCCTCGTCCATAATGGCATCGCGCCACGCCGCGAGGTGCTGGAAGTCGCCACCGCCAATTACAAATTCCACGGGCTTACTAAAGCCGCCACCCAGTGCCTGAGGCATAATTGGGAAGGTCGTCAGCGCGGTAAAGCCCTGCAAGCGTTTGCGAATATCGGCGACAATGGCAGTGTTGGGGCGGCGGGTTTCCCAGGGCGCCAGCACCATAATGGCAAAGGCTTCGTTGTAACTTTCAGCGCCGCCGCGACCGGCGGGGGCGCGCACCAGGAAGCGATTGACCTCGCCGCTTTCCACCAGCGGCATCAGGCGTCGTTCGATTTCTTCCATGTGTTTGCTGACAAAGTCGAAGGACGAACCCTCGGGGCCGCGAATCATCATAAAGATCACGCCGCGGTCTTCCTTGGGGGCGAATTCTGCCGGGACTTTTTGCATCAGTACCACGCAGCCCAAAACCGCTAAGCCCAAAATAGAGGCCGACAGCAGCGGCCGCTTCAGGCTGGCGTCGAGGCTGCGGCGATAGCGGGTTTCCATGCGGTGCAGCAGGCCCTCGACGAAGTCGGCGAGGCGGCCGTGAATGGCGTCTTGCTTGAGTAATTTCGAGCAGATAACCGGCGATAGCGTCAGCGCGACAATGCTGGAGAACACCACGGCGACAGCCATCGCGACGGCAAATTCGCCAAACAGTCGCCCGACATCGCCGTCGAGCATGGTGATGGGAATAAACACCGCGACCAACACCGCTGTGGTGGCAACCACGGCGAAGCCGACTTGGCGACTGCCGCGAAAGGCGGCCACTAACGGCGACTCACCGTTGAGCAAGCGGCGGTGAATATTTTCCAGCACCACGATACTGTCATCGACCACCAAGCCGATGGCCAGTACCAGCGCCAGCAGGGTTAGCAGGTTAATGGTGTAGCCCAGGGCGTAGAGCACGGTAAAGCTGGCGATCAGCGATACCGGCACGGTCACTGCGGGCACTAACATGGCGCGGAAGTCGCCGAGGAAAATAAAGATCACCAACACCACCAGGCTGGCGGCGATAAAGAGCGTGGAGTAGACCTCGTCGATGGCGCTGTCGATAAACACCGAGCTGTCGTAGCTGTCGTGTAACTCGGTGCCTGCCGGCAAGATGCTGCGCATAGCATTCACTTCGCGGTGCGCTGCCTTGGCCACTTCCAGCGTATTGGCGGTGCTTTGCTTCACGATGCCGACGCCCACCTGCGGAATGCCATTGCCGCGGAACATGGTGCGGTATTCTTCGGCGTCCAGCTCGACCCGCGCCACTTCGCCTAGGCGCAAAATATTGCCGCTGTCATCGCGGCGCAGCACCAGTGTGGCGAAGTCCTCGGGGGCGAGGAACTGGCGCTCTATCTTGATAACAAAGTCGCGGTCGCGCGCCTTTAGTGTGCCGGCTGGCAGCTCGACATTTTCGCGCCGCAGGGCATTTTCGACATCGCCAATGGTCAGGTTGCGGGCGGCTAGCGCCTCGTGGTCCAGCCAAATGCGCATGGCATATTCCGGCCCGCCGCTCACCCGCACCCGCGCAACACCGTCGAGCACAGACAGCCGATCCACCAGATAGCGCTGGGCATAGTCGGCCAGTTGCAGGGTATTCATTTTGGTGGAGGTGAGGTTAAACCACATGATCACCCGCTGATCCGAGTCGGCTTTTTGTACCTCTGGGGCATCGGCTTCTTCGGGCAGGTTATTGCGCACACCGGCCACGCGATCGCGCACATCGTTGGCGGCGGCGTCGATATCGCGGCTCAGTTCAAACTCGATGCTAATCGTCGAAAAGCCGTCCTGACTGGTCGACGACACAGTTTTAATGCCTTCGATACCGGAGATGCGGTCCTCGATAACCTGGGTGACTTTCGATTCGACCACTTCGGCTGAGGCGCCGGTGTAGTTGGTGCTGACCGAGACGATGGGCGGGTCCACGTCCGGGTACTCGCGCAGTGCCAGACGCTCGAATGACAGGGCGCCAAAGGCGACCAGCAACAGGCTAATAACGGTGGCAAAGACGGGGCGCTTTACCGCAGTGTCTGACAGCAACATGGCTTATGACTCCTGCGGGGTGACGGGGCTGCCGGGGCGCAGCATCAGGAAACCTTCACTAATAAGCTGCTCGCCAGCACTGAGGCCGTTGACCACTTCCACGCCGTCAACCAGACGGGTGCCCAGTGTTACCTCGCGGCGCTCGGCTTTTTGTTCGCCGTTTACCAGCCAGACATAGTGGCGATTTTCGATACTCTGCAGCGCCGCGGCGGGCACCACAATACCCTCGCGCTTGTCTTTCAATAACGACACTCTCATTAGCATGCCGGGTTTTAATGTGGCGTCGCCATTGGGAATGTGGGCGCGCACCATTACGCTGCGCGACAGCGGGTCAATGCGCGGATTAATGGCGACGATCTTACCCTGAAAGGTTTTATTTAAGGCGTCGCTGCGGGCATCCACCGGCATGCCCACCCTGAGTGAGCGCAGCAACAGGCTGGGCAGGTTGAGGTCGAGGCGCATGGTACTTAGGTCGTCGAGGCTGGTTATGCTGTCGCCCGGCGACACCAGCGCGCCGGGGCTGACATTGTGCAAACCGGTCACGCCGCCAAAGGGTGCGCGCAGGGTGCGCTCATCAATTTTCGCCTGAACCTCGGCGATCTTGGCCTGGGCGCGGTCGCGGGCACTCAGGCGTTGGTCGTATTCGGTTTGCGCGGCCGACTGTGTGGCCAGCAGGTTTTTCAGACGACGGATTTCCCGCTGCTGCTCGGCCAGGTCGGCCTTCGCCGACGATAGCTGGGCCTGCTCTTCCGCTTGTTCCAGTGTTGCCAGTAAGTCACCTTGCTTCACGTATTGGCCTTCGTCGAAATGCAGGGCGCGCACTTTTTCGCTGACGGTGCTGGTTATGCGCACCGATTCCTTGGCCAGTAGCGAGCCGATGGCAGGCAGCCGCTCTTCAATGGTTTGCGGGGCGAGTGTTTGCACCTTTACTGCGGCGGCGGGACGCTGGCCGGGGGTGGCCGCCGAATTGGGCTCGCAGGCGCTAAGCGCGGCAAATAGAGGCAGGCAAAACGCAATTACGCGTGCGCGGGGCGCAGTGAACATGGTGAAGACTCCTGTCATTCCTGGTGTGCTACGCCCGAGATGAAGAGATGGATGTGTCGCGGGCAGTAGTAATGTAACACCGCAGCGAGAGAAATCCCTCGCGGCAGTGGATAAGAATTTTTAAAGAAGCGGGGAATCGCGGCGGGCAGGACGCCCGCCGACGAACTTAGCGCTGTTGCAGTCGGGTTTCAGCGCGATCAGCGGCGGCGCGTACCTGGGCAGGTGCGGTGCCGCCAATATGATTGCGGGCGTTGATAGAGCCTTCAAGCGTGAGCACGTCAAAGACGTCGTCTGTAATGTCGGCGCTGAACTGCTGCAGCTCTTCCAGACTCATTTCAGACAAGTCCTTGCTTTGCGCAATACCGTAGGCCACTGACTTGCCAACCACCTCGTGGGCGTCGCGGAAGGGCAGGCCTTTGCGCACCAGGTAGTCGGCCAAATCGGTCGCCGTAGAGAAACCGCGCATCGCGGCTTCGCGGGTAACGTCGGCATTCACGGTAATGGCAGGCACCATATCGGCGTAGGCTTTGAGGCTGTCTTTTAAGGTGTCGATCACATCGAACAGCGGCTCTTTATCTTCCTGATTGTCTTTGTTGTAGGCCAGCGGCTGCGACTTCATCAGCGTGAGCAGGCTGATCAGGTGACCGTTAACGCGGCCGACTTTGCCGCGAATCAGCTCGGGCACATCGGGGTTTTTCTTCTGCGGCATAATCGAGGAGCCGGTGCAGAAGCGGTCGGGCAGGTCGATAAAATTAAATTGCGCCGAGGTCCACAGCACCAGCTCTTCGCTGAAACGCGACAGGTGGGTCATGATCAGGCTGCCAGCGGCGGCAAATTCAATGGCGAAGTCGCGGTCGCTTACCGAGTCCAGGGAATTCTCGGTAGGGCGGTCAAAGCCCAACAGCTTTGCGCTGTATTCGCGGTCGATGGGGTAGGTGGTGCCCGCCAGTGCGGCGGCGCCAAGGGGGCTTTGATTCAGGCGCGCGGCGCAGTCCTGCAGGCGGCCAAAGTCGCGCTCCAGCATTTCGTTCCAGGCCAGCATGTGGTGGCCAAAGCTCACCGGCTGGGCAGTTTGCAGGTGAGTAAAGCCGGGCATGATGGTGTCGGCTTCGCGGCGCGCCAGTGCCACCAGACCTTGCTGCAGGCGGGTGATTTCGCTGCAGATGCTGCCAATCTCGTCGCGCAGGTACAGGCGAATATCGGTGGCGACCTGGTCATTGCGCGAGCGGCCGGTGTGCAGCTTCTTGCCGGTAATGCCGATCTTGTCGGTCAGGCGCGCTTCAATATTCATGTGCACGTCTTCAAGGCTTATCGACCAGTTGAATTCGCCCGCTTCAATTTCGCTGCGAATCTCTTCCAGGCCGGTTTGGATCTGCTTGAGCTCGTCCTCGCTGAGTACGCCGACTTTCGCCAACATGGCCGCGTGGGCCAGCGAGCCGTTGATGTCGTGATGGTAGAGGCGTTGGTCAAAGCTCACCGACGCGGTGAAGCGCTCAACAAACTGGTCGGTGGCCTCGCTGAAACGCCCACCCCAAGGTTTGATAGCCGGCTCTTTGTCACTCATTGCAAACAGGTCCTGTGTCATTGGGCGCTGCGCGGGCAGCCCATCGGAAAAGCGGCAGAGTATAGCAGAAATTACCGCGCTCTCGCGGGCTGTCTGCGCCGAGGCTGCCACTCACCGCCGTAACGTTTATGTAATATAGCGTGGCCATAATTTCGCGTGCCGAAAACTCCTGTGAAGTAAGGACCCGCCATGACCCAGGCGACTGCGCCGCGCGCCAAATTAGTGGAGCAATTGTGGCAACTAAAAGCTGCTTTTGAGCAGGCCCAGGACGGCCGAAGTATTCATTTTGACACCTTGCTGCGCGACTCGGATTACCGTCGCGAGCTGATCAACGAAGCGGCGATGAGCCGACATCGGGAGATGCGTGACCTCGGGCGCAGCCTCAGAGTGATCAACGCTGACGGCGAGCTGCGTGCCTCCCAGCATTCGCGCAAACCCGTTAACCCCGACATTGCCGAGATGATGGACTGGCAGTCGCAGCAGCCAGCTGAAGAGGCCGTGCGTTCCCGGCGCTGGTGGCTGTGGTTGCTGCTGCCCGCGCTGTTGCTTGCCGTATCGCTATGGTGGGTATTGGGGCGCGGACACGAGCAGCTTGTCAGCGGCTCCCTGCACGGCGATCACGTGTGGACCGCGGATAAAACGTGGATTCTCGACGACATTGTCTATGTTGAGGCCGCTGCCACGCTAACGATCGAACCTGGTGCGGTGGTGCTGGGCCAGCCCGGCAGCGCCCTGGTGGTCACCCGCGACGGCCAAATTATGGCGCGCGGCCGCGCCGATGCGCCGATTGTCTTTACCAGCGCGCAGCCGGAAGGGGGGCGCAAGGCCGGCGACTGGGGTGGTCTGGTACTGCTCGGCAATGCGCCGGTAAATACCCTGGATGCACAGGTAGAAGGGGTGCCGACCAGCGATACGCGAGGGATGTTCGGCGGTGTCGACAGCCGCGACAACTGCGGCGTGCTGGAATTTGTGCGCGTGGAGTTCGCGGGGTACGAGGTGTATGCCAATAACGAACTCAACGGCCTAACGCTGGGGGGCTGCGGCAGTAATACCATTGTGCGCCACGTGCAGGTACATCGCGCTTCCGACGACGGCATAGAGATTTTTGGCGGCACGGTGGATATGAAGCATATCCTCATTAGTGGCGCTGCCGATGACTCGCTGGACTGGGATATGGGGTGGCGCGGCCGGGTGCAGTTTCTGCAGGTGCTGCAGTATCCGGGTATGGGTGACAATGCCATCGAGGCAGACAACCGCAATGGCCGCGAGGATGCCCAGCCAATCTCGGAGCCGCAGTTCTGCAATGTAACGCTGCTGTCGCTTAACAGCGACGATAAATACCAGCGCGCCATGACTCTGCGGCGCGGCACCGGCGGCCACTTTCACAATATGATTATCAGCGGCTTCTCCGGTGAAACTATCGATATCAAAGGGCGCGTCAGTGCCAACCGGCTATCGACGGGAATGATGAGCTTTGGCGGCCTGCTGCTGTATAACAACGGTCGCGATGGTCGCAGTCACTTTATTGAAGAACTCGGCAAGCAAGACGACGACGGCGGCTTTGATGAAGCGGCGTATTTCGCCTCGCTGGCACGCCGCGACATCTCGCCAGAGTTCAGCGTGCCGGTTGACCCGGTTCGCGTGCCTGATTTTCGCGTCGGCAGTAAGTCTCCCGCCGGGCAGGGGGCTGTCGCGGTTCCCGAAGGCGAATTTTGGGATCAGGGCGCCAACTATCTCGGCGCGGTGCGACCGGGCAGCGCCAGCACCTGGATGAATGGCTGGACGGCATTTGCGCCAAACTGACGCGCGCCGATGAGTTGGGCGGTTTAGTCTGTCAGGCGGCTGGCGTATGATACGGCGCTGATGCTTTACACGGACCCACGCTAATCATGTCTGAACAGCCCTCGCGCACGCTGCGCATTGCCACCCGCGAAAGTCTGCTTGCTCTCTGGCAGGCGGAATATATCAAAGCCCGCTTGGAAGCCTGTCACCCGGGGCTGCAGGTTGAACTGCTTGGCATGACCACCCGCGGGGACCAGCTGCTGGACTCGCCGCTGTCGAAAATTGGCGGCAAGGCGCTGTTCGTTAAAGAGTTGGAACAGGCACTGCTTGATGGCCGAGCGGATATTGCCGTGCACTCGATGAAAGATGTGCCGATGGAATTTCCCGAAGGCCTGGGGCTGGCAATTATCTGCGAGCGTGAAGATCCCCGCGATGCGTTTGTCAGCAACCATTACGCCGACGTCGACGCCCTGCCGCAAGGGGCGAGAGTGGGCACCAGCAGTCTGCGTCGCGAATGCCAGTTGCGCGCCCGGCGCCCCGACTTGCAGATCAGTAGCCTGCGCGGCAACGTGCAAACCCGCCTGCGCAAGTTAGACGACGGCGAGTTCGATGCCATTATTTTAGCCTCAGCCGGTTTGATTCGCATGGAACTGCAGCAGCGGATCGCCTCCTTTATGAATGTTGAAGACAGCTTGCCCGCTTGCGGTCAGGGTGCGGTGGGCGTTGAAACCCGCTTGGACGACAACTGGGTACGTGAACTGCTGGCGCCGCTGCACGACGCAGACAGCGCGGCCAAAGTGATGGCCGAGCGCGCCATGAACACGCGCTTACAAGGTGGCTGCCAAGTGCCGATTGCCGGTTATGCCATTACTGACGACAGCCGCGACGACCACTTGTGGCTGCGTGCGCTGGTGGGCGAACCCGATGGCAGCCGCGTATTGCGCGCAGAATTAAGTGCACCGGCGGCCGACCCAGAAGCCCTTGGTGTGGCGGTTGCCGAGGCACTGCTGGCTCAGGGTGCGGGTGACATTTTGGCGGCGGTTTACGGTGACCAGCAGCACTGATCTGCAGGGCCTGCGCATTCTTATCACCCGGCCCGAGGGCCGCAACGAAGAATTGCGCAGCGCCCTGGTTGCCGCTGGTGCTCAGGTCTGGGTGCAACCGCTGCTGCGCATCATTCCCCTGGCCGAAAACGACGAGCGCTATCAGCACGCGCGTCGCTGCCTATTGGACCTGGACCTTTACCAGCACATTATTTTCATCAGCGTGAACGCCGTGGACTGCGGTATGGCCTTGATCGATGATCTATGGCCGCAGTACCCGCTGGGTGTGCGCTGTCACGCCATCGGCGCTGCCACGGCCAAAGCGCTCCATGACTGGCCGTGGCCTGCCGGTGCGCTTACGCCCTTGGAGGCGCAACAAGGCGGCGCGATGGACAGCGACAGCTTGCTGGCCAGCGCGGCGTTTAACGGGGTTGACGGGCAGCGAGTGTTGATTGTTCGCGGCTGCGGTGGCCGCGAGCAGTTGGCGCAAAAACTCCGTGAACGCAACGCGCGGGTAGACTATGCTGAGTGCTATCAGCGCTGTGGGCCGGGTGAGGCCGCCGATGATTTACAGTCGCAGTTAGAGGCGGCGTCGATTCAGTTGGTATGCCTGAACAGCGGCGACACATTACAGCAATTTACCCAGCGCATTGCCCCCGCGCGGCGCGATCAGTACCACCTGGTTCTACCCAGTGCGCGGGTGCAGCAACTGGCCCAAGAGGCCGGTTTTAGACATACCCTTCTTGCAGAAAATGCCGGTACAGCAGCGACGCTGGCGGCGATAAAAACGTGGCAGAGAGAACACAATGTCGGAAACCCAAAATGACAACAAGGACGTGGCGGTAGCCGCCGACGATACCCCAACCACTTCAACGCCGTCGCAAAAAACACCTGCTGCCAAGAGCAAGTCTGGCAAAGCGGGCGCCGTGGCAACGCTGGCTCTGCTGGTGTCGCTATCCGCGCTGGCAGCGGCTGCCTGGCTGTATTACCAACTTATCTATCTCAATCAGCAGCAGAGCGCGCAATTCCTCAGCGATATCACTGCGCAGGTGCAGGGCCTTGATCAGCGCAGTCAATCGAGTGCGACAGCGCTGGACCGCCAGCGCGAACGACTGACCGAACTCGACAGCGCACTGGATCAGCAGCGCGCGGTTGTTCAGCGACAAATTCAACAGCTGAGCGACAAAGTACAAAGCCTCAGTTCGGTCGACCGCAATGACTGGTTACTGGCCGAGGCCGAGTATTTATTGCGACTGGCCAATCAACGCTTGCAGCTCAGTGGTGACAGTCGCGCCGCAGCGCAGTTGTTAGCCAGTGCCGATACTATTTTGCGCGAGCTAGATGATCCGGCGTTATACCCGGTGAGGGAAGCGCTGGCGGCAGAACTCGCTGCCTTGCAGGGCAGCTCCAGCTTTGATCTGGAGGGTGCCTACCTGCAATTGCAAGGTCTGGCGGACGCTGCCGAGTCGCTGGCGGTCTACGAGGCTCCGAGCTATCAAGCTGAGCCTCAGCCGGCGAGAGACGCCTCCTGGCAGGAGGGCTTGAAAGCAGGATTTGAACGCGCTTGGGCGAAGTTGCGCAGCTATGTGCGCATTCGTCAGCACGATGAAAAATTCAAGGCCGAGCTGGCGCCGGAGCAGGCGACCGCCCTGCGCGCCAGTTTGCGAATGATGCTGGAGCAGGCGCAATTGGCATTGTTGGCAGAGCGCCCGGCCCTGTACCGCCGCTCGCTGGATAAGGCGCTGGCATGGCTGGAGCGCTACTACCCACTGAATGATGGCAGTCAGGCGCTGGCTGCATCTTTGGAAGAACTGCGAGCGGCTGAGATTCGCGCCGAGCGTCCGGATATTTCTGCGTCGCTGCGGGCCCTGAAGGACTACAGCAAAACCCGCCGCTGGCAGCGCGAGGTGGGCCAATGATCCTGTTTCTCGCGGCACTGTTTGCGCTGGCCGCTGCCGCCGCGATTGCGGTGGCGATTCAGTACGACAGCGGCTATGTCTTGTTGGCCTATGGCCATACCACTGTTGAGATGACCCTGTGGGTAGCGCTGGCGCTGCTGGCGCTATTCTTGTTTGTGGTGTGGTTGCTGTTCAGCCTGTTGCGCCGCAGTGCACGCCTGTCTGACAAGTTGGGCGCCCTGCGCGGTCAGCGGCGTCAGCAACGCGAGCGTCAACGCAGTCACCGTGGGGTCATCGCCTATACCCAGGGCAACTGGTTGCAGGCCAAGCGTTTGCTGCTGTCGAGTGCCAGTAGCGACAAACCGCTGATTAATTATTTACTGGCAGCGCGTGCCTGCCAGCGCTTGGGCGATGAGCGCGGCGCACTCCAGGCGCTGAGCCAGGCAAAGAACTGCGGCACTCAAGCGGGTCTTGCGGCAGCCCTCACACAGGCGGAGTTGCAACTCGACAACGGTCAGTTGGAAGAGGCATTGGCAACCTTGAACCGCTTGGGTAAAAGTGCCGAGCGTCAACCCGCAACGCTGCTGCTGCTCGCGCGTGCCTATCGCGGCCTGGGTGATTGGCAGGCGTTATTGGCGCTATTGCCGGAATTGAACAAGCGGAAATTGCTTCAGGAGTCGGCGCGGCGAGAGCTGGAACTCGAAGCCCTGCGCGGCCAATTGCTGCGGTTGCGCCACGGTGGCGACGCCGAGCCGCTGCTCAAATGGTGGCAGCAGCTGGGGCGAAGCAGCCACCTTCGCAGTGAACTGCTGGAAGACATGGTGCCGGCGCTGCTGTCGCTGGGGCGTAGCAGCGAGGCCAGCAAATTAGTTCGCGCTGCCATTAAACAGCAGTGGCGCGACGAACTGGTGTTGTTGTTTGCGGCGATCAATGACGACCCCGCCCGACAGCTGCGCGTTGCCGAGTCCTGGCTGAAAGAGCAACCTAATAACCCCCAGCTGCTGCTGGCGCTGGCGCGTATTTGTCTGCGTAATGAGCTGTGGGGCAAAGCGCGCGAATACCTGGAAAGTGCTCATCGCATCGCGCCTTCGGCGACGGTATGCTTTGAATTATCGCGCTTGCTGGAACATCTCGGCGACGCCGAACTGGCGGCGTCGATGTTGCGCGAAGGGCTGCTTTTGCAGGGACAGCAGTTGCCGGATTTGCCGATGCCGCACTTGAGCCATCAGTCATGAATATTGATGCGCTGCGTAAAATGCTGGCGCGAGGCCAAGACAGCGCCATGCTGCGGTTCGGTTTGGGTAAAGCCTTGCTCGATGACAAACAGCCCGCTGAAGCGGCTGAGCACTTGCAGTGCTGTGTGGAACAGGACGCCGATTACTCGGCGGCTTGGAAACTGCTCGGTCGTGCTCACCAGCAGCTTGGCGATGTCGCCGCGGCACGCGCGGCTTGGCAGCAGGCCCTGCAAGCCGCCGCGCGCAAGGGCGATAAACAAACCGAGCGCGAAGTGCAGGTATTTTTGAAAAAGCTCGATAAGTAGGCGCGGGCCTGACCGCGACCAAATCCACCCGAACCCTTTGTTCGGGAGTGTTTTGGGGCGCAGGCGCGACGCTTAGCTAATAAACGGGCCGCGCATCAGTTTCGGCAATACCCGGTTGATTACCTCGGCAATGTAGTCGAGGAAGAGGGTGCCCATGCTGGATTTGAAATGTTGTGGGTCCTTGCTGGCGATGGCCAAGACGCCGTCGATATTCCCCGGTTTAATGGGAATCAGCGCCGCCGAGCCAATGTGGTCGGCGTGTTTGCCAAACAGAAAACTTAACTCCTCGCCGCGCAATACACCGCACACGCCCTTGCCGCCACGCAACAAGCTGCCGATATGTTGCTGGGCGGTTTCCGGGCTGACCACCCGCAGTTGTGTGTTGCCCATTTTTGATGGGTCGCCGAATAAGGTCAGGCTGGCGTAGTCGATCATGTCGAAATCATTCACCAGGCGGCGGCACAGGGTGTTGCTCAATTCTTCCGGCCGACGGGCTTCCAGCATGCCGAGAATCAGCGCCTTGCTGCGCTCAAAAATCACGTCGTTGTGCTGGGCGTTGTCCAGCAGGTTGCTCATGCGTGAACGCATATCCATATTGCGCTCGCGCAACACTTCCACTTGGCGCTCCAGCAAACTGACGGCTTTGCCGCTGTGATGGGCCAGCTTTAACTCGGCCAGAATGTCTTCGTTCTGCAAAAAGAAACCGGGGTGGTTTCGCAGATAGCGCGCAACATCGTCTTCGCTGGGAAGACCGTCTTCTTTAGGTTTGGCTGTGTCCACAGTGCATCCTTATTATTGCTGGCTGGCGTGCCGCTAAAGCTGAATTTGCCCTTCAAAGACCGTGGTCGCGGGCCCCGTCATAATAACGGGCTGCCCGGGCCCCGGCCAGTCGATGCTGAGCTTGCCGCCCGGCAATGTGACATTCACCTGATTATCGAGCCGGCCCTGCACAATACCCGCGACAACGGCTGCGCAGGCGCCAGTGCCACAGGCTAGTGTTTCGCCAACACCGCGTTCAAAGACGCGCAGGCGGATATTTCGGCGGTCGACAACTTGCATAAAGCCGACGTTTACACGCTGGGGAAAGCGCGGGTGACTCTCGGCAATGGGGCCAACGCGCTCAACGGGCGCGGTGTCGACATTCTCCACGGGCAACACCACATGGGGATTGCCCATCGACACGGCGCCGACCTGCCAGGTCTGGCCGTCGACGTCCAGTGCGTAATCGGTGGCCTGCTCGGCCGCGTCGAAGGGAATGTCCGCAGGGCTTAATACCGGGGCGCCCATATCCACGCGCACTTCGCGGTTTTCGGTAATTTCCAGTTCGATGATACCGGCGAGGGTTTCCACGCGAATGCGCGGTTTGCCAGTCAGACGCTTGTCGCGCACAAAGCGTGCAAAGCAGCGTGCGCCGTTGCCGCACTGTTCCACCTCGCTGCCTTCGGCGTTGTAGATTCGATAGCGAAAATCCACCTCGGGTTGGGTGGGAATTTCCACCGCCAATACCTGGTCGCAACCAATGCCAAAATGGCGATCGGCAATTTTGCGAACGTGGTGGGGCTTGAGCTTGAAGCGCTGGGTAATGAGATCGACAACCACGAAATCATTGCCCAGGCCATGCATTTTGGTAAAGCGTAGCTGCATCGTATGTCCTGTGCGGCGCCTCGCCGGTGGCGCAGTTCAACGATGCGGGGGCCACTGCTGCTGGGCGGGCCAGCGCGCGGAGTTTACTCCGGCAGTACGGCTTCGCCACGCATCAGGTCGGCGACAGTTTCACGCGCGCGAATAAGGTAGTGTTGGTCGCCGTCGACCATCACTTCTGCGGCGCGTCCTCGGCTATTGTAATTGGAACTCATGGTAAATCCATAGGCGCCGCTCGATGCCAGTGCCAACAGGTCGCCACTTTCAATGCGCAACTCGCGGTCTTTGGCGAGAAAATCACCGGTTTCACACACCGGCCCCACCACGTCGTACAGGCGGGCTTCGCCGTCGCTGCGCGGGCTAACGGGTAGTAGATCCATCCACGCTTGGTACAGCGAGGGGCGCAGCATGTCATTCATGGCCGCGTCGATTATGGCGAAATTCTTGTGCGGGTTGAGCTTCAAAAACTCCACCTTGGTCAGCAGCACACCGGCGTTGGCGGCGATAGAGCGGCCCGGCTCAAACATCAGTTTCACCGCCCGGTCGCCCAAGCGCTGGCGAATAGCGGCAATATAGTCGGCCGTGGAGGGGGGAACTTCGTCGCGATAGCGCACGCCCAGGCCACCACCCAGGTCCAAATGCTTGATCTGAATGCCCTGCGCTGCCAGCTCATCGAGCAGGGCCAGCAAGCGGTCGACAGTGTCCAGAAAGGGGCTGGTGTCGGTGAGCTGGGAGCCGATGTGGCAATCAACGCCCTTCACGTCCAGGTGTTCGAGGCTAGCGGCGCGCGCATAGACGGCGGGGGCGCGGGCAATATCGATACCGAATTTATTGTCGCGCAGGCCCGTGGAAATATAGGGGTGGGTATTGGCGTCGACATCGGGATTTACGCGGATGGAAACCGGCGCCTTGCTGCCAAATTCGCCAGCCACCTCGTTGAGGCGCTCTAGTTCGGCCTCGGACTCAACGTTAAAGCAGTAAATACCCACTTCCAGCGCGCGGCGCATTTCCTCTGCGGTTTTGCCGACACCGGAAAACACAACGCGATCGGCCTGGCCCCCTGCGGCCAGTACCCGCTCCAGTTCGCCGACCGAGACAATGTCAAAACCTGCGCCCAGGCGGGCCAGAACATTCAATACGGCAATGTTGGAGTTGGCCTTTACCGCATAGCAGACCAGGTGATCCTGACCTTGTAGGGCGTCGCTGTATTCCTTAAAACGCTGCTCCAGATAGGCTCGCGAATACACATAGCAGGGGCTGCCATAGTGTTGGGCGATATCGCGCAGTGAAACGTCTTCGGCAAATAATTCGCCGTTCTGGTAGTGGAATGCAGTCATGCGTAATCTCTAATTCTGAGGGCTGGCGGGGGCGGCGTCTTCGCTGGGCAAGACCAGTGGCCCGGTTTGTCCGCACGCGGCTAGAGCGAGGCACAGCAGTGCAGTGGCCCAGCCAAGGTGGATACGGCGTTGCGCGGTCATGAATACACCCCCGAAAAAATAAGCGCGTAGTATAGCGCTGCCCGCGCCTGGATGCACCGCAGCGCTCGTCGGTGATGAGCTGAGCTTGCTATACTGGCCGGCAAATTTTCAGGATGTGATGGCAATGAATGAAGTGGAATTTCACGATGTGCTCGACACCCTCTACGAGACGATTGAGGACGCCGTGGATACGTTGTCGGTCGACGTAGACTGCGAGATCGCCGGCAGCGTGTTAACCCTGACATGCCCGGATGGCAGCGCCCTGATTTTTAGTCGGCAGGCGGCGAACCGGGAACTGTGGCTTGCGGCGCGCAGCGGCGGTTATCACTTTAGTTGGGATGGCCAGCAATGGTTCTGTCAGCGCGAGCAGCAGTCGCTGAGTGAATTATTGCAGCGCTGTGCGCAGGATCAAATCGGCGAGGCGCTGGACATTTAACGCCGCTACGAGGTGTGGAGCCTGTCGACTTCTCGCTGGATAAGCTCTTCCAAGTAGCGTTTGTAACGCATGTACACCGTGGTTTGCTGCGGCGGTTTATTCCCCAGATTCACCCGGTCAATCGCAAAGTGCCGCTGTTTCGGATAGCGCTCCACCAGCTGCGTTGCCAGCCGGGTAAACAGCTTGGCACCCTCATCGCGATAATACAGTTGCTGGTTGTTCCAGCGCACATCAAATACCGGGCGAGCGCGCTGACGGGCGTGGGCGGTGGCCTCCAGATACAGTGGCGATTGCTGTGCTGGCGGTGCCTGAAGGGGGCGACTCTGCCAGCGGCCGTCGTGCTGAATGAGTTTGTAGAGCCGCACCCGGTGACGCAGCCCCTGCTCCTTGCGTGAATGCTGAAGAAATTGCAGCAGCTGATAGATGAGCGCGTCGGGGGCGCTGCTTTCGGCCGGCAAATAGATTAGCGAGCCGCGTTCATCGCGCAGAAAAATATCCACCAAGGTCGCGCGCAGGTGCACAAAAATATAGCAGTCGTCGCTGCGACAGGTATCGATAATACTGGCCAATGCAGAGTTGGGCAGGCAGTGGCGGTCCATGCGCAGCGGGCTAAAGCGGCTTTGGCCGCGCTCCAGGCACTGAATTAGCTCGCTATAGCTGTCGGCATTGACCACATCCAGCTCGTTATTGCGCTGCTGCAGAATGTGAAAGCCATCGGCCAGTTTCAGAATATAGCGGGTGTTGGCCTCGGTATTTTCAAAGCAGGGCTGCACGCCCGCAGCCAGGCCCATCAGTCGCCGCGCCAGCCGTTCACCCGGGTCATTGAAGCACAGTATGTCGATTTTCGGCGGCGAGCTGCCGCTGGCGGCGGCAATCGTCAACTGCTGGTATGCATGCAGCGTGTTGAGCAGGGCCTCGCCGCCGGTAAAGGCCATCGACGACACTTCTCCCCAGCTGTTCAACACCACCATCTCCACGTTGGCCACGGGATAGCAGCTGCTGTGCTGGCCAATGCCCTGGCTGCTGAGCTGGCTGAGACTGTCCTGCCCGAGGTTAATGCAAAACAGGGTGTACAGTGGCACCTTGGGGCGAGTAAAAGCGGCGTGCTGGGCAGGGTCTGCGGCGGGCAGACGTTTGGGTAAGTGGGCGTGCAGCCAGGTGGCCAGGCGGTTCAAATCGGCCTCGCTCACGCCCTGGCTGCGGCTGCTAAGCCGCAGGCGGCTATTCTCTTTGACCAAGCCATTGCAGTAACACCAGCACAACAGGCCGCTCAGGTGTTCGTCTTCCTTGAGAACGGCGCCGCTCTCGAAGTCGTGGCGGGCGCTGGCACTCACTGCCCAGCGGCGCTGATTACCAAAGCCCAGGGTGTGGAAATACAATTGCTGCTCGGAAAGGTCGGGGGCGATGCCGGGGTTGAGCCACTCTACCTTGTGCCGCTTGCGCTCGAAGGCGGCGTAGAGCTTGCGGCCGAGCAGGGTCATTTCCTCTGAGTTAATTAGCGCTGACTGCTGGCTGTGGGCGGCGAAGTCTTGCAAGAAGCGGTAGCTGTTGGTCAGCTCCGCCACCAAAAAGCGGTGTTCGTCACGCACGCGCCGCAGTTTCCAGCGGTGGCGGGTGTCGAGGTTGAGTAAGGTCTCTGACTGCCAGTGCCACTGGCTGGCTAGGGCGCTCATGCGTTGATGGCGCTCGACTTGCTTGCTCGCCGCCGGCCGCGACAGGTGTAACCCGGTTTTGAAGTAAAAGGCGCGGCGCACCAGCTCCAGCCGGTCTTTCTCTCCACGCTCTGACAGGTAGTGCTCCAAGCGTTGGTATACAAGGATATAGGGGTCGAGCTGGTTGGCGTCGCATTCGCCGTTGTACACGCGTTCTTTTAAGGCGAGGCAGATCGGCTGCACGTTCGGGTAGTGGCGAGCGTAGGCCTCGGTGAGCAGCAGTTTCAAAAGCGCTTTATAAGGCGAGGCAATGGCCTTGTAGAGTTGCCACACACCCGCGCCAATAAATTCACCGGCGGGAATGGCGGCAACACCGCCGAAGTTAATCGACTCATCGGGGCCGATATGCTGTTGCGCGTGGAGCAGGGCGGTGTATTCGTCGTAATTTTCCTCTTCTTCTGGCGGCACCAGCCACCAGATTGGATAGCGACCGGCAACCACCACCACACTGCGGTAGAACTCGTCCAGCAGCAAATAGTGCTGGCTGGTACCCGCGCCCTCGGCGCTTAAGCGCTCGCGCTTGCCGCGCCGAAACTGCTCGTTGTCCATTAAGAAAAAGTGCAACTCCAGGCCCAGCTCGGCGGCCCACTGACTAATATGCTCGGCTTTTTCCCGTAACTGCTTGCGTGCCTCACTGGGCAGGGCATTGCGATGGCACAGCCAAACATCCAGGTCGGAGTCTTCGGCCTGCGCGATACTGCCGCAGGAACCCATGATGAAGATGCTGTGGATCAGGTGGTGTTCGGGGGCGCGGTAGTGAAAACCGCTGGCGATATATTGTTGCGCGCGCTCCACCAGTTTGGGCGTGGGCTCAAAGCGGTCGATGCCGCAGGGCGTGTCCTTGCTGCTGTAGCCAGGCAGAGAGGGGTGGTTCACATGGAACAACAGAGGAACCAGGTCGAACAGAATACGCTGACGTTCCTGCAGGGCCGCGCGAGTGCGCAGCAAGCGCTCGGCGTTCAGCTGCAGAAAACGCTCGCGAACATCGGCGATGCGTTGCCGGCTAATGCCGCGCTCAAAGAGCGATGGAGGAGCGTGTTTTGCCGACATACAAGCCTGTAAAACCGTGGGTGACGGCTTTCACTGTAGCGTGAGCCAACGCAGATGTCATGGCGCGATGCGCATGAGCAGCAAGTGACCTTGTGGGTCGAGCCGGGCTTGCCAGCCCTCGGCCAGCCAGGTTGTGGCCACCGCCTCGCAGATGAGCGCGGGCCCGGCCAGTACGTCGCCGGGCTGCAGCTGTTCGCGTTGGTAGCGGGGCACCGGCTGGCTGATAAAGGCAACACGCTGGTGGCTGGGTTCGCGCTGCGCCTGCCCTTGGTGTGGCGGCAACGCCTGTAATGCGGCGGGCGCGCGCAGGGCAAGACGCAAGTTCACCAATTGTACCGGCAGCCCTAAACGGTGGCCGTAGCGCTTGGCGTGGGCGCGGTGGAAGGCCTCTTCGCAGTCTTCAATACTGCCGTCAAAAGGCAGATTCAAGGTGTAGGACTGTCCCTGATAACACAGGTCCAAACTGGCTTGTGCCTGTATGGCATCGCTTGCTACCCCTTCATCGGTGAGGGCCTTCTGGCCTTCATCGCGAAGGTCGGCAAAGGCTTGCGCTAATGCATCGCTGGAAAGGGTGGCCAGGGCCTGGTTAAGCGTTCGGGAAAGTTGTCGCTCTCGCGGGGCCAGCAGCATTCCCAAAGCGGAAAATACCCCGCCATAGTTGGGAATAATGACCTCGTTGGTGCCCAGTGCCTCGGCCAGCGCGCAAACATGCAAACCGCCGGCGCCGCCAAAGCAGCACAAACTAAACTCAGCGGGGTCGTAGCCGCGCTGCAGGGAAATGACCCGCAAGGCCCGCACCATGTGCTCGTTAGCAATATCAATAATGCCGGCGGCCGTGTCTTCTACCGACAAGCCAAGCTCACTGGCCAGGGCCGCGACGGCGGCCGTTGCCGCGTCACGTTGCAGCGGCAGTTTTCCGCCCAGGCGGGCGTCATCGGGTAAGCGGCCGAGCACCACATTGGCATCGGTCACTGTAGCGCGCAGCCCGCCCTTGCCGTAGCAGGCGGGGCCGGGGGAGGCTCCCGCCGATTCCGGGCCAACGCGCAGCAGGCCGCCTTCATCCAAGTGGGCAATAGAGCCGCCACCAGCGCCGATGGTGTGCATGTCCACCATCGGTACCGCGACGGGGTAAGGGCCGATATGGCCCTCGGTGGTCAGGGCAATATCGCCATCAATCAACGCGACATCGCTGGATGTGCCGCCCATATCGAACGTAATCAGCGCATGCCGGTTCAGTATCCGACCGAGTTGGCGGGCTGCTGCCAAGCCCCCGGCGGGCCCGGAAAGCAATAAATTTACTGCGCGTTTTGCCGCGTTGGTGGCATCTAAGGTGCCACCGGACGATTGCATGATCGCCAGCGGCGTGCGCGGCATGGCCGCCTGCAAACGCTGCAAATAGCCCTGCACCTTTGGCCCCAGCCAGGCATTGAGCCAGGTTGCCATGCCGCGCTCATACTCCTTGTATTCCGGCAGTACTTCGCTGGAGCGGGAACAAAACAGGTGGTCGGGCAGGGCGGCAGCAATGGCTTTTTCGTCGGCGTCGTTGAGGAAGGAAAACAGCAGATTAATCGCGACCGCTTCGGGCTGTAGCTCGGCGAGTTGTTCTCGTAGTGTCTCAAGCTCTGAAGGGGACAAAGCCTTCAATACTTTTCCCTGGGCATCCACCCGGCAGTCCACCTCCAAACACAGCTCGGCGGGAACCGGCGGCGCGACGGGTGCCGGACACAAGTTATACAACTCACGGCGGGTTTGTCGGCCAATGCTCAGCACATCGGCAAAGCCGCGGTTTGTTATATACGCCGTGCGCACGCCCTTGCCTTCCAGCGCGGCATTGGTGGCCACCGTGGAGCCGTGGACCACAGTTAACGAACCATCTTGGATACGGTCTTCCAGGCCCAGTGCGCGAATACCCTGCAAGATTGCGCGCTCGGGTTGGTCCGGCGTCGACAAACATTTGTGCAAGCGTATGCCGCTGCCATCCACTGCAACAAAATCAGTAAACGTGCCGCCTGTATCGACGCCCAATAAACACAGTGATGACATAGGAATACGCGTATCCAAAAAAGCGATATTGTCGCGGCTTCAGCGCCATAAGTCATTATTGGATAGCGCAGGTCAGGCACCTTCCTACAAGGTATGAGGCACGGACCATGTGGTGTGCTGGAACAAAGCGGTGTTTTTGTAGGAGCCCGCCTGAGGGCGACCAGAACGAACGGTAGGGGTTGGATTAATCGCGGTCAGGCCCGCTCCTACACTGCGTAAAGCACGCTGTTAGTCGCGAAGGTTCGGAGCGCGAAACCTCAAAAGATCATCAGCAATATTTTCGGTAGAATTGGCCCACGCAAATACGAGGTAGCGCTGTGCCAGAACTTCCAGAGGTCGAAACGGTATGCCGGGGCATTCGCCCCCACTTACAGGGGCGAGTTTTCACCCAGGCAACGGTGCGTCAACCGCAACTGCGCTGGCCGGTGCCCGACAACCTTAATGAATTACTGCGCAACCAAACGGTTCACAGCGTGAATCGACGGGCGAAGTACGTACTGGTCGAACTGGATCAGGGCAGTCTCATGGTGCATTTGGGTATGTCTGGGCGTTTGTATTTTGTGCCAGCCGGAACGCCTGCAGCCAAGCACGATCACGTGGATTTTGCCCTCGACAGCGGCCAGCTGCTTCGCTACACCGACCCCCGCCGCTTTGGCGCGGTGTTGTGGCTTGGCGGCGAAGCCTCAGAACACCATTTACTTTCGCACCTGGGCCCCGAGCCGCTGTCCGAGGATTTTAATGCAGGCTACCTATTTAGCCGAGCAAAGGGGCGTAAGGTTCCGGTGAAAACCCTGCTGATGGACGGCAGGGTGGTTGTCGGCGTGGGTAACATCTACGCCAATGAAGCACTGTTCATGGCCGGTATACGGCCGGACCGCGAGGCAGGCAGTATCAGCAAAGCGCGCTACCAGCGCCTGGTCATGTGCGTAAAGCAAGTGCTGGAGAAAGCCATTGCCCAAGGTGGCACTACCTTGAAAGATTTTGTGGGCGGGGATGGCCGCCCCGGCTACTTTAAACAAGAACTGCTAGTGTACGGCCGCGCGGGCTTACCCTGCCCAACCTGCGCAGGGGCGCTAAAAGAAATCCGCCAGGCCCAGCGCAGTACCGTTTTTTGCTCACGCTGCCAGCGCTAGCCGCGAGCAGTGCGAGACCTGCCTGATTGCGTAGCGTGTTTTCGTAGGAGCCCGCCTGAGGGCGACCAGAACGAACGCTAGGGATTGGAGTCAATCGCGGTCAGGCCCGCTCCTACGTGCCTGACTACCTAGCGTGTTTTCGTAGGCGCGACTTACCCAAAGCACTCCCTGCGGTCGCGGGGCACGCTGTTATACAGGGTATGAGGCACGGATCAGGTTGTGTGCTGGAACCGGGCGGTGTTTTTCGTAGGACAGTGTGGCCCGCGAGTGGAGCGAGTGCTGTGGCCAGCCCGCCTGAGGGCGACCAGAACGAACGCTAGGGATTGGAATCAATCGCGGTCAGGCCCGCTCCTACAAAACCCTCGGCTGGTTTATCGCGCGAGCCATAATGACGACTTAAAACCCGGCAATACTGCCCTCGCGCCGGGGGTCGGCACCGCCCAGTAAGCCCTGCTCGGTAAGGTGAATAACATGCAGACCGCTGGTTTGGTCGCGCAGTGTTACGGGGTGGCCTCTGCCGCGCATCCTTGCCACCGTGGCGGGGTCGGCTTTGCCGCTTTCCATCTCCACGCCACGCCCCATGGCAATGATGTGACCTTCGGCGATGGCCTCGCCCACGGGCATATTGAGCGCAAGGATGCGGTACAGGCTAGCCGCAACATAGTCGATAATACGCGCTCCACCGGGGCTACCCAGCGCCAAAACAGGTTCCTGGTTTTTAAACACAATGGTGGGAGCCATAGACGAGCGTGGCCGTTTACCAGCGGCAACACGGTTGGCAACCAGTGCCCCGTCATTGCTCAGCGGCGAGAATGAAAAGTCCGTGAGCTGATTGTTCAGTAGAAAACCCCCTACCATCACGCGGGACCCGAAAGCAGTTTCAATGCTGCTGGTCATACTCACCACATTTCCCCAGCGGTCAACAATGCTGAAATGGGTGGTGGAGGGGAGTTCAGGCGACGAGGCCGAGCGGCGTTTGGGGGCTGCTGCCGGGTTGCCGGGCTTCACGTCTGCGAGGACGGTGGCGTTATCGATCAGCGTTGCGCGCTGGCGCAGGTAGTCGCTGTCTACCATTGCTTGGCTGGGTACCTCGACAAAGGCTGGGTCGCCCACGTAGTGGTTGCGGTCGGCGAAGGCCAAGCGCGAGGCCTCAATAAAACCGTGCTGCCAATCGGCGCGCAAGCCCATGCGTTGTTCGTATGCGTCTAGCATTCCCAGAATGGCCAGTACCGTGGTTGCCCCTGACGACGGCGGCGGTGCGCCACATACCGAGTACTCCCGGAAGGGCGCGCACAGTGCGTCGCGCTTAATCGCACGGTAATTCGCCATGTCTTGCAGGGTGAGCTCACCGGCACTATTTGGGTCATTGCGAACGGCATCGACAATGGCCTGGGCGAGCTTGCCGCGATAAAAATCCTCGCTGCCGTGTTTTTGTATGCGACCTAGTGTCGCAGCGTAAGCGGGGTTCTTCAGTACATGCCCCACTGGCTTAGGCTGCCAACCGCCGTCTGCGCGCGTAAAAAAGTAGCGTTGAATATAGGGGTTTACGGCCACCTTCGGCATTCGCTCAAGTAAAATATGCAGGCGTTCTGATACTGCAAAACCCTGCTTGGCAAGGCGAATTGCTGGCTCAAACAGTGTCGCCCAAGGCAGTTTGCCATGAGCGCGATGGGCAGATTCCAGCATTGCCAATACGCCGGGTACGCCCACCGAGCGGCCGCCAATCACGGCGTCGAAAAAACGCATGGGCGTGCCATCGGCCTGTAAAAAATACGTGTCGTTGGCGGTGGCTGGCGCGGTTTCCCTGCCGTCCCAACTCTCCAGCACCCCGCGCTGTGCCTGCCAATGAAGCATAAAGGCACCGCCGCCAATGCCAGACGACTGCGGTTCAACCAAGCCGAGCACCAATTGCGCCGCAATGGCCGCGTCGACCGCGGAGCCACCTTTTTGCAGCACCCATTTCGCGGCGTCACTGGCATGAGGGTTCGCGGTAACCGCCATGGCGGTTTGGTATCGCGCCGACTTAATTTGGCCGAAGCCGCTCGCTGCTTCCGGAACAATAAGGGGGTCGCTGGCGTGAGCGAACATGCCCAGGCATAACCAAAGCAATGTCAGCAAGGTTTTGTGCGCTTTCAACAAATTATCCTCCAGTACCGCGGTGGGAAATGCTCGCCGTGGGCCAGTGTAGCGCAAACCCAGTGGTGGCCTCACAATTTTGTCAAGGGGTGACATAGCGCGCGAGCTTTGTTTATGATCAGTTTCACTTGCGGTACCGAACCGTTATCGCGCGCCAGGAATTGGTGTCGGTATCCAGGGAAGGAAACGAGATCGGTACAACCATAACAATAAGACGCAAACGATAGCGACCTAGGGAAGGGATTACGATGTTAGAACAGCTCCCCGCTGTGTATATTTTAGCGAACCGAGAAAGTGGCAGCCTGCACAGTGGTGTTGCCGCCAATTTACGACAACACCTCCATGACTATCGCCAGGCCTTGGGCGACATTCGCAAAGAGGTATTCGAGCTCGTGTATTTTGAGCTTTTTGAAGACCTCGAACAGGCCTATATGCGAGAGAAACAAATTAAGGAATACTCCCACCGCCGCAAAACCGCCTTAATCGACAGTATTAACCCCAAGTGGGACGATCTGTACCAGACCGGGGAAGAAGCCTGAGCGCCGCGCTTGTTCGTATTCGGTGAATTCGATACCATCTGCCGCCTTAATTGCAATCCGGTGACTTATGAAACGCATCGTATACCCAGGTACTTTCGACCCGATCACCCGCGGTCATATCGATCTGGTAGAGCGCGCCAGCAAACTGTTCGACACCGTTGTGCTCGCTGTCGCGAACAGCGAGAAAAAGCAGCCGATGTTCGCCTTGCAAGAGCGCATGGAACTGTGTGCCGAAGCGCTTTCCCACTTGCCGAATATCGAAGTGTGCAGCTTCACCGGACTGACCGTGGAACTGGCGCAAGAGCAAAACTGCCACAGTATTTTGCGCGGCGTACGTACCGTGGCTGACTACGAGTACGAACTGCAGTTAGCCAACATGAACCGCGCGCTGGCACCGAATCTGGAAACCGTATTCCTGACCCCTGGTGAGTCCCTCTCTTACGTCTCCTCCTCACTGCTGCGCGAAATTGCCAGCATGGGCGGCGACGTTTCACGTTTCGTGCCCGACAACGTCATGGTGGCACTCAACGCCCGCTTCTCACGCAAGTAACGGCAATAGCATGGCACTGCTGATCACCGACGAATGCATCAACTGCGACGTATGCGAGCCAGAGTGCCCTAACGAAGCGATCTATATGGGCGAGGAAATCTACGAAATCGATCCCGCCCGCTGCACCGAATGCGTCGGCCACTTCGACGAACCCCAATGCCAGCAAGTCTGCCCCGTAGACTGCATTCCCCTCGACCCCAACCACATCGAAACTGAAGAACAACTCCTCGCCAAATACCAGAAATTGACCGATTGAGTAGAACTGGTCGCGGTCAGGCCCGCTCCTACGGTTGGCGTACATTTTGGTGTAGGGCATCGTGTCCCTTGTAGGAGCCCGCCTGAGGGCGACCGGAACGAACGGTAGCGTGTGGAATCAATCTCGGTCAGGCCCAATAAAACTGCGAATTACAATGGTTTCATAGCGGCCCTAAAGGCAGGTTTTCAACAAAACTGCTAATTTATAAAAAATGCCTGACACAAGGACGTGCTCATGCCGAAAAAAATATCGCGTGGTTATGCGCTACGAACGGGACGGCGCTCAATAATGGGCCAAACCTACATGGTCACAACGGTGACGTGGCAGCGACAAAGTCTCTTCCACAACCTCCAGCTAGGTCGTTGCGTTTCACGATCAATCTGTTCGTCACCGTACGCACATACTTTGGCCCATGTTGTAATGCCTGACCACTTTCACTGGCTTTTTGAGCTAAAAGATCGAAGCCTTTCAGAAGTCGTTCAGCGAGTTAAAACCAGATAAATCACACTCTAAATTGCCCCTCAGCAAAAATCTGGCAACCCGGTTTCTATGATCACGCCTCGCGCCGCGACGAAGACCTGCGCGCAGCGGCGCGATATATCATTGCCAACCCACTTCGCGCAGGATTGGTTGACGATCTTGGTCAATATGCGCTGTGGGACGCGGTGTATTTATAGTTTAGGGGGGCGCGGTCAGGCCCGTTAACCAAACCATTCCCTGCGGTCATGGGGCACGCTGTCCTACACGAACGGCGAACGTGGGGTGAATATAGGGTGGGTAGTGTGGCCCCTAGTAGGACAGCGTGGCCCGCGAGCAGAGCGAGTGCTGTGGCCAGCCCGCCCGAAGGCGACCGAAACGAATGGCACGGATGGGATTTTGGTCGCGGTCAGGCCCGCTCCTACGGTGATAATTCGCGGCTACGGCCTACAAAACGCAGGCCGTGCCACGCCTATACTACTTATCCGACTTGTATTCGTAGTGGTAGTAACCATACCCGTAGCCGTAGCCATAACCCGACGCACGGCGCTCTACGGCGTTAAGGACAACGCCCTTCACGGTAATGCCGTTTTGTTCGAAGCGCTGTTTAGTCACTTCCAGCTCTTTAATTGGGTTCAGGCCAAAGCGGGCAACGATCATGGTCACACCACACTGGCGACCCACAATGGCGGCATCGGTAACGGCCATAATTGGCGGGGTATCGACAATAACCAAGTCAAACTGTTCTTTTACTTCATTGAGCAGATCAGTCAGTTGTTGGCTCATTAGCAATTCCGACGGGTTGGGAGGAATCACCCCACGAGGCATGACAAACAGCTCGCCAACGCGTGTCGGTTTTATCGCTTCTTGAACGCTAATGCGCTTGCCCAATACGTCGCTCACACCGTTATCTGGCTGCATGCCAAACATCTTGTGCATATAGCCTTTGCGAAGGTCCATATCGATCAGTAGTACGCGCTGACCGGCCTGAGCAACTACCGCCGCAAGGTTACCCGAAACAAACGACTTACCCACATTGGGGCTGGGGCCGGAGATCATCATCACATTGTTTTCAGCTTCCAGCATGGCAAAGTGCAGGCTGGTGCGCAGGTTGCGCAGGCTTTCTACAGCGATATCGGTCGGGTTTTTGTGGGCCAGCAAGTCGTGTGGGTGCTGGTTCTTCTGTTTCTTGCGAATGGCTTGACGACGTTTGCCCGCACCATCGAGCTTACGCTGCTCATCGGAAAGCGGAATGCTGGTATATACCGGCAGGCCAATAGCCTCGATGTCATCGGGGTTTTCAACACCCCGATTCAGCGCTGAGCGCACCAATACCAAGGCTACGGAGAGAAATCCGCCCAGAAGCGTGGCAATCGCCACAATCAGAGCTTTTTTGGGTTTAACGGGCTCTTCAACATCGACCGCGGCATCATCAACTACTCTCACGTTCCCGACAGTTCCCGCGCGAATAATGTCCAATTCTTGGATGCTGTTCAGCAGCTGTGTATAGATTTCGGTCCCGACTTCTAGGTCGCGTTTCAGCCCTAGCAATTCCTGCTGTGTACCAGGCAAGCCCTTTATACGCTTGTCCATCTGGTTTTTGCGCGATTGAAGCTCCGCCATTTGGTCGCGCCAAGCTTGGTAGTTCGGGTGATCGCGGGTATACAGTCTGTCCAGTTCTGCTTGCTTTAATTGAAGCTCAGAGATGCTGGTCTCAATTTCTACAACTTGTTCAAGCAACGCCTCAGCTTCTGCACTAATATTTACCGACCCTGCTTTGACCTGATAGCTATTAAATTCTGCCTCTGCTTTCTCCAGATCTTTTTTGATAATAGGCAATTGCTTACGGAGAAACTCTAAACTCTTCGATGCCTCTGCAGATTGGCGCTCTACGTTTTGGCGAACATAGAACTGCGAAATAGTGTTAAGTATATCCTCGGCAAACTCCGGCGACTTATGTTCAAAAGCCAGGGCAATGATGCCGGAGTCTTTACCGCGTTCCGAAGCGCCTAGCTCCTCTTGCAGCTCAATAATAGCGCTAAGGCGGCGGTGCTTAATTACGCTGAAGCGAGTTCCTGGCCTGCCGTTCAATGATTGCACGTAAATACTGAAACCGGATTCAACACGCTTTTCACCGGTTCTACCTTCCAGTATCGGGGTTCCCTTTGGCCCAAATAATTGGTAGCTGCCACTTTCTTTAGCGATCAGCTCCAGCTCTTCGCCATAGAAGGCGTCAGGTACATCCAACTCAGTAATTGCTAGCTTCTCGCCTCCCCAGGCATATTGATCCAGTCCTAAAATAGGCGTGGCGAGTTCACCGTCCTCACCTTTAAACTTCCTCGCAATGGCGCTGCCCAATATTGGTGCGTATACCGGTTCGGCTTCGATCGCTAGGTGCAGTTTATCTACGGTAGAGCCGACAACACTTCGGCTCTTAATAAGCTCTATTTCTGTAACGGCTTCAGATTCACTGCCGAGCATTTCAGTAATGTCGCTCATGCCGGGCAGACCGGGCTGCTTTTCTTCTACCTGTATAATTGCTGTGGCTTGGTATATCGGCGTAGCGAGAAGCGCGTAGGCTACACCCAAAATTGTAAATACAGATGTAATGGCGATGATCAGGTTTTTGTTGTCCCAAAGGGTGCCGATCAGAGCCAACAGGTCTATTTCATCGTCAGTGCTCGAAGACTGAGGCGGCGCAGTCGGTGATTGTGTACTCATGTAATAATTTCCAGCGAGCTCAGCGTCATGCTGATAGTGTTTAAACGTTTCTTTCTATCTAGATGTCTATTGAGTATCAGTTGTTGTTATCACCCAAATCGTCGATAACACCCACAGCCGAAACGCTCGGCAGCAACTGGCTCAAGAAGCGGTTCCAACGCGTGATCGGCGCGGGTGACACATACACAATATCGCGTGGCGACAGCGTGAACTTATCAGCCAGCATAAAGCCAACGGCAGAGGCTGCGTTTAGGTGGTAGATGGTGGCGTTATAAACGGGCATGCCGTCTTCGTCGCGGCTTACCCCGGTGTTGCGCAGCACGTATATACCGCGGCCGTCGGCGCGGTTTTCATTAATGCCATTGGCGCTGGCCAGTGCCTCAGCCAGGCTGGTGCCTGTGCGGGACATAAGAATGCCCTGCGGCCGGTTAACTTCGCCGAGTACAAAGACTTTGTCGGCGTCATTGCGTGGCACGTGAATCAGGTCGCCGTGTTGCAGCAGCAGGTTTTCACTCCAGGCGCCGGTTTCATAGAGCGAGCGCAGCGAGATGCTCTGGGTTTCACCATTGCGCGTTAGTTGAATGTCGCCCCACGAGGCGTTGTTGGCGAGGCCGCCCAACTGCTCAATGGCGTCGATCAGTGTGAGCGGAATTTTGGTGACTGGCACAACGCCGGGCTGACGAACTGCGCCACTCACGTAAACGCGCTGGCTTCTGAAATCGGCCACGCGCACATCGACTTGCGGGCGCTTAATTACCGAGGCCAGCTTTTGTTCCAACTGCACCTTAATTTCGGCAGTTGTCAGGCCATTCACTTGCAGCTCGCCGGCATAGGGGTAGAACACCGTACCGTCGGCCTTCACCTCGTTCCCGCCCTCAGCGGCGGTGCGGAAGGAACCCGCAGGAATCGTTAGTTCGGGGTGTTCCCACACGGTAATGGTCAGCACATCGCCGGGGCCAACGCGGTATTGGTAGTCGTTAAGTTGCTGCTCCAAGTCACTGCTCAGCGTTGCTTGGCGAGCGGCGGGGGCGTTCATATTGGCGAGCAGGGTCGCGTTAATGGGAATGTAGCGAATCTCGGTTTCGGCGGGGGGGTAATCCTCTGGGGTATCGTCAAACCACACCGAGTTCATGCGGCTCATATTACTGCCCGGTACTACCGTGCATGCTGCGCAGCTCAGCACCAATGCGCTGGCAAGCAAATTTTTCACTTTCATTCCCTAACCCTTGCTTACACCGCTGGCCCCGTGCTGCCAGCTAGTCCATAAATAATGTTTTAATTTTCTGTACGAGTCGTATCGTCGCGATTACCAGCGATAGCGCGCTTCTATGAAGGCGCTCTCAATGCCATGGTCGTAGTTATACAGTTGCAGGCCATCATCCACTTTGATGTAGCCCACTTCGGCGTTCAAGCCACCAAATTGCTGGCTGTAACTAATTTCCAAGGTATTGCCTTCACCCTGGCTGCGAGAGGCGGGTGAGCCCTTTCGGCCGCCGCCATCAATATTTAAGGCAACATCGGAGTAGCGCAATGACCAACGGCTACCGTCCGGCAGCATCCAGTCCACGCCGAGAGTATCCAGCTCGCTGTCGTTGTCGATACTGGCACCAATGGCGCGGCCCTTGTAGCGGTAGCCATTCTTGTAAATGGCATGTTCATACACGTAGTTACTGCGCTCATCGCCAATTAATGCGCCCGCTGTGGTTTGGGTGCGCTCTAAAAACCAGTGCAGGCGGTGCTTTTCAATTGCAAATAAGCCATTCAGGCCCACTACATGGGTTAAGCGAGAGGGTTGGTAGCCGCTTTCATCTTCGCCAATATGCTGGATGTAAGCGCCTTGATTGCCCCAAGGCGTCGCCCACAGCACCTTTACATCAAAACCGGCCAGCTGATTGCCCGGCTCATTTTCCTGGGTAAGTCCGCCGTCCCCGCGGTTGTCATTACCCAGCATAAGATCCTTAAAACTGGAAAAGTTCTCATCGCGGCCATCGCCACCCCACTGGGCGGTGCGGCTGGCAGCAATTTCCAGCCACTGTGCGGGCTTAACCGCTACACGCATTCCTAATAATTTTGCGCCGGGTACCGCGCGTTCGCCTTCCAGCTGGCCAGCAAAGGCCTGCAGTTGCCAAGGGCCAAGCCAGCTCAACAGCGGCGTTTCAAACTCATGGGCGCGGTTGCGTTGCAGGCTAATGCCTGGAACCGGCCGCGCATTGTTGGAAAGCAACAAACTGCTCTGCCAGCCGGCGCCCCACCAGCGGTCAATGGCGCCCAGCGTTACGCCCCAATTGCCAAAGGCCCGTGCAAGATAGCTGCCATCTAACCGGCGGTGTTCGCGCGGCGCATCGGGAATGTCATAGCTGAGGCGCAACTCGCCTGCCCAACTGCTGCTCATAAATTCAGCGGAAACAGCGCCGTATTCGGGGGCATTGTTGCTGTCGCCGAAGCCGGTTAAAAATCGGCGCTCCTGCTCGCTGTGAGCAAGTTCAATACTGGCGCTAAAGGGTTTGCGCTCCTGCTCAAAGCGGGCTAACAAAGCGTCCAGTGCCTGGCGTTCCAGCGCACTAATATTGCGGGCTTGGGCACGCTTCAGGTCAGGTAAAATACTGCCCCACATCAGTGGCCATTGAGTGGTTGGTGCGGTAATAATGCCGGTGCTGGAAAGCAACTCAATATGGTGGCGCAAATCCAGCTCGTTTGGCCCAATCCAAGGCTTTGCGCTGGCAATAGAAGGCGCCATAGCACTGGCGGCCAGTAAACAGGCAGACAAAGAAAACGCTTTACACCGCTGGCCAATCAACATGCCTTGGAATTCCATCCTTTTTAGAAATTACGCGAACACCCCACGCCGCTGTTCACAACGCCAATATTCCGAACAGGCGAATGCGCCGCAATCATACGCGTGACGTAACAAGAAGGACAAGGATCATGCCAACGAACTGTGACAATGTCACGACATTGCCAATATCGCCCCATAGCCACCCTGCATGCCCCTAGTTTTCGTAGGGCAGCGTGCCCCATGACCGTAGGGAGTGTCTTGGGTAGCGGGCCTGACCGCGACCGAAGTGTCCGGGAGCTGTTGTAGGAGCGGTTTACCCAAGACACTCCCTGCGGTCGCGGGGCACGCAGTTAACCGCGAATGATGTATCTGAGGGATTCCAGTAGGGCTGCGTACCCATGTCCGCGACCACACTTTACATCGGCCAACCCTCAGCGCATTCACGCCCGCACCAAAACAACCCGCCCAACAACTCAGTGCACCAACCCAGTGCTGCTTCCCTGGGTCGGCGCGCCCGAGGCGTTGTAGGACGGTGTGCCTCGCGACATTGTAGGAGCGGTTTTAATCGCGAATGACGAATACAAGGGCTTTTGTAGGACGCCGAGCCCGATACCGAAGAGAATGTCTTGGGCAGAAGGCCGTGCCACGGCCTTTGTCCCTGCGCTATGCCTGCGCGCCTCCAATGCTGCCGTTCTATACCCCCGGACCCTCTCAACACTCCACACAAATTAACCAAACCGTAGCATTTCGCTGTCACACTACGCGCCGTAACAAAGCGAGCTCGGCAAACCGGGTGCTCAGTCAACGTTGGCGTAAAACCTGCATCATAACGCGATGCCAGGCGCAGGGTGGGGCGGTGAGCTTCGCACCTCTGCGCCGCGCCAATCTTGTCACTATGTCATCTTGTTAGAGATTTGAGGTTGGCTTTTGCACTGATGTGGCGCAAAATAACGCCCCCTTCCAATGTGTTCAAGTAAGAAAGCTGGTTTTCGAGGTGTAAGTAAACGCCCGATTGTGGTGTGAGAAATATCCCCCGGCTAATGGAGGTAGTGCACTTGGCAAAGGGCGCCAGCACGTTAAACACCGAGCATACATTTATGTTAGCGGCCAGCGATATCAAGCGAGGGAATTGCTGTGAATACTAACCCAGTTCAAGCGTCCGGATCCGTCCGGCACGGAGGCTTCATTCGTCAGCATCATTCAATGCTGGTTGCCATGCATCAGCTATTTGATGTCTTGCTAACGTGGGGGCTTCTTGCGGCATTCGTCTACATTGCGGGTTACACGTGGGATGTGCCTCAGCAAATGGCGGCTTTCCTTACGTCCATTTGTTTCCATATCTTGGCAAATAAAAACGGCCTCTACCTTTCGTGGCGTGGCCACTCCTTATTCGGTGAGGTGCGAGCTGTTTTCCTCACCTGGACGCTGGTTATTGGCGTATTGCTGACCATCGTTTTCCTATTCGATATGACCGAACGCTACAGTGGTGGCGTGATGGTGGCGTGGGCGATTGCCGTGCCTGTATCCATCAGCTTTTATCGTGTTTCTGCGCGCATCATCATGCGCGAGTTCCGTCGAGTGGGGGTAAACACTCGCCGTATCGCCATAGTAGGAGCCAAAGAGCCAGGCTTAAGTTTGGCGCGCAGCATTCTCGGCAGCCCGTGGATGGGCATAGATATCTCTGGTTTCTACGACAACCGCGTGAGTATCGGTAGCCATCCACTGCCGGAAGAAAAGGGTGGTGAAAAGTTGCAGGTCATCGGTAATATCGATGCCTTAAAGCAAGAAGCTCGTGCAGGCAGTGTTGACGATATATACATTGCACTGCCCATGCGTGAAGAAGAAACCATCAAAGAATTGGTGGAAGAACTTTCCAACAGCTCATGCTGTGTGCACGTAGTGCCGGACCTATTCACCTTTAAAATGCTAAATGCTCGCAGTCGCGAGATTGGTGGTTTGCCGGTTGTTAGCGTATATGATACGCCATTTGACTCCTTCGATTCAGCAGTAAAGCGTATTGAGGATGTAGTGCTTAGCTCCATCATCTTATGCTTAATTGCAATCCCTATGCTCATTATTGCGGCAGCGGTTAAGTTCACTTCGCCCGGCCCTATTATCTTCAAGCAGCGCCGTTACGGTATCAATGGTGAAGAAATTGAAGTTTGGAAATTCCGCAGTATGACCACTTGCGATAACGGTGATGTGGTGAAGCAGGCTACCAAGGGCGATGCGCGTGTCACAAAAGTGGGCGCATTTATCCGTAAAACATCATTAGATGAACTTCCCCAATTCATAAATGTCCTTCAAGGCTCCATGAGCATTGTTGGCCCTCGTCCTCATGCTGTGGCTCACAACGAGCTCTATCGCGACAAAATTGATGGCTATATGCAGCGCCACTTAGTTAAGCCAGGTATTACTGGATGGGCGCAAATAAATGGTTGGCGTGGTGAAACAGATACGCTGGAGAAAATGGAAAAAAGAGTTGAGTTTGATTTGGAGTACATTTCTCGGTGGTCAATATGGTTTGACGTCAAAATCGTCTTTATGACTCTATTCAAAGGGTTTGCAAGCTCGACTGCATACTAGTAGCAATGAATATATTTGTCCTTGATGAAACCCAATGTGTTCTTGGGGAATCTGCCTTTTGGAATAACGAAAGGCAGTCATATCTCTGGCTAGATATCTTGAAGAGGTGCCTTTACGAAAAGAGGCGTGAGAGGCTTGATTGCCATGACTTTGACTTCACGCCATCGGCGATACTCAGGAATGAAGATGCAGCTTGTATTACGCTAGTTAGCGATGCGGGTATTGTAAAATATCATCTTGATAGCCGCCGTATTTTGGAGCTTCTACCAATAGCGCTTGAGCCCGGCTTTCGAACCAACGATGCGGGATCGGATCCACAGGGGCGAGTGGTGTTTGGCTCAATGGAGTGGGAGCCGACGGGGAGGCATGGTGAGATATATAGGCTCGAAAAAGATGGCAGCTTAAGGAAGCTCCTTTCGAACGTAGGTATACCTAATACATTCTTATGGTCAAGTTGCGGAAAAAAAATCTATTTTGCTGATTCATATTTGCAAGAGATGTATGTGGCTGACTATCGTGAAAATGAGATTGCGAATATAAAGCTATTATTCCGCTCTAACGGCGATGCGACTCCCGATGGATCATGTCAGGGGGAGGTGGGAATGTTTAATGCTGAATGGGATGGGGCAAGAGTGGCGCTGAGGTCTTTTGATGATGGGCGTGTGCTATCGGAGTTGCCATTAAAAGCGTTGCGGCCGACGAGTTGTGCCGTTGCGGGCGATAAAATGGATGAGCTGCTTATAACCACAGCATCCGATGGGATGGACGATCAGCAAATGGCGGCGTTCCCGCTTTCAGGAAAAACGCTGATAGCTTGCTTAAAATCAGTTGGGTAGGAGTTTGTTGGAATGCGAAAAATCGCGAGCGTTGTTATACGTACGCTTAATGAAGAGCGATATCTAGAAGAATTGCTGCAGTCTATCCGTGCCCAGGAGACCGAAAAATATGAAGTGGAAGTTGTAATTGTAGATTCAGGGTCGACTGATCGGACGCTTGAAATTGCTAACAAGTATCAATGCAGGATCACCCATATTAAAAAGCAGGAGTTCACATTTGGCCGCTCGCTGAATATAGGCTGTGAGTTTGCGAGAGGGGATTTTCTGCTCTTTGTGAGCGGCCACTGTATACCTGCTTCGGTATCCTGGCTTGAGAATTTAATTTCCCCTTTGGACGAAGGCGTTGCCGATTATAGCTACGGCATGCAAGTTGCCAGAGATACGACGAAATTTTCAGAGAATGAATTATTTTCGAAATTCTACCCCACATATTCAAAGTCACCTCAAAATGGCTATTTCTGTAATAACGCAAATGCCGCAGTTACGCGGGAAGCGTGGGAGAAGTACAAATTTAATGAGGAGTTGACGGGGTTAGAGGATATGTACCTGGCTAAGCAGCTCGTCGAACAGGGCGGAAGAGTATCCTATATGTCTGACGCGCCGGTTTATCATATTCACGACGAATCTTGGGGGCAGTTGCGAATCCGCTATGAACGGGAGGCCTATGCCTTGCAGCGAATAGAGCCGGGCGTACATTTTCACCTCTCAGATTTCTTTCGATTTTTTTGGGCAGGGGTATTTCAAGATATGGCATCAGCTATTGACAAAAAATGCCTTTTTCAAGAGCTCGGCTCGATATTCTTATTCCGGCTAATGCAGTATTGGGGAACTTATAAAGGCAACCATCAGCATAGAAAAGCTTCTCAAGAAATGAAATTTAGATATTTTTATCCGAAAGATGTGGAAAGTAAGCACTATGAGCAAAAAAAAGATAGTCGCCTTGTTGCCCATGAAGGCAAATAGCGAAAGAGTAAAAGGAAAAAATTTCAGGCCGCTTGCAGGAAAGCCCCTCTTTCAATGGATACTCGATGCACTGCTCTCTGTTGATGATGTCTCATGCGTGGTTATTAACACCGATGCGAAAGAGATTCTCATGGAAAATGGGCTGATTGAATCAGATCGCGTAATTATCAGGCAGAGAAAGCCGGAGCTGTGCGGTGATTTCGTATCGATGAACCTTATTTTAGCTGATGATATTGAGGCCGTTGAGGCGGATGCGTACTTGATGACCCATACAACTAATCCGTTGATTTCATCGGAAACAATTGAGCGCGCGCTACGAGCATACGAGAGTGGCTTCCCAAACTACGACTCGCTGTTTTCCGTGAATAAAATACAAACCCGGTTTTATCGTGAAGATATGAGTCCTGTTAATCACAACCCAGACGAGCTAGTTAGGACTCAAGATCTAGAACCCTGGTTTGAGGAGAATTCGTGTTTATACGTTTTTAATAGAGAATCCTTCTCGAAAACAAACGCTAGAATTGGAAAAGCTCCCCAGCTATTTGTCACGCCGCCACTTGAGTCCATTGATATCGATGAGCCAGAAGACTGGGCGATGGCTGAAGCAGTTGCTATCTATACATCTAATTAAGTAGGTAAGCCATGAAGATATTGGTTACATGTCCACCCATGCTGGGTATGAAGGAACAATTTATTCCCCTATTGGAGTCTATAGGTTTTGAAGCAGTTTGCCCTGAAGTGACCCAGACCCTATCAGTCGAGGAGCTAATAGAATTGGTTCCTACTGTTGATGGCTGGATTATTGGCGATGACCCAGCAACAGCAGAAGTATTTAAGGCTGGTAAGGGTGGGCGTTTAAAGGCGGCAGTTAAATGGGGGATTGGTGTAGACAATGTTGACTTCGATGCTTGCCGTGAGCTGGGTATACCTATCACAAATACGCCGAATATGTTCGGAGCAGAGGTGGCGGATGTAGCATTAGGTTACGTTATTGCTCTTGCCAGAGAGACGTTTGCCATTGATCGGGGGATTCGAGAAGGGCACTGGCCTAAAAATCGAGGTATATCGTTAGAAAATAAAACTGTAGGCGTAGTTGGTTTCGGCGATATCGGTTCGAATGCGGTGAAACGTCTTAATGCTTGTGGTATGAAGTCAATAGTTTGGGACCCAGGTGTGAAAAAGATAGACCCCAAAGTCGCCTCTCTTAAGGCATGGCCTGACGGGGTTGAAGAGTGTGACTTCATCGTATTCACCTGTGCGTTAAACAAGCATAACCATCACATGTTTAACGCAAGCGTTATCAATAAATGCAAACCGGGTGCGCGTATAGTTAACGTAGCGCGAGGTCCCTTGATCGACCAGGCCGCGCTGGAATGCTCGCTTCAAAATGGATTGATTCATTCGGCGGCGCTGGATGTGTTTGAAGTAGAACCACTTCCTCATAATAGCTACTTGCGAAAGCACCCATTGTGCATACTGGGGTCACACAATAGCTCGAATACGATAGATGCTGTAGAAAAAACTAATTCCAGAGCGATTGGCCACTTGGCAGATTTTTTGGGTGCCGAGGCATGAAGAAAGCGGTATTGATAACAGGTACAAATGGAGGTGTCGGGCGAGCTCTGAAATATAAATTTTCAACTGAAGGCTATGCTGTAATAGGTGTAGATAAAGATGAAGACTTTGCTGGCTGTGATCACTTTATAAAGTCCGATTTTATCGAATTAGCCGCATGTCAGAAGTCTCAGGCTAGATTAATAGAAGAGCTATCAGGCACCATATCGGCTTATCAGTTGGAGGGCGTAGTTAATAACTCAGCCTTACAAATAATTAAGGCGGTTGAGGAGTTAACGGTTCTAGATATACAGAAGTCCCTAAGTGTTAACTTAATAGCTCCTTTCGTGATTTCTAAGTTTTGCCTACCTTTTTTGGAGGAATCCAGTGGTGTAATCATCAATATTGGAAGTATACATGCCAGCCTGACAAAAAAAGGCTTCGTCGCATATTCCATGTCCAAAGGCGCTCTAGAGGTAATGACAAAGTCGTTGGCAGTCGAGGTTGGAGAGCGAGTCAAGGTAAATATGATTGCCCCCGCAGCATTGGATACAGATATGTTGCGGGCTGGTTTTAAGCTGGACATGGGTCAGTACGAAAAGTTGGCAAGATACCATCCTGTGGGCAATGTTGGCAGCCCCAATGAATTGGCTTTGTTTGTTTATAGATTGGTGAGCGACAAGTTGGGATTTTTGAATGGTTCCGTCATTGACTTTTCCGGCGGAATTCGATCGTGCTTATCGGACCCTTCTTGTGAAGTGCCTTTGTAGATATAACGATAAATGCATCATGAAATACTTGAGCTCGCCTTTTTTAATGACGGCATTCAATCTGGTTGCTAGATCGCTATTCCTGATTTTTCTAACGCCGGTGCTAAGTCTTGGGTTGGCTGAGGAGCAGTTGCTCTATTGGGCGTTTCTCGTATCGTGCTTCATGATTCAAGGGTTGCTTGACTTCGGTTTCTCCCAAACCTTTATAAGGCTTATCAGTGGCGCTCGGAGTGGTGTGGCGCTGTCGGCTATTTTGGGAAATAGGGCGTCAGGCTCTCGTAGAAGTGATAGAGGAGGCGGGCTGATCAAAGCGGCTGCAGGGCGGGCTTATTTGGCGTTGTCGATTCTGCTATTCGTTTTGATTTGTATCTTCGGATGGTGGGGGTTTGTTAGTTACCCAGAATACTATCAAGACAAAGAGCAAAAAATGCTTGTGTTTATGATCATGCTCGCTTTTGCACCTTTGAATTTGTTGATGCTCAAAAACTTCGTTTTGATGTGCGGAGATGGTCAGGTGGCTAAGGCGAACCTGATAAGCGCGTCAGTTCTAGTTGTATCATTTTTGGCTGTAATAATATTAACTCTATTAGGCGAGGCAAGTTTGCCTAGTATATGCCTGTTGTATCAGGGTGGGGTCTTTATTTCATTGCTGATTATGAGGGAAAGAAGGGAGAAAAAAAATAGCTGCCGGAAAAAGGATGTAAATATAGTTTTTTTCCGTGTCCTAAAAATTTCGGTCCAGTCTGGAATCGGTATATTTTTTTCTTTGATATTTTATCAGGCTGTTGGAATATATTTCTCCACAAACCTCCCGCTTTCGCAGGGGTTGACTGTAATATATTTAATGCAAATAGCTAGGGCTATAGCCTCATTTTCACAGGCTGTATTCTATTCTCGAATACCGGATATTTCCCAGAGGTTTTATTCTTCTGGTCCAAAGCAGGCCATGGAATTTGGTATGAAAATGGCCTTTAAAATGCAGTTGCTCTTTGGTTTAGCATCCATTGCCTCTATTTTTGTATATGAAGTGTATGAAAGTGCAGTAGTAAAAAATGTGTTCGAGCCTCGTATGTGGCTTTTGTTGTGTGCTTGTGTTTCGTTAGAGCGTGCAATTGGAGTGCTTATGCAAATGTATTCTATGACAAACCACATACTGTGGCATAGGTATAATTCAATGGTCGCATTTGTAACAGCTATTCCAATCTATGTCTTTGGTAGCTTTTATAGTTTTCTGATGGGCTATGCGTTCGCAATAATTCTATGTAACTTTCTAATTTTGCATCCACGTGCTTCATCTGTCTATGGATCTTTGAGGGGGTACTATTTAAAGGTTTGTATTTATCCGTCCTCTATCTATTTGTTGATTTTCGGTATAATGGGCATGGTCGGATTTTGAAAATTCTTTTAGTCATTTGGGCGTTCTCTCTTATATCTGTATTCCAGATGCATAATTTATTTTTGGGATATGGCAAGGTTTTTCCTATATCTGTAATAGTTGCTGTCTCGATTGCTTTGGCTATAGTTGGTAATGGGCGACTAGTTAGATATAAGGGTGTCGCTGGCGTCATCTTTGGTCTATATCTTTTTGTTTCAATCGTTTCCTATATTAGGTCGCCTTCATACTACCTCAATGGCATTGTGTTTTTGGTGATGATTTTAAGCATAATTGTTGGTGTGGGTGTATGGGGGCGCCACGCTGTTCGTCATCATATTTCTTCTATGGGGGTGGCTAAGTTTATAATTTCACCCCTATTGTTTTACGTTTGTATATCCCTTTTTCTGTATGCAGCTGGCATAAAAGGAAGTTGGAGCGAAAATTTGCTGGAGGACTACAGCTCCGGTGGAGCGCAGTTGTTGGGGGTTTTCGGTGTTCAGGTGGAGCGCGTTAAATTTTATCTGTCAAATGGTGTAAATGCTTTCGCTCCAGTAGCGGGGCTCTTGGCTGTAATGGGTTTTACCGGGCTAACCTTGGGCGGTAAAGAGGGTAGGGCTTTCTATTTCGCGTGTTTTCTTTTCGGAGGAGTTGCGCTGCTTTTGGTGGATGGTAGAGGCGCAATTGTTTACGGCATTCTTTCCTATCTTATGGTGATGTTGGCGGGGAAAAATCCGCGAATTTCGAGCATGTTCGTTATTTTATGCCCATTATTAGCCCCCTTTCTAATTATCGCAGTAGGGCTTGTTGTTGAGTACCAATTATTGCCAGGTCTCGTTAGAGGTGAGAATGACGTCACCTTAAATTCACGCGGTGTAATATGGGCTTTGGCGGTCTCCAAATTTGATTTTCTATCAATAAATTCATTGATTGGATATGGGTATGAGGGGCATAGGGTTGTGGGTTTGGGTAGCTCCTTCGCCAGGTATTTCGAAAATGACCTAAATGCAAAGAACCTGAGCATGCACAACTCTTATCTTCATATATTGTATGACGTAGGGTTTCTCGGCTTGGCTTGTTTTCTGATGATGTTTCGTTTAATTGTTGTTGGCGTCGTAAGAGTCAGCATGAATGGTAATGAATATAGCCTTGTAGCCAAGTTGATGCTTGTTTCGGTCTATTTTCTATTGCTATATGGAAATACCGAGGCGGTGGTTGTTGGTCGAAGCGAATTATTCTTTTATTTGTACTTTTTGATTTTTTGTTTTTTGACGATTTTTTCGCAAAAGAGAGGGGCGGGTTTTGTCAAGGGTTAAGCTGAAAGATGTTACTGTGCGAAGGGTTTTCGAAGCTCTGTCTCGCCGTTTTAGCGGGATTTTCGACATCTTAGCATGGTATGTAAATGGCTATAGAAATAATAGAATTGATGAATTACGAGGTAAGTACTCTGGGTGTGAGTGTTATATCGTGGCTAATGGGCCGTCTGTTAATAAAATTAATATGCGGTTACTTGAAGATAAATTTGTTATCGGTATGAACCGATGCTACATGATGGAAGAAAAATGGGGCTTTTTGCCTGATATTCTAGTTTGTATAAATGAGCTGGTTCTCAGTCAATTTGCGGCAGATTTCCAGGGTGTCCGCTGTAGGAAGGTTTTTTCTTGGTCTCAGCGTTCATTATTCCCCCCTATGGATGATATAGAATACGTCAATTGCTCGCTTTCAGTTACCGATGGTTTCTCTAGTGATATCAAGAAGACAGTATACTCCGGCGGTACTGTTACGTATGTGTGTCTTCAGCTGGCATATTATATGGGGTTTGAAAAAGTATATTTAATTGGGCTTGATCATAATTTCGATAGTAAGGGAGTGCCGAACAAAACCGAAGTTAGAGAGGCAGATGAGGACAAAAATCATTTCCATCCTGATTACTTTCCTAAAGGTATAAAATGGCAGCTTCCAGATCTATTAAGGAGCGAGCTGGCTTATTCGAAAGCTCGTTCGACGTTTGAGTCGTCAGGTAGAGAAATTATAGATTTAACAGTTGGTGGTAAGTGCGAGGTTTTTAAAAAAGCTGACATCAGAAGTGTTCTCGGTGAAGGTGCTGTTTTGGGGGGTGCGCGTTGAGAATTATAGGTGCCCCAGTTAGTAATTTCAGTACACATGATAGGTTTGTTGAAAATGTCGAGAAAGTTCTCGATGAAGGCGGGGGGTATGTCTGCTTCGCGAATGCTCATATGCTTGTGGAATATACGGACTCACTTTTTTTTGCGAGAGTAATGGAGTCGGCGGCAATAGTGTGCCCTGACGGTCGCCCCCTATCTATTTTGCAAAGACTTTTAGGTGTTGATTCTTGTCAGATTCGAGGGGAAGATGCGACGCTCTTGCTTTGTGGGAAGGAAGGCGTCAAAGTCGGCTTTATTGGCTCAACCCAAGATGTCCTCGCTAATCTAAAAGATAGATTACAATCAATTAATCCAACTATTAACGTGGCTTTGGCATACTCGCCCCCTTTTCGAGAGCTTTCTGATGAGGAGATTAATGCTATTGCTGTTGATGTCAACGAGCTTGGTGTCGATTATCTTTTTGTAGGACTTGGTTGCCCAAAGCAAGAAATTTTCATGTATCGCTTAGCTCCCAAAACTCAATGCGTTTTATTCGGGGTTGGAGCTGCTTTTGACTTTATATCCGGAAATAAAAAAACGGCACCTAGGCTTATTAGTCGTCTTGGGTTTGAATGGTTGTATAGGTTGCTTTCCGAGCCGAAAAGATTATTTGCTAGATATTTTTATACGAATTCAAAATTTATTTATTTGGTAATAAGAAAACATATTCTTCGTTTTTGATATTTGAGGTTTTTATGAAAAAGGCGGTTATAACCGGTGTCACTGGGCAGGATGGTTCGTATTTGGCCGAATTTCTTTTGGATAAAGGTTACGAAGTTCATGGAATAAAGCGTCGAGCCTCGTCCTTCAATTCAGAGCGGGTCGATCACATATATCAAGACCCTCATGTAGATAATCAAAATTTTATTCTTCACTATGGTGATTTGACAGATACCTCCAATCTGACTCGTATTTTGCAAGAAGTGCAGCCTGATGAAGTTTACAACCTAGGCGCTCAGTCTCATGTGGCTGTGTCGTTTGAGTCTCCTGAGTATACTGCCGATGTCGATGCTATTGGCACCCTACGTTTGTTAGAGGCGATTCGGCTTCTTGGTTTGGAGAAGAAAACGCGTTTCTATCAGGCTTCTACCTCTGAACTTTATGGCCTGGTTCAGGAGATTCCTCAAAAAGAAACGACACCGTTTTATCCACGTTCACCTTACGCAGCGGCAAAAATGTATGCATATTGGATAACTGTGAATTATCGTGAATCCTACGGCATGTATGCATGCAACGGCATTTTGTTTAACCACGAGTCACCGCGTCGCGGTGAAACATTCGTTACACGCAAGATTACCCGCGGCATTGCAAATATTGCCATGGGTCTAGAATCTTGTTTGTACCTGGGGAATATGGATGCGCTAAGGGATTGGGGGCATGCAAAGGACTACGTGCGCATGCAGTGGATGATGCTTCAGCAAAAGCAAGCGGAAGACTTTGTTATAGCTACAGGAAAGCAGATCTCCGTACGAGAGTTCGTTCGCATGTCCGCGAATGAGGCAGGAATTACACTTGAGTTTTCGGGCTCAGGCGTGGATGAAATAGCGACGGTGGTAGAGGTTGATAATGTTTTGGCGCCTGAGGTGAATAAAGGGGATGTCATTGTTCGCGTAGATCCGCGTTATTTCCGCCCGGCAGAAGTAGAGACTCTGCTCGGCGACCCTTCTAAAGCAAAGGAAAAATTAGGCTGGGAGCCGGAGATTACTGTGGAGGAAATGTGTGCGGAGATGGTGGCGGGAGATCTGGATAAAGCTAAGCGCCATGCGTTATTGAAAACACATGGATTTGACGTATCTGTAGCGCGTGAAAATTAAGGCATTCTGATATGAAGCGTATTTTTGTTGCCGGCCACAACGGTATGGTGGGGTCGGCGATCTGTAGGCAGTTAGAGGCTTTGGGTGGTTGCGAAATTCTCGTTAGGGATCGGTCTGCACTGAATTTAACTGACCAAGCCGCTGTCCACAATTTTTTTGAAAGTAATGCTATTGATCAGGTCTATTTAGCGGCTGCGAAAGTAGGCGGCATAATGGCAAACAACACTTATCCCGCTGAGTTTATTTACGAAAACCTCATGATTGAGGCGAACATAATTAATTCAGCTTATGAGTCTGGCGTTGAGCAACTGTTGTTTCTTGGCTCGTCATGTATTTATCCTAAGATGGCCGATCAGCCGATGCGCGAAGAGGCGCTGCTGACCGGCGTTTTGGAGGCGACTAATGAGCCTTATGCGATTGCAAAAATTGCGGGTATAAAGCTTTGTGAGTCATATAACCGCCAGTTCGGTGTGGATTATCGAAGCGTTATGCCAACCAATCTATACGGTGAAAATGACAATTTTCACCCAGAAAATAGCCATGTCATTCCTGCAATGATGCGACGCTTCCATGAAGCAGCACAAGATGGTGCTGAGCAGGTGGTTGTATGGGGAACCGGGAAGCCCATGAGGGAGTTTTTGCATGTAGACGATATGGCGGCGGCTTCTGTGTTCGTGATGAATCTTGATCGCGAGACTTACCAGAATAATACGAAAGAGATGCTTTCACACATAAATGTGGGTACCGGGGTTGATTGTACTATTGCTGAGTTGGCTTTTACATTGGCCAATGTAATTGGGTTTAAGGGCGAGATTGTTTTCGACACGACAAAGCCGGACGGAACTCCCAGAAAGTTAATGGATGTGTCTCGCCTAAAAGCGATGGGGTGGGAGGCTAAGACCAGTTTGCAAGAGGGTTTGGCTGAAACGTATCAGTGGTTTCTCGCTAATCAGGACAGGTTTCGTCGTTAATGTGGCTCGATGAAAAACAGTTTGAGGCAATTGTTGCCGGGGCACCTCTTGTCTCTATTGACTTGGTCATACGTGACTCTTCAAAAAAGGTGTTGCTTGGGCAACGAACCAATCGGCCGGCTAAAGGCTTTTGGTTTGTTCCGGGGGGGCGGATTATGAAGAATGAGACCATTGCGATTGCTTACGAAAGATTATTGAATGCTGAGTTAGGTATCGAAGGTGGTTCGATAGATCAAGCAAAATTTCTTGGTGTATATCAACATTTTTATGGTGATAGTGTCTTCGGTGATTCTCCACCTACGCATTATGTGGTTATAGGGTTTGAGTTGACTCTTAGTGATTTTGATATGAAGTCGTTACCTTCTGAACAACATAGCTTTTATAAATGGTATGGGGAGCCCGAACTTTTGACGAGTGATGAAGTACATGCTCATACTAAAGATTATTTTCGGGATGCTCGGAATAGCTACGTTTAATACTAGCTCCACCTATGCGGTTTAGCGATAGAAGATTAAGGCCTTACTGGTTGGACTATATATGAAAGTAACAGTTTTTGGCATTGGTTATGTGGGCTTAGTACAAGCTGCGGTCTTGGCCGGCGTTGGTCACAATGTTGTATGTGTGGATGTGAATGCCGAACGGGTGGAAAATCTCAAAAAAGGCATTATCCCGATTTATGAGCCGGGTTTAACACCATTGGTGCAGGCTAATGTTGAGGCGGGGCGCTTGCAGTTTACGACTGACGCTGAGCTGGGCGTTAAGCATGGCCGTATTCAATTTATTGCGGTGGGTACGCCGCCTGATGAAGATGGTTCTGCAGATCTCCAGTATGTATTGGCCGTTGCTAAGACTATTGCTACCCACATGGAAGAGCACCGTATTATCGTGGACAAGTCTACGGTACCTGTCGGTACGGCAGACAAGGTGAGCGAGTGTGTCGCCTCGGTGCTGGCAGAGCGTGGCGTTGCTATTCCTTTTGACGTGGTGTCTAACCCAGAGTTTTTGAAAGAGGGTGCAGCAGTAGCCGATTGTCAAAAGCCGGACCGTATTATCGTAGGCACTGACAGCTCCGCCGTTGAAGAGAAGATGCGTGAGTTGTATGCGCCGTTTAACCGCAATCATGAAAAGTTGATTGTGATGGATGTGCGTTCGGCGGAGCTGACTAAGTACGCAGCCAACTGCATGTTGGCAACTAAAATCAGTTTTATGAACGAGATTGCGAACCTTGCTGAGCGCCTGGGTGCCGATGTGGAGAAGGTTCGCCAGGGCATTGGTTCTGACCCCCGTATTGGTTATTCCTTCATTTATCCCGGCTGCGGCTATGGGGGATCGTGCTTCCCTAAGGATGTTCAGGCGTTGGTGCGCACCGCTGAAAAGGTGGGTTACATGCCGGAGTTGCTGCGTTCTGTTGAGGCGGTGAATAAGCGGCAGAAATGTAAATTGTTTGAGAACTTGTCTCAGCACTTCAATGGCGATTTACAAGGCAAGAAAATTGCCCTGTGGGGACTTTCTTTCAAGCCGAATACAGACGATATGCGCGACGCGCCGAGCCGTGTGTTAATGGAAGCGGTATGGGCAGCGGGCGGGAGTGTTCAGGCCTATGATCCGGAGGCGATGAATGAAACTCAGCGTATTTACGGGCACCGAGCAGATTTGACCTTGATGGGTACCAAGGAGGCAGCTCTAAATGGCGCAGATGCATTGGTTGTGTGTACGGAGTGGAACGTGTTTAAGGCGCCGGACTTTGAGCTAGTGAAGTCATCGTTGACCCACCCCGTTATTGTGGATGGTCGCAACCAATATGAGCCAGAGCTTGTTGAGGGCTATGGCTTGGCGTATTACGGCATCGGTCGTGGGCGCAGTGTGAGGGTTGTTGAAGGGTAGGTAGACTTTATTGGGCCCCTATCGCGGTTAACAGTGTGCCCCGCGACCGCAGGAAGTGCAGTGGGTAAACCGCTCCTACACGGGTAGGTGTCGCGGTCAGGTCCGCTACGCAGAACGTTCCCTACGGTCACGGCGCAAGCTGTCCTACGGGTCGAAGCAGGCGTTGTTAGCTAGCGTTAAAATTTTGAAATTACATTCTTATACAGGACGAGAGGAAGCTCGATGTACGCAGTAATTATGGCTGGTGGTAGCGGTAGCCGTTTATGGCCAGCTAGTCGGGGGCTGTATCCGAAGCAGTTTCTTTCGATTGCTGGCGAGCAAACCATGTTGCAGGAAACGCTGGCTCGGTTAGACGGTGTGGAGGTTTCCGGTAGCACGGTGATCTGTAATGAGGAGCACCGCTTTATCGTTGCTCAGCAAGCCCAGGATGCGGGACGTGCATTGTCGTCGATTATATTGGAGCCGGTAGGGCGTAACACTGCCCCGGCCATCGCCTTGGCGGCGTTTGATCTGCTTGCGCGCAACGAGGGGCAGTCACCATTAATGTTGGTGATGGCGGCAGACCATTTGATTCAAGATGTGCCCGCGTTTCATCAGGCGGTCGCTGAGGCGGCAAAGCAGGCTGAGGGTGGTGCTTTAGTTACGTTTGGTATTGTGCCTGAAAGTGCGCATACCGGTTACGGTTATATTCGCCGTGGTGATGAGCAGGGCGGTGCCTATTCGGTAGCGCAGTTTGTAGAAAAACCGGATGCAGAGACTGCGCAATCCTACCTGGATGATGGCGCATACTACTGGAATAGCGGCATGTTCATGTTTGCCGCGGATACGTATTTAGCAGAGTTAAAGGCCCATCGGCCCGATATTTATGCTGCCTGTGAGGCCGCATTTGCCGAGCGTAGCCAAGATGCTGATTTTCTACGTGTGGGTAAGGATGCCTTTACTGCCTGCCCGGATGATTCGGTTGACTACGCGGTAATGGAAAAAACGACCAAGGCGGTTGTCGTACCGCTGTCGGCGGGTTGGAGCGATGTAGGTGCGTGGTCGTCGCTGTGGGAAGTGAGTGAGGGTGACGGCGACGATAACGTCGTGCATGGCGATGTGCTGACCCACAATACTAACGGTAGCTATATTCGTGCGGAGAGTCGCCTGGTGGCCACTGTCGGCTTGAAAGATGTGGTTGTGGTGGAAAGCAATGACGCAGTCCTGGTGGCAGATAAACACCAAGTACAGGATGTGAAAAAAATTGTTGAGCAATTAAAGGCGGAGGGGCGCAACGAGATTTTGCATCACCGCCATGTTCATCGGCCTTGGGGCGTTTACGATTCCATTGATAATGGCGAGCGCTATCAGGTTAAGCGTATTACCGTGAATCCTGGCGCGAAGTTATCGGTGCAAATGCACCACCACCGCGCTGAGCATTGGATTGTTGTGTCGGGTACTGCAAAAGTGACCAATGGCGATAAAGAAATCATGTTGACGGAAAATCAGTCGACCTATATTCCTGTTGGTGTTGTTCATGCATTGGAGAACCCCGGTGTGATCCCGCTGGAGCTGATTGAAGTGCAGTCGGGCTCTTATCTGGGTGAAGATGATATTGTGCGTTTTGAAGACCGCTATGGTCGTGTGCCAAAATAGTAGCACTTAAAGCCCTTCAAGAAGCCCGAGCTGCGCGCGTAGTTTGGGCTTTTTTGTGTTTGGTGCGGAGATGATTTTGTAGGAGCGACTTACCCAAAGTAGGAGCCCGCCTGAGGGCGACCCGAGCGAGCGGTAGGGTTGAGGATTGGTCGCGGTTAAAACCGCTCCTACAGGTCGCGGGGCGTGCGATGTTTGGCCGATGGCAATTATAGAAATACGGAGTTGTAAGGTATGGCGACGATTTTGGTAACAGGCGGTGCGGGCTATATCGGCAGCCATACTGTTGTTGAGTTGTTGGAGCAAGGCCACAGCGTGGTTGTGCTGGATAACTTGGTAAACAGCAATGCCGAGGTGTTGAATCGCATCGAGAAGATCACCGGTAAATCACCGGTATTTGTTCAGGGCGACGTGCGTGACGCGGGCGCGCTGTCGGCGTTGTTTGCAGAGCATGCGATCGACGCGGTGATTCATTTCGCGGGGTTAAAAGCGGTGGGCGAGAGTGTTGATCAGCCGCTGAGGTACTACGACAACAACGTGAATGGCACCTTGGTGTTGTGCCAGGCGATGGCAAATGCCGGGGTGTTCAAGTTAGTGTTCAGTTCATCCGCTACGGTGTATGGCCCCGACGCGCCGGTGCCGTACGTGGAAACCATGCCGCTGGGGCAGCCCTCCAGCCCATACGGCGCGTCGAAAGCGATGGTGGAGCGTGTGTTAGCTGACCTGTGCATTGCTGATGCACGTTGGTCAGTGGCAGCGCTGCGTTACTTCAACCCCATTGGTGCCCATAAGTCGGGGTTAATTGGTGAGGACCCTCTGGGCGTTCCCAATAATTTGATGCCATTTATCGCCCGTGTTGCCGTAGGTAAATTGCCAGAGTTAGCAATTTTTGGTGATGATTACGACACCCCGGATGGGACCTGTATTCGCGACTATTTACATGTAGTGGATTTGGCCGACGGTCACTGCCGCGCGCTGCAGGCATTGGAAGAAACGGGTTTACATGCGATCAACCTGGGTACGGGCAACGGGGTGTCGGTACTGGAGATGGTGAATGCATTTACTGCGGTGACTGGTCAGAGCGTGCCTTACAAATTTGCGCCGCGCCGCAGTGGTGACCTGCCCGCTTTCTGGGCAAATGCCGATAAAGCCAAAAGCCTATTGGGGTGGTCAGCTGAGAGTAGCCTTGAGAAGATGATGGAAGACACCTGGCGCTGGCAGAGCAATAACCCAGACGGATATCGGTAGATAGAGTGGGTTAGGGGATGGTCGCGGTCAGGCCCGCTACCCAAAACATTCCCTGCGGTCATGGGGCACGCTGTCCTACGGGTCACGGCGTCGTGTTTTTGTAGGAGCCCGCCTGAGGGCGACCTGAGCGAACGGTAGGGGTTGTGGATTGGTCGCGGTCAGGCCCGCTCCTACAAGAGACGCACGTTTTTGAAAAATGGTTTACTGTTGGCGGGTGTTGCCGCTAATGGGAACGGGGTGATGAAGAACCAGGAACTCAATTTATTGCATATTTTCAATGCGATTATGGTTGAGCGGTCGATCACGCGTGCTGCCGAGCGCTTGGGTATGACGCAGCCCGCGGTGTCAAATGCGGTGTCGCGGATGCGGTCGGTGTGGAACGACCCGCTGTTTGTGAAGAAAGGGCGGGCGATTGCGCCAACGGCCTTTGCACTAAGTTTGTGGAATCAGGTGCGTGGGCCAATTGATGAGTTGGCTGCGGCAGTGGATGTGCAAGCGTTTGAGGCGGCAAGTTCTACTCGCACCTTTCGGGTTGCGGTTACCGATTTAATTCTGGAAATGGTGTGGCAGCCACTGGTTTGTGCATTGCAGCGCAACGCGCCGGGCATTAATTTACATGCGGTGTCGTTTTCACCCAGCACCGCGGTGGAGCAACTGCGCGAAGCCAGCGTAGATTTATTGGTTGGAATTATCGACGAGCAAGACCACAGCCTGCGTAGCCACTCGTTATTTTCCACCGGCTATGTGTTGGCAATGCGCAGTGGTCACCCTCTGGCTGAGACAGAAATTGCGCTTGAGCAATTTCTGCGCGCTCGCCATTTACTGGCAACGATGTCAGGTGATGCGCATGGTGTGGTGGACGACGCGCTGAGCGTGTTGGGGGAGGAGCGCCGCATTGCCGTTACCGTCAATCATTTTTCGGCGGTGCCTGAATTACTGCGGCATTCTGATTTGATTGCGGCAATTCCTGAGGTGATCACCAGCGACTGTGCGTTCCGCGAGGGTATTACCATCGCTGAATTACCGCTGAGTGTTCCTGAGACTGCTATCCATCTTGCCTGGCACCGCCGCCATGATCGCGACGAGGGCATTGCGTGGATGCGCCAGCAAATTGAAAGTATCGCCACAGCGTGTTGGCAGCAGGCAATGGCGGCGCGAGGGCGCGACTGTTCCCAGCACGGCTAGCGCTCCTTCACAGCGTTCGGCTCAACACCAGGCCGCCCCAACTTAGTAGCCGGTCTCCCTTTCCGCCTTGTATTTCCGAACTTTGCACCCGCGCCACATAACTGAGTGTGTAGTGACGGCTCAATGCAAAGGTGTAGCCCAGCCAGGCCTCGGCCAATAGATAGCGCACATCTTCGTGGCTGATGGTATGGCGACTTTGGCGGAACTGGCCTTGCAGAAACGCGTTGTAGGCGCGTGCCTTTAGGGAGACCCCCGCCCAGAAATAGTGTTCGCGGCTCTGCCCGCCACCTGTATCGGTGGCGTGCTCACCGTAGTGGGCTAGCTCCGGGTTAAAGCGATTGCTGGGCGAGGAGATCAGTCCGTCGCGAAAGGAAAGCGCGATACCCGCCTCGGTAAGATAGCCGAGCGACGAATAATAACTGAGCTTTAGTTTTGTGCGCTGGCTGTTGAGGCTGGTGTAGTCGTGATAAGCCAGCGAGTAACGCGCTGTTAATTCGCCGCCGTCAGAGATTTGGTGCCGCCAACCGTCGGCCCGCTTGCTGCCAACCAGCCGGTGCACGGTGTTTTGTGAGGCTTTGAAAACATCGAGGCCCAGTGCGCCCACGGTGAGAGAGCTCGTCCAGCCATTAAGACTGTTCGCCGCTTGATAGGCGCGGCTGGCCGATAGGTAAATCAGACTGGAGTAGGGGCGGTCGTTGGGAATGATGTGCGCGTTGTCGATCTCTTCCGGGGTAAAGCCGTAGAAGCCAAATTCTAGCGCCGTGTGGTTTTGTTTGGCGTTAAGAATTGCGCTGCCACCGGCAAGTTTGTCAGCGGCGGCTAAAGCGCGGTCGAGGGCGGGTAGTTGAGCGATATTGCTGTCATCGAAAATTTTCACGGCAATGCCCGCCGTGTAGTCTCGGTCGGTTTGCCTGGGGGCGAATAAGTCATTGTCGAGTGACACGGCGATGCTTTTTTCGGCAAAGCTAATTGGTGTGTAGATGAGTAGGATCAGCGCACTGGCTAAAATAATAAGTGGTGTTTTCATGGCTCCGCTCAGCATCGGTAATGGGTCGATGAGCGGAGTTTCGTGCAGCGAATTGCTAATTAATAATAACTAGCGAGCATGGTTTTTATCACAATTTGTGATGTATAGACTTAGGGATAAGTAATGAATAAAGCGCGTAGTAAAAACGACGAATGGCCAATTATTCGCAACATTTTGTGAATACCATTCGCTACATTGGCGGTAAAACTGCCTAGCTTATTCTAGGGCACCTCTGACTAATTCGATGATAACTCAGGCTTTGCCTTATTTCGTTTGGCAAGGCGCGCTCATGCAGTAGGTTGCCTTTCAAGTGGGCGCAACGCCGTCAGGCGAAATAAGGCAAAGCCCCGAAGGGCGGGTCTCTGGCGCACTCTGGTCGTCGTTGCAACACTCGTCAAGGAGAACCACCCTTGACCTTCGCGCTGCGCCTCGCCAGTGCACGCCAGAGACTCCGCTGAGCCATTACCGAATTAGTCAGAGGTGCCCTAGGTTTTTTGAGTGATTACTGGACGCAATAAGGTGTAGTTTTTTCCATTCTCGTGGCGTGATGCCGGTATTTTTTTTGAACGCGCGTGAGAAGCCAGAGGCATCGTCATAGCCGACGTTATGACAAATGACAGACATGGGTTTGTCTTTTAGGATGAGCTTTTTGGCGGCGGTAATACGTGCGTGTTGCACAAACTCACCGGGCGATGCGGAGAGTAGCGACTTAAAATGCTGAATGAACGAGGAGCGAGACATGTCGGCGATGTTGGCTAAGTGCTCTACGGATAAATCACCATTTAGCTGCTCGCCGATATAACTGAGCACGCGGTTTAAATGTGGGTCGGCCAGTGCCGCAAGCATACCCTTGGATGACTCCCCCTCAGAAATAATATGGCGCAGCACGGCAACAAAGATCACTTCCATCAGCCGGTTCATTACTGCCAGGCTACCTTCCTGCTGGGCATCGGCCTCGGCGAATAACACCTCAATAAACGTATCGAGCCCGCGCACAGATGCCAGCGGAAGGGTGACCAGTGCTGGCAAAGCATCGACAACCGGGCTGCTATTTACGGTTTGAAAGCGCACCGAGGCGCAGACCAGTTCCGCGCCATTGTTCTCCTGTCCCACGAGTTGGTGGCGATGACTACGGGTGGAAAAAATCATCGAGGGTTCGTCAATGCTGAGCCTTTGTTTGTCGCTGCCGATGACTTCCATCGTTCCTGAGCGCAGCACGTGGATATGGCCAACATCTTTCTCTTCAAAGTTGGTCAGGCCGCATAGCTGGCCAGTGAAGAACACGCCTGCACTCACGTTGAGGTGGTCCAGTAAATACGACAGCCTGTCCATGCGTGTACTCCGTATGAATTGCACAAAAGTTTGAACGATCTACCCATTAACACCGGCGGGCCGAGCGTAATGTATTCATCGTAGTCATCCATTAACGAACAGGAACAATCTTATGTCTACCATGAAGAAATTAAACACCTTATTGGCCGTGGCAACTTTCGGTGCGTCCTTATCAAGCTTTGCTGCAGACATTGATATGAACGCCGATGCGAATGATGTGGCCATTAAGGGCTATGACCCTGTGGCCTACTTTACCGTAGCGCAACCTAAAAAGGGATCGCCGCGCTATTCCGCAACTTACAAGAATGCCATCTATCACTTTGTGAGTGAGGGCAACCGCAATATGTTTCGCGACAACCCCGCTGCGTATGCGCCGCAGTACGGCGGCTTCTGTGCCTTTGGTGTATCGGTGGAAAAGAAGCTCGATACCGATCCGACGGCGTGGAAAATTGTTGATAACAAGCTCTACCTCAACCTGAACAAAGACGTTCAAAAGCGCTGGTTGACCGATGCGCCGGGTTATATCGACACAGCCAACGATGTATGGCGTGACATTCAAAATGTGGCGGCTTCTGAATTGTAATTTCGCGGCGGTGTTACTGCGCCGCACTTGAAAGGCTGTACTGCCCCGACAGCGGGGCATTAACCAAAAGAGGTAAATGCAATGAACCAGAAATTGATGATAGGCGCTGCTTTGGCTGTGGCACTGTCTGGGGCGGTGGTGAGTCCGGCCGCCTATGCCGGTGGCAAGGAAAAGTGTTACGGCATATCGCCAGTGGGCGGCAATGACTGCGGCAATATTGCGGGCACCCATTCCTGCGCGGGGCAGTCCAAGGTGGCGAACGACCCCGGCGAATGGAAGCTGGTTGCTAAAGGCACTTGCGAAAGTTTGGGTGGCTTCGACAAAGCTACTGCCAAGAAAATCGTCGCGCAACAGGGCTAGGGCGATGCAGGTTCATCAGGGTGCCAGGGCTGTGGGCATCGGGCTGCGTCCCGAGCATTTCCTTCACGCGGTGAAGACGGGTGTGTCGGTGGATTTTGTCGAGGTGCATTCCGAAAACTTTTTTGCCGCCGGAGGAATGCTCAAGGAGTTGTTGGTCGAGCTTTCGCAACATGTTGCGGTGAGTTTGCACGGCACATCCGCTGGTGTGGGCTCAGTATTGGCGATCCCTGATGATTACCTGGCAAAGCTGAAGGCATTGGTGGACGCTACCAACCCGGTGTTGGTGTCGGACCACCTCTGCTTTGCCTGGGGCGAAGTGAATGGCCGGTTGGTGCACGGCGGGGATCTTCTTCCCATTCCCTATACCCGCGAGAGTCTGCGACATGCTATCGCCAATATAGACCGGCTGCAGCAAGCCTTGGGGCGGCAGGTGGCGATCGAGAATGTCTGTGCCTATCTCAATGTGGGCGCGGGTGAATTTAGCGAGGCGGAATTTTTGAATGAACTGGTTGCAGGCACGGGCTGTGGGCTGATCCTAGACGTGAATAATGTGATGGTCAACGCCCGAAATGCCGCTGAAGACGGTGTCGGCGCCGCTGTGCAGCGCTACCTCGCCGACTTGGATCATGGGGCGGTGGTAGAGATTCACCTGGCCGGCGCGACCGAGGTGGGCCCTACGGAGACGCTTATCGACGATCATGCCTGCCCGGTTTCCGAGCTTGGTTGGCAGTGTTATCGACAAACGCTGCAAGGCATTGGCCCGCGCCCTACCTTGTTGGAATGGGATAACAATCTGCCGAGCCTGGAGCGATTGGTGGCCGAAGCGGATCAAGCGCGGGCGCTGATGCAGGGCATTCATGCCGAGGGGCGGGTCGATGTTGGCTGAGACGCAAAGCCGTGTTCTGGCGGCGATCTATGGCGAGACAGTGTCCGATAGCGGCGATCTACCAAGTGCGCCGTTGGCCTTCACCTCGTCAAATAACGACGCTGGCTTAGCGCTTTATCGCCAGGGCGTGGAAGCGAGGGCAGAGCGAGCACTGGCAAGCCGTTACCCCACGGTAAAGCGATTGCTGGGCGAGCAGACTTTTGCGGCGCTGGCTGTGCAGTATTTGCGTGCAGCGGCGAATCGCGGTGGCGACTGGTCTGCGTTTGGTGAGTGCCTGGCAGATTGGTTGGTGGGCCACAGTTTGCAGCGACAGGTTCACTACTTGGTCGATGTGGCGCAGCTAGATAACGCTGTGATGAAGGTGGCGGAGTCGGCGCTTGCGCTGGCCAATGCCGACAGCTTTGCGCGGCTGGCACAGGAAGCTGAGACAAGCCGTTTGGTATTGAATACTGCGCTGGCTATTTTTGTCTCGCGCTATCCCGTCTCGCATATCTGGCACGCCCACAAGCACCCGAATCCACAAGAGACTGTCGCCTTCGGCCGCGCCAAGGTCATGCTGTCGCATGGGCAGGGACAAGCGGTACTGGTTACTCGCTCGGGCTGGCAGGTGCGGGTGGAAGAGATCTCTCAACAGCAGCTGCTTTTGCTCAAAGCCATCCAGCGCGGCGATAGCGTGGCGGGCTTGTTTGCGCAAAGCGCATGGCCGGAGGCAGAGCTGCTTGCATGGCTACAAACAATGGTCGCTAGCGGCGCCGTCGTCGGTGCTGAGGGCGTCAACTAACAGGAGAAGACAATGAAGACACTAGTCGTAACATCAGCAATGTTAGAACAACGAGTGCGGGGCTGGGTACAGCACCTTTCGCCGCTACTGTTACTCGCGGCGCGGCTGTATTTGGCGTCGGTATTTTTTAAGTCGGGATTAACCAAAATTGATGACTGGGAAACCACGCTGTTTCTGTTTGAAGAGGAATACAGCGTGCCCTTGCTCAGTGCCGGCGTGGCGGCATTCCTTGCGACCGCTGGCGAGCTGGTGCTGCCGGTGATGTTAGTGCTCGGGCTGTATTCGCTAACGGCCGCGGCTGGGATTTTTATTATCAATTTTGTCGCGGTTATCAGCCTGGAGGCGATCGCGCCAGCGGCCGAGTTGTATCACCTTGTGTGGGGTTTGCTTGCCGCCTACATCGTAGTGCATGGCGCGGGGGCAATCTCCGTTGATCGTTTAATTGCTAAGTGGTCGAAATAGCCGCTTAAGCCTTTCCCCTCTACCTCCCTGCTTGGCGTATGTGGTTTCCCCCTTTTCCATACGCCTTTTTTCTTTTTTGCTGATTGCGAATATGCCGTCGTTGTATCAACGACCTGCAACGCCGAACTTGCGCAAAATGAGGCGCTTCAGGGCCTTCTTTAAACGTTTGGGCGTGTAAATGTTTTTACGGTAGTGACGCAGAAAGTACTCCTGATGCGCGCTTGGCATGGTCTCGCGGCTGAATTTGTACCACAGCTTAAGAATGCCGAGGGTGTCTTTTCTCATCATCCAGCAGCGGATCACGGCAGGTAAGCGTGAGGTATTGAGGGCAGATCCAAAGTCGATAATTAAAGGCTGTTGCGACGGCGAAACCAAAATATTTCCGGCATTGCCGAGGTCCAGGTGGACCAGTTGATGCTGATGCATCTGACGACTTGCAGCGATTAACGCCCGGAAAAATTCCGCCGGTAGCGGAGTATGGCGCGGCCAGCTTTTTAACGGCGTGCCGCGGAGGTAGGAGTAACTCAAGGTTAAGCTTGCCGAGTTAAGGCGCGGCGAGCTTGGGGTAAAAGAAAAGTGGTCCATTTGCTTTAGCATGGAAAACTCGTGCGTGGCGAGCAAGCGGAAATAGGCATTCGCGGCAGCCCCAGGCATTGGGTAGCGCTTGTACACTCGCGGAGCGCCATCGCCCGAGGTAGCCACGCGAATACGCGGCTTGTACCAACCGGGTGGTGTGGCTTTTTTTGGGGCTGGCGTGGCGGGGGTGTGGGTTAGCGACGAGCAATTTCGTTGGGTCATGGTAAATCCTCCTGTCGAGCAGAAGGGTAAACAGCCCTGAACTACGCGCTGTGCAGAACGTTTTTATTACTGGTCTGATAGTTGTGAAGGGCGTTTGTGGTCAGGCCCGCCAGCCAAAACGCCCATACTCTCGCGCAGGTTCTGTGCCCAAAACGCTGATGGCGATGAGCGCTGTTGGAGCCCTTATCGCGGTTAAAACCGCTACCCAAAGCACTCCCTGTGGTCGCGGGGCACGCTGTCCTACAAAGGCGGCGGTACGCTGTTCTCCAGGTGGTGCAGGTTTGTCGCGTTCAGGCCCGCTTTCTAATCATTTATTTGGGTTCGATGGCGCGGAGTTCTCGGCCAACGACGAGGAGTGCGCCGAGTAGACCAAGGCCGGCAGCGCTGGCCCACATTATCAGGCTATCGAGCACACCGAGGCCGAGTAGGCTGAAGCTGCTGTTGTAGAGCCCGGCGAGTTCTTTGACCGGGCCGCTTAGCCAGAGCAGGCTGGAAGCGAGTAGCAACCAGGCGAGCAGTCCGCCGAACAGGCCGTACCAGAAGCCCATGTAAAGAAAGGGGCGGCGGACGAAGGCGTTGGTGCCGCCGACCAGTTTCACAACCAGAATTTCGTCGCGGCGGTTTTCGATGGCCAGTTTGATGGTGTTGCCCACGATAAGCAGCACGCCTGCCGCGAGCATGGCGGCGAGGGCCAGGGTGAGGCGGCGGCTGATATCGGTAATGCGGTTCAGGCGTTGCAGCCACTCCATGTCCAGCTTGACCAGGTCGGCCTGCGGCAGTGCGTTTAGCTGGTCGCGCAGGGCTTCTATTTTTTCAGGGCTGCTGTTTTCTGCGGTGGGGCTCAGTACCAGAACGCCAGGCAGGGGGTTGCTGTCCAGCTGGTCGAGCACGTCGCCAAAGCCGCTGCGGCGACGGAATTCCTCCAATGCCTCACTGGGTGAGATGTATTCGGCGCTGGCAATGTCTTTACGGTCGGCGAGTTGCTGGCGCAGTTTTTGCGCGTCTTGATCGCTGACGCTGAATTTTAAAAACACCGACAATCGCGCGGCGCCATCCCAGCCTTGGCTGACGGCTTCAACGTTGTTCAGGCCGACATATAAACCGGCGGGCAGCACCATGGCGATGGCGATCACCAGTGTGGTCATTAATGTGGCGAGGGGGCGTTTTAACAGGCGCCGCAGGCTTTCGCCGGCCACCTGGCGGTGGTGGCTGCGGTAACTTTGCCACTGGTCACTGAAGCGGGTGCGGTGGGTTTTGGCACCGCTCAATTCGCGCCGTGAAGGCTTAGCCGGGGTTTGCAGTTGGCCGAGGCGGCGCTTGGGCAGTTTACTGGCGCCGCTGCCCTTTTGTTTGGATTTACTCATGGCTGCCCCCGGCGCTAACCAGTTGGCCTTGGCGCAGGCTGAGCAATTTGTAGGGCATACGTGCAATGAGCGAGAGGTCGTGAGTGGCGATGAGCACGGTCACGCCCACCTGATTGAATTGTTCAAACAGGTGCATGATTTCTGCGGACAGTTGCGGGTCCAGGTTGCCGGTGGGTTCGTCGGCCAGCAGCAGTTTGGGTTTGTTCACCACGGCGCGGGCGATGCCTACGCGCTGCTGTTCGCCACCAGACAGGGTGATGGGGTTCTGCCGTTCTTTGTCGAGCAGGCCAACTTTGTCGAGGGCTGCGCGCACCCGTCGGCCGATATCGCGATGGCCGTAGCCGGCAATGACCAGTGGCAGGGCGACGTTGTCAAAGACGCTGCGATCAAACAGCAGCTGGTGGTTTTGAAACACCACGCCCACCTTGCGGCGCAATTCAGGGATGTGGCGCGCCGGTAGCTTGGAAACATTGCGCCCGTCGACCAGCACCTGGCCACTGTTGGCGCGCTCCATCACCATAATGAGTTTGAGCAGGGTACTTTTACCGGCGCCGCTGTGGCCGGTTAAAAAACGCATATCGCCATGGGGCATGTGGAAGCTGAGGTTGTTCAGCGCCTGATGCCCGCCGGGGTAGCGTTTGCAGACCTGCTCGAATTGGATCATTGCTTGCGTTGCCAGCCAAACAGGGCGCCGACAAATTCATCGGCGCGGAATGGGCGCAGGTCGAGAATGCCTTCGCCAACACCAATAAAGCGAATGGGCAGGCCGAGCTGCTTGGATATGGCGAATACAATACCGCCTTTTGCGGTGCCATCAAGCTTGGTGAGTGTTAAGCCGGTCACACCTACCGCTTCCTGGAAGTGTTTGGCTTGCGACAGGGCGTTTTGGCCGGTGCCGGCATCGAGTACCAGCATCACTTCGTGGGGGGCATCGGGGTCGAGTTTCTTGAGTACCCGCACCACCTTTTTCAGCTCTTCCATAAGGTTGTCTTTGTTGTGCAGGCGACCCGCGGTGTCGGCGATCAGCACATCGACATCGCGCGATTTAGCCGCTTGCAGGGCATCGAAGAGTACCGAGGCACTGTCGGCGCCGGTGTGCTGGGCGATTACCGGCACATTATTGCGCTCGCCCCACACTTGCAGTTGTTCAACGGCGGCGGCGCGGAAGGTATCGCCAGCGGCGAGCATGACCGAGCGGCCACCGGCCTGGAATTGCTTAGCTAATTTGCCAATGGTGGTGGTCTTGCCCACGCCGTTTACGCCTACCATCAAAATGACATAGGGGCCGGTTTTGTCGGGAATAACCAGCTCTTGTTCGGCAGGCTCCAGTAGCACCCGCAGCTCTTCTTGCAGGGCAACATACAAGGCCTCGGGGTTATCCAGTTCCTTGCGCGACATACGGCGAGTGAGATTGTCGATAATCTCGGTGGTGGCATCCACGCCAACGTCGGCCATCAGTAGATGGGTTTCAATTTCGTCGAGAAGCTCGTCGTCGATCTCTTTGCGGCCAAGGAAGAGATTGGCCATGCCCTCGCCGAGTTGGGCGCCGGTTTTGCTCAGGCCTTCCTTGAATTTAACCAGCAGCGATGCCTGCTCTTCGGGCGACAGTTCAATGTGTTGCCAGGGCGCGATTTCTTCGTCGGCGATAAAACCTTCTGCCGCCGCCAGGTCTTCCTCAGAGCCGACAAAGGACTCTTTAAAGCGGGTGAAAAAGCTTTTCTTCTTGGGCTCTTGGGCGTTTTCCGCTTCAGTAACGGCTGACTTCTCGGTATCGGTCATGGGGCTCTGGTTGCAGGGTCTGGTTTACAGGGAAAAGAAAAGCCGTATCCTACCACTTCTCGGCCGTCACTGAGTAATGTCGTGGCGCGGTTTTATACTTCAGGATCCCCTTATGGCCCCTCGTTCCAAACGTGATCGCTCGGCACAGGTGACGCCACGCCAAGGTGCTGCGGGTGTGGTGCGCATTATTGGCGGCCAGTGGCGCAGTCGGAAGCTGCACTTTACCAGCGCTGAGGGCCTGCGTCCGAGCAGTGACCGCATACGTGAAACGGTGTTTAACTGGCTGGCTCCCTACGTTGCCGGCGCGCGTTGCCTGGACTTGTTTGCCGGCTCGGGTGCACTGGGTTTGGAGGCCTTGTCGCGGGGGGCTGCGCACTGCCACTTTGTCGAGAAAGACCGTGCCACCGCGCAGCAAATTCGCCAACATTTACAGACGCTGGCTTGTCGCGATGCCGACGTGGCCGCTACCAGCGCTGAACAGTTTTTAACCGGCGCTGAGCGCGGTTGGCATATCGTGTTTCTCGACCCCCCTTTTAATAAAGACTTGCTGATGCCAGCAATCGATGCGCTGGAAGACCGCCTGGACGAGGGTGCCCTGGTCTATGTGGAAACCGCCAAAGGCGAGCCCGTGACGGTGCCGTCAAGCTGGCGGGTGGTAAAGCATAAAACCGCGGGCCAGGTTGAATATCGCTTGTATGAGGTGGAGGCGTAGCGGGGTTTTTCGTGTGAGTGACAGGCATCGCGCGAGGTTTGTAGCGGTCAGGCCCGCTCCTACCGTTGTTCCTCGCGGTAACAAGGCAGATGTCCTGCAGGCGTTATCAATGATTAAAGAGCATGCGGGTTCGCAGATTAGAGAGGAGCACGCCATGTGGCGTGCTCCGTTTGGCTTACAGAATAAACTGGCTTAGGTCTTCGTCTTTGGCCAGTTCGCCAAGTTGTTGATTGACGTAGTCAGCGTCGATGTTCAGCGGCTCCGCCCGGTCGCCGGCGCTAAACGAAACGTCTTCCAGTAAGCGTTCCATCACGGTGTGCAGACGACGCGCGCCAATGTTCTCAGTGCGCTCATTCACTTCCCATGCGGTTTCGGCGATGCGGCGGATGCCGTCTTGGCTGAAGCTCACATGCAGGCCCTCGGTGGCGAGCAGGGCTTGGTATTGCTCAGTCAGAGAGGCGCGGGGTTCGGTGAGGATACGCTCAAAGTCGTCGGGGGTGAGGGCTTCGAGTTCCACGCGAATAGGCAGACGACCCTGCAATTCGGGAATGAGGTCTGAGGGCTTGCTCAGGTGGAAGGCGCCGGAGGCGACGAACAGAATGTGGTCGCTGCGGATCATGCCGTGTTTGGTGCTGACGGTGCAGCCCTCGATCAGTGGCAGCAGGTCGCGCTGCACACCTTCGCGGCTCACATCGGCGCCGCCGGACTCCTGGCGTTTGGCAACTTTGTCGATTTCGTCGATAAAGACAATGCCGTTTTGCTCCGCTGCTTCGATCGCGCGGGTCTTCAGCTCTTCTTCGTTGATGAGCTTGGCGGCTTCTTCGTCTTGAATTTGTTTATAGGCGGCCTTCACGGTGAGGCGGCGGGTCTTTTTGCGGTCACCGCCCATTTTGGAAAACATGCCCTGCAATTGGCTGGTCATTTCTTCCATGCCGGGGGGCGCCATAATCTCTACCCCGACCGGCGCGCTGCTGACTTCGACATCGATTTCTTTGTCGTCGAGTTCGCCTTCGCGCAATTTTTTACGGAAGATTTGCCGGGTGCTGCTGTTGCGCTCTTCCTCACTTTGCTCGCCGCGAGCGGGTGGCAGCAGGGCGTCCAGGATGCGCTCTTCAGTGGCGTCCTGAGCGCGGTGGGCCACTTGCTCCATGGCTTGTTCGCGGTGCAACTTCAGGGATACGTCGACCAGGTCGCGAATAATGGACTCAACGTCGCGGCCGACATAACCCACTTCGGTAAACTTGGTGGCTTCCACCTTGATAAACGGGGCATTGGCCAGTTTGGCCAGGCGGCGGGCAATTTCAGTTTTACCGACGCCGGTTGGGCCGATCATTAGAATATTTTTTGGCGTGATTTCAGCGCGGAGGTCTTCCGCCAATTGCATGCGGCGCCAGCGGTTGCGCAGCGCGATGGCAACGGCGCGCTTGGCATCGTGTTGACCGACAATGTGCTTGTCCAGCTCGTGGACGATTTCACGGGGTGTCATTTGTGACATGGTGGCTCCAGTCGCCCGCATCGGCGAGCGTGTCAGGTGTTCGGATCAGTAATCGAGGACTTCGATGCGGCGGTTGTGGTTGGTGTAGATGCAGATATCGCCGGCGATGTTCAGGCCTTTTTCTACAATGTCTTGGGCGCCGAGTTCGGTGTTGTCCATCAGTGCGCGGGCGGCGGCGGTGGCGAAGGAGCCGCCACTGCCAATGGCGATCATATTGTCTTCTGGCTCAATCACGTCGCCGTTACCACTAATCACCAGCGTGGTTTCTTTGTCGGCCACAATCAGCAGGGCTTCGAGTTGGCGCAACGAGCGCTCGCTGCGCCAGGCTTTGGCCAGCTCCACAGCCGCCTTAACGAGTTTGCCCTGGTGCTTTTCGAGCTGGGCTTCAAATAATTCGAACAGGGTGAAGGCATCGGCGGTGCCGCCAGCGAATCCCGCCAGCACTTGGTCTTTGTACAGGCGCCGTACCTTGCGGGCATTGCCCTTCATTACGGTGTTGCCCATGGTAACTTGGCCGTCGCCGCCAACAACCACTTGATTGCCTCGGCGAACAGAAAGAATAGTGGTGCCGCGAAACTGTTCCACGCGGGACTCCTTTTAGATATGTGAACAGGCGCGCCGCCCCATGTGGAGCGGCTCGAGAAAATAGTTATGGGGGCGGCGCTGCAATTTTCAAGGCAGCGCGGGGATCGTTTTACGGGGTGGTCTTCTGGCGAATGACCAGGGTGTCGATGGCTTCGCCGATCAGTTTGGCGCGGGCACTGGCGAGGGTGTTGTGGGTCTGGAACGGGCCGACGTAAACCCGGTGCCAGAGGTCGCCATTGGCCTGCACGGACTCCACCTTGGCGTCGAGCCCCAGCAGTAAAATTTGCGCGCGACGACGGTCGGCGTCGTCATTGCTGCGAAAAGAACCCGCCTGAAGAATGTAGCGCTCGCCAGTCTGAAAGGTTTTCTCGTTGGGGCGCGGCGGTTTTTCGTTCGCGGTGGTGACTTTGCTCTCGCGCTTTGGTGCAGGGGTTTCGTCGGGAACGATCACCTCGCGCTCGGGCAGCACCGTGAAGAAGTCGAACTTGGTGGTGTTTTCCGGCTTGCTGGTTTCTGCTTGTTTGCTCGCTTTTGGCTTGGCCGCCTGAGCGGTGGCCGCTGCACCGGCAGTATCGCGCTCGCCAATGGCATTGAAAACCAGCACCGTGCTGAGAATACCGGCGATAAAGCCCGTGCCCAGCAAAATGGAGGCAGGCATGCCCTTGTTGGCCGCCTTGCTGCGGGTGGCCCCGCGTGTTGGGCGCTTCTTCGCAGCCATGCTTACATTTCCTCGGGGGCAGAAACCCCAAGTAGGCCCAGGCCGTTGCGCAGTACTTGTTGTACAGCGACTGACAGCGCCAGCCGCGCATCGCGCAGGGCGGTGTCTTCGCCGAGCATTTTGTGGGCGTTGTAGTAGCTGTGGAAGTCACCGGCCAATTCGCGCAAGTAGTGGGCGAGGCTGTGCGGCTCGAATTGTTCCGCCGCGCTGGACAGCACCTCGGGGTAGCGTGCCAGCTTCACCAACAGGGCTTTTTCCACGTCTTTGTCGAGCAGCGATAGCTGGGCAAGGCCCGCTTCCTGCGTCCACTGCTGGCCCTCTTGCTCCAGCTTGCGCAGGATGCTGGCCACGCGAGCGTGGGCGTATTGAATGTAGTAAACCGGGTTGTCTTTGCTTTCTGACTTGGCCAGCTCCAGGTCGAAGTCGGTGGCCTGATCGGCTTTGCGCATAATGTAAAAGAAGCGCGCGGCGTCATTGCCGACATCTTCACGCAATTCACGCAGGGTCACGAAAGAGCCGGAGCGGGTAGACATTTGCACCTGCTGGTCGCCGCGAAACAGCGAGACAAACTGCACCAGTCTTACCACCAATCGCTCTGGGTCGATATCCAGTGCTTGCAGCGCTGCCTTCACGCGGGCGATATAGCCGTGGTGGTCGGCGCCCCAAATGTTGATCACGCGATCAAAGCCGCGCTCAAACTTGTTCAGGTGGTAGGCGATGTCGGAGGCGAAGTAGGTGGTCTGGCCGTTGTCGCGTTTTACCACGCGGTCTTTGTCGTCGCCAAAGCGGGTGGACAAAAACCACAGGGCGCCGTCGCGCTCTTCGATGTAGCCGTTGTCTTGCAGGCGGGCGATGGCGCGGCTGACTTGGTCGGGGTCGGCAGTCAGGCTGCGCTCGGAAAACCACTCCTGATAGTGCACACCGAATTCGCCGAGGTCTTCGCGAATATCGCCCAATATGGCGTCCAGGCCTTTGTCGAAGACAACGCGGTAGTCGTCGCCGAGCAGGGTTTTGGCGCGATTGATCAGGTCGTCAATATGCTTTTCTTTATCGCCGCCTGCGGGTTCATCGGCGCAAACGCCGTCAAAAACGTCCGCTGCGCTGCGCATTAACTGGTCGCCGTGGCTGGCGTGCAGCTCGCGGCCGTAGTCGGCAATGTAATCACCTTGGTAGCCATTGCTGGGGAAGGTGAGGGTTTCACCGCAGGCTTGCAGGTAGCGCAGCCATACGCTGGTGCCGAGGATGTCCATCTGGCGGCCGGCATCGTTCACGTAGTATTCGCGCTGCACGTCGTAGCCTGCGGCAGCGAGCATGTCGGCAACACTGGCGCCATAGGCGGCGCCGCGACCGTGGCCAACGTGCAGTGGCCCGGTGGGGTTGGCGGACACAAATTCTACCTGGATGCGCTGGTTTTTCGCGTCGCCGCGACCGAATTGCTCGCCCTTGGCAAAGATGTCTTTGATCACGCGGAAGTTGGCGGCTTCATTCATAAAGAAGTTGATAAAGCCGGGGCCGGCGATTTCCACTTTTACCACGTCGTCGCTGGCGGGCAGGGCGTCGACAATTTGCTGGGCAATGGCGCGGGGGTTACTGCGCAGTGGTTTGGCCAGCATCATTGCGACGTTGCAGGCGAGGTCGCCATGGGCCTTGTCTTTGCAGCGCTCGAGTTGAATTGACGGCTGAAGATCTTCGGGCCATTCGGCAGTGCTGCGCAGGGTTGTGAGCGCCTGATCAATCAACGTGGCGACGATATCTTTCATGTCGAATTCGAACTCTCTTGAATATGGGGAATTTTGGGGCCGCGTATTATCGCTGTTTCAGGCGTCGGCCGCCACCATCAGAACATCTCGATGGGGTCGACGTCGACCGACCAGCGCAATTGGCCGCGCTTACTGAGGGATTCTGCCACATTACAGGCCACTGCCAACTGCTGATGCAAGGTGCGGCGCTCGCTGGCTTGCAGAATAAGTGAGGCGCGGAAGCGGCCCGCGCGGCGGGCCATGGGCGCGGGCAGGGGCCCGAGAAGTTGCCAGCCGGGTGCGGGCGGCTGCAGGGAGTTGCGCAGCTGCTGCAAAAACTGCTCGGCATCCTGCAGCTGCGGTGCATCGCAGCGAATCACCGCACTGAAGGTGTAAGGTGGCAGGTCGAGCAGGCGCCGTTCTGCCAGCTGTGCGGCGGCAAAGTCGCGATAGCCGTGTTGGCTCAGGCTCTGTAAGGCGGGATGAGCGGGGCAGTGAGTTTGCAGCAATACTTCGCCGGGCCGGTCTGCGCGTCCGGCACGTCCGGCGACCTGCAGCAGAAGTTGGGCGCTGTTTTCGGTGGCGCGGTAGTCAGCGCTGAACAGACCGGCGTCCATATCGACGATGCCGACCAGTGTCACGGCGGGGAAGTGGTGGCCCTTGGCGAGCATTTGGGTGCCGACCAAAATGCAGGGTTCACCCTTATTCACCTCTTTAACGAGTTCGGCCATGCTGTCGCGCCCGGCGGTGGTGTCGCGGTCGATCCTCAACACCGGGGCGTCAAAGTGTTGGTTTAGAAACATTTCCAGGCGCTCGGTGCCGGGACCGTCGTAGATCCACTGGCTGTTGCCACAGTCCGGGCAACTGGCTGGCATGGCGCGAACGGCTTCGCAGTGGTGGCAGCGCAATTGGCGGCGCTTGTAGTGAACGGTCATGCGCGCGTCGCAGGCGTGGCAGTCGGCAATCCAGCCGCAGCAATGGCATTGCAGGGTGGGGGCGAAACCGCGGCGGTTGAGAAACAGCAGGCTTTGGTTGCCGGCGCGCAAATTGTTGGCGACGGCGCTGAGCAAGGCATCGCTCAAACCGTGCTGTAAGGCTTGCTGGCGAATATCGAGCAGCCGTATTGGTGCCTCGCAGGCGTTGCCGGCGCGCTGGCGTAAGCGCAACACCCGATAGCGACCCAGGTCGGCGTTGTGCAGGCTGTCGAAGCTGGGGGTGGCGCTACCGAGGATAACCGGACACTGGCTATCGGCTGCGCGCTTTACGGCAATGTCGCGGGCAGAATAGCGCCAGCCGTCTTGCTGTTTGTAGGAGCTGTCGTGCTCTTCGTCGACGATGACCAAGCCCAGGCGCGGCAGGTCGGCAAATACCGCTGAGCGCGTACCCAGAATAATGTCGGCGCGGCCCTCGCGGGCGGCTTGCCAATTGTGCCAGCGTTGCCGCTCGCTTAAACCGGAGTGCAGGCTGCGTACGCGACCGGGGAAACGCTGTTCGAAGCGGCGCAGGGTCTGCGGGGTGAGGCCAATTTCGGGCACCAGTACCAAGGTCTGTTTGCCGTTGGCCAGCGCGTGGGCGATGGCTCGCAGATACACCTCGGTTTTGCCGCTGCCAGTGATGCCGTCGAGTAAAAAGCGGGCGAATTGGCCGTCGCTATCAATAATTTGTTGCAGGGCGTCGGCTTGCTCGCTGTTGAGTGTGGGGCCCTGCTCGGCGGGGGCGGGCGTGCTGGACGGTTCGGCTTCTTCAATCAGGGCATGCTGCTGCAAGGCGCGCACAATGCTGGCGCTAAAGCCCAGGGCAGTGATGTCTGCGCGCGTTAACGGGCCGTTTTCCAACAGGGCGTTGAACAGCGCGCGTTGCTGGTGAGCACGCGGAGAGAGTTTGGCAATATCGGCATTTGCACGGAGCTGCCACGCTGCGGTGTTCTCTGCCGTCGGCGGTGCGCTGCGCCGCAGCGCGAGAGGCAGCATTTGGTGCAGGCAGTCGCCAATGGGGTGGTGGTAGTAGTGTGCGGCCCATTTCCCCAAGTCCAGCAGCGACGTGGATAAGCTGGCTTGCTCGTCCAGCACTTCAATGACGGCTTTTAGTTTGCTGGCATCGACGTCGGTGTTGTCGGTGGGGCCGAGGACAACGGCAATCACGTCGCGCCGCCCAAAGGGCACCTTCACCCGTGTGCCGGGCTGTATGTCGCGCTGCAACGACGCCGGCCACAGGTAGTCGAAGCGGCGTCTAAGGGGGCAGGGAATGGCGATGGATGCGAGAGTGTCGGCCATGGCATGGGCTTGTGCAAAACCGCCAGTGTATAAGAATCTGCAGTGGGTTGAGAGCATAATTCTAATCGGTGCTGGGCAGTGCTTGCTTATATGCCCAGTTCTGCTAATATTCGCGGCCTGTTTTTCGGTGGTTTTTTGTTCAGTTGGTCGGCGCAAATCCCTGCTCTTCCCAGCTTCCACTGAGCGCATCAGCCCAGCGCGGTGCCCGGCAAGAGATCGGGTGGCGGCGTCCAAAGAGGATCTAATGATGAAAGCGGATATCCATCCAAAGTACGAAGATGTTAACGTTACCTGCAGCTGCGGTAACCAGTTTCAAACCCGCTCAACCCTGGCGGAAGACCTGCACGTAGACGTATGTTCTGCCTGCCACCCTTTCTACACTGGTAAGCAGAAAATGCTGGATACCGGTGGTCGTGTTGATCGCTTCCGCAAGCGTTTCGGCAGCCGCGGTGGTGTTAAAAGCTAAGTTGCTTACATTTGCGCCACAACCTCTGGCGTTGATGATCGCAAAAATGCCCGGGCGCCAGCGCTTGGGCATTTTTTTTAGTGAGTCGCAAGGCGGTACTACGCCTGCAGGCTTGCTTTGAAACCCGCTGATAGCGGGGCACTGGGCCACGGCGTGGCTTGTGAGTGGGGGCAGTTTTCTATATGCTTTCACGCCTTTATGAACGCACCTGACCACCTTTACGCGTTCGCCCTTCTGGAATGCACAAACCGAGAGCATGACAATGTCCAAAGATGTTAAGCAGGCGGCTCTGGATTACCACTCGATCCCCTCGCCAGGCAAAATTGGTATCAGCCTGACCAAGCCCGCCGAAACACAATACGATCTTTCGCTGGCCTACAGCCCAGGCGTGGCTGAGCCGGTGCGCGAGATCGCCAAGGACCCGCTCAACGCATACAAGTACACCAGTAAGGGCAACCTGGTCGCGGTTATCTCCAATGGCAGTGCAATTCTCGGTTTGGGTGATTTGGGCCCTGCCGCCAGCAAGCCGGTAATGGAAGGCAAGGCGCTGCTGTTTAAGCGTTTTGCCGACATCGATTCCATTGATATCGAGGTGGACGCAGAAGACTCTCAAGCCTTCATTGATACCGTGCGCCGTATTGCCGATACCTTTGGCGGCATCAATCTGGAAGATATTAAAGCGCCTGAGTGCTTTGAGATTGAGCGGATTCTGATTGAGCAATGCAATATTCCGGTTTTCCACGACGATCAGCACGGCACCGCCATTGTGACGGCGGCGGGAATGCTGAACGCTCTGGAGATTCAAGGTAAATCCATCGAGAGTGCGCGCATCGTTTGCTTGGGCGCGGGCTCGGCGGCCATTGCCTGCATGCGCTTGCTGATCAGCCTGGGTGCGAAATACGAAAACCTGTTTATGATCGACCGCCGCGGCGTTATCACGCCGGGCCGTGAGGGCTTAAACGAATATAAAGAAGAGTTTGCCAACGGCGCCGGTCCCAAGACCCTGGTAGAGGCGATCGACGGTGCCGATGTCTTTGTCGGTCTGTCTGGCGCCAACCTGCTGAGCGAAGACATGCTGCGCAGTATGGCTGCCAAGCCGATCGTATTCGCTTGTTCAAACCCTGACCCAGAGATTTCACCAGAGCTGGCGATGAGTGTGCGCGACGACTTGATTATGGCGACTGGGCGCTCTGATTATCCCAATCAGGTTAATAACGTTTTGGGTTTCCCATTTATCTTCCGCGGTGCGTTGGATGTGCGTGCTACGGAGATTAATGAAGCGATGAAAGTGGCCGCAGTTCACGCCATTCGTGAGCTCGCCAAAGAAGACGTACCACAAGTGGTGGTCGATGCTTGCCAGTGTGGTGAGCTGAGCTTTGGCCCGAATTATATTATTCCCAAGCCGGTGGATCGGCGCTTGCTGGGTTCGGTAGCCGCAGCGGTGGCCCGCGCGGCTGTCGACAGTGGTGTTGCTCTGCTGCCCTATCCCGAGCACTACCCGCTGAGCTAATCAGCTGATATTAGAGTCGCGCCCAGCGCGGCTTTTTTATATCTGCGCAGAGCAGGCATCTGTTTCGAGGTGACCATGACACAGGCAGTAACATTGGCGCTGGCGTCGTCGGGTTTGTTCTTGTTGGCTGGCCTGGTCGGCGGAGTGCTTAAATACCACGGCATTATGACCCGGCCGGGGCATCGTGCTCATCCCTATATCGATATCGCTCACCGCGCTGCGCTAATGTACAGCTTCACTGCCTTGGTGATGGCGGCGTTGCTCAAATACAGCCCCTATTCCGCGACGCTACAGTTGTGGATTACCGCGGTACCGCTGTTCTTTTTCGCCACCGCCATAGCCCGGTATTTTCAGCTTGGCATTCAAGGCCGGGAGAAGAATCAATTTAAGCAGCGCAACTTCATTACCACCTGGGGCATGGCGCTGCTGATAGTGGGTGAAGTCGGCGGTGTTGCCGCGATTGTCTGGGGGTTTTTCCGCAGCCAGGTTCTGGGCGGCGTCTAACAGCCCACGTCTTAACAGGCGAGGCCCTGGCATATGACCTGCTTGTCTCACATCGTGCTCAGCACGCTTGTTCCTGTGCAATAGTTATATGATAATGCTTATCATTAACCATCTGCTGTGGAATCCCTAATGTCACCTTTCTTCTCTGCCCGCGCCGCTATGCTGCGGGGTGTCGCGCTTGTTATTGCCAGCTCCGCCGTTATGGCACAGGGCACAGAGTCAGCTGCCAGCCCACCAAAACTTGAGGAGATCCTGGTTACAGGTGACCCAATGCAGCGCAGCAGCCTGGATACTGTTGGCAGCGTCAGTATTGTTTCTGCCGACACTATTGAAGCCATGAATGTGCGCGATCTCTACGACTTGCTATTACGAAGCCCAAATTTGAATGCCGCAAGAGAGGACAAATTCTCTGTCCGCGGTATTTCCAATGAGGGCATTGGCCCGGGTGGTACAGGGCGGCCGACAGTAAGTATCTTCATTGATGGCGCTCGCCAGCCCGGTCGGGGGGTGGGAAATACCTGGGACGTGAAGCAGGTGGAATTTTATCGCGGCCCCCAATCCACGGCTTTCGGCCCTGGTTCATTGGCGGGGGCGGTCGTGATCCAGAGTGAGTCGCCATCCAGTGAAGCCTATTCGGGCAAGCTTAAGGTAGGGGCAGCGAATTACGGTGGTCGCGAAGCCGGTGTCGCGGTGGGCGGCCCAATAGTGGGTGACCTGGCATTTCGCTACGCGGCCGAAACCAATCAAACCGACGGCGAGGTGACCAATATCACCTTAGGCGATGACAAGTGGCAGGCGCGTAAACGCTATATGCAGCGCTTCAAACTGGGCTGGGCTGGCAGCGATTGGTATTCCTTCGAGTTCACCCTGCAGGACAGTAAGTTACGCGAGGGCAACGAATACCAGTCGCCGGACTTGGCGCGCAAAGGGCAGGCCAGCGATGATGTTGATGGCTTCTATGATGACAATAGCACGCTGGCTGTGCTCACCCAGCACGTGGATATTAATGCGGCGCTTCGCCTCAGCCTGATTGTGAGCGGCAGCAACAACGATAATATTCGCAAGGGCGACTATGATATTTCGGCTGAGGATGGTGGCTATTTCATCAATTCCGTCGAGGCTGAAAACCGAGCAGCTGAACTGCGTTTGCGATACCAGGGTGACACCCTGAAGGGCGTTGTTGGCGCCTATCTCGCCAAAGATGAATTACAGGGAAACTCGGCAAGTGTCGATCTGCCCTATGAGCTCGGTGCGGGAATCCGGGCGCGGGCTGATGCAGACTTGGTCGCTGAGCGGGAGGCTGACACCCAGGCCATTTATGCCGAGGCTGATTGGGACTTTGCCTTCGACTGGACGCTAACGCTGGGCATGCGCTACGAAGAGAATGACGCGGACAGTCGTAGTGCCTTTATTGTTAAGGGGGCTCGCCCCGTCGACCCGATTACCGGTACAACGCTGCCCGGTGATCTCAGCCCGCTTTTAAAACCGTTGTTGGACAGTGATGCACAGGCGCCGAGCAGCGACTCTGTGTTTTTGCCAAAGGTGGCACTGAGCTACGATCTTAATGACGCCGTGACCGCCTTTGTTGCTGCCAGCCAGGGGTATCGCGCTGGCTCGGTAGATTTTGTCAGCGATGGCGAGTCGCCGAGTTATGGCCCCGAGTACACCAATAATTATGACCTTGGTGTGAAGTGGCGGGGCGCGCGGTGGCAGGCGCAGCTGACAGTCTTTCGTATCGACTATCGCGATATGCAGATTGGTGTGCGTGTTGATGCGGCGAATTTTCGCACTGACAATGCTGGTGAGGCGCAGTCTGAAGGCGTTGAGCTGGAATTCAGTGGCGAGCTGGGGCGTGGTTTCAGTCTGTTCGGCGGCGCTGGCTATGTAAGCACGGCGTTCACTGAATACGAAGATGATGGCGTCGATTTTGCGGGTAATCGCTTTCCCAATGCGCCATTACGAAATGCCAATATTGGGCTTGCCTGGCAACAAAATGGCTACTTCGCCAATATCAATTGGGCCTATGCTGCTGACAGCTACACCGACCGTGAAAACACCGCCGGCTTGAAAGCCGATTCGCGGCGGCTCTTGGGCGCACGGCTAGGCTATCGCGGAGAGCGCTATGGCATAGAGCTCTTCGGTGAGAATTTGACCGATGAGTTTTATATTACCGATCGCTTTAATAGTCCGTCGTTAGGTATTGATGCTCTGTATGTCGGCGACCCGCGTGAATATGGTGTTCGCTTGAGCTATCAATTTTAGGGCCTTCGAGGCCCGCAGACGAAAAGCGAAATAGAGCTAAGTACAACTCGCGAGAGGGTAAGTGCGGGTTTTTCTCTATATTGAGGAGAAAGCCCCTTCCCTGCTTACTGATTGTGGGCGGGAATGATGTGTATCCCAATCTAGAGCGGTTATTGTGATGAGTGCTGAACGACGTCAAACCCAAGCTCCCATTCCCGATAATCTCGAAGAGCTACTTTCTGAGTTGCAACTGCTGACCATTCGCCGGGTTGAGGATTTTGGCGGTCGTCTGTGGTTTGTGCGCAGGCCGCTTTTTCAGGACGTTGTGCCGGTTGTGAATTGCTCGCTAAATCACGGTGCTGAGACAGCGGTTGTTGAGTTGGATGGGTCTCTGACCACTCAGCATGGACTGATCATTCGAGAAGATTAAGCGCGACGGCAAAAAAAAAGCGCGGCTTAAGCCGCGCAAATCTCGTACGTCTGGAGGACGAACAAGTACAACTTACATTGCCAGTTCCGCAGTAATGAACGGGATGGGTGGCAACAATGTGATTTGTGGATTCAGCAAAGTTCCGCCTTCAGTAAAGTAAGCCGGTACAGAGGCTGGGTCGTCGGCCATTACACCTACCACCGGAATCAGCGTGAATACCAAATCTGGCCCCAAGGTGTCCTGAAAGCCCGCTAATGACTGCGGATCAGCAGCGATTGCGGTACCAAAGTCCTGTAGGGCAACGACAATGCTCTCGATCTTCGCGGGGCTAAAGTAATCAACAAAGCCTTGGAACTGGGGTGGGATGCCACCGCTACCGCCGCCCATGCCCGGAATAGGCAGAGCATCTAAACCGGGAATGCTTGGTGCGCCGCCACCGCCGAGGCCAGCGAGGGCATCAAACAAGGGTGCTAAAGCGTCCAGTCCGGGTGCGCCGCCGCTACCGCCGCCCATTCCGGGGATAGGCAGGGCATCTAAGCCAGGAATGCTTGGCGCGCCGCCGCCACCAAGACCAGCGAGGGCGTCAAACAGCGGTGCCAGGGCATCCAGTCCGGGTGCGCCGCCGCTACCGCCGCCCATGCCGGGGATAGGCAGAGCATCTAAACCGGGAATGCTTGGTGCGCCGCCACCGCCGAGGCCGGCGAGGGCATCAAACAACGGTGCTAAGGCGTCCAGTCCGGGTGCGCCGCCGCTACCGCCGCCCATGCCGGGGATAGGCAGAGCGTCTAAACCGGGAATGCTCGGTGCACCGCCACCGCCGAGGCCAGCGAGGGCGTCAAACAAGGGGGCTAAGGCGTCCAGTCCGGGTGCGCCGCCGCTACCACCGTCCATGCCGGGGATAGGCAGGGCATCTAAGCCAGGAATGCTTGGCGCGCCGCCACCGCCGAGGCCAGCAAGGGCATCGAACAAGGGGGCTAAGGCATCCAGTCCGGGTGCGCCGCCGCTACCGCCGCCCATGCCGGGAATAGGCAGAGCATCTAAGCCGGGCAGGCTTGGCGCGCCGCCACCGCCAAGACCAGCGAGGGCATCGAGCAACGGTGCTAAGGCATCCAGTCCGGGTGCGCCGCCGCTACCGCCGCCCATGCCGGGAATAGGCAGAGCGTCTAAGCCGGGCAGGCTTGGCGCGCCGCCACCGCCAAGACCAGCGAGGGCATCAAACAACGGTGCTAAGGCGTCCAGTCCGGGTGCACCGCCGCTACCACCGCCCATGCCGGGAATAGGCAGAGCGTCCAGACCGGGCAGGCTTGGCGCGCCGCCGCCACCAAGACCAGCGAGGGCGTCAAATAAGGGTGACAGGGCGTCTAAGCCCGGGGCACCACCGAGAGCATCGAGCCCGGGGAGGCCGCCGTCAGGTAAGCCGTCAAGCCCTGGCAGCCCGCCGCCACCCAGTGAATCCAGAGGCAGGGCGCTAAGGCCGGGAATGCTGCCCAACAGGCCCGTCAATGCGTCCAGTGGCAGAGGAGCGGTTTGCGCGTGTCCCGCGCTAGAGGCCGCGAGCGCAACGCTCAGGGCCAACGTGTTTTTAATCTTTTTAAATGGCATGAGAAGTCTCCCTTCATCCTTAATTATTACTTTGAGCGGAGCGAGATCACGACACCGCCTGTCTGCGAGATACCACTAGGTGTCGCTCTAGAAATATCACGGACAGCGCTTGTTGCGTCTTAGTTGTGATTTGAACAGGGGGTAGTACGAATGTACCTAGGTATTTACCCCTATATTGGTCGGGGTGCTGAGTGGGTCACATCTTTAACAAGCGGTGGCGTTCTTGATCGAGCGCATGTTTTGCTGGTGAGGGGCTGTGTTTGAATGGTTGCCTGGAAAGGAGAACCCCTATGCAAGCACTTCCCCATTTGTACACGGTCAGTGGTCGCGCCGAGGCGGCTTCAGACGTTAGCTTGAGCGCGGCCGGGCTGGAAACCCTGCTATCGGCACCGCCCGCTGAATTTGGTGGCCCGGGTGACAAGTGGTCGCCGGAAACGCTGTTACTGGCATCAATGGCCGATTGCTTTATTTTAACCTTCAAGGCGGTGGCCCGGGCCTCTCATCTTGAATGGTTGAGTCTGTCCTGCGAGGTGGATGGCACTTTGGAGAAAAGCGACGGTGCTGTCCGGTTTACGCGTTTCGTTACCCGCGCTCGCCTGGAAATACCGGAGGGCGTCAGTGTGGAGGTGGCTGAGCGCCTGCTGCACAAATCTGAGAAAGCCTGCCTAATCGCGAACTCTGTCAGCGGTGAGAAGGTGTTAGAGGCGGCTGTCAGCGTGGCGACATAGTCTCTGCGATGGCGGTGTTGTGCACCTCAGCGGGACGTTGGCAGGCTGAGCGGTTATGCTTGGGCGCTAATACCGTTGATGAGACTGCCAATGAAAACACCTGCTATATTGTTGTGCGCATGCCTGTTCGCGATGCCGGGTTATGCGCAATCTGCTGATGAAAAACACGCGCTGGTTGATAGCTTGCTTGAGCTGACGGGCCAGTCAGTGCCAACCATCGCCAGCCAATTTTCCCGCCTGTTTAACGACAGCCTGACCCGTCAGTTGCGGGCCAGTTACCCGAATTTACCCGCAGCGGCGAACAGCGTGGTTAAAGAAGAGGTTGATGCGGTGATATACAGCCAGCTCATTGCCAGCGATGCCTATGCCAATGCGATGCGCGAGATTTATACTGAGGCATTGACCGGCCCCCAGCTCCGTGAGCTATTGACGTTTTATCGTAGTGACCTGGGAAAAACGCTGCTGCGCGTCACGCCGGCAATCAATGCGCGCAGCAGTCAACTGGGGCGAGAGTACGGTGAACGCCTATCTGCGGAGATTCGTCGTCGCGTTAGCCAGCGGCTAGAGAAGGAAAAGCTCCTCTGACGATTCGCGCTAGGGGTTAATGCGAATACAACGGTTATTAATTTGCCCGCAACCTAAAAGGCCCGTTGTAAGTGGTAAAAGTGGCATGCGACGGACGTCCTTTAATGGTGATGTTGGCATGGAACGGTCGCATGAATTCCTGAAAATGACCCTCGATACGATGAGCGAGCATATCGCCGTCATCGACGAGACTGGTTTGATCCTCTACGTAAACAGCCGTTGGCGGCAGTTTGCTGAGCAAAACGCTTGCACACCCCACTGCGAGTGGAAGGGGCAAAACTACTTGTCGGTGTGCGACCGCTCGGCGGCATCGGGAGACGAATTAGCGGGGCGCGCGGCGGCAGGTATTCGCGATTTGATCAACAGTCAGCGTAACCATTTTTATCTGGAGTACCCCTGCGACAGTCCTGAGCAGTCGCGTTGGTTCATGATGCGCGTCACGCGTTTTTCTCTCTGTGACGTCAGTTACTTTGTCATTTCCCATCAAGATATTACCGAGAGGAAGCAGGCTGAAGAGCTGGTAAGTAAGCTCGCCCGCTCGGATGGTTTAACTGGCGTGGCGAATCGACGGTGTTTTGACGAGTTTTTGCGCAATGAGTGGCGGCGCTGCGCCCGCCTTGGGCTGCCTGTTAGCCTGGCAATTATTGATATCGACTATTTCAAACTGGTCAACGACACCTACGGTCACCAGTCCGGGGATGACTGCCTCAGGCAGGTAGGGCAGTTGTTGAGCCAGTTTGCAAAGCGCTCCACAGACATCTGCGCCCGCTACGGTGGCGAGGAGTTTGCGCTGGTGATGGGCAATACCTCCATTGAGCAAGCGCGGGCACTCCTCGAGCCGTTGAATGCCGCGATCAAGCAGCTTGCCCTGCCAAACCGAGCGTCGCCAATAGCGTCGGTGCTCACCGCCAGTGTGGGTTTGGCCTGCTTGGCTCCCAGGCCTGATAGTAGCGAGGATGCGCTACTGGCCTTGGCCGATGCGCAACTCTATGCCGCGAAGGCTGCCGGGCGTAACCAGCTTGCGGCGGCGAGTTGAGGTATGCCTAGTGATGCCTTACAGATCTAAGTATTACCCCAGATGGCTGTCTCTACTATAACAGCTACCCTATGGTGCAAATTTTTCTATAAGGATTGTTGTTATGAAGGGATTCGCTCCTTTTGTTTGTTTGGGTATTTTGTCGTCTCCAGTGTTGGCGAATGAGCAAGATCCTGTCGTCTATATTGGTGCAATCTACTCTCACATACTCTACGAGGCTGGTGATTTTGACGGTGATCTAGCTGCCTACGGTGCTTTGTTGGGTTTCCCCGTAAACGAGCATTTTGCAATTGAGCTACGTTATTTGGTCGGTGAAGAGGGGGAAACCACGAACGTAGGAAGCAGCGTAGACGTTAATGATATGTTGGGTGCCTACCTTCGCGCTGGTATGCCTCTTTCGGATCGCCTCTATCCGTATGCGTTGCTCGGTAAAAGTAAGTTTGAACTAAATGGCGGCGCCCCAGGTGATGGCGGTAAGAGTGGGTTGAGTTACGGCTTGGGTATGCAGGTTTCTTTTACTGAGTCGCCAGCGCTCATCAATATCGAGTATGCGAGTTTGCTAGACAGGGACGACTACGAGTTGGCTGGTCTCACAGTAAGTCTGCAGGTGCAGTACTAGCTATCATAGGGCGGCGGACGCTCACAGTGTTGCCGCCAATGCGATGAGCTGTTCGCGTAGCCAGCGATGCCCCGCGTCGGCGTTGGCGCTGCGGTGCCAGTAGAGCGTCATATCGAGTGTGGGGGTAAGCACAGGCAAGGGTTGCAGCGCCAAGCCGAGCAAGTCGGCGTAGCGCTCACCCAGTTGCTGGGGAAGGGTGAGCAGCAGCGATGATGCAGCCACGACGTGGCAGGCTGCATGGTAGCTCTGACCGCGTACCTGCACCTGACGTTTGAAGCCCTGTTGCTGTAACTGTATGTCCTCAAACAGCGCTCCCTCCCGCCGCCCGGAAACACCGATATGTCGCGCCTGCAGGTAGCCTTCCATGGTGAGAGCGTGCGCGGCCAGTGGATGGTCGGCACGCATCAGTACGCAGAGTGGCTCACTGCGCAAGGGGCGCTGCTCAATACTGCTGTCGACAGTTTGGGGAACATCCACCGCTAATGACAGCTCCCCAAGGGCGAGGTGGCGGCTGAGTTGATCCCGACGCAGCCGCCGACTGTGCAAAGAAAGCCCGGGTGCACTTGCTGAAAGTTGCTTGATCAGTGGCGGCAGCAGCAGGAATTCCATGGTGTCGCCCAGACCTAATACAAAGCGCCGCTGTGAGGCGCTTGGCTCAAAATGCTGCCCGCGGTGCACGCTGTCTTGCAACAAACTCAGCGCGGATTGGATGTCGTCGGCGATGGCGTCAGCGACCGGCGTTGGCGCGATGCTACGACCACGCCTGATGAACAGGGGGTCGTCAAAATGTTCGCGCAGGCGCGACAGGGCGTTGCTCACCGCCGGTTGGCTTAGGTGGAGGTCGCGGGCGGCTTCCGTTAACGAGCCAGCGCGGTAGATCGCGTCAAAAACGCGAAAGAGATTCAGGTCCATGGCGGCCACTCAATTCATTCATAATTAGAATAATAACTGATTTATAAAATAAATTAGACTGATGTTTTGAGTCGCCGTAATCTGGTTGGCTAAACCCGTAAGGAGCCGATCATGGATTTCAGTCTCAGCCCTCGTGCCCAGGACTTGCGCGACCAAGTTCGTCATTTCATTGATAACCATATTATGCCCGTTGAAGAGGCCGTACTGCCGGAGTTGCTGCTTAGCAAACACGGCGGTGACTGGGGGCAGTGGTCGGTGTTGCCGCAGGTGGAAGCACTGAAGGAGAAAGCCCGCGAACTTGGGTTGTGGAATCTGTTTTTGCCCGATGCCGAATTCGGCGCCGGCCTGTCAGTAAGCGAATATGCGGTGCTTGCCGAGCAAATGGGGCGTTCGCATTTTGCGCCTGAAGTCTTTAACTGCAATGCGCCCGACACCGGCAATATGGAGGTGTTGTGGAAGTATGGCAGCGAGGCGCAAAAAGCCCGCTGGCTCACCCCGTTGCTGAATGCTGAAATTCGATCGGTGTTCTTTATGACCGAACCGGATGTTGCCTCTTCCGATGCCACCAATATGGAAGCCACCATAGCGGTAGACGGCGACGAGCTGGTGCTCAACGGTAAAAAATGGTGGTCGACAGGGGTGGGTGATCCGCGCTGTGAAGTCGGCGTATTTATGGGGCTGAGCAACCCCGATGCCGCGCGCCACAGTCGCCATTCCATGGTGTTGGTACCGATGAATACGCCAGGCGTGACCATCAAACGCATGCTGCCGGTGTTTGGCGGCTTTGATGAGCCTATCGGTCACGGCGAGGTGTGGTTTGACAATGTTCGCGTGCCTAAAGACAACTTGATTTTGGGTTTGGGGCGCGGTTTTGAAATTGCTCAGGGCCGACTGGGGCCGGGACGTATTCACCACTGTATGCGCGCCATTGGCGCCGCTGAACGCGCATTGGAGTTAATGATTAAGCGCGGTCAGTCGCGGCAGGCCTTTGGCAAGCCGCTGATTAAGTTGGGCGCCAACCCCGAGCGTGTTGCCGACCTGAGAATTGCCATCGACCAAGCCCGATTGCTCACGCAATATGCCGCGTGGAAGATCGACCAGGTCGGCGCCATGGCGGCGCTCAGCGAAATTTCTGCGATCAAGGTGGTCGCGCCCAATGTGCTGCAAAATGTCGTGGATGAAGCCATTCAATTATATGGCGGAGCGGGTCTAAGCAATGACACGCCGCTGGCATCCATGTTTGCAATGGCAAGGGTATTGCGCATCGCCGACGGCCCAGATGCGGTGCACCGCAATTTGATTGCCCGACTAGAATTTGCCAAATACAACACACCCTAAGGCGAGGCACAGAGATCACTATGGCAAGTATGACAACGCAGGCTCCGCGCGTATTTATTACCGGCGGCGCATCGGGATTGGGGCGCGCCTTGGCCGAGCGCTATGCGCAGGCGGGTTACTGGGTGTGCATCGGCGATATCCATAAGGAGCGCGGTGAAGAAACCCTGCAAGCGCTTCAGGCGGTTACCACCGCGCAATATTTGCACTGCGATGTGCAGCGCGAAGACGACCTGCAGTCTGCCGCTGATTGGCTGCGCCAGCACTGGTCCGGTGTGGATGTGGTGATCAACAACGCTGGGGTTGCCACGGCCGGTGCGATAGATGAGCAGAGCATGGAAGACTGGCAGTGGGTAATGGACATCAATGTGTTGGGTGTGGTGCGCGGTTGCAAGGTGTTCACGCCGCTGTTGCGTCAGCAGGGCGGTGGCCACCTGGTGAATGTGGCGTCGCTGGCAGGGGTGATTCATCCACCGAAAATGGCGTCCTACTGTGCAACCAAAGCGGCGGTGGTGGCGTTATCGGAAACGCTGACCCTGGAGCTGGATAGCGACAATATTGCCGTTTCGGTTGTGTGCCCGGCGTTCTTTCGAACCAACTTGGCAGAATCGCTGCGCGCCTCAGACCCGACATCGACGGTATTAACTCAGAAGTTGGTTAACAAGGCGAAAGTAAGCGCTGACGAGATTGCCGAGAAGGTATTTCGAGGGGTGGAGGAGAAGCAGTTTAAAATTCTTACCCACGACGACAGCAAGCGTTTGGTGATGCTAAAACGCCTGCTGCCCTATCGCTGGTTTCGTAAAATTATGCTGAAAAATACTGCGGGCATGATGCGTAAGCGCTGATTAGATCAGTGCCAACAGTGCATTCACTGCCATGCCGAGCACGGCCAGGCTGCTTAGCGCAAAAATACTGAATCGCAGCATCACCACGTTGCTGGTGCTTTGCACGATGCTGTGGGCAACACGGCATGCCACATAAAACCAGGCGAGCGCCAGGTTAATGCCATCGCCCTGGCCAAGCATAGCCAGCACGATTGCCGTGGCATAAAAGATGGTCGGTTGCTCCATTAGGTGGTTGTAGTTGTCCGCCTTCCATTGAATGCGCTTGTCCATCATGGTTGCCAGCTCGGCGGTGCGCTCGCCAGTGCTGGGCGGCATGCGCGCTTTTCGCATTGCCGGGAGTCGCGCCATGGCCATCCAGCTGAGCATAACCATGCTCCACAGCACCAGGATGATCACCGGTAGTAAAATGGGAGAGGCGTCCATAGTCTTTTCCTTTGTTGTGATTTTTATCGATGTGGCCGCTTTGGCCTGAAGCGAATATAACAATATCCATGTGAATAGAAATGAGATCGGGGGACGTTATGTTTAGAAAGAATGTGTTGATTACCGGCGCTAGCTCGGGCCTTGGTGAGGGCATGGCGCGGGCGTTTGCTGCGAAAGGCTGCAACTTGGCGCTGTGCGCACGGCGGGTTGAAAACCTGGAGGCGATTAAATCGGACCTTGAGGCAAAACACCCCGATGTTCAGGTGCTGATTAAAGCCCTGGATGTGTGTGACTATGAGCAGGTGTTTACCGTCTTTAATGCTTTTCGCGATGAGTTGGGTAGCCTCGATAGAGTGATTGTGAATGCGGGAATGGGCAAGGGTGCGTCGATGGGTACCGGGTACTTCCACGCCAACCTTCGCACCGCACAGACTAATTTCACGGGTGCCTTGGCGCAGTGCGAAGCGGCAATGACCATATTTCGCGAGCAAAATGCCGGGCACTTGGTCACCATCTCTTCAATGAGTGCGCTGCGTGGCATGCCGCGTGCCATCAACATTTACGCTGCTACCAAAGCGGGGCTGCGCACCATGACAGAGGGGCTGCGCGCCGATGTTATTGGCACGCCGATCAAAGTGAGTTGTATCCTTCCGGGCTTTATTCTCACACCCATCAACGAAGATCTGAAAAAAGCGCCAATGCGGGTCGACCTGGAAACGGGGTGCAAGGCCTTGGTCAAGGCTATCGAGAAAGAGCCGGGCGAAGCCAAAGTGCCGGGTTGGCCCTGGGTGCCGATGGGGTGGTTAATGAAGGTGTTGCCGCTGAGTGTGGTTGCCAAAATGACATAGGGCCAATGCCATTCGGTGACGCGCCTGTCGCGCAGCACCGTCCCGCCTTGCTATTCTGTAGTGGCAATTCACCAGGATGCGAGTGCTGACTACATGCCGGAGAAGGATGACGCGCCACTGGCCTTCCATGTACGGGGGCTAACCAAAACCTATGGCGCTGGCGAATCCAAGGTATACGCGCTGCGGGGGGTTGACCTTGATGTGCCGCGCGGCGAACTGGTGGTGCTGCTCGGCCAATCCGGCAGTGGTAAATCGACCCTGTTGAACATCCTCGGGGGGCTCGATTCACCCAGTGAGGGGCAGGTGTTTTTTAATGGCGAGGAGCTTACCGCCTTTAATGATCGTCACCTCACCGCCTACCGTCGCCAGCACGTAGGGTTCGTCTTTCAGTTTTACAATCTCATTCCCAGTTTGACCGCGCGTGAGAACGTGACCCTGGTAACCGAAATAGCCGAGCAGGCAATGGCGGCTGAAGAGGCGCTGCAGTTGGTGGGATTGGGTGAGCGTATGGACCATTTCCCTGCCCAGTTGTCTGGCGGTGAGCAGCAGCGAGTCGCCATTGCCCGAGCGATAGCCAAACAGCCGCGCGTGCTGCTTTGCGACGAGCCAACCGGGGCGCTGGACAGCAAGACCGGTGTCGTTGTGTTGGAAGCCTTGTCCAGTGCCAATCGCAGGCTCGATACCACGACCTTGGTGATTACCCACAATGCTGGCATCGCTGAGATGGCGGATCGGGTATTAATTATGGCCGACGGGGCGATTAAGGAAACCCGTGTTAACGCCCAGCCACTCAAGCCCTCGGAGCTGAGCTGGTAATGGCCGGTTGGTGGCGCCGGGCCCGAGGCTTACTGTGGCTGAAGCCGCTGGATCGAAAATTACTGCGCGACCTCTGGCATATTAAAGGCCAGGCATTTGCTATTGCGATTGTGATTGCTTGCGGTGTGGGCATGTACGTGATGTCCAAGGGGATGCTGGTGTCTCTGGAGGAGACTCGCAGCGCTTACTATGAGCGCTACCGCTTTGCTGATGTGGTGGCGCCGGTTAAGCGCGCCCCGCGTGCGCTGCTCGATGAAATCGCTGCTCTCCCCGGAGTGCGCCGTGCCGAGAGTCGCATTCGCGTGGCGGCGATATTGGATGTTGTCGGCGCGCAGGCACCGATCTCAGGGCAGATCATTTCACTGCCCGATGCGCCGCAACCCCGTATTAACGATATCGTTCTGCGCAGTGGGCGCTATTTAGATCCTCAGCACAGCAATGAGGTGTTGGTGTTGGAGTCCTTCGCCAATGCGCACAAGCTGACGCTCGGCGATCATCTCTATGCCATTCTCAATGGTACACAGCGACGCTTAACGCTGGTGGGAACCGTATTATCTCCCGAGTATGTCTATGCCATTGCGCCGGGAGAATTGGTACCGGACGACCGCCGTTTTGGCGTGCTGTGGATGAGTCGAAAAGCGCTGGGTTCGGCATTTGACCTCGATGGCGCGTTTAATGAGGCGCTGATTTTGCACTCGCCGGGCAGCAGTGAAGACGCTCTGGTTGATCGTCTGGATACACTGCTTCGACCCTATGGCACGCCGGGCGCGTATGGTCGCTCTCATCAAATATCAGATCAATTTTTATCTAACGAAATTGACCAGCTCAATACGATGGGAAAGCTGCTGCCACCGATCTTTTTGTTGGTCGCCGCCTTTCTGCTAAACGTTGTTGTGAGTAGGCTTATTGAAACCGAGCGCGAGCAAATTGGTTTACTCAAGGCCTTTGGCTACGGCGACCTGTTTGTCGGTTTACATTACTTGAAAATGGTTGGAGCGATTACTGCCCTGGGCATTGCGATGGGTTGTATGCTGGGGCTGTGGTTGGGGCAGGGTTTGGCGGCTCTGTATATGGACTATTTTAAGTTTCCCTTCCTGCTGTTTCGCGCGCCAGCGTCGGTATTTCTCGTTGCCGCAGGGGTAAGCCTGCTGATCGCGGTGTTTGGCACCTTCTCTTCGGTTATCAAGGTGGTCCGGTTGCGGCCCGCGGTGGCGATGGTGCCGCCACCGCCACCTGACTACAGCCGCTCTGCATTGTGGCTCGAGTCCTTGTCGCGTTGGCTGGACCAACCCTCGCGGATGATATGCCGGCATATCTATCGCTGGCCGAAGCGCTCCGGCTTGACCTCGCTGGGCATTGCCCTGTCCATGGCGCTGCTTATCGGTTCGAGTTTTTCCATGGATGCCATGGTGCATATGATTGATGTGAGCTTTAACGTTATCGATCGGCAGGATGTAACGGTGAGCTTTGTCGAGCCCCGTAACGAGCGAGCATTGCAAGATTTACTGCACGAGCCCGGTGTCCTGGCGGCAGAGCCGTTTCGGGCAGTGCCTGTTATTTTCAAGAACGGCCAATATCGTCGACGAGAGTCGATAATCGGCCTCGCCCAGGGGAGTGAGTTGAGTCGCGTGGTCGATACGCACTACCAGCCTGTGGTCATTCCCGCCGAGGGGATTGTGTTGTCTGATAAGCTCGCCGAGTTACTTCACGTGGATGTTGGCGACCTGCTGTCTGTGGAGGTCGCCGAGGGGCGGCGGCCGGTGCTGGATGTTCCTGTGGTGGCAGTGGTGAAAACCTACATGGGAACATCGGCCTACATGAACTTGGTTAGTCTGAGTCGCTTGTTGAAAGAGGAGGTCGCGATTTCCGGTGGCTACCTGCTGGTCGATGGCGATCAGACCGAGGCCCTGTATCGCGCATTAAAAAATACCCCCATCGTCGCGGGTGTCGGTTTACAGGAAAGTGCTCAGCAAGCGTTTAACGATACCCTTCAAGAGAGTCTCGGCACCTTTGTCTTTTTCAATACCTTATTTGCCGGCCTGATTACGGTTGGGGTGGTGTACAACAGCGCGCGCATTTCTTTGTCTGAGCGCGGGCGTGAGTTGGCCAGCTTGCGAGTGCTGGGCCTGACCCGTGGTGAAGTGTCTTATATATTGCTCGGTGAGCTGGCGCTGCTGACTCTGTTGGCGTTGCCGCTGGGCGCGGTACTTGGTTACGGTCTGGCTTGGCTTATGGTCGCCTCGTTTGATACCGAGTTATTCCGCATCCCATTGGTGATTAACACAGCGACCTATGGTTATGCGGCATTAGTGGTGGTGCTGGCCGCCATTGTTTCGGGCTTGTTGGTGAGGCGTCGTATCGATCACCTCGACCTCGTTGCCGTACTTAAAACAAGGGAATGAACGCGATGGTAGCTTCCGCAGAAAGTAAAACCATTAAGCGCAGCATTATTGCGGTGCTTGTGGTGTCTTTGCTCGGTTTTTTTATCTACGCCTTTTCGCCCGACCCAGTGCCGGTTGATATGGCTGGTGTCTTTCGAGGCGATATGCAGGTGACTGTGAAAGATGAAGGTTATACCCGCATTGAGGATGTTTACGTGGTTTCAGCGCCGGTTGCCGGCCATTTATTGCGAATCGATCAACAAGTCGGCGATGCGGTGACGGCCGGCGAAACCCTATTAGCGAAGCTGCTGCCAAGCGATCCGGTGGTGTTGGACTCGCGCAGTCGTCGCCAGGCCGAAGCGAATTTGCGGGCTGCTAACGCCGCTCTGGTGTTGGCACGAGCGCAGGGCCAGGAGGTGGCCGCACAGCTTGATTTTGCTCGCAGTCAGTTGCAGCGCATTCGCCGAATGGCCGAGCAGGGCAGTGCCTCGGATGCGGAGCTGGATCGCGCCGAGTTAGCGCTGAAATCCGCGCTTGCGGCGAGTCGCAGTGCGCAGGCGGCTGAGGGTATGCGCGCCGCCGAGCTGGAAAATGCCAAAGCGGTGTTGGCGACGGCGGACGATCGCGACGAGGTGCAGGTGGTACCACTGGTATCGCCGATTAGTGGCCGCATCCTGCGTATCTTGCAGGAGAGCGAGAATGTGGTGGCAGCCGGAACTCCGTTGCTGGAGTTAGGCGATCCAGCGGAGCTGGAGGTGGTGGTTGATTTACTGTCGCGCGACGCTGTCAGGGTGGAAGACGGTGCTGAGGTCCACATCAGTGGCTGGGGCGGGGAGCAGCCGCTCCGAGGCCGTGTTCAGCGCGTTGAGCCCTATGGTTTTACGAAAATTTCCGCTTTGGGTATAGAAGAGCAGCGAGTGAATGTCATCGTGGAGTTGATCGGCGCGCAGTCGCTTTGGCAGGGGCTGGGCCACGGCTATCGGGTTGATGCTGAGGTGGAGCTTTGGCGCGGCAGCGATGTCGTACAGGTTGCCACTGGCGCATTATTTCGCAGTCAGGGGCAGTGGGCCGTATTCAGGGTGCTCGACAATAAGGCGGTACTGACGCCGGTCGTGGTGGGGCAAAATAATGGCCGCAGCGCGCAGGTGTTAGACGGGTTGAGTGTCGGGGAAACGGTAGTGCTGCACCCCAGTGAGCGCATCGCTGACGGTGTGGCGCTGGCCCTGAGAGAGCTATAGCGGCGCCGTCAATCGCGGTGAAGTGTGTGGCATCGCTGCTCTCGGATTGCCAATGCTCGCCCCTTTCGGTAACGTTCGCTCACATTTTGTTTGCCGCCTAGGGCGGTTTGTCGTGTATTCAGGAGTGACCATGGCGCAATTCGTCTACACCATGAATCGCGTGAGCAAAGTCGTGCCACCCAAGCGCGAGATTCTCAGCGATATTTCCCTTTCTTTCTTCCCGGGTGCCAAAATCGGTGTGCTGGGCTTGAACGGTGCCGGTAAGTCTACCTTGCTGCGCATTATGGCGGGGGTTGATACCGAATTTAATGGCGAGGCGCGCCCGCAGCCGGGTATCAAGATTGGTTACCTGCCCCAGGAGCCAGAGCTGGATCCGAGCAAAGACGTGCGCGGCAATGTCGAAGACGGCGTGGCAGAGGCGAAAGATGCGCTGGCCGAGCTGGACAAAGTCTACGCCGCCTACGCCGAGGCTGACGCCGACTTTGATGCGCTGGCCAAGCGCCAAGCCGAGCTGGAAGATATTATTCAGGCGACCGATGCCCACAACCTGGATCACAAACTGGAAGTGGCGGCCGATGCCTTGCGTCTGCCACCCTGGGATGCCGACGTAACAAAAATCTCCGGTGGTGAGCGCCGCCGTGTCGCGCTGTGTCGCTTGCTGTTGTCGAACCCGGATATGCTGCTGTTGGACGAGCCGACCAACCATTTGGATGCCGAATCGGTGGGCTGGTTGGAGCGCTTTTTATGTGACTTCCCTGGCACTGTGGTGGCGATCACGCACGACCGCTATTTCCTCGATAACGCCGCCAACTGGATTCTGGAACTCGACCGCGGCCGCGGTATTCCTTACGAGGGTAACTATTCCGACTGGCTGGAAGCCAAGGAACAGCGCCTGGAGCAAGAGGCCAAGTCGGAGGCGTCGCGCAAAAAAGCAATTGCCACCGAGCTGGAGTGGGTGCGCAGTAACGCCAAGGGGCGTCAAAGCAAGAGCAAGGCGCGTCTGGCGCGCTTTGAGGAAATGCAGTCGCAGGAATTCCAGTCGCGCAGCGAGACCAATGAGATCTACATTCCACCGGGTCCTCGCTTGGGCGACAAGGTGATTGAGGTGAATCACGTTAGCAAGGGCTACGGTGATCGCGCGCTGATTAACGATCTTAGCTTCAGTATTCCCAAGGGCGCGATTGTGGGTATTGTCGGCGGTAACGGCGCCGGTAAGTCCACTCTGTTCCGCATGATCAGCGGCAAGGAACAGCCTGATTCCGGCAGCATTGAGTTGGGCGAGACGGTGAAGCTGGTATCGGTGGAGCAAATGCGCGATGCCCTCGATGACAGCAAAACCGTGTGGGAAGCGGTGTCTGATGGCTTGGATGTATTGCGCATCGGCAGCTACGAAATTCCCTCGCGGGCCTATATTGGCCGCTTTAACTTCAAGGGCAGTGACCAGCAGAAGCGCGTGGGTGAGCTGTCCGGGGGTGAACGCGGTCGACTGCAATTGGCCTGCACGTTAAAAGAAGGCGGCAATGTGTTGCTGTTGGACGAACCGTCCAACGACCTCGACGTGGAAACCCTGCGTGCACTGGAAGACGCCATGCTGGACTTCCCCGGTTGCGCGCTGGTGATCTCCCACGATCGCTGGTTCCTCGACCGAATCGCCACCCACATTTTGGCCTATGAGGGCGACAGTGAGGTGGTGTTCTTTGAGGGCAATTACAGCGAATACCACGAGGACTTTGTGGCGCGCAAAGGCAACAATGCTGCGCCCAAGCGCATGAAGTACAAAAAACTAAAATAGTGCTGCCACCATGCGCGGCGGCAGCAATTGCCCCCGCGCACCGATAAAAGCCGCTTTTATTGGTCCAGCGGCCATTTTTACGCTCCTGATATTTGCTGTATCGCGCGGGGTAGGGGAAAATAGCGCCCTCTTTGCCGCCATCACAATTTCAGGAGCTCCCGATGCCTTCACGTAGCGACCTCGCTAACGCCATTCGCGCTTTGAGTATGGACGCCGTCCAGAAAGCCAAGTCCGGCCATCCGGGTGCGCCCATGGGCATGGCCGATATTGCCGAGGTGTTGTGGCGCGACTACTTGCAGCACAACCCGGCCAACCCTGAGTGGGCCAACCGCGACCGTTTTGTGCTTTCCAATGGTCACGGCTCCATGCTGATCTACTCGCTGCTTCACCTGAGCGGTTACGACCTGTCTATCGATGACTTGAAAAACTTCCGCCAGCTGCACAGCAAAACCCCCGGCCATCCTGAATACGGCTATACCCCCGGTGTCGAAACCACCACTGGGCCGCTGGGTCAGGGCATTGCCAACGCGGTGGGCATGGCCACGGCTGAGAAAATTCTCGCGGCGCAGTTCAACCGCGACGGCCACGATATCGTTGACCACTACACCTATACCTTTATGGGCGACGGCTGTCTGATGGAAGGCATCTCCCATGAGGTATGTTCACTGGCCGGTACCTTGGGCCTGGGTAAATTGATCGCTTTCTATGACGACAATGGCATTTCCATCGACGGTGAAGTGGAAGGCTGGTTCAGCGACGATACCCCCAAACGCTTTGAAGCCTACGGCTGGCAGGTGATCCCAGCGGTCGACGGCCACGACAGCGATGCCATTGCCGCCGCCATTGAGGCGGGTCGCGCCGAGCCGAACAAGCCCACACTGATCTGCTGCAAAACGGTCATTGGTAAGGGCTCGCCCAATAAGCAGGGCAAAGAAGAGTGCCACGGCGCGCCACTGGGCGATGACGAAATTGCCCTGACTCGCGAAGCGCTTAACTGGCCCCACGGCAGCTTTGAGGTGCCTGAGGACGTCTACAGTGCCTGGAGCGCTCGCGAGCGCGGCGCTGCTGCCGAGCATGCGTGGAATGAGAAGTTTGCCGCCTACCAGGCTGCCCACCCAGAGCTAGCCGCTGAATTTAAGCGCCGCCTGAGCGGTGACTTGCCCGCCGACTTTGCCCAGAAGGCCGATGCCTTTATTGCCCAGTGCCAAGACGAGGGTAAGGAAGTCGCCACCCGCAAAGCGTCGCAGCTGTGTCTGGATGCCTACGGTGAGATGCTGCCAGAGCTGCTTGGCGGCTCGGCCGATTTGGCGGGCTCCAACCTCACATGGTGGAAGGGTTCCAAGGCGGTTGAAGCCGACGATGCCAGTGGCAACTACCTGCACTACGGCGTGCGCGAATTCGGTATGTCGGCCATGATGAACGGTATTGCCCTGCACGGTGGTTTTATCAACTACGGCGCGACCTTCCTGGTGTTCATGGAATACGCCCGCAACGCGGTACGTATGGCGGCGCTGATGAAGCAGCGCAGTATCTTTGTTTACACCCACGACTCCATCGGCCTGGGTGAAGACGGCCCGACTCACCAACCAATCGAGCAAATTGCGTCACTGCGTGGCACCCCGAATATGGCGCTGTGGCGCCCCTGCGATATGGTCGAATCGGCCGTGGCCTGGCGCAGCGCACTGGAGCGCGCCGATGGCCCGACGGCACTGATCTTTACCCGCCAGGGTTTGCCTCATCAGAACCGCAGCAGCGCTCAGGTTGCCGCCATTGCTCGCGGCGCCTATGTATTGAGTGACTGCGAGGGCGAACCCGAGGCCATTATTATTGCCACCGGTTCGGAAGTGAAACTGGCGATGGCAGCCCAGCAACAGCTGGCTGAAAATGGTCGCAAAGTACGCGTAGTGTCTATGCCCTGCGCCGAAGCCTTTGAAACGCAAGACGGCTACTATCGCGAGTCGGTATTGCCTAGCAACGTATTGGCGCGCGTCGCCGTTGAAGCGGCGCACAAAGACTATTGGTACAAGTACGTTGGCCTGGATGGCCGTATTGTCGGGATGGACAGCTTTGGCGAGTCGGCGCCGGCGGGTGAACTCTTCAAGCACTTTGGCATTACCACCGAGGCGGTGGTTGCTGCTGTTGAGGACTGCATAGGCGAATGATTCGACTGGCGATCAATGGCTATGGGCGCATTGGGCGCTGCGTATTGCGGGCGCTCTACGAGTCGCCAATGCGCGACGCCATGCGTATTGTGGCCATTAACGAGCCTGCCGATCTGGACACCATCGCGCACTTAACGCGCTACGACAGTACCCACGGCCGTTTTGTGGGTACGGTGGAAAAAGGTGTTGAGTGTTTGCGCATTAACGGTGACGAGATTGCCGTGAGCCACTGCACCGCGCTGCGCGATGTTGACTGGAGTCGGCACAACATCGATGTGGTACTGGAATGCAGCGGTACCCTCGGCAGTGAGGCCGCACTCCATGAACACCTGGAGCGCGGGGCACGGCATGTGTTGTTGTCGCAACCCGGTGAGGCGAGTATTCCGACCTATGTGTTTGGCTTAAATCACCACGGCCTGACCAGCGAGCAGCGGGTGATCTCCAATGCCTCGTGTACCACCAATGGCATTACCCCGGTCATCGATGTGTTGCACCAGGCCTTTGGAGTGCGCTCGGGCTGTATTACCACCATTCACTCGGCAATGAACGACCAGCCGGTGTTGGACGCCTATCACCACACCGACCTGCGCAAAACGCGCGCGGCGGGCATGTCGATGATTCCGGTCGATACGGGATTGGCGGCGGGTATTGGTCGCATCTTGCCGGATCTGGATGGCCGTTTCGCGGCGCGGGCGGTGCGTATTCCCACGCACAATGTCTCGGCAATGGAGCTGAGCGTGACCCTGCAATCTCGGGTGTCACCCAGCGATGTGAATGCGGCCCTGCAAATGGCCGCGCGCGGTCGGCTGAGTGCTGTACTGGGGGTGAGCGAGGAGCCGCTGGCGTCCTGTGATTTTAACCACGATCCGCGCTCCGGTATTGTCGATGCCGGGCAAACGCGGGTGGCGGACGAGCTGGTGAGTGTCTTCACCTGGTTCGACAATGAATGGGGCTATGCCAACCGTATGTTGGACATGGTCGCACACTGGCTGCATTAGGCGGCACTGTTAGCGTGCCCCGGGCAATGTTGCTGTGGGTACACAGATCTGCACAAGCAGGCGAGTTTAGTTCGGTAAACGGATAGTGAAACGGGAAGTGTTATGAACGTATTGAAAATGCGTGATTTGGATCTGGCGGGCAAGCGTCTGCTGATACGTGAAGATCTGAACGTGCCCATCAAGGATGGAAAAGTGAGCTCCGATGCTCGTCTGCGTGCGGCCCTGCCAACCTTGAAACTGGCGTTGGAAAAAGGGGCCAAGGTGATTGTGATGTCTCACCTGGGGCGCCCGACTGAGGGTGAGTTTGAAGAAAAATACTCAATGCGCCCTGTGGCCGACTACCTCAGTGATGCCCTCGGCCAGCCGGTACCGCTGGTAGCCGATTGGCGCGACGGCGTAGAGCTGGAGGCCGGGCAACTGGTGCTATTGGAAAACGTTCGCTTTAATCCCGGCGAAAAGAAAGATGATGAGTCCCTGGCCAAGGCCTATGCCGCGCTCTGCGACATCTTCGTTATGGACGCTTTCGGTACGGCCCACCGGGCGCAGGCGTCGACCCACGGCGTTGCCAAGTTTGCGCCAACGGCCTGTGCTGGCCCGCTGCTGGCCAATGAGCTGGAGAATTTGGAAAAGGCCCTGGCTAACCCTGCGCGCCCGATGGTTGCCATTGTCGGTGGTTCAAAGGTTTCCACCAAGCTGACCGTATTGGAAACACTGTCTGACAAAGTGGATCAGCTGATTGTTGGTGGCGGCATCGCCAACACTTTCCTGGCGGCGGCGGGCTATAACGTCGGTAAATCGCTTTGCGAGGACGACCTGATTCCGCAGGCAAAAGCGCTAATGGAGAAGTGCGATATCCCGCTGCCCAGCGATGTAATGACAGGTAAGAAGTTCGACGAGAACGAGCCGGCAACATTGCGCCCAGTGGAAAATGTCGGCGACGACGACATGATTTTTGATGTTGGCCCGGTGACCGGCTCCGTGCTGGCGGCCATTCTGCGTCAGGCCGGCACCATTATTTGGAACGGCCCGGTGGGTGTATTTGAATTCGACCAGTTTGCCGATGGCACCGAAGACATTGCCAACGCGATCGCTGAGTCAGACGCCTTCTCGATAGCGGGTGGTGGCGATACGCTGGCGGCGGTAGACAAATTTGGTATTGCCGACAAGGTGTCCTACATTTCGACCGGGGGCGGCGCCTTCCTCGAATATGTTGAGGGCAAAGTATTACCGGCAGTTGCGGTACTGGAAGAGCGCGCCAAGTAAGCGCGCTCGCCGATCAATAATTCATATTTAAAAGACTGAAAAGGGAACTCACATGGCACTTATCAGCATGCGTCAAATGCTGGATCACGCCGCAGAATACGGCTATGGCGTACCGGCATTTAATGTAAATAACCTGGAGCAAACCCGCGCCATTATGGAAGCGGCGAGAGAAACCGACAGCCCAGTGATCATGCAAGCTTCGGCTGGGGCGCGAAAGTATGCTGGCGCGCCTTTCCTGCGTCATATGATTCTTGCGGCGATTGAAGAATTCCCTGAAATTCCCGTAGTGATGCACCAGGATCACGGCACCAGCCCCGCCGTTTGTCAGCGCTCGATTCAACTCGGCTTCAGCTCAGTAATGATGGACGGCTCGCTGCGTGAAGATGGCAAAACGCCCTCCGACTATGACTACAACGTCGATGTTACCCGCACCGTTGTCGACATGGCTCATGCCTGTGGTGTTTCCGTTGAGGGTGAGTTGGGTTGTCTGGGTTCACTGGAAACCGGGCAAGCCGGTGAAGAGGACGGCGTGGGTGCAGAGGGCACCTTGTCTCACGAGCAGATGCTTACCGACCCCGAAGAAGCCGCTGACTTCGTTGCCAAAACGGGTGTGGATGCGCTGGCTATTGCCTGTGGTACTAGCCACGGTGCCTACAAATTTACGCGTCCGCCCACTGGCGATATTCTGGCGATCGACCGTATTAAAGCTATCCATGCGCGTATTCCCGACACGCATTTGGTAATGCACGGCAGCTCCAGTGTGCCCCAGGAGTGGCTGGCGATCATCAACGAGTTTGGCGGTGACATTCCCGAGACATACGGTGTGCCCGTTGAGCAGATCGTCGAGGGCATTAAATACGGTGTGCGCAAGGTCAATATCGATACCGATTTACGCCTGGCGTCCACGGGTGCGGTACGTCGCTTTATGGCGCAAAACCCCAGCGAGTTTGATCCGCGCAAATACCTGAAAGAAACCATCAAGGAAATGAAGGCAATTTGTGTTGCGCGCTACGAAGCCTTCGGCACGGCCGGCAATGCCTCCAAAATTAAACCTGTTAGTTTGGAAGCGATGTTTGGCGAGTACGAGTCGGGTCGTTTAAACCCAAACATTAAATAATCTCGGCGCGCATCGCGCACTGATGATTAAAAAGCCCGGTACTGCCGGGCTTTTTTTTGCCCTTTATTTTGTACCTGCAGACGGGGCACACTAGGGCCCGCTAAAAAGGATAAATCTAAGGACCTTGCTATGCCGTGGCCCGATAATATCGACCAAGAAAACCTTCCTTCGCTCAGCCCCTTGTCGTTGCAATCGACCGTCAACAGCCAGCCCTGGCTGCCGGAGTACTGTGCTTACTATGGCATTGACCTTGAAAAGGACTACGCGGGTTTGCGCCATTACATTGGCTATTTTGAGGCGGAGGGCGAACGCATCGCCACGCAGGTGTTCAAGTTGCCCAACGCGCAGCGCACCGCGTTTGTTTATCACGGCTACTACGATCATGTAGGCCTGTTCAACAATGTGATCAATTACTGCTTGAAACACGGTTGCAGTGTGGTGGCTTTCGACCTGCCGGGTCATGGCCTGTCCAGTGGTGAGCGGGCATCGATAGACAGCTTTTTTCGCTACCGCTCCGTATTGCGCGCCGCCTTTGCTGCGGTGGCCCCTTTCGAGCTGCCACCACGACGCTTTGCCATGGCCCAAAGTACGGGTTGCGCCATTGTCGGCTCGCATATTCTGGATGGCGGCAGCGATGACTTTGAGCAGGTGATTTTAATGGCGCCGCTGGTGCGCCCGCGCGCGTTTTGGTGGGGCAAGCCCGCGCACAGCATCATGAAGTATTTCCTTCACAGTTTGCCGCGGCGCTTTGCCGACAATTCCGACGACCAGGCCTTTCTAGAGTTTTTGCGCGAGCGCGATCCGCTTCAGCCGCGCATATTGCCGGTAGCCTAGGTGGGGGCGTTGAAAAAGTGGTTGCCGTGGTTTCACGCTCAGCCAGCGTGTGACTGCCCGGTATTGATACTGCAGGGCGACGCCGATGATACGGTGGATTGGCAGTACAATTTGCCCGTGCTGAGGAAGAAATATCGTCGCTTGCGCGAGGTGATTATTCCCGGTGCGCGTCATCACCTGGTAAAGGAAGGCGAGCACTACCGCGCGCAAATTTGGCAGGCCTGTGATGCGTTTTTGTTTGCCGACCAAGCAGAATAAAAAACGGAGCCGTAAGGCTCCGAAAGAGGGTATTGAGATAAGTCGATAGTAAGACCGGGTGGAAATCTAAAAAGTTCCGTTTACATCATGGTTTGTGCAATGCCTTCAATGTCCAGGGTCATTTGTACCGTGCGCGACGCGGGACCCAGATCAAAGTCGATGCCAAAATCCTTCAGGGCGAATTCAGTGGTGCCGGTAAAGCCTTGGCGGTAGCCGCCCCAGGGGTCTTTGCCGCCGCCAATTTCTGTCACATCAATACTAATTTCACGAGTTACGCCGTGTAGCGTCAGCTGGCCTTTCAGTTCGGCTTTCCCGTTACCCTTAGGGATAAATGCAGTGCTTTCAAAGCGGGCCTGAGGATACTTCTCGACGTGAAGAAAGTCCTTGCCGCGCAAGTGCTTGTCGCGTTCGGCATGGTTGCTGTTGACGCTGGCAGTATCAATGACAACGGTCACATCCGAGTCTTCGGGCTTTTTGGGGTCGTAGCTAAAACGGCCTTCGAAGTCGTCAAAGCGACCGTGCAACCAGCTGTAGCCCAAGTGCTTGATCTTAAATTGAATGAAGGCGTGGGCGCCGGCGGTGTCGATTTTGTATTCGGTGGCGTGAAGGTTACCGCTCAGGCCAATGAGTAGGGCGGCGGTGAGTGAGAGTAAGGTTTTCATACATACATCCTCTGTTATTGAGTGGTGAGCCAGTGCTGAAACTACTTCGACCGCGAGTCCGGTGCTTGGTTGGCAAGTCCGAGCATTTTTTTCAGGGTGTTGTCGCGGTTGTAAAAATGGTGCTTGAGGGCCGCCAGTGCGTGCACACCGGCCAGCAATACAATGGCCCAGGCAAGAATCTCGTGAATCTCGCCGGCAACGTCTTCCTGGTTGGGCAGGTCCTGCACCGTCGCCGGCACACTAAACCAATTAAAAACCTCGATGGCACGCCCGTCGGCGGTTGAGATCAGATAGCCAGCAAGCATCATCACGACCAGCATGGCATACAGGCCATAGTGGGTGAGGTGTGCGCTCAAACGCTCCCAGCGCGGGCTATTCGGCGGGCCCTGCGGTGTGGGGTTGATCGCGCGCCACAGCAGCCGAAAGACCAGCAGCGCCAACAGGATAAGGCCGATGCTTTTATGAATATGGGGGGCGCGCTGGTACCAGGTGTCATAGTAACCGAGGTCGCGCATCCACAAGCCGAGCCCAAACATGGCGAAGATGGCCAGGGCCATGCCCCAATGCAAGGCGATGCTTACCCAGCCGTAGCGGGTGCTGGTGTTTCTAAGGGGCATAAGACTCGCGTCTCCATACGATGACAGTACGCCCAGTATAGATAGGGTGAGCTGATAAAAAAGCGGATTTATCTGCGTTAATTTATCAGCTATTTCGATACATTAACGACCGGCGAGCAAATTGGCGAGGCGGTCTACCTCGGCCAAATCGGCGCTGGCGGGCACCAATTGAATTTCGTCGCAACCGAGTGCTTCAATGGCGTCGAGCCCGTCGAGTATGGCCTTCGGGTCGTGCATGCGCATGGTTGCGGCGACCTTTTCCGCTTCGGCGTCGCCGAAAATTTTCAGGTAGTCGAAAACATAGTCGCGCAGTGCCTGCTCACCATTGTCGGCCAGAGAGTACCAGAAGCCACCCATGCGATAGGGTTTGTCGGGGCGCTGACTGTTTGCCCAGGCTTGGTCGGCAGCCTTGAAAAAATAATCGATCAGCCCGGCGTCGCCGTCCATGGCAAAGCCATACAGACCATCGGCCCACTTGGAAACGCGGTCGATACTTTTGGGGCCCATCGCACCGGCGAGAATAGGCGGGCCACCCGCTTGCACGGGCTCGGGGCCAATCTCGTCATAGTCCTCGATTTGCTCTCCCCGCCATACCCGTTTCATCAACGCGATTTGATCGTCCATGCGTTGGAAGCGGCCTTTCATGCTCGCGCCGAGCGCCTGGTAGTCTTTTTCACGACCGCCCACGCCCACGGTGAGCGTGACGCGACCCTCGGAAAGAATATCCAGAGTGGCAATTTCTTTAGCGGCTTGAACAGCGCTGTGCATGGGCAGCACATACAGTGCCGGGATAATGCGCACGCGCTCGGTACTGGCGGCTGCGAAAGCCAGGATGTTGCGCATTTCCATGCTGTAGCCTGTGATGCGCTCACCACATGACAAGCTGTGGAAGGGGCCTTGGTCGATAATGCCGCACCAGTCTTTAAAGGTTTGACGGCTCAGGCCGCGTTTCATATAGGGAAGGCAGACGCCAATTTTCATTGCTGTTCTCTTATCGTGTTTTTTTACCATTCTAGGCGGATGAAGCACTTAGCGACTCACCCAGAAAGAGGAGGCTGTGAATACGCTAGTCTGCGGCTCATTTGCGTGCGATGATCCGGAAAACGGTGGAGGCTTTATGAGCGAATCAATTATCTACGCCTTTATTTTCGATGGGCGAGGCGGTGCACGGGCAATTACGCGCGAGGAAATAGACCTCTGGAAGCCCGAGCAAGGTGTGCTCTGGGTACACGTGGATTACAGCCACAGTGACACGCGTCCGTGGTTATCTGCTTTCGCGAGTCGTGAAGATATTACGTCGCTGGATGATCTGGCAGTTGCCGCGTTGCTGGCAGAGGAAACGCGGCCCCGCGCGGCGGCCCACAATGGCGGTCTATTGATGGCGCTGCGCGGCGTTAATATGAACCCCAATGCCGACCCCGAAGATATGGTGTCGGTGCGTATATTTGCCGACGCCAATCATATTATTAGCTCGCGAAAGCGGCGCTTGCTGTCGATGGACGATGTGGTTGGTCGGTTTGCGCGTGGTGAGGGCCCGTGTTCTAGCGCGGAGTTTGTGGCACTGCTATGTGAGCGTTTGGTTAGCCGTATGGCCGGGCCAATAGAGGAAGCTGAAGATTGCGTGGATCTGTTGGAGGAGTCATTGCTGACGACGCCGCGCGCGCGACTCAGAAATCAATTGAGCGATTTGCGTCGCCAGGCAATATCACTGCGCCGTTACCTGGCGCCGCAGCGAGAGGCTCTGAACTGGATATTAAGTGAACGTGTCGCCTGGTTTGATAATGATGCCCGGGCCACGGTTCGTGAATCCGGTGATCGCTTAGCGCAGTATATTGAAACGCTCGATAGTGTGCGTGAGCGCGCCGCCGTTACGCAGGAAGAATTGGTCAATCAAATTTCCGAAGAGTCGAACGCGCGCATGTATGTGCTGTCCATTGTTTCGGCGATCTTTTTACCGCTCGGCTTTGCTACCGGTTTATTAGGGGTGAATGTTGGCGGAATTCCGGGGGCGGATAATCAGCAAGCCTTTATGCTATTCGTTGGCATGCTAATAGGCGTAGCGGTATTGATGTTGGTTTATTTTCGATATAAACGCTGGCTTTAAGGCACCTCTGATTAATTCGGTAATGGCTCAGCGGAGCCTCTCGCGTGCACTGGCGAGGCGCAGCGCGAAGGTCAAGGGTGGTTCTCCTTGATGAGTGTTGCAACGACGGCCAGGCGAAATAAGGCAAAGCCTGAGTTATCACCGAATTAATCAGAGGTGCCTTAATCATTATTAATGGGAATTCAACACAATAATCGCGCGATTGTAGGTTAGAACTTCGATATTTGGTTTATTTCTTGTGAGTGCTGATTGATAATTAAGCGAAGCATATTTTCCTGGCGCGACTATTATTTAGTTAAGCGTTATTTTTCATTCAATGATTAGTTAAGGATATCTTATGGATATTGCAAAACTTCAGAAGCAGCTCGAAGCAGAGCACAAAGCGCTTGATCAGAAGTTCAAGTTTATTTCAGATCTGCAAGCACTGATGAAAAAGCACGGCCAAACTGCCGAAGGCCTGCTGGAAATTTTGAATGAAACTGAGGCTGCGGCACCTAAGAAGCGCGGCCGTAAACCCGCTGCGGGCAAAGCCGCTCCCGTCGCAAAAAAAGCGGCTGCTAAGAAGCCTCGCAAGAAGCAGGCCGCGCGCCCACTGCGTAAGTTTAAGCATCCAAAAACCGGTGAAGTTGCAGAGACGCGCGCGCCACAGGTTGATAAAAAGATCCGTGGTTGGGCAACTGAGCTGAAGACTGACTGGCGCAAGCTGGAAGTTTAAGTTCGTCGCACAGACAGAATTAAGCCGTTTGGCTTGATAAAAAAAACCGCCTTAGGGCGGTTTTTTTGTTTAGGGCGTTTGCACTTCTGTTGTCACACTGAGCAGCTTGTCGAGCTGGCAGGTAAGGGTGTCGCCATTTTGCAGTGGCCCCACGCCTGCCGGGGTTCCCGTCAGCACAATATCGCCGGGCTGCAATGTGAAGCTATGACTAATGTCGGCAAGTAATACATCGATGGGAAACAGCATGTCGCTGCAGTGACCCGATTGCTGCCGTTCACCGTTGCGATGCAGCTCAAAACGTAACTCTCGCCAGTCGGGGACACTGGCCGCCGGAACAAATGCCGACAGCGGGCAGGCGCCGTCGAATGCTTTGGCTCTCTCCCAGGGGTGGCCTTTGGCCTTTAGTTCTGACTGAAGCTCCCGAAGGGTGAGGTCGAGTGCCAAGCCGTATCCCGCTATCGCGGCCAGGCAGTCTTCAGGTTTCGCCTGGCTTAACGTCGAGCCGATCAGCAGGGCGACCTCTAGTTCGTGGTGGCATTCACCCTTGCCCTGTGGGAGCGCTATTGGCGCTTCCAAGGCAGCCAGGGCGCTGGCGGGTTTGATGAAAAGCAGCGGCTGCTCGGGTACCGGGTTATTCAATTCCTTGGCATGAGCCGCGTAGTTGCGGCCCACACAGACGATTTTTCCCGGTGGCATCTCCAGCGGGCGACCATCGATAAAACGGTGTTGCGAATACATGGCAAAGCCCTTTTAGTCGAAAATTTTTCCTGGGTTCATTACACCGTTGGGGTCAAAAACCTGCTTCACGTGACGCATCAGCGCAATTTCCTCGGGGCTGCGCGAGTATTGTAGATAGTCTTTTTTCAGCAGGCCGACACCGTGCTCGGCCGATACGCTGCCGCCGAAGCGTTGCACAATATCGAACACCGCCAGACTGACCTTGCCACATTGCTCAAAGAATTCACTTTTATCCAGACTGTCTGGCTTGAGAATATTCAGGTGTAGATTTCCGTCGCCAATGTGTCCAAACCAAATGATCTCAAAATCCGGGTATTCGCTATTTACGATATTCTCGACTTCGCTGAGGAAGTTGGGGACTTTTGAAATGACCGTGGAAATATCGTTTTTATAGGGCGTCCATCGTGAAATGGTTTCGGAGATATCCTCGCGCAGACGCCACAGGTTTTTTAGCTGCTCAAGGCTTTGGCTCATTACGCCATCGAGTACCCAGCCTTCCTCTACGCAGGCTTCGAATAAGGCCATTGCCTGTTCTTCGGTTTCGTCGTTGAGTTTTTCGAATTCCAGTAGGGCGTAGTACGGGCACGTCGACTCGAAGGGGCGCGGCAATTTGCTGTGCTCAACGACTTTTTGCAGCGCTTGCTCGGAGAAAAACTCGAAGGCAGTCAGGTCCATTTCTGATTGAAAACGGTTGAACAGGTTCATGATGCCATCGAAGTTCTCAACACCCAGTACAAAGGCGGTGAGGTTTTTCGGTTGTCGGGTTAACTGCATCGTTGCTTCGCAGATCAGTCCGAGGGTGCCCTCGGCACCGATAAACAGCTGGCGAAGGTCGTAGCCGGCATTGTTTTTAAGCAGGCCGTTGTTCAATTCCAGTATGTCGCCAGCGCCGGTGACAACGGTCAGCCCGGCAACCCAGTCGCGGGTCATGCCCCAGCGAAGAACCTTGATACCGCCAGCATTTGTGGAAATATTACCGCCAATCTGCGAGGAGCCCGCAGAGGCGAAGTCGACGGGATAGTAGAGGCCCTGCTCGTCGGCGAAGTGCTGTAGCTGTTCGGTAATCACGCCAGCCTGACAGCGCACGGTGCGGTCGATAGCGTTGAAGTCACTGAGCTGGTTCATATAGTCGAAGGAGACAACCACCTCGCCGTTGGCAGCCACGGCGCCGCCGCTCAGGCCGGTGCGACCGCCACTTGGTACCACTGCCAGCTGTTCGGCGTTGGCCAGTTTAACAATGGCTTGAACGTGCTCGGTGCTGCGCGGAAAAACGACCGCCAGTGGTGCGGGCTCCCAGGCCTTGGTCCAGTCTCGGCCGTGGCTGTGAAGGGTGTCGGCGTCGCAGCGAACTTTGTCTTCGCCAACAATGGCTTGAAGCTCAGCAATAACACGCTCTGGAGAGGAATGGGGATTGGCGGAAGACATGGCAAATTGCCTCGGAAATTGACTACAGGAAAAGCGTTTTATGATACCATATTGCGCTTTCATATTTCCCCTCCGAGAGCACATCCCCGATGGCAAAAACCTCCCTAGACAAGGCCAAGATTAAATTCCTTCTCTTAGAAGGTGTTCACCAGTCCGCCGTAGACGCACTCCACGCCGCTGGCTACAGCAACATCGACTACTATCAGAAGGCCCTGCCCGACGATGAGCTAAAGCAAAAGATCGCCGATGCCCATTTTGTTGGCATTCGCTCGCGTACCCAGCTGACGGCTGACGTGTTTGATTCGGCGAAGAAATTGATCGCGGTGGGTTGCTTCTGTATCGGCACAAATCAAGTAGACCTAAAAGCGGCAACTGAGCGCGGTATTGCGGTCTTCAATGCGCCGTTCTCCAACACGCGCTCGGTCGCCGAGCTGGTGATCGCCGAAGCGATCTTGCTGTTGCGCGGCATTGCTGAAAAGAACGCCGCGGCCCACCGTGGCGAGTGGATGAAAAGTGCTGTCGGCTCTTATGAAATTCGCGGTAAGCGCCTGGGAATTATCGGCTACGGTTCTATCGGTATGCAGCTTTCGGTTATCGCGGAAGGTCTGGGTATGGAGGTGTGCTTTACCGATGTTGTGAACAAGCTGCCACTGGGCAATGCTGTTCAAGTGAGTTTGGGTGAATTGCTGGCGACCTCCGATATTGTCAGCCTTCATGTGCCGGAAACGGCGTCCACGCAGGATATGATCGGTGCCAATGAGCTGGCCCAGATGAAGAGCGGGGCGATCCTGATCAACGCCTCGCGCGGTACGGTTGTTGATATCGATGCCTTGTGTAACGCGCTGAGCGATGCCCGCTTGTCAGGCGCTGCAATCGATGTATTTCCCGAAGAGCCGCGCGGCAATAACGACGAGTTTATCTCGCCGCTGCGTGAATTCGACAACGTTTTCCTCACGCCGCATATCGGTGGTTCAACGGTAGAGGCTCAGCAAAACATCGGTCTGGAAGTGGCCGATAAGCTGGTGAAATACTCTGACAATGGCACAACAACCTCGTCGGTTAACTTCCCTGAAGTGGCGCTGCCGGCCCACCCAGGCAAACACCGTATTTTGCACGTGCACCGCAACGTGCCGGGTATTCTCAGTGCCATTAACCAGATTTTCTCTGAGAACAATATCAATATCTCGGGTCAGTACCTGCAAACCAACGACCAAGTCGGTTACGTGGTCATGGATCTGGATAAGGACTCTGGGGCCTTGGCTCAAGAGAAGTTGTCGCAGATTCCCGACACTATCCGCTGCCGCTTGCTGTTCTAAGTCAGCGCACTGATGGCTGAGCTGGAACGCCTTGAGGCGCTGCTGGATAAAACGGCCCTGGTGGCGCTGAGCTACTTTGATGTAGACGGCGCCGCATTGCAGCAGCGCATGCTGTCGGGCAAGGTCGTGCGGGTAACGCCGAGCGACGGCATTACTCTGCGCCCGCTTCAGGGTGAGGAATTTACCCTGCCCTCGTCCATTTCGCCGTGGTTTATTGCGCCGCCAGGTCAATACCGCGATGGCGCTGGCCACGCTGTCGACAACCCGGATTACCTGGTCACGTGGAATGTGTATCGCTGCCAAGATAAGGATAAGCCAGAGGGCGAGCACCAGTGGTGGGAGTGGGTGGCCAATACCCAGCCACCCACGGTGGGCAGCTGATCTTTTTCGCCACTGCCAAAATGCCAATTGAGCTGTTTTGCCATAGGTCTGCGCAAGCCACCTTTCTATACTGAGCGCTTATTCGCACAGTTAGAAGGACGCGGCCATGAAACTCGGCTTACATTTGGGCTACTTTCAAAAGCAACCCACAGATCGCTTTATCGAACTTGCACAGGCTGCGGAAAACCTCGGCTTTGACTCTGTGTATACAGCGGAAGCCTACGGCTCCGACTGTTTTACCCCCTTGGCGGCGATCGCCGCAATGACCTCTAAGATTCGACTGTGTACCGGCGTTATGCAAATTTCGGCGCGTACCCCCGTGTGCGCCGCGATGTCGGCACTGACCCTCGACCATATTTCCAACGGTCGCCTGTGTCTGGGCGTGGGGGTATCGGGGCCGCAGGTTGTTGAGGGCTGGTATGGCCAGCAGTTTAAGCGCCCTTTGGAGCGCACGCGTGAGTGGTTGGATATCTTCCAGCAGGTGATTGCCCGTGAGGCGCCGGTGGAATTCAGCGGCAAGCAGTACAACCTGCCCTACAACGGGCCGGATAGCCTGGGTCTGGGCAAGCCCCTGAAGAGTATTACCCATCCGCTGCGCAATAAGATTCCGGTATTTCTCGGCGCTGAAGGGCCTAAGAACATCGCTCTTGCGGCAGAGCGATTCGACGGCTGGATGCCGATATTTGTCTCGCCCTACCGTATGGATATCTTTGAGGAAAGTCTGGCAAATAAGCCTGAGGGCTTCGAAATTAATGCCATGGTGAATTGCATCATTAACGATAACCTCGAAGAAGCGATGTTCCCGGGCAAGATGACCATGGCTCTCTATCTCGGCGGCATGGGCGCCCGCAAAGATAACTTCCATAAGAACTTGATGGGACGCATGGGCTTTGGCGACGAAGCCGAAAAAGTGCAGGACCTGTGGTACGAGGGCAAACACGAAGAGGCGATCCAGGCCGTGCCGGATGCCTTGGTGGATGAAATTTCCCTGGTGGGTCCGAAGGAGCGAATTAAAGAGCGCTTGCAGGACTGGAAGAAATCACCGGTGACCAGCCTGATGATCGGTCACCGCGATCACTTTGAGACGTCGGTCGAAACCATGGAGTTTTTAGCTGAGGCGGTTCTCTAAGCCTGCCTGTTCAACCTTTTCCCCCACCACCGGCCGGGTGGTGGGGCGCTTCTTGTTCTCTCCTCCTTTAAATTCGCAAAGACCCATAACGAAAACATTGTGTTTTAGCGTTGCTGTAGTTAGGCTACATATGTGCGTCGCGTGTTTTGGCGCGCCATAACAATAATGAATAATTACAGATGGTACTCACTATGCGTATGTTCTCCTGCGTCGGCCGGGGCTTGCTGCCCGGCTGCGTGTTGCTGCTGGGTGCGAGCCCGGCATTTGCTCAACAAGCGCCAGTTGCCGCCAAGGAAAAAATGGGCGGTACTATAGAAGAGGTGCTGGTAACCGCCCGTAAGCGCTCGGAAAATTTGCAGGAAACACCGGTTGCTGTCACCGCGATGAGCGGTGACGACTTGCGTGCCCAGGGCATTTTGAGCACCACTGAGTTGAGTAAATCGGTGCCCAGCTTGCAGATTAACGACAGTACGTCTGCGCAGATCTTTATTCGCGGTATTGGTCAGCGGGCGCCGATGGCGCGCTTCGATCCCTCGGTGAGTGTTTATCTGGACGGTATATTTATTCCGCGCCCGGATGGCCAGCTGCTGGATACTATCGACGTCGACAGTGTGCAGGTGCTGCGCGGCCCTCAGGGCACCTTGTTTGGCAAAAACAATACCGGCGGCGCACTGGTTTTCACGCTGAGCAAACCTGAGGATGTTGCCGGTGGTTATGTGGAGGGCGGCCTGGGTAGCTATGGCGAGAACCGGCTGCGGGCAGCGGTAAATATGCCGGTGAGTGAGGACTTCCTTACTCGCCTGTCAGTGAATAGCCACCGCCGCGACGGCTTTCTTGAGGACCGCAGTATCGGCGACACGCAGTCCATTGACCGACTCTCGGCCATCTTTCAAACCCGCTGGCTCGCCAGTGATAGCCTGACACTGGATACCCTGACCTTTCTCGGCAAAATTCGCGAGCGCTATCCCACCTATCACTGCAAAATTGTCAATGATGATGCCTTGTTTGTGGATGGCCTCGGCCTGCTGTGGCCGGGCGATACTGACCCGAGCAACCCCCGGGCGTATCGCGACAACTGCGAGGCGAATGACCGGGATAAGCTGCCCGATTTGGTGACCAATCAGGGCGATCAGCAGTATCAGGTTAAAGATCAAGATGTTGTGCTGCTCGGCGCGACGGCAGACTGGGAGCTCAATGCCGATCACAGTATCAAGGGTATTTTTGGCTACCGCGACGCGGTGAAAGGCGGGCCTCAGAGCAATGCGGATGAAGGCGGCCCAGCGCCCTTTTTGCGCGGCATCGTGTTGGGTGACAGCGACCAGGAATCGCTGACCTTAGAATTGCAATTCAACGGCCGGCTATTCGATGGCGCCGTAGACTACACGGCGGGGCTGTTCTGGCAAGATGAATATAAGAACGAGCGCTTTATGGTCGGTAGCCCATTGGTCGGTGCCGATTCCACCTCCTTGGCGCAGTTGTTGGCCGGGCAAGTCCCCAACCCGGCATTGATCCCCCCGGGTGGCACTAACCCTCCGGTGCTGGGCGCGCTGGTGCCTCTGGCGACGGTGCAGGATTTTGAAATATTCGGCGAGACAGCGGCGGCCTTTGCGCAAGCAACGTGGCACATTACCGAGGACTGGGAGCTGACCGTCGGCGGTCGCTACACCGAAGAGAGTCGCGACTCCGAACTGGCTACACGCGAGGCCGACCTGGCGGCGGTGTCTACCGCCTTGACCTCGGCTGACCCGCGATTTGTGCCGGTCGAGCCGTCGATGGGCATTCATACTTTTCTGGGCACGTGGTCTCAGGACCCGCTGAGTATTGCCCAGGATATTCTGCGAGAGGCCTACCCCGATATCATCGGTGCGCCATTAGGCGCTGCCAAAAACTACGAAACCAGCAGCACCTTTAAGGAGTTCACGCCGATGGCATCAACCTCCTGGGTGCTGCCGGAGTCGCTACTGGAAAATAGTCTGGTGGATTCCGCCATGGTCTATGCCACGTGGAGCAATGGCTTCAAGTCGGGCTTTCACGAGCCCAGCGGGGTCGATGGCTTAGCGGTGGTTGAACCGGAGTTGCTGGAAAACCGTGAAATCGGCTTCAAGATAGACGCACTGGAGCGGTCGCTGCGCTTCAATGTGGCGCTGTATGCCATGACCTTCGAAAATATGCAGCTGATCACCGTGAGCGTGGACTCGGCCAATTCGCTGATCGTGACCTCGCAAAATGCCGGCGAGTCGACGATTGAGGGCGGCGAGATGGAGCTGACGTGGCTGCCGACCATGAATACCTTGATTACCCTGAGCTACAGCAATAACAACTACAGCTTTGTCGAGTTTGAAGATACGGCTCTGCTACCGCTGGCGGTGGCGGGCGACAGCGTTGCAATCGATCGCAGTGATGAAGAGTTTGCGGTGTCGCCGAGGAAAACGGCGGCACTGGGTGCTCAGTACACCTTGAATACAGAGGTGGGGTTGTTTACGCCGCGTATTGATTTGAGCTACAAGGGTGAAGTGTATATGGGCTTGGATGACGCCTCCTGGGACGTGGCCAAGCGCAACCCGGGCTTGGTGTATGCCGACGACTATATGCTGGTCGACCTGCGCCTGAGCTGGAGCAATCGCGAGAACGACCTGAACATCGCCGCCTACGTGAAAAATGCCACCGATGAGCGCTACGATATTGGTGCTGTGGCAACGGGTGAGTCGCTGGGGACTTATGCTCAAGCGCTGGGGGATCCCCGGTTTTACGGTGTAGAAGTCTTTAAGCGGTTTTAAGCGAGTGCTGCCGCCTGCGCAGGGCAAGGCGGCGCTAGCGTTTCTTTATTGCTGGTGATAGTCCAGGCACTGCGTCACTTCATCCGCGGCGCCGAGGATCACGGGGACGCGCTGGTGGATATGCTCGGGCTGAATGTCGAGAATATTCCCGTCGGGGGTGCAGACTTTGCCGCCGGCTTGCTCGACGAGCAGTCCCATTGGGTTCGCCTCGTACATCAGGCGCAGTTTGCCGGCCTGCTCGGGTTTGCGGGCGTCCCAGGGGTAGCAGAACAGACCGCCGCGACACAGTATGCGGTGCACATCGGCCACCATCGCTGCCACCCAGCGCATGTTGTAATTCTTGCCTCTGGGGCCTTCGCTGCCCTGTAGCAGTTCACCAATATAGCGCTGCATAGCGGGGTGCCAGTGGCGCTGGTTCGACATATTAATGGCGAATTCCTTGCACTCCCTGGCAATGCTGACCTCGGCCTCGGTGAGCAGGTATTCCCCCGAATTCGGCTCGTAGGTAAACATCACCACGCCTTTGCCTAGGGTTAATACCAGCATTACAGATGGCCCGTAAAGTACATACCCCGCAGCCAATTGTTGGCGGCCCGGCTGTAAGAACTCGGCCTCGCTAACGGCGCCTTCGCCGCGGCTGCCGAGCACCGAAAAAATGGTGCCGACCATACTGTTTATATCGATATTTGACGAGCCGTCCAGTGGGTCGAACGTGACCAAAAATTCGCCATCATTGTGGGCGGCGACGACCTCATCTTCCTCTTCAGAGGCAATGCCGCGCACGCTGGGCAATGCTGACAGTGCGGTTTTAATGCGCTCGTTGGCGATCACGTCCAGCTTCTTTTGCTCTTCTCCCTGAACGTTCTCTGCACCGGCGGCACCGAGAATATCATTCAGCGCGCCGCCGGACAGGTCGTCGCGAATGGCGCGGCTGACCTCGGCAATCGACAAAATCAGTTGTGCCAGTGTCGATGAAGGCGCGTTAGAGGAAAGGTAGTCAGAGAGGTTCTGGCGGGACATATCGGGAGCATCCGGTCGGTGTGGTGACAAAGCCGCTATTATGCCAGTGGGGGTGCATCAGTAACAGTACGTTGCGCAGGCGAGGTTACTGTTCTAGCTTCAGGGGGAGAGGTCGCGTCGCAACAGGGAGGTTGTCGAGATGCGTGGGTGGATCATTGTCGGACTAGCGGTGTCACTGCTGTCATTGGAGGGTGCCAATGCAGCGGATTGGCCACAGTGTAAAAGTGCCAAGCGAGAGGCGGTGCGTTTGCAGCAGGCCTTGCGCGATGGTCGTAAGTTGAAGGGCTATAAAAGTGGTGCCGCCATGAAGCGGGCGCGAAAAAGCCGGGAGCTCTGGTTGCGCAAGAACTGTCGCTATCATTCCCGCCGATTGCGGGAGGTGGAGCGCAGCATGATGTGAGCGCTAATAAATGATGCTGTGCATCAAGTAACTGAGAATGGTGGTCGCGCCCAAAAAACTGCAATCAATAAGGGCGACCTTGCGATTTTTAGCCTGCACCCGGCGCAATAGCCAGGCCACGCTAATATAGCTGCTGAGGCAAAGCATCATTGTGCCAGACGGAAGCAAGCCCTTGTGCAGCAACATCACCAGCACCCCAACCATCCAGCTTTGCAGCAAGCAGGCGCTCGCCATTGCCAGCAACGACGATTCCGGGCCAGCCGCTTTATCGCTGAGCCCCTGCTCTAAACGCCAGGCGTCGCCGAATACTCGCGGTGAATACCAGATGTAGCCAAGCAGTAAACTAAGGAGAAAGGCACTGGCTGCGGCGCCTGGGTGGAGGTCAAAAATCGACATGAGACTTGGGTCCGTACCGCAAGAGTTATCATCACCACTGGGTGTTGATGTAGAGTGTAGTCTGTAATGTTGAGAATACGAACCACGATGTGGTTTTTCATTGAGGCTGTTAATCAGGGAGAGAAAAATTAATGCGACTTTTTTCGTTATTGTTCGCCGCCATTTTGGCCTTGTCGGGCGTCAGCCAATCACTGGCCGCCGAGAAGGTTCAGCTGCCGGACGATCTCGGGGCTGCAATGTTGTACAAGGCCAAGCGCAGTGACGCTCCCGCAGTTGTTGTGGTGCACGAATGGTGGGGCTTAAATGATTACGCTCGCAAGCGCGCCAAGATGCTTGCTGAGGCTGGCTATACCGCCATTGCTGTCGACATGTACGGACACGGCAAAACAGCGAGCCATCCAAAAGATGCCACGGCCTTTATGAATGCAGCACTCGCTGAGCCGGAAAAAATGAATGCCCGCTTTGATGCGGCGATGGCTATTTTGAAGCGCCAAACCAAAGGTGATATCTACGCGATTGGCTACTGCTTTGGTGGCGCTGTGGTGTTGAATCAGGCGCGTCGCGGGCTGGATTTGGCGGGAGTGGCGAGTTTTCACGGTAGCCTGGGTACCGAAACCCCGGCGCAAACGGGCGCGGTGAAAGCCAAGGTGCTGGTGGCCACAGGTGGGGCTGACCCCATGGTGCCCGCTGAGCAAGTCGGCGCCTTCGTTGAGGAGATGTCTTCTGCAGGTGTGGATTTACAGCTGATGAGCTTCCCTGGCGTTCAGCATAGCTTTACCAACCCCGGTGCCACGGCCGTCGGTAAAAAATACGGTCTGCCATTGAGCTATGACGCCAAGGCTGACAGCCAGAGCTGGGCAGCCCTGATGCGCATGCTGGAAGACTAAGCACGGCGATGGCCGGTTCGCGTTTATATAAGGTGCGCAACAGCCCTTTGCATGGCAAGGGCTTGTTTGCTCGCCGGGCTATTGCCGCCGATACCGTGATTGGCTGGTGCGAAACAGCGCCGACAGTAGAGCCGGGTTTGCACACCTTGAGCCTGGCGGATGGCCGCGACGTGGATGTTTGCTGCTCCTTGAAGTACATCAATCACGGCCGGCCGGCCAACGTGATCTACTATGACGACTTTAGTGTGGTCGCGCTGCGAGATATCGCCCCTGGCGAAGAGCTGCTGCACGACTACGGGGATGACTGGCCCTAGGCCGCTCATCCGCCAATTTCCCCGCCCAGTGCCACGTAGTTATGAGTGATAAAGAAAAGTCCCTGCACCGCATTAAAACCGGTGGTTTTTCGCGCCGCCTGGAATTATCCAAAGTGGGGCTGCGCTACGGCAGCCGAGCCTTGCGCCAGTCGCTGCGCGAGCGCTTTTCCAACGATGAGGAGGCCGCCCTGGCTCAGCGCCGTGAGAACATTGAATTCTTTATCGCAGAGCTGGGTAAATTGAAGGGCAGTGTGGTGAAAATTGGCCAGGTGATGGCCACTTATGCCGATTACTTAATGCCGCCAGAAGTTGCTGACGCGCTACATTCACTGGAGGACGACACGCCGCCAATGAGCTGGCGGGCGATTCGCAAGGTGTTGGAAAAAGAGCTGGGCGAAGAGCGCCTTGCTGAGCTGGATATCGACACCGAGCCGCTCGCCGCCGCCTCGCTAGGCCAAGTACACAGGGCCGTTTTGCGCAGCAGTGGTGAACAGCTGTGCGTGAAGGTGCAGTACCCCGGCGTGGATAAAACTATCGACGCCGACTTCCAGGCGTTGATGGGGCTGTTGAAACTGTCTCGGCTGCTGGATGCCACGCGTAATATTGATGACTGGTTTGGTGATATCCGCCAGCTCTTGCACAAAGAAGTCGATTACGAGCAGGAAAAACGCGATCTCGATTTCGCCCGCCAGCGCCTGAGCGGTGAAGCGCGCTATGTGGTGCCCCGCAGTTACGACCGCTACTGCACTAAGCGTGTGCTCACCATGAGCTATGAGAGTTCGCTGGGCGTGGCTGCTTGCGACGTCGAGGTATTGTCGCAGGCGCGCCGCAACGCGCTGGGCGAGGCGCTGCTGAGGCTGTTTCTTACCGAGCTGTTTCGCTGGCAGCGTATGCAGACCGACCCCAATTTTGGCAATTACCGCGTGCGTATTAATGACGATGGCGACGACCAGTTAGTGTTACTGGATTTCGGCGCCATGCGACTGTTGCCGCCGGACTTCGCCGAGCGTTTTTGCGAGATGATGCGTGCCGCTTACCGTCGCGATCGCGAGGTGTTCCGGCAGTGCAGTATTGATCTGGGTTTTATGAAGGAGCACTTCCCGGACAGCGTGCTGGATAACTTCGTGGACATTGGTATGGATATCGGCGAGCCGCTGCGCTCAGCCTCCCAGGCCCCGGATGAGGCGCGTAGCGCCGACGGCCTTTACGACTGGCGGCGCAGCAACCTTCCTAAACGTATTGCCAAGCGGGCAGTGGCGGCCTCCATCAGCACGTATTTTGCGTTGCCCCCTAAGGACTTCCTTTACGTTATGCGTAAACTCATGGGTGTCTATGCGCTGATTGCGCAGTTGGATGCCCATTTTGACGGTGAACCCGTATTCCAAGAATTTTTGTAGTGGTGTTTATTAACGAGCTGTAACCCCCGCGGCCAGTGACTTCGGGCACTTGAGCGGGCTTTTAGTCTTGAACTTTTCGACTATTAGGCATCTAATAAGCAGTCGGTATTTTTGGGCCCCCGCGAGGGAGGCCGTAACCAGTGAGGAGGATGTGCATGAGCACCCATCTGCAGCCAGTACAGCAACTTGTGCCGGGTGGTGATCTCTCTGCATATATTCAAGCAGTAGGCAGTATCCCGGTGCTCAGTGTTGAGCGTGAGCGGGAACTGGCGGAAGAACTTCACTATCGTGGCAACCTTGAGGCGGCCCGCGAGTTGGTTATGTCGCACCTTCGATTTGTGGTGCACATTGCTAAAAGCTACAGTGGCTATGGCCTGCCCCAGGCTGACCTGATTCAGGAAGGCAATGTCGGCCTGATGAAGGCGGTTAAGCGCTTTGATCCCAGCAAAGGGGTGCGTTTGGTGTCTTTTGCGGTGCACTGGATCAAGGCGGAAATTCACGAATACGTATTGCGCAACTGGCGCATTGTGAAAGTAGCAACCACCAAGGCGCAGCGTAAGTTGTTTTTCAATCTGCGCAGTGCGAAGAAACAGCTGGCTTGGCTGAGTAATGACGAGGCCCACGCCGTGGCCAGTGATCTCGGCGTCGATGTCACTGAAGTGCGCCGTATGGAAGGGCGCCTGAGTTCGGTGGATGTCGGCTTCGATGCCAGCGACAGCGACGACGACAGCAGTTTCGTCGCGCCGGTGCATTACCTGGAAGACAACAGCCAAGACCCCGCGCGCCTGCTGGAAGCTGACAACTGGGAAGAGAGCAACCACCAGAGTTTAGCGCTGGCGCTGGACGAGCTGGACGAGCGTAGCCGGGATATCCTGCAAAGCCGCTGGTTGGCTGAGAGCAAAGCGACGCTGCACGAGTTGGCAGACCGCTACGGCGTTTCCGCTGAACGCATTCGACAACTGGAAAAAGCGGCGATGAAAAAGCTTAAGGCGGCCATGGCGTAAGCGCCCCCGCTGCGGCCCTCCCCAGTAACACCTGAAAACGCCCCGCTAGTCGGGGCGTTTTTTTTGCGGGCTGCCACGCATAAATACGCATGTTCCCCCGCTGAGGGACGCGCTACAAATGGCCAAGGTTTGGTGTGGCGGGGCAAAGAATAATGACACTCCCTTGGCTTTCAGCACGCGGCGGCAAGCGCTGCATCGTATTGTGCGGCGCGTTGTTACTGTGCCCGTGGCACGCCTATGGCAAGGGCTTTTTGGATTTTAACCTATACCCCTACCTTGATGACGTAGAAAGCGATTCGGTTTTCACGCTGAATATTGGCGCCCGGCTTTCCGAACGCTGGTCATACTTTGGTTTTATCAATTTCTATAACCAGCCGGCTACGGCTGAGCTGTCGGAAACGAATAGCTATTACACCGAGCAAAATCTGCGTCGGCAGTTGGCGGCAGTACCGTCGCTCGATCTAAGCGTGCAGCATAATATGCGCACCGGCGAGGACAATGACCGACTGCGCTTTGGCCTGCGGTGGCGCCTGAATGATAGTTCGTGGTTTCGCCAACTGTTTGCGCAACTCAATCTGACCTATTCGCTGACCCTGCACGCCCTGCAAATTGACGACCGCGACGAATCGGTTTGGCAGTTGGAGCATAGCTGGCGCTGGAGTTCTCCCGCCGTGAGTGAGCGCCTATACCTCGCTGGGTTTATTGATCACACCTTTAATGAAGACCTACCTGAGGGCTTCCCGGCCAACCCGATGGTTGCCGAGCTACAACTCGGCTGGCGGCTGTGGCAGCAGTGGTATGCGGTGGCGGAATACCGCCTCAATCAATATCGCCGGCAAGATGTGAATAATTTGGCGCTCGGGGTTGAATACCGCGTGCCTTTCTAATTGTCTAATTGCGACGCTGCCGCCGGCAGCTTTGCCTATCGGCTTCCAGCCCTTACAATACGCGCTGTTTTCGTGGGGGCAGTATGGCGTCGATCACTTTCTTTCTGGCCGGGCTTTCCGGCTTTTTCGCTGTGGCCTTGGGCGCCTTTGGTGCCCATGGCTTAAAGGGTCGTTTATCGGCTGACATGGTGGCCGTGTATGAAACGGCCGTGCAGTATCACTTCTATCATACCTTTGCGTTATTGGCCGTCGCGTTATTGATGCAGTTGGGCGTACAACACGGTGCGCTGCGTGCGGCCACATGGTTCTTTGGCATAGGTATTGTGCTGTTTAGTGGCAGCCTTTACGCCCTGTCGATTAGTGGTATTAAAGTGCTGGGGGCGATCACCCCGGTGGGTGGCTTGTGTTTTCTTGCGGCGTGGATTTGCCTGATGGTGGCAGCCCTAAGAGGTGTGCAATGAGTGAAGAGAACACCAAAATGCGCCGAATTCGCAGCTTTGTACTGCGTACCGGGCGGATGACCGAAGGCCAAAAGCGCTCCTACGATTTGCACTGGCCAAGCAAGGGGCTGGAGCTTGAAAAGGGCGCGATAGACCTGGACGAGGTGTTCGGCCGCCGCGCACCAACGGTGTTGGAAATCGGTTTCGGTATGGGCGACTCGCTGGCCACCATGGCCGCTGCCGCGCCAGAGAAAAACTTTATCGGTGTAGAAGTGCACAGCCCCGGTGTCGGACGTCTGATGCATTTAATCGATGAGTCCGGTATCGAGAATTTGCGCGCCTACTGCGACGATGCCGTTGAAGTGTTAGAGCGCTGTATCGCTGATGAGAGCTTAAGCCGAGTGCAGGTGTATTTCCCTGACCCCTGGCATAAAAAGCGCCACCACAAGCGTCGTCTAATTCAGCCGGAATTTGTTCAGTTATTGCGCAAAAAACTGCAGCCCGGTGGCGTGATTCACTTAGCGACTGACTGGGAAAACTACGCTGAGCACATGATGGAGGTCATGTCAGCCGCGCCCGGTTTTACCAACTGCGAGGGCGAAGGCCAATTCGCGCCGCGCCCGGAGTACCGGCCGGTGACAAAATTTGAGCGTCGCGGTGAACGCCTGGGCCACGGCGTGTGGGACTTACTGTTTGAGAAAACGGCGGACTGAGTCCGCCGCCGCTGCGCCGCTCATTTAGAATAAGCAAATGTTCCCTCTCATTCTTCGAACGGCGAATTTTTCGCTGCAACAGGAGTGACTCAACGATTGTGAGTCGGCCCGAGTTGCTCGCTGTGAAAGCGAATATGGTCTTCAATAAAGCTCGCGATAAAAAAGTAACTGTGGTCGTAGCCCTCTTGCATCCGCAGAGTCAGGTCAGCGCCGCCGGCTGTGGCTGCGGCCTGCAGCAACGCGGGTTTAAGCTGACTCTCTAAAAAGTCATCGTCGCTGCCCTGGTCAACCAGAATGCGCGGGGCAGTGGCGCCGTGCTCACGAATCAAAAAGCAGCTGTCCGCTTGCTGCCACTGCTCACGATCTTCCCCCAAGTACTGGCCGAGTGCCTTTTCTCCCCAAGGGCAGTTCATTGGCGAGCTAATGGGCGCGAACGCCGACAAACTGTGGAAGCGCTCGGGGTATTTTAAGCCGAGAGTCAGCGCGCCGTGCCCGCCCATGGAATGGCCGAATAGACCACAGCGGCTGGCATCAACAGGTAAGTGTGCACTTACTAGTTCTGGCAGCTCGGTGCTGATATAGCTCTCCATTTGGTAGTGTTCAGCCCAGGGTTGCTGGCTGGCATTGACATAAAAGCCCGCCCCCAGGCCCAGATCGTAGGCGCCGTCGGGGTCGTCGGCAACGCCCTCTCCGCGCGGGCTGGTATCCGGTGCGACGATCGCCACGCCATAGCGAGCGGCAAATTGCTGCGCGCCTGCTTTTTGCACGAAGTTTTCGTCGCTGCAAGTGAGTCCGGAGAGCCAGTACAGTACCGGCACCTTGGCGTTTTTCGCCTGGGGGGGCAGAAAAACGGACACCTGCATTGAGCAGTTCAGTGTCTGGCTTTGGTGGCGGTAGCGAAGTTGTCGGCCGCCAAAACAGCGGTGCTCTGCAATTTTCTCCATCGTCTTCCCCCGATTAATACAGTACGACGGAGCGAATGCTCTCGCCCGCATGCATTAGGTCAAAGCCCTTGTTGATGTCCTCAAGCGGCATGGTGTGGGTGATCAGGTCGTCGATATTGATCTTGCCATCCATGTACCAGTCGACGATTTTCGGTACATCGGTGCGGCCGCGTGCGCCACCAAAGGCGGAACCTCGCCAGACCCGGCCGGTCACCAGTTGAAAGGGGCGCGTTGAAATTTCCTGGCCAGCGCCGGCCACGCCAATGACCACGGATTCCCCCCAGCCCTTGTGACAGCACTCCAGTGCTTGGCGCATGGTGGTGACATTGCCTATGCACTCAAAACTGTAGTCGGCACCGCCTTTGGTAAGCTCGACAATGGCTTCAACAATATCCGGCACTTCCTTGGGGTTGAGAAAGTGGGTCATGCCGAATTTCTTCGCCAGTTCGACCTTACTGGGGTTAATGTCCACGCCGACAATCATATTCGCGCCCGCCATGCGTGCGCCCTGAATAACATTGAGGCCGATGCCTCCCAAGCCGAACACCACGACATTGCTACCGGGCTCTACCTTGGCATCGAAGACAACCGCGCCGACGCCTGTGGTGACGCCACAGCCGATGTAGCAGACTTTATCAAAGGGTGCGTCCTCACGAATTTTCGCCACAGCGATTTCTGGCAGCACCGTAAAGTTGGAGAAGGTTGAGCAACCCATATAGTGCTTGAGTGGAGTGCCGTCGAGGGAGAAGCGGCTAGTGCCGTCCGGCATTAAACCCTGACCCTGGGTGGTGCGGATCGACTGACACAGGTTGGTTTTGGGATGCAGACAGAAGTCGCAGTGGCGGCATTCCGGGGTATACAGGGGAATAACATGGTCACCGGGTTTAACGCTGGTAACGCCCGCGCCGACTTCCACCACAATGCCAGCGCCCTCGTGGCCGAGAATGGTGGGGAACTCTCCCTCCGGGTCATCACCAGATAGAGTAAAGGCATCAGTATGGCAAATACCGGTGGCCTTTAATTCAATCATCACTTCACCGGCGCGTGGGCCCTCGAGGTCCACATCGAGTACTTCCAGGGGCTTTCCAGCGCCAAAGGCGACAGCAGCTTTTGTTTTCATGGGTGTCTCCCAGTATTGGTCAATGGCGCTAGTCTAAATTGATAACTGATCAACGATAATCCACTATTTGGTAAACTCATTGTTTTTATATGACAACAATAAGGGGCGGCCGTGAAACATTGGGAAGCGGTGGAGGTGTTTGTTGCCGTGGTGGAGCAGGGCAGTTTTTCGGCGGCCGCGCAGCATTTGGGGATGTCAAAATCCCATGCCAGCCGTCAGCTCAGCCGTCTGGAAAATCACCTCGGTGTGCAACTGCTTACTCGCAGCACCCGGCGTTTGGTGTTGAGTGAAATCGGCGAGGCATACTTTCAGCGCTGCAAAAGTATTCTCGGGCAAATGCAAGAAACTGAGCAGGCGGTTATGCAGCAGCAGGCCAGCCCACAGGGCAATCTGCGGGTGACGGTGGCAGGGGCCTTTGGTGAACGTTACGTGGCGCCAGCGGCGGCAGAATTTTTAAAGCGTTACCCCGCCGTGAATCTGCAGCTGGATTTTAATAATCGCAACATCGACTTGCTGGAAGAAGGTTACGATCTGGCAATTCGCGCAGGGGTGCTTAAGGACTCGTCGTTGATCGCCCGGCGAATCGCCGAAAGGCGCTTGTTAATTTGTGGAAGCCGCGACTACTTCGACCTCTATGGCGTGCCCAATAGCGTAGAGGATCTGCGCGAACACAGTTGCCTGGTGGGTTCTTTACCCACGTGGCGGTTTCGCGATTCCCGTGGTCAGCATGTCGAACTCAAGGTTGAGGGGCGCTGGCGCAGCAACAATGGCCATGCGCTATTGGCGGCGGCGCGCCGCGGGCTGGGTTTGGTGCAGTTGCCAGAGTTTTACGTTTACGAGGACCTGCAGGCAGGGCGCCTGCAAGCAGTGATGCAGAACTATCAACCCGCCGATACTGCCGTGTGGGCGGTTTATCCCCACAACCGTCATCTATCCGCCAAGGTCAGCGCCTTTGTCGACTTTTTAGCAGAGCAGTTTCGCCAGGTCGACTACCTCAGTTAGCGCGCTTTTGCTTGCGAGATCGCGGGTGTGGCTGGGCTTTCATGCGCGGACGCAGACGCAATATACGCGATTCGCGATGTTGCCAGTCGCGGCGGCGCTGCGCCGCAAAAGTATTGGCGCAAGTGTACAGGCGGCTCAAATCCTCTGGGCTGATATCGACAAAGGAGTCCAGCTCGCGCAGCGCCTTGGCGACGTCCTCTTCTTGCAAACTCGATGTTGCTGCGGCGCCGCGTGCGAGGGTGCTGGGGTAGCGGCGCGAGGGAAACAGGTTGTTAAACAGCAGGCCTGCCAACACCAGAGTGCAGGCATTCAGCAGCACCGGGTTAAGCAAAAGTGAGTACGACAGCTGGTGAATCTCTGGCCCGCCCATCACGGCAAATAGCGCGGTGGCCACGCCGGGAGGGTGCAGGCAGCGCAGGTAGTACATCGCCGCAATAGATAGCCCCGTTGCCGCGATCGCGGCGAATTCGTGGGCGGGTAAATAGCGCTGGCAGCTCACGCCGATAAAAGCCGAGATAACATGCCCGCCCACTACTGGCCAGGGTTGAGACAGTGCCCCGTGGGGGATGGCGAAAATCAGGGCCGCACTGGCGCCTGTTGAGGCGAGCATCCAGGCCAGCGAATTCCCGCCGGGCAGCTGGCTGCTCAGCCAGCAGGCGAAGGCCATGCCGAGTGTGCTGCCGATAATCGATAGCCACTTCTCAGCATGGGAAGTGGTGTTGGCCTCAACGCCAAGTAGGCGGGCGAGAGGCTGATGAACGTGGTGGCTTGGCACGTGCGATGGGCCCTTTGACTGGCTTTGCCGGTTTGGCATGGCACCAATTTAGGGCGTGCATTCTAACGAGCAATAATTATTATGTTTATGGAATATTAATCATATTAAAATTCCATAAAAGTGAATTTAAATAGGCGGCGCCGGCTGTGGACAGAACCCTGTTAAAGACCTTTATGGAGATAGTGAGCGCCGGGAGTTTGCTGGCGGCCGCTGAGCGCCTGCATATCAGTCAAACGGCGGTGACTGTGCGTTTGCAGCGCCTGGAGCAGCAGCTCGGCTGTGCCCTGTTTGTGAGAAACCGCAAAGGCGCGCGCTTAACCCCGGAAGGGGAGCGTTTTGCGCCCCATGCACAGCGCTTGCTCAGTGAGTGGCAGCTGGCAGTTGACGCGCTAGCAGAGCCCCTTACCGAGCAAGCAAGGTTGGCGGTGGGGGGCGAAACCAGCCTGTGGAATCCCTTGCTGAGCGGTTGGTTGCAGTGGGCCCAGCAACAACTGGGCGGGGTGCAGTTTGAGGCCTGTGTCGAAAGTGCCGAGACCTTGCTGGCCAAGTTAGAGTGCGGTGAGCTCGATGCCGTGCTTGTGCACTTGCCGCGTTACCACAGCGACTACGTTGTGGAATTGCTGCTGGAAGAAAAGCTCCTTCTGGCTGAAACGCCATCGCGGTCAGGGCCATTTTATCTGGTTGATTGGGGGCCGGGCTTTCGCGAGCAATTTGAGGCGAGTTTGCCGCGAGCAAAGCAACACCGCTGTAGGGTGAATCTCGGGCCGTTGGCCCTGCAGCTGATGTTGGCCAGCGGCGGCAGCGGCTATTTTCGCAGCCGTGTATTAGCGCCCTACTTTGACAGTGGCCAGCTGCGCCGTGTGAACGACGCCCCCGAGTTCAGCTACCCGGTGTATTTGCTCACCCGGCGTGGTGAGCGCTCGCTGGCCTTGAGCCAAATGTTGGAGGGCTTGCGGCAACAAGCTGCCGAAGAAAAGCAGTGGCAGCTGTAACACCGCGTCCCGCGACGCGTCATTGCGGGGAATGGTTTAAGGAGAGTGGAATGGGGTTCTGGCACAGCGCAATGTCGCGGCCGGTCGTTTTCACCGCGCTGAAAGTGGCTGCCGTCGTGGGCACGATATTAAATGTGATCAATCAGGGTGAAGTGCTGTGGGCGGGTGTCGAACCGGATCTGCCGCGCTTATTGCTCAACTACCTTACGCCCTACTGCGTTGCCAGCTACAGCGGCGCGAAAACGCAACAATTGGCCCAGCAAGCGGCTGGGCCAGGCGTGTGCCGCCAGAATAAAGCGCCTTAGGTTAACTGGCTTTCTACCCAGTCGAAAACCGGGCCATAATTTTCCGGCAGCTGCTGTTTCAACGCCTCTAATGCCGTGCTGACCGCCGACAGCTGTGGGTGATTGATATTGATATGGCCGAGTTTGCGCCCCGGGCGAACGTCTTTGCCATACCAGTAGCACTGAGTAGAGGGAATCGCCATCCAGCGGGTATCTCGCTCAATGCCAATCAGGTTGATCATCACGCTATGACCGCGTACCTCGGGTGCCTTGATCGGCAGTTTGGCAACGGCGCGCAAATGCATCTCAAACTGGCTGACGCAGGCGCCGGCCTGGGTCCAGTGGCCGCTGTTGTGCACGCGGGGCGCCAGCTCGTTGACGATCAGTTCATCGCCAACCCGGAAGCACTCCATCGCCATCACGCCGACGTAGTTCATGGCGTCCATAATTTTACCCAGCATGGCCTGTGCCTGGCCCTGCAGGTGATCCACGCGAGACAGCGGCGCAACGGACGCCATCAGAATACCGTTGCTGTGCAGGTTGAGTGTCAGTGGATAAAACACGTGCTTGCCATTGCTGTCGCGGGCGCCGACCAGAGACAGCTCTTCCATGAATGGAATTTTCTGCTCGGCGATGGCGGTGCCTTGCCACGCCGCGGGCACGTCGTCGGCATTGTCACTGTGCAGCCAGTACTGGCCCTTGCCGTCGTAGCCGCCCGTGCGACGCTTCAGTAATACGTCCTTGCCCAGTGCCTGGTGCAGTTCGTCGGCGCTGGTGTCCTGCTCAACGGCGCGCCACGGGGCCGTGGCAACGTCAAGGCTGTCGAGCAGAGATTTTTGGTGGAAGCGGTCGGCAATGCGCCAAAAAACATCGGCGTTGACGAAATTCGGGTGCTCACTCAAGTGGCGAGTCAGCGCTGTTTCCGGCCACTGTTCGCGCTCAACGGTAACAATATCGTTGTCGCCAATGCTGGGTAGCGCGGTCACGTCGGGGTCGAGTGGTTCAACGCGCAGCGCCAGCGGGTACGCGGCCTGTTGTAGCATGGCGCCCAATTGACCGGCGCCCAATACCCAAACAGTTTGCATTAGGCCTCCCGGGGGTCTGGATTGTCGAGAACCGTGTCGGTCTGCTTGCTGCGGAACTGTTCAAGTCGCTCGGCCAGCTCAGCATCGTGGGTGGCCAGAATCTGGCAGGCGAGCAAGCCGGCATTAAACGCCCCCGCGGTGCCAATAGCCAGTGTGCCCACGGCTATCCCTTTGGGCATTTGCACGATGGATAACAGGCTGTCCATGCCATTCAGTGCGCGGCTCTGCACAGGCACACCCAATACCGGTAGGCGGGTTTTCGATGCCACCATACCGGGTAGATGGGCTGCGCCCCCAGCACCGGCGATAATCACCGAGTAGCCGTTGTCGACGGCTGTTTCGGCGAAGCTCATCAGCTTGTCGGGGGTGCGGTGAGCGGAAACCACTTCCACGTGGTGCTCGACCCCTAGCTCGCTCATGATCTCGGTGGCTGGACGCATGGTGTCCCAGTCGCTTTTGGAGCCCATGATTAGGGCAACTTTTGCTGACATTGGCTTTTGCTCTCGTCGCGTAAAAACCGCGCATTATAAATCAATTTTCCGGCTCTGCGCGCGTCAATTGGTGGATTATTGAACGAATTCCTGCGATCGCAGCGCCGGCCCTCGGCAATTCTGCTGCTTTTTGCTGGCCGCTTGCTCCGTCACTGGCATTGGCGCGTAAGCCTGCACATGCTGCGGCGCATTTTTTGACGAATTTTGTAACAAAGGCCACGCTTGTGAAACTATGAGCAGAGGCTGCATGTGCCCAGCCGGCTTACCGTTGATAAACAGGATAATTATGCAAGAGACCCTGCCGCTGTTAGAGCTGACCGAATTCCCCGCCATAGATCGCCACGCTATTGATACCTTACAGGTGAACCTGGGATACAAGTGCAACCAGCGCTGCCTGCACTGCCACGTGAATGCGGGGCCGACGCGGACCGAGATGATGACCGAGGACAATATCGCCCTGGTGCTCGATGTACTCCGCGCGCGCGATATTCAGGTGTTGGACCTCACCGGTGGGGCGCCAGAGCTTCACCCGCAATTCCGCGAGCTGGTTGTTAAGGCCAGGGCACTCGGGGTAAAGGTGATTGATCGCTGTAACCTGACAATTTTGTTTGAGCCAGAGCAGGAAGGGCTGGCCGAGTTTTTGGCGGTCAACGATGTAGAAGTTGTCGCGTCGCTGCCCTGTTATTCCATGGAAAATGTCGACGCCCAGCGCGGCGACGGTGTGTTCGATAAAAGTATTGCAGGCCTTCAGACTCTCAACCAATTGGGTTACGGGCAGAGCGGCAGCGGGCGGGTTCTCAACTTGGTGTACAACCCCCAGGGGCCGACACTGCCGCCGAATCAGCAGCGCTTGGAGGCCGATTATCGGCGTGAACTCATGGCGCACTTTGGCATTGTTTTTAACTCGCTGTTTGCGCTGGCCAATATGCCCATTCAGCGCTTCGGCTCCACGCTTATCTCCAAGGGGCAATTCGACGATTATCTCGCACTGCTAAAAGGCAGCTACAGCGAGGCCAACTTATCGTCGGTGATGTGTCGCAGTCTGGTCAGCGTTGACTGGCAGGGTTACCTGTACGACTGCGACTTTAACCAGCAGCTGGGGCTCGGCTTGCCGAGTGCCGGTGATCAGCGCGCTGACTTAACGACCCTGCTTTCTACAACGCTGCAAGGGCAGCCAATTCGCGTAGCGGGGCATTGCTATGGTTGTACAGCGGGGCAGGGCAGTAGTTGCGGTGGGGCATTGTAAGGAAATGACACGATGAGCAGTCACGATATTGTTAAAGATTATTACGGCAAGCAGCTGCAGAGCTCCGACGACTTAAAGACCAGCGCCTGCTGCGATGCCAGTGCCATGCCCGAGTGGCTCAAGCCGCTGTTGGCCAAGCTGCATCCCGAGGTGTTGTCGCGCTACTACGGTTGTGGGCTGGTGTGTCCCACGGAGCTGCGGGGGCGGCGCGTGCTTGATCTGGGCTGCGGCAGCGGCCGCGATGTCTACGCCCTGGCGCAAATGGTGGGGGCGGAGGGCGAGGTAGTCGGGGTGGATATGACCGACGAGCAGTTAGCGGTCGCGCGCGATACCCAGGCCTGGCACGCTGAACAATTCGGCTTTGATAATGTGCGCTTTATCCAAGGCTATATTGAGCGCCTGGACGAATTGGACCTGGAGCCAGCCAGCTTCGACGTGGTGGTATCCAATTGCGTGATTAATTTATCACCCGATAAAGCCGCGGTGTTAGCGGGGGTGAAGCGGCTGCTGAAGCCCGGCGGCGAATTCTATTTTTCAGATGTTTACGCCAATCGGCGTGTTCCCGAGGCAATGCGCGATGATCCATTGCTCTACGGCGAGTGTTTGGGCGGCGCCCTGTACTGGAACGACTTTGTGCAACTCGCCAAGGGGCAGGGCTTTACCGACCCGCGGTTAGTCGAAGACCGCCCCTTGGAAATGACCGACCCGGCTGTTGCAGCAAAAACGGCTGGCGTGGAATTTTTCTCGGCGACCTATCGCTTGTTCAATCTCGATAATTTGGAAAGCGATTGTGAAGATTACGGCCAGGCGGTTCGCTACCGTGGCAGCATTCGTGAAACGCCGGTGAACTTTGTCCTCGACAAGCACCATATTATTGAAGTGGGTCGGGTGTTTCCGGTGTGTGGCAATACCTGGCGAATGCTGGCCGACAGCCGTTTTGCCGAGCACTTTGATTTTATGGGCGACTTTGGCCGCCACTATGGCATCTTTGAAGGCTGCGGCGTGTCGCTGCCTTTCAGTACGGCTGATGATGACGGCGCCTTGCCCTGTTGCTGAATTATTCGCGCAAAAATACAAAAGGAGTGTTTGATGAAAATGCGTCCCCTGGGAAATTCCACTATCGAGGTCAGTGAGCTCTGCCTGGGCACAATGACCTGGGGCGAGCAAAACACCTGTGACGAGGCCTTCGAGCAAATGGATTATGCTCGCTCGCGTGGGATCAATTTTTTCGACACCGCTGAAATGTATCCGGTGCCGCCCCGGGCGGAAACACAGGGGCGCACGGAGGAGTACATCGGTCGCTGGCTGAGTGAGCGCGGAGGTCGCGACCAACTGGTGCTTGCCAGTAAAGCCACCGGCCCCGGCAATGCACATATTCGCGGCGGCCGAGGGCTGGATCGCGACGCCCTGCTCAAGGCCTTCGAAGGCAGCCTTCAGCGTCTGCAAACCGACTACCTCGATCTCTATCAGATTCACTGGCCAAATCGCGACACCAATTTTTTTGGTAAGTTGGGCTACCGCCACAGCAGCGATAACGCCGACGTCGAAGCGAATCAGCATGAATTACTGAAAACCCTCAGCGAATTGGTGGCCAGCGGGCAGGTAAAAACGGTGGGGCTGAGCAATGAAACCCCCTGGGGCGTATTGAATTTCCTGCGCCTGGCCGAGCGCTATGCCCTGCCAAGGGTGGTGAGTATTCAGAACCCCTACAACCTGTTGAATCGCAGTTTTGAAGTGGGGCTGGCCGAAATCGCCCTGCGTGAAAACGTGGGGTTGCTGGCGTATTCACCGCTGGCCTTCGGCATGCTCAGTGGCAAATACCGTCACGGGCAACGGCCCGAAAATGCCCGCATTACGCTTTTCGAGCGTTTTCAGCGTTACAACAATCCTCAGGCTGCCGTGGCGACCGAGCGCTACGCGCTGTTAGCGGAGGAACACGGTATAGACTTTGCGCAGATGGCGCTGGCATTCGTAACAAATCAGCCTTTCGTCACCAGCAATATTATCGGCGCAACTTCAATGGCGCAGCTAAAAAGCAATATCGACAGCGCTGAGCTCGTGCTCAGCGATGCGCTAATGGAAGGTATTGAGGCCATTCACACTGCCCAGCCAAATCCCGCCCCCTAGAGAACGAAAGGGCTAACTGCGGCAGATACGGCTCAGTACGGCCTTCAGGTAGCGGGTCTCGGGGATCGCCGGGTGTACGGGGTGGTCGGCGCCCTGCATACCTTCGGCCAGTATTTGAGCGTGGCGGTCAATATGGCGTGAGGCCGCCCGCACAATATCCAGTAGTGACTCGCGAGGCATGTGCATGGAGCAGGAGGCCGATAGCAGATAGCCGCCGGGTTCGAGTAAGCGCATGGCCTGTGCGTTGATGCGCCGATACGCGAGAATGCCCTCTTTTTGGTCTTTCTTGCGTTTAATAAACGCGGGTGGGTCGACGATGATGACATCGAAACGTTGGCCGTCTTCCTTGAGCTGTTTGAGCGCCGCAAAGGCATCGCCCTGAAGCGTGTTAAAGCGCTCGCCAATGCCGTTTAGCGCGGCGTTCTCGTGGGCTTTTTCCAGAGCGAGCTCGGAGGCGTCGTTGCACCAGACCTCGCGAGCGCCAAAAACGCCGGCTTGTACACCAAAACTGCCCACATAACTGAAGACGTCCAGTACCCGCTTATCTTTAACGATGTCGCGTAACCAAGCCCGATTGGGGCGCTGATCGTAGAACCAGCCGGTCTTTTGGCCGCTGCTCAGCGGCGCAAGGAAACGCACGCCGTTCTCCGTTAATTCAACGTCTTCCGGCGACTCACCGTGGACGCAGACCACTTCGCTGGGCAGGCCCTCGAGCTTGCGCACCGAGGCGTCGTTGCGCAGCAAAATTGACGCCGGAGACAGCAGTTTATCCAGCGCTTTCAGCACCGGCTCGCGCAGGGCTTCCATGCCCGCGGTATTAAACTGTACCGAGAGGTGGTCGCCGAAGCGGTCGACGACCAAGCCCGGCAATAGGTCACTTTCACCGTAGACAAGCCGGTAGCAGGGCGATGAAAAGAGTTGCTCACGCAGTGCCAATGCCTGGGCGATACGCTGTTCAATCATTGCCTGGCCAAAGGGCTGCTGACCGCCGCTGAGCAGCCGCGCGCAGATCAGCGACTGCGGGTTGATATACGCCACGCCCAGTGTTTTGCCCTGGGATGACTCGACAACCACTTGCTCCCCGGCCTGGAAACTCTTCAGTGGGCTGGCCTGTTTGTCGACCTCATTGCTATAGATCCACAGATGGCCGCCGCGCAGTCGACGTTCTTCATTTTTGGCAAGGCGCAGGGTAGGCAGGGTCATTGTGCTGTCTCGGTGTTGGCGAAAGGCAGCATTATCGGGGATTCTGTTCGCTGGTGCTATAAAAGCGGGCTATCTTAATGTTGCCGATAAAGTTATTTGCCTGACCGTTTATGAACTCGAAATTTGGTTAATGACCTGTTACTTTTGGGGTTAATGATGACCACGTTCCCGGGTCGTCACGCGGTAAATAATCGAAAAAAGCCCTCGTGCCGGGCGTAATTGAGGAAAACAATTATGAGCCAGTGTCCCTTTACCAACCTGCTCAGTCTGGATACTTACGTAAACGGTATGCCCTATGAAGAGCTGGCGAAGATCCGCCAAGCCGGTTCAATGGTGTACATGGATGACCCCGAAAATGGCGTGCCGTACTGGGCCGTTGTAAAGCGTGATGCGCTGGATTTCGTCTCGCAAAACCCGGATTTATTCTCATCTAACGTTGAAGGCCCCTTCCCGATGGAAGTGCCCGAAGGTGAGGAAGAGATTCAAGCGGTGATGCACGAAAACATCATTATCGCCATGGATCCACCCAAGCACATGAAGTACCGCAAAATTGTTCGCGATGCTTTCACGCCGCGCGCAGTGGCAAATATGGAAGAGTGGCTGCGCAAAGGTGCGCGCTCAATCATTGACCGTGTTGCCAAGAAAGGCGAGTGTGAGTTTGTTGAAGATGTGGCTGCCGAGTTGCCCTTAATGGCAATTCTGGAATTGCTGGGCGTGCCCCAGGAAGACCGCAAGCAGTTCTTCGATTGGACTAACATCATGGCCTTCGCCGATGACCCCGACTTGGCGACCAGCCGCGATGAAGCTAACGCGGTCAGCTTTGAGGTTATTGCCTACGCTGCTGAACTGGCTGCCAAACAGCGCGAAAACCCCACCAGCCCCGTGGTTGAAGCCTTGCTGAATGGTGAAGTTGACGGCAAAAAAGTCGACGAGGAAATGTTCGCCTGGATGTTCATCCTGATTATGGTGGGTGGTAACGAGAGTACTCGTACTGCAACCGCTCACGGTATGCGCCTGCTGATCGAGCACCCCGAGCAGCTGCAACACCTGGTGGATCACCCTGAAGACATCCCCGATGCGGTCGAGGAAATGCTGCGCTACAACACCGCGTTCATCGCGATGCGCCGCACCGCCACTCAGGACATCGAATGGAATGGCCACAACATCAAAAAAGGCGACAAAGTTGTGCTGCACTACCATGCAGTCAACCACGACGAAGACGCCTACGGTGATGATGCCATGAAGTTCGATATTCACCGCGCTAAGCGCCTGCCGAATATGCGCCGCGAGATCCGTTCTTTTGGTATCGGCGAGCATTTCTGCCTGGGTATGAACCTGGCGCGCATGGAGCTGAATATTATTTTTGAAGAGCTGATTCCACGCTTGCGTAACCCCAAGTTTGCCGGCGATGTTACCTACATGCGCTCGTTCTTCATCAACACCATTAAAGCCATGCCGATTACTTTTGACCCAGAAGTCTAAGTGTAGCGGCCGTGCTAAGAGCCCCCTTTTGGGGGCTTTTTTTTGCCTGAAGATTGCCGCTAGTTGTCCAGGCCACCCAGACACAGGTACTTCAGCTCAACGTAGTCGTCGATGCCGTATTTCGACCCTTCGCGACCGATCCCCGATTCCTTCATGCCGCCGAAAGGCGCCATTTCACTCGATGTGACGCCCTCGTTAATGCCGATAATTCCGTACTCAAGGGCCTCTGCCACCCGCCAGACGCGGTTTAAATTCTGGGTGTAAAAGTAGGCGGCGAGCCCGTAGTTAGTGTCATTGGCCAGCGCGATCGCTTGTTGTTCATCCTCGAAGCGGAACAAGGGGGCCACCGGGCCAAAAATTTCTTCCTGAAATACCCGCATAGCTGGCGTGGCATCGCGCAGCACAGTCGGTTCAAAGAAATGCTCGCCGATACTGGCGCGTCGTCCGCCGGTAATGGCTGATGCGCCTTTCGACAGCGCATCGTCGACCAGCGCGGTGACCTTGTCGCACGCCTGGCGGGTAATGAGGGGCCCCATTGTGGCATCGCTATCGCGGCCATCGCCGAGCCGGAATTGTTGGACTTCGGCGGCAAAGCGCGCGGCAAAGGCATCGTAGATGCCATCCTGCACGAGAATGCGATTGCTACAGATACACGTTTGGCCTGCGTTGCGGTACTTAGACGCCAGGGCGCCGGCGACGGCGGCGTCTATATCGGCGTCGTCAAATACGATAAATGGCGCATTGCCGCCCAATTCCATTGACGTTTTTTTAACCGTCGCGGCGCACTGTTCCATCAGAATTTTGCCGACGCGGGTCGATCCGGTGAAGCTGACTTTGCGCACCAATGGGCTACTTGTCATCACGCTGCCGATGTCGCTGGCCTGTGTGCCGCAGACCACATTAAACACCCCGGCAGGGAAGCCGGCCTCGTCGGCCAGGGCCGCTAAGGCAAGGGCGCTGAGCGGCGTTTCATGGGCGGGTTTGATCACAATGCAGCAACCCGCCGCCAATGCCGGCGCGGCCTTGCGAGTGATCATGGCGTTGGGGAAATTCCACGGCGTAATCGCCGCAACCACACCAATAGCCTGTTTGATGACCAGTAGCCGTTTGTCGCGCGACGGGGCTGCGAGAATGTCGCCATCGATGCGCTTGGCCTCTTCAGAAAACCATTCAACATAGTTGGCGCCGTAGCCAATTTCAGCATCCGCCTCGGCGAGTACTTTGCCCTGTTCGGCGGTGAGAATCGCCGCGAGATCGCGGCGGTGTTCAATGATCAACTGATACCAGCGCTGCAGAATCTGCGCGCGGGTTTTAGGTGTTTCGCTTTGCCAGGCGGCTTGCGCGGCGTCAGCTGCTGTGATGGCGGCGTCCATGTCGGCGGTGCCGCCATCGGCAACCTCTGTCAGTTTCTCGCCATTGGCGGGGTTCTCTACGGGAAAGCGCCGGCCACTGGCGGCAGCCTGCCATTGGCCGTTAATGTAGTTGTTGTCGCGAAGCAGATCGGCGCGCTGCAACTGCATACTTGCTCTCCTTTATTGATTGGTGGCGTGAAGTTCACACTCCATATAACGCTGGCCCGGTACGTAGCCGTAGGGGCTGCGCAGCTCGCCGCTGTATTCTCGCTGAACGCGAAACCCGAGTTGTTCATACAGGGCTTGGGCGCGGGGGTTTTCCACCGACACATTGAGGCCTGCGCGCCGGTAGCCTTGCTGCCTGGCGCGGGATAGCAGCTCGGCGATCATTCGCCGCCCAAAGCCCCGGCTTCGTTGTTCGGGACACACGGCAAGCTGATAGATAAAGGCGACACCTTTACCCGGCGGCTTGATAACCGACTCGGTGCGCAGGCCGCGCCAGGCTGTGCGCAGTGCCGCCAGTGGTGAATAGTGGGCGAAAATCAGATGCATCGCGGCTAGGGTGAAACGATTGGTTTGTTCTGCGTAGCGCAGTGCGCCCACGGCCACCAGCTGGTCGTTGTCGATAAGCGCGAGGTGTTGATCGTGGCTGAATTCGTTGCCTTTGGCGATGAAGGCGCGTTCTAGAAACGACGTAAGTTGCTCGCTTTGGCGGTCGCAGAACACGTAGTGGAACGCTTCCGGGCCGGAGCTGATGATAAGCGGTAGGGCTTTTTCCCTATCGCTAGGTCGGCATTGACGAAATGCGGTGGTAGTCACGATGGTTCGGCCTCACGTTGAATTTTTTCCAGGCCCTGCCTAAGCGCTGGGGCGATCGGCATGGGGCGTTCGCTTTGTCGATTGACAAACACATGGGTAAAGCGGCCGTGTGCGGCGGCGGTGGTTTCTCCCCGCCGGAAAATCGCTACGCCGTACTCTACTGAACTATTGCCCAGTTTGTTGACGCACAGCGCGCCCTCCAGCTCGTCTGGAAACGCCACAGCAGAGGTGTAGAAACACTCGCTGTGAACGATGTACCCGATTTGCTCGCCGCGGTGAATATCCAGTCCACAGGCCTCTATCAAATAACGGTTCGCGGTTGTGTCGAACCACGAATAGTAGTTCACGTTATTTGCGTGACCATAGACGTCGTTGTCCATCCAGCGGGTGGTGATTGGGGTAAACCAACGGTAGTGCGTGCGCTGGCTTAGCGGTGATGCGGTCATTGGTGTGTCCTTCGAACTCGGTGCAGTAAGTGCGGCTATAAGGCGCAAATTGAAAGCGTGGTAGCCGTCAATAAGGGCTTGTCCATGCAGTCTATGGCAAGGCGATCTCAATGTGTAATTTGGTCAGGAATAGCGCTCACTAACGCGCTCAGGTACGGCGCAAAGTCGGGGGTGTGTTTCATTGCGATAGGCTTCAAAATATAGGTAAACACTTGTTAAGATACGGGTATCTACGTATTACTGTTCGTAGTTGTGCATAGTAATGTAGCCCGCAATAACTCACTGATAGCAGAGTGTTTATTTATAACGCATTTAATATGTGGCGATGTTGTCAAATGTGAGCGAGTTCAAATTTTGCTGCAGAGCTTGCGCGTAGGATCGTGCCGTTGATGGTTACTCGAAACGACACGTCTCGCAATAAATGATAAATACGGAGTCTTTACCATGTCTTTCCGCGGTTTAAGAAATGGCCTTGCCCTAAGCGTCTCGCTGGCGGCATCCAGCTTTAGTCATGCCCAAGCGGCACAAATTCCTGTTCTTGGTGGTCTGCTTACAAGCCTTGGCAGCCTGCCTATTATCGGCGCGCTGCCTCTCGATGCATTGACGAATCCCGCTGCGGGCCTGGATGGCCTGTCTGGCGCAGGCTTACCAGGTTTAGACGCGTTGCCGCTGCCAGGCTTGGAAGCACTCCCCGATGTACTGGGCAATATTGGTAGCGGTGGTCTACCCGGCCTGGATTCACTGCCCCTCGTTGGCGTGTTGGGCATAGGTGGTATGGGCGGCGCTGGTGCGGGCGATGTTCCGGGGCTGAGTGACCTGTTGGACGCGCTGCCACTGCTGTCATCTGAAACGCCGCAATTACCCGGTGTGGATGCCGTACTGAGTATCTTGAATGGTTTGGGCACTGGCGGACTGCCCGGCGCTGACTTCCTGCCACTGGCGCAGATCGCAGCAGTAGGTACCGGTGACCTGAGTATTCCCGGGCTGGACGCGATTATCGATATTCCAGCACTCGCTGACTACGCGACGTTGGCAAAAGTGGAAATGGCCGTGGGTGCCGTTGAAGGCTTCATCACAGGTGTTGTTGCCGACCCGCAGTCGCTAACGACCATCGGCTCAGGCCTTGGTCCCGACACACTGTTTGCAGTTGTCCCCCTGCTGGGTGCCATAAAAGATGACCCCGCATCGCTGGCCACCTACTTCAGCGACGGCGGCACCATTTTAAGCGCCGAAATCGAATTACTTCCCCCTATTCCAGTGGTCAGCCAGCCGCTGGCACTGTGATACCTCGCCCCGGGTTACGGGGCAAATGCTTCTCCAGCATCTACTTGGGCGCCCTAGGGTGCCCTTTTTTTCGCCTGTTGGTTTAGCGGTTATCTCGATAGCGCGACTTCTGTGTACACAAATTCCTGGGTGTACTCATAGCGCACGCTGACTTCACGGGGGCAGCCGGGTAGGCAAGAGAGCTCGTCGTCGATAGTGAACCGCAATGTCTGGGCGCAAGCCTCTGTCGCGACCAGCCGAGCGCAGGCAAAGCCAAAATAGCGCTTCACAATGGGATAGAGCGCCTTATAGATGCTCTCCTTCGCGGAAAAACTCAGCGCGACCCCAACAGCGAAGGGCAACGCGCTCGATGCCAATAACTGCACTTCGCTCGGTGACAAAATCCGCCGTTGCAGCTTTTGCGCTGCGGCTTCGCTCAGCGAGGGCTGAATATCGATACCCAGCGTCTGATACACACTGGCTCGACCGATGGCGCAGCGAACCTGGTTGTCGCTGTGAGTGATGCTGCCGACGGTGCCGGCCGGCCAAAGTGGGCAGCGCTTTTCATCGGCTAAGACGGTGAAATTTTGATGTCCAAACTGAACCAGAGCCTGACTGGCCAGCCAGCGGCCAGCGAAGAACTCTGCCTGGCGCTTGGTAATTGAGTCGGCAATATTGTCGGGGCAATACAGTGAGCACTGCTCAAATAAAGAGGGTGAGAACGCCGCACTATCAAATTCCGCGCTCAGGCGTATCAGGCCCTCAGAAGCAGCGCCGGTTTGCTGATAGGCGTGCAAAAAGGAGGGCGGGGGAGTGGCTGGTCGTGTGGGTTCACGCATGGCGAGCAGGTTCTTAGAATGTCGCCACTATTGTAGGCTGCCCGGCGCATGCTGTCGCGCCGGGCTGGCATCTAGCTTCCTTTAGCGAGATGGGCTAGCAAGGCTTCGGCGAGGGCCGCCGAGGAGGCGGGGTTTTGGCCGGTAAAGATCAGGCCGTCACAGACGATATGGCTGGCCCAGTCCTCGGCTTTTTGATAGACCGCGCCGCGCTCGCTCAGCATATCCTCCAGTGAAAAGGGCACCACCTTGCTAAGCCCAACCGCCTCTTCTTCGCTATTGCTAAACGCCGTTACGCGTTTGCCCTTGACCAAGGGTTCGCCATTCGCGGCGATACTGTGGCGAAAGACGGCGGGCGCGTGGCAGACCGCGGCGACGGGCTTCTCTGCGTGAATAAACTGTTCGATGAGCAGCACTGAATGCGGGTCTTCCGCGAGATCCCAGAGTGGCCCGTGGCCGCCGGGATAGAAGATTGCGTCGAAGTCGCGTTCGCGCATATCGTTTAAGCGCTGCGTATGGGCAAGGCGCTGCTGAGCGTCGGCGTCCTGATTAAAACGCACTGTTGCCGGGGTTTGGGCATCGGCCGCCGCGCTTTTGGGATCGAGTGGAGGCTGCCCACCGGCTGGTGATGCCAGCGTAATGTCGGCGCCCGCATCGTGAAAAACATAGTAAGGGGCGGCAAACTCTTCCAGCCAGAAACCGGTTTTCTCGCCGCTGTCACCGAGTTGGTCGTGAGAGGTGAGAACCATCAAAATCTTCATAGTGCTTCCTGTGTTTTTTTACTGTGATTCGGCGCTTCCCTGGACAAGCATTGTGCCGACATTACGCGACTCCAGCGGATTGATATAGGCTTTAGGGGCATTTTCCAAGCACCTCTACGCGGTGTTTGCGGCTGTTGATTTTAGCGTCGCTTAGCCATTGCTGCATCGTCGGGGCAAATTCTGGTCAGTGCTCATCGAAAATAATAACGCCGCGCGTCTGGCTGTGGGTAATGATGACCATGTCGCAGCTGTTGACTTCAGGCGCTTTGGTCTACCATAGGCGCCGTTTAGAAGGGCATAGCCGTTGACGATGGAGAAGTGAAGTTGGGTGATTTAGCAGCGTTAATCAAGGCGAATGGGCAGCCTCATTTTGGCGTTTTCGAGCGGCCTGTTGGCGATATCAATTACCGCGACTACGACCTGCGCAACGCAATGGATAAGCCGCGCGGCAAGTTGGCGCGCCACTTCGCTTTCAACCAATTCCAGTTTTTATCGCTATGTTGCGACGAGCTGATAATTGGCGTGGCGATTGTCGACCTGAAGTGGGTGAGCAATGCCTTTGTCTATTGCTATGCGCCGGATAGCGGTGAGTACGATGAGTTCAGCTTTGTTCAGCCCCTGGGTCTGAAAACGGCCATTCACACTCAGCCCAATAACGGCGAGGCGCATTTTTGCTCGGGGAAAAATAGCGTAAAGATTGTCGCCGGGCCCGGCCAACGCCACCTCACTGTGTCGCTTGCCAGTGGTTTGCAGGTCGACGCAATCATCGATGAAGAACAGGGCTATCAACCGTTATCGATTTGCACGCGAGCAGGCTATGCGGGCTGGGTGTACACCCAGAAAACCACGGCCAGGCCGGTGTCGGGTAGCGTGCGGTGGCGGGGGCGCGACTACGACCTCGCGGCGATGTCGGCGCTGGCGGGAGTGGATTGGAGCGCAGGCTATATGCGGCGCGAGACGTTCTGGAACTGGGGAAGCTTGTCAGCCCACCTCAGTGATGGCCGTCGCATCGGCTTTAATTTAGTCGCCGGTGTGAATGATACGGGCTATACCGAAAATGCGCTGTGGCTGGATGATCAGATGGTGAAGCTCAGCACCGTCGTGTTCGACTTTGACCGCCAAGACGGCGAGGCGCCGTGGGGTATGCGATCGCAAGATGGCATCTTGGATCTGCGTTTTGAACCAGCGGGTCAGCGCAGTGAAAAGCGCAACGCGGTGGTGATCGCTTCAAACTTTACCCAGTTTTTTGGCCGCTACTATGGTCGCATTAGCCTGCCTGGCGAGGAATTGGAATTGTCGGGGCAGTGGGGTTTTGCAGAAGATCACTTCGCCCGCTGGTAGGGCATTTGTTGATCACTGTCACAAAACGAGGCAATTGAGTCGCGCCAGTTCTCCAATCGGCATCAGTTAACAGTTTGCGTAAGCGCGCTTTGTTTATAGTCGTCGCTGGCCCGAAGAAAGGATCGGGTTTTTTCGTTGGGACAATATAAAAATTGATTGGGGACGCACTTCAATGATGAAAAACAGAGCGCTGATTATGAGCTCGATGCTGGCCTTTGGCTTGTCAGCATGTGGCGGCGGTAGTGGTGGTTCGGGCGATGACGCGAACCTGCAGAGTGCCGCGCAGCAAGACGACGTTCAGCAGCTAGGCACCTTTGAAACCTCGGTCTCTGACGACCTGACCGCAGGTGAGCCGATCGACGGTCAATACATTGTGCTGTTGCAAAAAGCAGAAGACAGTTTGCTTGGGGCGCTGCCTCTGCCAGACCTGGTGGATCAGTTGCTGGCGACAGTGGGTGGTCAGCTATTGGGTGTTTATCAAAATGCGGTCAGCGGTTTCGTGGCCAAAATGAGCCCGGAAGCGGCGGCCTTACTGGCCAAGAATCCCCTGGTAAAACTGGTTGAGCAGGATCAGACCGTCTCGATTGCTGCGGTTCAGAATAACGCGACCTGGGGACTGGATCGTGTCGACCAGCCTTCGCTGCCGCTGGATAATCAATACTCTTACAGCGCCGATGGCAGTGGCGTTCACGTTTACATCGTCGATACCGGTATTCGCAGCAGTCACAATGAGTTCTCCGGCCGTACAGGTGTAGGTCGTAACTTTGCCGCCTCTGGCGGCTTGTTCTTTAGCAGTACTGACCCTGAAGATACCGATGACTGTAATGGTCACGGCACCCACGTTGCCGGTACGGCCGCGGGCAGCACCTACGGTGTGGCAAAGGGCGCCACAGTGTATCCTGTGCGTGTACTGGGTTGTAACGGTTCTGGCAGCAACTCCGGTGTTATTGCCGGTGTGGACTGGGTCGCGGCAAACCATCAAGCACCAGCAGTTGCCAACATGAGCCTCGGCGGCGGCAACAGTACCGCTTTGGATGAAGCGGTAAAAGGCGCGATTAATGCGGGCGTTACCTTTGTGGTGGCAGCCGGTAATGACAATACCGACGCCTGTAGCGGTTCACCTAACCGCGTGGCTGAAGCGGTGACTGTTGGCTCAACAACGTCATCTGATTCGCGTTCTTCTTTCTCCAATAAAGGAAGCTGCGTTGATATCTTTGCTCCCGGTTCGGCGATCACCTCTGCCTGGTACCAGAGCGATAACGACACTAACACCATCAGCGGCACATCAATGGCTGCGCCACACGTTGCCGGTGCGGCGGCGTTGATTCTGTCGCAAAACCCTAACGCAGCGCCGGCCAGTGTTTTCAGCACACTATTGCAAGACGGTACCAGCAATAAGTTGAGTGGTCTGGGCAGTGGTTCTCCCAACCTGCTGCTGCAGGTTGCCCAAGGTGAAGGTGTCGACTTCCCGCCGGTGGCGTCCTTTAACTATAGCTGTAATGAACTCAGCTGTAGCTTTGATGCGTCGGCATCGTCTGACGATCAGGGCATTCAGCAGTACAGCTGGAACTTTGGCGATGGAAGCTCGGCCGCTGGCGCGAGTGTTAGCCATACTTATGCAGCCTACGGCGACGTTACCGTTACGCTGACTGTGAGCGACACTGCTGGCCAGCAGAATACAGATAGCCAGCTGCTGAGCTTGCAAGAGCCAGGCGCGGGCCCCTGTCCTGAGTGTGAGCAAACCAGTGGCACGCTCACCGGCAGTAATGACAATGATTACAGCCCGAGCAGCGGCGGTTTCTCCAGCAATGGTGGCCAGTTCTATGGTCTGCTAGAGGGCCCTGCAAATGCCGATTTCGATCTCATTCTGGAAAAATATAGCCGCCGCCTGTTCTTTAGCAGTTGGTCGAGCGTGGCCAGCAGCGAGACGGCGAGCTCAAACGAAGAAGTGACCTACAACGGCACCAGTGGCACCTACCGCTGGCGTGTGAAGTCATACAGTGGCAGTGGGGATTACACGCTCTACACTGACAATCCCTAAGCGGGATATCCTTCAGCTAAGGCACCTTCGGGTGCCTTTTTTATGGCTCGGATTTTTTCCTGAGTTGCTGTCGGTAGACGCTGGGCGGGAATCCTGTCCAGCTTTTAAAGGCTTTCGCAAAATTACTGGCATCGCTGTACCCCAGCTGCTCGGCGATTAACTCAATGCTTACCGCTTGGTTGAGTAACTCGCGGGCGCGCTTTTGCCGGAACTCATCTTTTAACTGCTGATAGCTGCACTGCTCGGTTTTCAGTCGCCGCTGCAGGGTCGCGGTAGACATATTGAGCCTCGCGGCAACGTCGTCAATGGTCGGTAACTCACCCTGGCTGCGCTGCAGTTGGGCGAGCACCCGCGACGATAGGCGTTGTGATGAGAGGCTGCGTCGCAGGTCATTTTCGCAGCGCGCTTCCGCCAGTTTTGCCAGGTCGGCGTCGCGGGTCGCAAGCGGCAGATCGAGGATGCTGTTCGGCCACGACAGGCTGTAAACCGAAGCGCCAAAGCTGATTTTGGAGCCGCCGGGGAGCGCCGGTGGCGCGCAGTTTGGGGCCTCTCCCTGCATGGTGATATGGCTAGCCAGGTGCGCGGCGCCGCGTCCAAGTATTTGTCGGCACAAGGTGTCCAGGCAGGAAAGCAAAGACAGGCAGACATAGCGCATGGCAGGGTGTTGTGGCTCGAGTGGCCGGAGGCACAGCATGGCGCGATCGCTGCCTTCGGTTATTTCAGGGTGGGTTTGTCCCGACTCGAGGGTGACAAAGTTAATGCGGGTAGACACGTAGCGATACAGCTTGTCCGCGGCCTCCGACAAACTGCGGCTATGCTGGGCGGCGTAGCCCAGGTAACCGTGCTTGGATAGCGTCATCCGGCGGCCGCCTTCCAGTGCCGACCACAGGTTGTTATCAATTTTCTGAAAGTTGCTCACAGCCTGTAGAAAAGAGCGATGGCCAATACTGACGTCTTGCAGAAGCAGAACCTCGCTGCTCAGCCCACAGCCCTGTAGCAGTTCCCCAATGGCCATGCCGCGCTCAAAAGCTTGCTCGCTGAGCGTCACCAGGTAGTCGCTGGAAATGGAATACTCACCGTCGCCGTGTTGTTCTGCGTCCATTACGTGTCCTGTGTCGTTAAAGCACCGGAGGCTGCGAGAAATTAACCTGCTAGCAGTAAAAGCACTATGCCATAGTTTCCGTCGGGTGGTTGAGCGCGCGTAGCGCCGCGACAAGTTGGAGAATAATAATGCAGGTTAATAATGGGATTACCGTTCGGCGGATGCACTTTCCTGCGCCCGCATCCATGGACAAATACTGGTTTGGTGGGAATCCGCTGATTTCGACTTTTTTCTATGCGATGTCGGCGACCTTTCCCGACGGCGAGCGCTTTTTCATTGATACCGTGCGCCACTACCAGCCCGAGGTTAGCGATCCGGCGCTGAAACAGCGCATTCGGGCCTTTATCGGCCAGGAGGCTCACCACGGCAAGGCGCATGAAGACTTCAACAGTGCTTTAGAGGCCCAGGGCTTTCCTATGGCAAAGGTGGCCGCACGGGCAAAGGCGCTGCTCGATACTGCGCGAAAACGCCTGTCGCCCCAGCGCCAACTCGCGATTACGGTGTCTCTTGAGCATGTTACCGCAACGCTTGCTGAGCACGCTTTGCGTCATCCCGAGGTACTGGGCGAGATGGACCCGACATTTCGGGACATGTTGGTATGGCACGCGGTTGAGGAGATCGAACACAAGGCGGTGGCCTTCGATGTCTTTCGTCGCCACGTGGGCAGTGAGTTTCTGCGCAGGCGTGTACTTATGCTGTCGCTGATGCTTTTTTTCTTCCGCATCAGCGTGTTTCAGCGCCAGTTACTGCGGGCGGATGGCCGGCGTGTGACGTGGCGTGAGCGCTGGCAGGCGTTGTGCTTTTTCTGGGGGCGGGGCGGGCTGATGACGGAGGCAATGCCGCACTTTTTGAAGGCATTTCGTCGCGGCTTTCACCCTGATGATATTGACCAGCGTGCACTGATTAACGATTGGCAGTTGCGCTATCCCGATGTCGCTGCTCGCCAAGTGAATCGCTAGTTTTCCCCTCAAAGACACCGCTCTTTTCAGTGGCCTTTTCGATGCTTTTGCCCCTTTGTCCTCGCGAAGGGGCCTTTTTATCTCAATGAAAAATATAGAAAATTTCTAGAAATATACACCGTGGGCGTATTTTTTACGCGATTGTAATGTGTGTGGGGCTTAACAGCCATGGCGGAAGCGGGTATCGTCAATGTAATACACGTAAACTTTGCTGTGTGTATTGGCTGTGCTTTTTCATGGCACGGTCTATGCTGAATAAAAATAATAATACTGGCCTGCACCACTCGTCGTGGCCAGTTCTACATAGGATTACGGAGCCGCCCCATGGAAAGTGTGTCTGGCCATTTCAATTTGCATAACTTCAAGCGCTATCGCCGCCTGGCGGTGGTGCTTTGCTCGCTTGCCGTCGTGGCGTGTAGTTCTGACCAGGGGCCATCGGCCGATAGCGAACAAGCCGCAGCGGCAGCTCAGCAACTGCTGGCCAAGGGAGCGGGTGCAGATGGCAAGGCGCTCTATCAGGCCTGCGTGGCCTGCCATGGCGATGAGGCACAGGGTAACCAGTCGCTGGGCGCGCCGTCGCTGCGCAACCAGCAGAGCTGGTATTTGACGCGCCAGTTGCAGGCCTATCGCTCGGGGCTGCGCGGCAGCCATCCTGAAGACAGCTATGGCCAACAAATGCAGGCAATCGCCAAGACCTTACCCGACAGCGAGGCGGTCGACGCGGTCGTGACATACATCTCGGCGATGGGAAGTCAGGCGGCAGCAGCGACGCTCAGCGGCGACCTAAAACGCGGCGCCGATTACTACAGCAACCTGTGTGGTGCCTGTCATGGCCCCGCGGCTGAAGGGATTGAATTGCTGCAAGCGCCTGCTCTGGCGGGGGTTGATGACTGGTATTTAGAGCGTCAATTTATTCATTTTCGAGACGGTATTCGCGGTGCGGATGAAGCCGATAAATACGGCTACCAGATGGCGATGATGGCGGATTCCCTGCCAGACGAAGCCGTACTGCGCGATGTGCTGGCGTATATTCAGTCACTGGCCGACTAGCAATGAGTGCTTACACGCGGGCCTTGTTGCCTTGCCTCGTGCTGCTGCTTTATTTGCCGGCTGTCCACGCTGCGCAAACCTGGAAGCTCAATGAATTTTGTCCGGCGGGTTTTACCTTGCGCGATGGCGGCTGCTATTTGCTGAGCTTGTATCGCGATTACCGATCGTTGCAAAAAAGTGGTGTGGGCGGACTGAAAACCGGCTTACCCACGCTGCGAGAGGGCTTTAGCCCCCAGCAAATTGACCTCGGCCGCTTGCTGTTCTTTGACCCGGTGCTGTCGGGTAATCACCAGTTGAGCTGTGCCTCCTGTCACGATCCGAGTAAGGGTTTTGCCGATGGACGTGGACTGAGCATTGGCGCCGGAGGGCAGCTTGCCAAGCGATCGGCGCCGAGTTTGTGGAATGTCGGTTTTCTTAAGCGCTTGTTCTGGGATGTCAGGGCAGACTCGCTGGAGGCGCAAATGCAGGGGCCCCTTTACGACCCGGTGGAAATGGCGAACAGCCCGGCACAACTGCTGGCCGATCTTCGCGCCTCGGCGCATTACCCCGCGCTATTTGCCGAGGCCTTCGGTGGTGATGCATCGATTCAGTTGGATCAGATCTATACCGCGATTGCCGCTTTTGAGTCTTCCCTGGTGTCGTTAAACAGCCGTTACGACCTCTACGCCCACGGCTATCACGATGTTCTCAACGCCCAGGAAATTGAGGGGATGAACATCTTTCGCTCGTTTGTGGCGCGCTGCGCGGAGTGTCACACCCCGCCGCTGTTTACTAACCAGCAGGTTGCGGTACTGGGGACGCCAGAGCCGGACGGGCGAGCACTTGACCCCGGCGTGCAGGGCGTGACCGGCGATGCGTCGCAGCGTGGCGGCTTTAAGGTGCCTTCGTTGCGCAACGTTGCGCTGACGGCGCCCTATATGCACTCGGGGCGTTTTGCCACGCTGCGCGATGCCACGGCGTTTTATAACGGCGGACGGGGACACGCTGTACCCGCCGGCGAGAAGCTCAGCCTGCACTGGCATATTTGGGAGCCGAATCTCACCGATGAGGAGCTGGATCGCCTCGTCGACTTTATGAAAACACTGACTGACGAAAGCTATATGCCGACACTGCCCGAACGCGTGCCGTCAGGGCTGACGCCAGTACTGGGAAGCCATTGATAGCAATCAATGCCTGGGTAGAAAACCTAAGGAGCAGAACCATGAAAAAGCCCGTTGCCAAGTTGGCGCTATGGCTGTGTTTGTTAATCACTTCAGGCGCGGCCATTGCCGCCGAGCTTGCCGTGAAAGATGGCCAATCTATTCAGGAGGCAGTGAACGCGGCTGCGCCTGGGGATGTGATTTTAATTCACCCCGGTACATACAAAGAAAGCGTCTATATCGATAAGGACAATATCACCCTGCGCGGCGTGGTGGTTGAGGGGGAGTGGCCGGTACTCGACGGCGAGCACAAACGCAATGACGCGATTTTGTACTCCGGTAACGACGTTACCGTAGAGTGGCTGACCATTAAGCATTACAAAGGCAATGCCATTATGGGGCAGGCCGGTAATAACTACATCATCCGCTATAACCGGGTTATCGATACCGGCGTCTACGGCATATTCCCTCAGTTCGGTAAAAACGGCCTGATTGAATACAACGTGCTCAGTGGCATCGAGGATGCGGCGATCTACGTTGGCATGTGTGACAACGTCGTGGTTCGCCACAATGAAGTGTTTGACAACGTGGCGGGGATTGAAATTGAAAACACCCGGCATGCGATTGTCGAAAACAACTATGCTCACAACAATACGGCTGGTCTGCTGGTATTCATTACCCCTGGCTTACCGATTAAAACCGCCTACGATGTGATTCTGCGCGACAACTTTGTGGTGAATAACAATACCGAAAATTTCGGTGCGCCGGGCTCGATTGTTGCCAAGGTGCCGCGCGGTATCGGTGTGGTTATCATGGCGGCGGATGATGTGATCGTCGAGGGTAATATCATTTCTGGTAACACGACGGCGGGTATCGTAATTACCGATCTTGGCTTTGTTACCGATATTGCTTCCGACCCCGAATCTGAGCCGAACCCGGATCGCATCGCCATTCTCGATAATCTAATGTATGACAACGGCACTGATCCTGTTCCCGAAATTAAGGCGGCCATGCTCACGCAATTCACCCGCCGTGGCCCGGATGTTTTTGCCAATATCGGTTCTGCTCAAGAGCCGGATAACTGCATCTTGCAAAAAGAACAGTACATCACCTTTGGCTTAAAGAAATGGAGCAAGTGCGAGCGAACTAATACGCACGATATTGATACCTACCTGCTTGCTGATGGTGCACCGCCACGAGAAATCGAAAATGATGAGGACCGTACTAAGCGGCTTTATCAAGGCATTTGTGCGGGGTGTCACGCCTATAATATGCGGATGATTGGGCCGCCCACGCTGGCGATTCAAGCCCTGTACCACAAGAACCCAGAGGGCATTGCCAATTATATTGCTGAGCCACACAAGATTCGCCCGGATTATCCGCCTATGCCAACTCAGTCGCATCTATCGGAGGAGTTAAGGCGCAAAGTGGCAGAATATATGCTAGAGATTGAGAAATAAGAGATTGAGAAGTAAGAGATTAAAAAGTACGAGGTAAACGACCGAGGCTTGTGAGTTGTGACGGCGTCGCCAGAACGCCGCTCTTCTTTTCGAATGCAAGCCGCCGCGCAGCATGGTGAGAAGCGAAGAGGGTAAAGCATGAAGGCAGGGCATCGAGCGCGAATAGGCGCAGCAATCGCCGCGACCTTAGTGGCAACAGGCGCGCAGGCGGCAAACAACCTCGCCCTAGAGGAAGTTGTGGTCACCGCGCAGAAGCGGGAGCAGAGTGCCATGACGGTGCCGGTAACCGTGGATACCTTCAGTACCCAGGATCTGGAAAATACCGGGGCCTTAACCATGACCGACATTCAAGCCTATATTCCAGGCTTGAAAGTGGGGACTAACATTCAGGATGCTGGCGGTGTTACCCAGTCCTCTTTTGTGATCCGCGGTATTGAAAGCTCTAACATCAGCACCGGTGGCGATCCCTCTGTCGCCACATTCTTGGATGGTGTCTACCTTCCTCGCGCGGCGATAACTGTGCCATTTTCAGATATGGACCGTGTCGAGGTTTTGAAAGGCCCGCAGGGCACGCTGTTCGGGCGTAATGCCGCAGCAGGCGTGGTCAGCTTCGTTTCCAACCTTCCAGACCCTGAAGCGCGCGAGGGCTTCCTCTCCGCGAAACTCGGGAATTACGGCCTCGTTCGCATTGAGGGCATGGGGAATGTGCCGCTGAGCGACAATCTGGCTTTGCGAGTCAATGTTCTGCACAACCAGCGCGATGCGGTGGTCGACAATAAGGGGCCATCGCGGCCAGACCCGCGAGAGCAGGATAACCAATTCGCCAAAGTATCACTGTTGTGGCAGGCCAGTGATCGGCTGCGTATGCAGCTGTCTGCCGATTACGACAAGGTCGATAACGGCCCGCAGGCGATGATGGGAATTAGCGAGCAATACGCGGACTTTCCCGACCCAACGGATAGAAAAGTCAGTACCGATGCGCGCAATCCTGGTGAGCGTCGCGATATGTACGGCGTGGTCGGCAAACTCTGGTTTGATGTGAACGATGCCAGTACCTTAAGCCTGATCGCTAGCCACCGCGAATTTGAAACCTATAATTTGCAAGATGAAGACGGTACTGCCGTTGAAGATGTTTATGTAGATACCAACAACGTCGAAGATTCCGATATCAGCTACCTAGAAGCGCAGCTCAATATCGCACTGGAAAATGTCGATATGGTTTTCGGTGTTAACTACAGCACCGAAGATACCTACCAGCTCACCGCGTTAACCTTTAGTTATGGCGCCGTTGTCGAGCTGGCCTCCGACATGTTGGGCCTGCCCGCCAACGTGCTCAACTCGTTAATCGGAGGGGTGATTGCCGGTAATTATGTTACCGAGACGATGACCAATATCGGTGACTTTGAAAACTACGGCGTTTACTCAGACGTCGATTTTACGGTGACGGACCGGCTGAATATTCTAGCCGGTTTGCGCTACAGCAAAGATGACAAGCAGTTCAGCTGGGATGCACCGCTTACCGATTTCCCGCTGTCGCAATTACAAGGGGAAAACTTTTTCTTCAACACCAATGGTGTTGAGCGTGCCAGCGAAAGCTGGGACAAAATTACCGGCCGCCTGGTGGCGAACTATCAGCTGGCCGAGGGAGCGATGGCCTTCGCCAGTTACTCTACGGGTTACAAGTCTGGTGGCTACGACTCGTTAAACCCCGGCTCGGGGGATGTTCCTCTGGAACCAGAGGTCGTTAATAACTATGAGCTGGGGATAAAAGGCGACTTTTTAGCCACGACGATTCGAACGCAGTTGGCGTTATTCCAAATGACCATCGACGACCGTCAGGAGGCTATTGAGTCGCAGCAGCCGGGCAGTGGCGCGGCAGTGCCGACGGTGATTAACACTGATGAAGATATCAGCGGTGTCGAGCTGACCTTAGATTGGTTGGCCACCGAGTCGCTCCGCTTTGGCGTGATTTATACCTACCGCGAGCAGGAGTCCAGCCGCGAGGCGCACTACGATGCGCAGGGTAATTTTGTTACCGCCGACAATCGTTCGGCGACAACACCTCAGGAATACACGCTTACCCTGGATTGGTCGCCAGAGCTTGCTGCGGGTACCGTGCTGTTTCACCTCGACTATGTGTACGAGGAGAATACAGACCGCGAGAACGAGGACCACCTGGATGAGTTTAACCGTGTCCCCGGTTACGGCGATGATACCGAACTGCTCAATGCCCGCGTGAGTTTTATCACTCCGTCAGGGGGCTATGAGTTTGCGGTGTGGGGTAAAAACCTCTTGGAAAACGAGCGGGTTTCGCAGCCCGGCGGTTTAACCGGCGATGTACTGGGCACCTACCACGTGGGCATTGTTGACCCACTCACCTACGGTGTCGACTTTAAGGCCTTTTTCTAAATCGCGTTTCCCGGTGGCAGTTACTGGGCTGTCACCAGATTTTCATATTGGCCACCTACACTCCCCGCGATATTGATATCGGGGGGAGCCGTTGTGTCTTCAAGCAGTTTAAGTCGTCGCCGCTTTTTGGCGGTTAGCATGGCAGGTTTGGCTCTAAGCGCGTGTGGGGGCTCCTCGGGCAGCTCATCAAGCAGCGGCCCTGTCGATTCGCCACTTCCCCCGGACCCGCAGCCTGAGCCGATACCCGATAGCGCTGAGCCCGGCCCCATCCCGCCAAGAGGTTTGCACCTCAGCTTTGTTGGCGACAGCCACACCTCGCGCACGGTAACGTGGTTTACCGATGGCCTTGAGCCGCCGCAGTCTCGCTTGGAGTTTGGCGTGGTTGAAGAGGGCATGAGCGAAGCTGATATCGCCGAGCAGGTGTTCGAGCACTTCGTCGATGCGAGTGCCGACGAAACGCCGGGGGTGGAGAGTTTTACTCACCGTGCAACGGCAGGGGGGATTGATGCTGAAAAACCCATGCGTTACCGCGTGGGGTCAGATGAGGGCGGTTGGTCTCCGGTGTATGTGGTTGCGCCGTCGCCGCGGGACGAGTGGAGCTTTATCCACTTTGGCGACCACGGTATTGGTGACCTGCCCCAGCAACTGACGGCCGAAGTACTAAAAACACCCGCAGACCTGATTATGATTGCTGGGGATCTCAGCTATGCGAATGGCGACCAGCCAATCTGGGATACCTGGTTTGAGCAAATGGAGCCGCTGCTGGCTCGCCGCATTACCATGACAGCGCCGGGCAATCACGAGCAAAAAGATTTTGGTGGCGAGGCTTTTAAAAACCGCTTTACCCACCCGCCCAAACCATTGAGTTCGGTGATTGGTCAGGGGAGCCCCGGCAGCTCGTTCTATTCCTTCGACTACAACCGCGTGCATTTTCTTGTAACAACGGCCGGGGCCTTGATCAACGACGGCACCCTCGTTGAAGAAATTATCAATATTGAGGTCGACCTGGCTCAGGCTGCACTGCGTCGAGCGCGGGGTGAGATCGACTTTATTGTTGTTATGCAGCACTACACGATCTGGACTGATCAGCTCGGTCGCAGCCCGGCTAACCCCACGTTGGTGGCACTGGAAGAGAACATTATGCTGCGCTATGGCGTTGACCTGTTAGCGGTGGGGCACGACCATGTCTATCAGCGCTCCAAACCGATGGGACTGGGGCTGCCCAACCCCCTTGGTTATGTGCAGGTGCTGGTGGGAACGGGTGGCGCTTCCATTCGCCTGTTCGATGAAAATGGCCCGCAAATTTGGTCTGCGGCTGAATTTATTGGCGTTGGCTTTTGCCGCTATGCGGTTAGCCCCGGCAAGATTCGAGGCGAGTACTATGGCTCGCCGCCGCTGGACCTGAGCGATGAGGGACGGCAGTACATTACCGGCGACTTCTCACTTCAGGACAGTTTTGAGATAAGTGCCAAGCCGCAGATTGCCTGCCAGTTGTGCGCCAAGCCGGCTCGCAGTAGTGACATCCTGCTCGCCGACTACGAGGCGATCTCCCGGCATACTCGCGAGCGAAACCGCCACGACTTGAGACACTGCTAGGCGTTGTCCTGGGTGGCGCAAAACGCCAGCAGGTCATCGAAGGGCAGGTGATCGCCTTCGTCTTTGCCATAGTGAGCAACGCGAACAATACCGTCGCGGTCAATTAAAAAATTGGCTGGCATGGTTGTCATATTGCCCTTGATCGTAGTCGGCACATAGCCTTTGCACATACCGCGTATCGCTGTGGGCATGCGCGTCAGCATACCCTTTATAACCCCGAGTATTGAGCGTTGCACTGAGTAGCGCTCGTAGTATTGGCCGGTTTCATCGGCGAGAATTGGGAAGGGGGCGTGATGGTCAGCTGCGTGCTCCTGAAGGTTGTCCAGCGGCGAGTCAAATACCGCGACCACCGTAAAATCGTTAGTAAATTCATCGAAACGCTTTACCAGTTCATGAACCCGCATATTGCAAAAAGGGCAGCTGGCAAAGCGAAAGAACGACAGCATATACGGTCGGCCTGCTAAGCTGGCTATGTCAAACTCCTCACCATTTATGGCGGTCAGGCGTAGGGGTAGGGCACGGTCGCCGGCTTGTACTGTCATACTGTCTCCAATGTTAAGGTCTTACATATCGACCTGTGTGACGCACACGCCGCCACTTTGTTACACCCGCCGCACGATTGTGCGATTGGCTCACAGAAATAACCTTTCCTCTTTGGTGCTACGGCACACTTCTTGACCTGCTGTGCAACTTAACGTAAAAGTTTAGAAAAATAATAATGAAATGTCAGACCTCGCCTTGGTTGCGCAGGTAGGCATTTTGAGTGTTTCAAGAAGAAACAGGCCTTCCGGCCCAACCGGGGTTCATATGTCATTATCAAAGTTTGCCATTGCGGTATTGTCCGTTGGTCTTGCTGCCTGCGGAGGTTCCTCTTCCTCAAGCTCTAATTCTGGTGGCGGTACGACATCACCTAAACCTATCGAACAGGGGCGGCTGATAGATAGCCCGGTTAAGGGTGCGGGCTTCGTTAGCAGCTCGTCGATCAGCGGTCTCACCAATGTGAATGGGGTATTTTCCTACCGCCAGGGCGACGCTGTCTCCTTCCGGCTTGGGGGGCTTTCGCTAGGGAGTGCGCAAGGGGCCGCCATTATTACCTTGCTGGATCTTGTTGATGGTGCTCGGGCAGCGGCGAACAGTGGTAGCAGCACTGATGAGGTGTTGGATGACTTTCCGGCGATCGTAAACCTGGCGCGCCTGCTCCAGTCTCTGGACGTGGATGGCGATAGTGGCAACGGTATACAAATTCCGTCAGAGGCAGCCCAAAAAGTTAGTGCTTACGTCAATAGCATCGACTTCACTGACCCGGATATGTTTGCCGACAGTGATAAACCGGCAGTGAAATTTATCTGCGAAGTAAAAGCGGCGAGAGGGATACCCGCCTGCAGTGAAAGTAATATTGTCGACGAGGACGCGGCTCGAAGCGAAGTAAAAGACACTGAAGAGCAGCGGCGCACTGGCAATATCAATGAGCTGCCTATCGTCAGTGCTGGTGCTGACCTGGTCGTTGCTGAAGCCGGCAGCGTTACCCTGCAGGGAAGTGCGCAAGATAACGACGGCAATGTCACGGGCACGCTCTGGCAGCAGACTGACCGCAATGGTGTTGCGATTAATGGCAGCATCGAAATCAATAATCCCGGTTCCTTAACGGCCAGCTTCACCGCGCCGGAAGTCGATCAAGACAGAATCTTTTATTTTTCATTAACGGCGACTGACAACGATGGCGACCGAGCCAGCGATACCGTTGCTGTACTAGTGCGCGACAGCAGTGGTGGTGGAAATGCGCGGCCTGTGGCCAATGCCGGTGTCGACCAAAATGTTGAGTCAGGCGAAGTTGTTGTACTCGACGGCAGTAATAGTGAAGACCTGGATGGTCAGATAACAAGTTATAGCTGGTCGCAAATCGACGAGGATGGAAACTCGGTTAGCAATGGTGTTGCGCTGCAAAATGGCGATACCGCTGAGGCCAGTTTCACGGCGCCGAGCGTTGACGTAATTACTCAGCTGCGTTTTCGCCTGACGGTTTCGGATAACGAATCGGCGACCGATTTTGATGACATCACGATCAACGTAAGTCCTGAGGATACCGAGCCCGAAAATGTGTCTCCTGTTGCTAATGCAGGCGATGACCAAAATGCTATAGCCGGCGAGAGTGTCACTCTCGACGCCAGTGCTTCAAGTGACGCCGATGGCGACGAGCTTAGCTATTCTTGGGAGCAGACTGACGATACGGATATCCAGCTCACCGGTGCCGATACAAAGGTTGCCAGTTTCACGGCACCAGATGTTAGCGAGTCAAGAACCCTAACATTCAAAGTAACAGTGAGTGATGGCGCATTCAGTGCAGACGACCATGTCAGCGTCGTTGTTGCTCCCGCGCCTGCGGTTTGTGATCCAGCGGATCCCGGTACCTACCAGCAGTGTTTTGCAATTTGTACTGACGGCGACCCCGACACAGCGTGCCCGCTGCCGTACGAGGATTTCTCCCCGAATCCAGAGCAATTTGAGGAGGTCTTTAGCCAGCTGCAGGCGTGTGCCGACCAAGACCCTGAAACACAGTGCCTCTTGCCCTTGGAGGGTGAGCCGGAATTTCCATCGCAGATAGAGGAGGTTTTGGGCGAACTCTGTGACGATGCGTCGAATCCGCAGCAGTGCTTAACCGACGGTCAGGATGCGATCTGTAGTGCGTTTGACCCAAATAGTGAGACGCCATTCTGCGGC